>NZ_CP152035.1:0-885000 GCF_040869405.1 Bacillus sp. FSL K6-2869
ATGGAAAATATTTTGGATCTGTGGAATAAAGCACTTCAAAAAATAGAGACAAAATTGAGCAAACCTAGTTTTGAAACATGGATGAAGTCCACTAAAGCCCATTCTCTTCAAGGAGATACGCTGACTATTACTGCACCTAATGAATTTGCGAGGGACTGGCTCGAGTCAAGATACCTTCACTTAATTGCAGATACCATCTATGAACTGACAGGCGAAGAGCTCAGCATCAAATTTATCATTCCTCAAAATCAGGACGAAGAGGAAGCCATGCCAAAATCTCCAATCAAAAAAATGTCGAAAGAAGAACCCGTTGAAATTCCACAAAATATGCTGAATCCAAAATATACATTTGATACTTTTGTTATTGGTTCAGGCAACCGTTTTGCTCATGCAGCTTCACTTGCAGTCGCAGAAGCACCAGCAAAAGCATATAACCCGCTTTTTATTTATGGGGGCGTTGGTTTAGGAAAGACTCACTTAATGCATGCGATCGGTCATTACGTCATCGACCATAATCCATCAGCCAAAGTGGTCTATCTATCATCTGAAAAATTTACAAATGAATTTATCAACTCAATCCGGGACAACAAAGCAGTCGATTTCCGTAATCGCTATCGGAATGTAGATGTGCTTTTGATAGATGATATTCAATTTTTAGCAGGAAAAGAACAAACACAAGAAGAGTTTTTCCATACATTCAACACACTTCACGAAGAAAGTAAGCAAATCGTCATTTCTAGTGACCGGCCGCCAAAGGAAATTCCGACACTTGAAGACAGATTACGCTCTCGATTCGAATGGGGCTTAATTACAGACATTACCCCGCCAGATCTAGAAACGCGTATTGCGATCTTACGTAAAAAAGCAAAAGCAGAAGGTTTAGACATTCCGAATGAAGTCATGCTTTATATTGCCAATCAAATTGACAGCAACATTCGGGAACTGGAAGGTGCTTTGATTCGTGTTGTTGCTTACTCTTCTTTAATCAATAAAGACATCAATGCTGATCTAGCAGCTGAAGCCCTAAAGGACATCATTCCTTCATCGAAACCTAAGGTGATTACAATTAAAGATATTCAAAGAATTGTAGGGCAGCAATTTAATATTCGATTAGAAGATTTCAAAGCGAAGAAACGTACGAAATCAGTTGCTTATCCAAGACAAATTGCGATGTATCTCTCTAGAGAAATGACCGATTCCTCTCTACCTAAAATCGGAGAAGAATTTGGTGGACGAGATCATACGACCGTCATTCATGCTCATGAGAAAATTTCAAAATTAATCGTTGAAGATGAACAGCTTCAGCAGCATGTCAAAGAGATCAAAGAACAACTAAAATAATCAAGCTGATAAGATAAGTACGGGAAAATGTGAATAACTAGAGCATAGTCATACACAGTCTGTCCACATGTGGATAGGCTGTCTTTCCTTTCTTTCTACCGACTTATCCACATATTCACAAGCCCTACTAGTACTTCTACGATTTTTATTAAATAAATATATATACATGTCATTAAGAAAAATTAGGAGGACCACTATGAAATTCACGATTCAAAAAGATCGTCTTGTTGAAAGTGTCCAAGATGTATTAAAGGCCGTATCCTCTAGAACAACGATTCCTATTTTGACAGGGATTAAAATTGTTGCATCTGATGAAGGGGTTTCTCTCACAGGGAGCGATTCTGATATCTCAATCGAATCTTTTATTCCTCAAAGAGATGGAGATTTAGAAGTCATTACAATTGATCGACCGGGAAGTATTGTGCTGCAAGCCCGCTTCTTTAGCGAAATCGTTAAGAAACTGCCTATGTCTACTGTCGAAATTGAGGTAGAACAAAATCATCTGACCATCATCCGCTCTGGTTCAGCAGAATTTAATTTAAACGGCTTAGATGCTGAAGAATATCCGCATCTGCCACAAATTGAAGAGCATCATGCTTTTCAAATTCCAACAGATTTGCTTAAAAACCTTATCCGTCAAACGGTTTTTGCAGTGTCCACCTCAGAAACACGACCTATCTTGACAGGTGTAAACTGGAAGGTTGAAAAAGGTGAATTAATATGCACAGCAACGGATAGCCATCGTCTTGCTTTAAGAAAAGCGAAGTTGGATATTAACGAGGAAAGCTCGTACAATGTGGTCATTCCAGGAAAGAGTTTAACAGAGCTAAGTAAAATTCTTGATGATGGACAAGATCTTGTGAGCATCGTCATTACGGAGACACAGGTTCTCTTTAAAGCACAGAACGTGCTATTCTTCTCAAGATTGCTGGATGGTAATTACCCAGATACAGCTCGCCTCATTCCGCAAGAAAGTAAAACGGATGTAGTAGTGAATACGAAAGAATTCCTTCAAGCGATTGATCGCGCATCACTTTTAGCAAGAGAAGGGCGTAACAACGTGGTGAAGCTTTCTGCTGATCCTGCGCAAAGCCTTGAAATCTCTTCTAACTCGCCTGAAATCGGTAAAGTAGTTGAAACGGTGCAAGCAGATGACATTAAAGGGGAGGATCTCAAAATCTCTTTCAGTCCGAAATATATGCTTGATGCTTTAAAAGTATTAGAGGGAACAGAGATTCATGTCAGTTTCACTGGCGCAATGAGACCATTCCTATTACGCACGCCAAATGATGATTCCATTTTGCAATTGATTCTTCCAGTTAGAACGTATTAATTTGGTCTAAAATGGCTGCTGTGTGAGCGCACAGCAGCTTTTTTCCTCGTTTCCTCAGCTTTCTTTCATCCCAGTTCGCTTTCCCCCTTTCCTTCTTGTCTTGTTTTTTAGTACAATTAGATATTAGTGATATTGAAAGAGGTCGATACAATGCCTAATCTGATAACGATTGAAACAGAAATGATTACATTAGGGCAGTTTTTGAAATTAGCGGAAGTCATTCAATCTGGTGGAATGGCGAAGTGGTTTTTAAGTGAACATGAGGTGTTCATCAATCAAGAGCCAGATAATAGACGGGGACGCAAATTATACCCAGGTGATGTTGTCGAGATAGAAGGTCACGGCACATTTCAAGTTGTGAATTAGAAACGGGTGACAATACATGTACATTCAAAGTCTGGCGTTAACTTCATACCGAAACTATGAACACACCGAGCTTCAATTCGACAATAAGGTGAATGTGATGATTGGTGAGAACGCCCAAGGTAAAACGAACCTGATGGAAGCGATCTATGTATTGTCGATGGCAAAGTCTCATCGTACGTCAAATGATAAAGAACTTATCCGATGGGACGAAGACTATGCTAAAATAGAAGGTAGAGTCATCAAAAAAAATGGTCCACTCCCCATGCAGCTCGTGATCTCAAAAAAAGGAAAAAAGGGCAAGGTCAATCACATTGAACAACAGAAACTCAGTCATTATGTTGGTGCCTTGAACACCATCATGTTTGCACCAGAGGATCTCAGCCTTGTGAAAGGTAGCCCGCAAATCCGCAGAAGATTCCTCGACATGGAGATTGGACAAGTGTCTGCTGTCTATTTGCATGATTTATCGCTCTATCAAAAAATCCTCTCTCAGCGGAATCATTACTTGAAACAACTGCAAACAAGAAAGCAAACGGATCAAGCGATGCTGGAGGTTTTAACAGAGCAGTTGATTGATGCGGCAGCGAAGGTTGTCAAAAGACGACTGACTTTTACGAAACAGCTCGAAAAATGGGCGCAGCCGCTGCATTTTGGGATTTCAAGAGAGCTGGAAACGCTCACGCTCCAATACCAGACGGCCATAGAGGTATCAGAAGCGTCAGACTTGTCGAAAATAAAAAATAGCTATGAAGAATCGTTTCAGAAACTAAGAGACAGAGAAATAGACCGAGGGGTGACGCTATGGGGGCCTCACAGAGATGATCTTCTTTTCTTTGTGAATGGTCGGGATGTTCAGACATATGGCTCTCAAGGGCAGCAAAGAACAACAGCTCTTTCACTAAAGCTGGCAGAAATTGATCTGATTCATGAAGAAATCGGTGAATACCCAATTCTTCTGCTCGATGATGTTTTATCTGAACTTGATGATTACAGACAGTCTCATTTGCTCCATACCATTCAGGGACGTGTACAGACCTTCGTCACCACAACAAGTGTTGAAGGCATCGATCACGCCACCTTGAAAGAAGCGGAAATTTTCAGAGTAGCCAGTGGAAAAGTAATTGACTGATAAATGAGGTGTGGGTCTTGTATATTCATTTAGGTGATGATTGTGTTGTTTCTACACGAGAGATTGTCGCAATTGTTGATTACAAAATGAGGTCATCTTCTGTTGTAGAGGAATTTCTTCAAAAACAAGAAGAACAAATCATTTCGTTGTCACAAGGGACACCCAAATCCATCGTCGTCACAACTAAATCTGTTTATTACTCTCCTCTTTCCTCAAGCACGCTCAAAAAACGTGCTTCATTTGTGATTGAAATTGAAGTCTAAAAGCTCAATTCATATAAATATATCGTTTAAGAAAAGTGTAGGTGAATGTACGTGGCAATGGAACAGCAACATAATAGTTATGATGAAAATCAGATACAGGTGCTCGAAGGACTAGAAGCGGTTAGAAAACGTCCAGGAATGTACATTGGGTCAACCAGTGCAAAAGGACTTCACCATCTTGTATGGGAAATTGTCGACAACAGTATTGATGAGGCTTTAGCTGGTTATTGTACAGACATTACAGTGCAAATTGAAAAAGATAATAGCATCACAGTGAAAGATAACGGCCGCGGAATTCCTGTTGGGATTCACGAAAAAATGGGACGTCCTGCTGTAGAAGTGATTATGACGGTTCTTCACGCTGGTGGTAAATTTGACGGCAGCGGTTATAAAGTATCTGGCGGTTTGCATGGTGTAGGGGCATCTGTTGTTAATGCGTTATCTACGACCTTAGACGTGACCGTATACCGTGATGGGAAAATTCATTATCAACAATTCAAACGCGGTGTTCCAGTTGGAGATTTAGAGATCATTGGTGAAACAGATGTAACAGGGACAACCACTCATTTTGTGCCAGATCCAGAAATTTTCACTGAAACCATTGAATTTGATTACGACACACTTGCTAACCGTGTACGTGAGTTAGCTTTCTTAACAAAAGGCGTCAACATCATCATTGAAGACTTACGTGAAGGCAAAGAGCGAAGAAACGAATACTGCTATGAAGGCGGTATTAAGAGCTATGTAGAACATTTGAATCGCTCGAAGGAAGTCGTTCATGAAGAACCAGTTTACATCGAGGGTGAAAAAGACGGAATCACCGTTGAAGTTGCACTGCAATACAACGATTCCTATACAAGCAATATTTATTCTTTCGCCAACAACATCAACACATATGAAGGCGGAACACACGAAGCAGGCTTTAAAACCGGTCTGACGCGTGTGATCAATGATTATGCTCGTAAAAATGGCGTATTCAAAGATGGTGACTCGAATTTGAGCGGTGAAGATGTACGAGAAGGCTTAACAGCCATTATCTCTATCAAACATCCAGACCCTCAATTCGAAGGACAAACGAAGACAAAGCTCGGTAACTCAGAAGCAAGAACCATTACCGACTCCCTCTTCTCCGAAGCACTTGAGAAATTCCTTTTAGAGAACCCTGATGCTGCAAAGAAAATTGTGGAGAAAGGTGTGATGGCAGCTCGTGCAAGAATGGCTGCCAAAAAGGCACGTGAGCTGACAAGACGTAAAAGTGCACTGGAAGTCTCTAGCTTGCCTGGGAAACTGGCAGACTGTTCTTCTAAAGATCCTTCCATCTCTGAGCTTTATATCGTAGAGGGAGATTCTGCGGGCGGATCTGCTAAGCAAGGTCGTGATCGACATTTCCAAGCGATCTTACCGTTAAGAGGGAAGATCCTAAACGTTGAAAAAGCCCGACTAGATAAAATTTTATCTAACAACGAGGTTCGTTCAATGATTACAGCGCTAGGGACCGGAATCGGAGAAGACTTCACTTTAGAGAAAGCACGTTATCACAAAATTGTGATCATGACTGATGCTGATGTTGATGGAGCGCATATTCGGACGCTACTCCTAACATTCTTCTATCGCTACATGCGTGAAATCATTGAAAACGGTTATGTGTATATTGCACAGCCGCCTTTATATAAAGTGCAGCAAGGAAAGCGTGTTGAATACGTGTATAACGATAAACAGCTAGATGAACTGTTAAAAACACTGCCTCAAACACCGAAACCTGGACTTCAGCGTTATAAAGGTCTTGGAGAGATGAATGCTACTCAGCTTTGGGAAACAACAATGGATCCTGATGCGAGAACACTTCTTCAAGTTACACTTGAGGATGCAATCGATGCTGATGAGACTTTTGAAATGCTAATGGGAGATAAAGTAGAGCCGAGACGTAACTTTATCGAAGAAAATGCACAATACGTAAAAAATCTTGATATTTAGATAGGTATCCCCCCTTGAGAGCAACCTTATTTCTTGTTTGGAATAAGGTTGTTTTTCAAGAAACAGGGGCGTGAAACGAATGTCCTGGTTTTCTGCGTTTCGTTGATTTTCTAGTAAATAAATGTGTATAAAGGCAAGATTATTGATATAATGGAGAATAGTCTTGTGAAGATAAATACATATTTACTCCCACATAATTTATTTCATGTGATACGTAAAGGGAGGTTCTTATAGTGAGTGAACAACATACACCAAATGTACGCGAAGTGAATATTAGCCATGAAATGCGTACGTCCTTTTTAGATTATGCAATGAGTGTTATTGTTTCGCGTGCATTACCAGATGTGCGAGACGGATTGAAGCCCGTGCATCGAAGAATTTTGTATGCGATGAATGACCTAGGTATGACAAGTGATAAACCATTTAAGAAATCTGCACGTATCGTTGGGGAAGTTATCGGTAAGTACCACCCTCACGGTGATAGCGCTGTATATGAAGCGATGGTTCGGATGGCGCAAGATTTCAACTATCGTAATATGCTGGTTGAAGGGCACGGGAACTTTGGTTCTGTCGATGGAGACGGTGCAGCAGCCATGCGTTATACCGAGGCACGTCTATCTAAAATTTCGATGGAGATCCTGCGCGATATCACAAAGGACACCATTGATTATCAAGATAACTACGATGGCAGTGAAAGAGAGCCAGTCGTTATGCCTGCTAGGTTCCCGAACTTATTAGTGAACGGGGCAACTGGAATCGCTGTAGGGATGGCAACGAATATCCCGCCTCACCAACTAGGTGAAGTGATTGATGGGGTATTGGCAATTAGTCAAAATCCTGAAATGACGACACAGGAACTAATGGACATCATTCCAGGTCCAGACTTCCCAACTGCGGGACAAATCATTGGCCGAAGCGGTATTCGTAAAGCGTATGAAACAGGACGCGGCTCTATTACATTACGTGCAAAGTCAAATATCGAAGAAACATCTAGTGGTAAGCAGCGCATTATCATCAACGAGATTCCTTACCAGGTTAATAAAGCTCGTTTGATCGAAAAAATCGCTGATCTTGTCCGTGATAAAAAGATTGATGGCATTACAGATCTTCGTGATGAATCTGACCGTAATGGAATGAGAATTGTCATTGAACTACGAAGAGACGCAAACGTCCATGTTCTATTAAACAATCTTTATAAACAAACGACACTTCAAACGTCCTTCGGTATTAACTTGCTTGCACTTGTTGATGGACAGCCGAAAGTGTTGTCTCTCAAACAATGTCTTGAATATTACCTTGAGCATCAGAAAGTGATCATTCGTCGAAGAACGGCGTATGAATTGCGTAAAGCGGAAGCAAGAGCTCATATTTTAGAAGGCTTAAGAATTGCGCTTGATCACTTAGATGAGGTCATTGCCTTAATTAGAGGCTCTCAAACTGCTGAAATTGCAAGAAATGGTTTGATGGAAAACTATAGCTTGTCTGAAAAACAAGCACAGGCCATTCTCGATATGCGACTCCAGCGTTTGACTGGTTTAGAAAGAGAGAAAATAGAAGATGAATACAAAGGGCTTGTTGAATTGATTGCTGAATTGAAAGCCATTCTAGCAGACAATGAGAAAGTTCTAGAAATCATTAGAGAAGAATTAACAGAAATCAAAGAACGCTTCAATGATACGCGCCGCACAGAAATTGTGACAGCGGGTATAGAAACAATCGAAGACGAAGATTTGATTCCTGTTGAAAATATAGTGATCACACTGACTCATAATGGTTATATTAAGCGCCTGCCTGCATCAACATACCGCAGTCAAAAAAGAGGCGGTAAAGGTGTACAAGGAATGGGAACCAACGAAGATGATTTCGTTGAACAGCTGATCTCAACATCTACGCACGATACGATTCTCTTCTTCTCTAATAAAGGGAAGGTCTATCGAGCGAAGGGCTATGAGATCCCTGAATTCGGACGAACAGCGAAAGGGATTCCGATTATTAACCTTCTTGAAGTAGAAAAGGGAGAGTGGATAAACGCCATTATTCCAGTCAGCGAATTTGATGAAGATTCGTATCTCTTCTTTACAACAAGACACGGTGTATCGAAACGAACGTCATTGTCTCAATTTGCAAACATCCGTAACAACGGTTTGATTGCACTCAGCCTGCGTGATGAAGATGAATTGATGGCTGTTCGTTTAACCAATGGTGAAAAACAAATCATCATCGGAACGAAAAAAGGAATGCTCATTCGTTTCGACGAGACAGATGTTCGTGAAATGGGACGTACAGCAGCTGGAGTTAAAGGGATCACACTTTCTGAGGATGACATCGTCGTTGGAATGGAAATCCTTGAGCCAGATGCAAATGTATTGATCGTAACTGAAAAAGGTTATGGTAAATTAACGCCTGAAAAAGAATATCGTGTCCAAAGCCGTGGTGGTAAAGGTCTGAAAACGTGCAAGATCACTGACAACAACGGTCCGCTTGTTGCAGTGAAGGCGACTAACGCTGAAGCTGAAGAAGACTTGATGATTATCACAGGCAGTGGTGTCATCATCCGTATGGCTGTTTCAGATATCTCCACAACAGGCCGAGTCACTCAAGGTGTCCGCCTGATCCGTCTAGGTGATGATGAACATGTCGCTACAGTGGCATTAGTAGAACAATCACCAGAAGACGATGAAGAGAATAGTGAAGAAAACGTAGAAAATGTAGAGTCAGATCAAGAGCAATCTGAGTAAAAATAAAGCCGGTGAAAAACCGGCTTTATTTTTTTTTTGAAAAAACATGATTTTTTTTGAAGTTTATAATGCTTTTTTCATAGATATGTGTTAATCTTTCAAAGGAGCAAAAAGAGGCTCTATTTTTTATCTCTTTCATAACAAAAACTTCTTAAAAAAATAAAATGTTTTTCAAGAAAAATGTTGACTATTGATAGAGATATATGATATATTTAAGTGGTCGCTTTGAGAGAGTGACAAACAAGTTCTTTGAAAACTAAACAAGACAAAACGTACCTGTTAATTCGAGTTTTTATAAAAAAATCCTATGATACATCATAGGTAGTCAGTCAAACTGGCGAAAAGCAAAACTTCGGTTTTGTACTTTTTCGGAGAGTTTGATCCTGGCTCAGGACGAACGCTGGCGGCGTGCCTAATACATGCAAGTCGAGCGGACAGAAGGGAGCTTGCTCCCGGATGTTAGCGGCGGACGGGTGAGTAACACGTGGGTAACCTGCCTGTAAGACTGGGATAACTCCGGGAAACCGGAGCTAATACCGGATAGTTCCTTGAACCGCATGGTTCAAGGATGAAAGACGGTTTCGGCTGTCACTTACAGATGGACCCGCGGCGCATTAGCTAGTTGGTGAGGTAACGGCTCACCAAGGCGACGATGCGTAGCCGACCTGAGAGGGTGATCGGCCACACTGGGACTGAGACACGGCCCAGACTCCTACGGGAGGCAGCAGTAGGGAATCTTCCGCAATGGACGAAAGTCTGACGGAGCAACGCCGCGTGAGTGATGAAGGTTTTCGGATCGTAAAGCTCTGTTGTTAGGGAAGAACAAGTGCAAGAGTAACTGCTTGCACCTTGACGGTACCTAACCAGAAAGCCACGGCTAACTACGTGCCAGCAGCCGCGGTAATACGTAGGTGGCAAGCGTTGTCCGGAATTATTGGGCGTAAAGGGCTCGCAGGCGGTTTCTTAAGTCTGATGTGAAAGCCCCCGGCTCAACCGGGGAGGGTCATTGGAAACTGGGAAACTTGAGTGCAGAAGAGGAGAGTGGAATTCCACGTGTAGCGGTGAAATGCGTAGAGATGTGGAGGAACACCAGTGGCGAAGGCGACTCTCTGGTCTGTAACTGACGCTGAGGAGCGAAAGCGTGGGGAGCGAACAGGATTAGATACCCTGGTAGTCCACGCCGTAAACGATGAGTGCTAAGTGTTAGGGGGTTTCCGCCCCTTAGTGCTGCAGCTAACGCATTAAGCACTCCGCCTGGGGAGTACGGTCGCAAGACTGAAACTCAAAGGAATTGACGGGGGCCCGCACAAGCGGTGGAGCATGTGGTTTAATTCGAAGCAACGCGAAGAACCTTACCAGGTCTTGACATCCTCTGACAACCCTAGAGATAGGGCTTTCCCTTCGGGGACAGAGTGACAGGTGGTGCATGGTTGTCGTCAGCTCGTGTCGTGAGATGTTGGGTTAAGTCCCGCAACGAGCGCAACCCTTGATCTTAGTTGCCAGCATTTAGTTGGGCACTCTAAGGTGACTGCCGGTGACAAACCGGAGGAAGGTGGGGATGACGTCAAATCATCATGCCCCTTATGACCTGGGCTACACACGTGCTACAATGGACAGAACAAAGGGCTGCGAGACCGCAAGGTTTAGCCAATCCCACAAATCTGTTCTCAGTTCGGATCGCAGTCTGCAACTCGACTGCGTGAAGCTGGAATCGCTAGTAATCGCGGATCAGCATGCCGCGGTGAATACGTTCCCGGGCCTTGTACACACCGCCCGTCACACCACGAGAGTTTGCAACACCCGAAGTCGGTGAGGTAACCTTTATGGAGCCAGCCGCCGAAGGTGGGGCAGATGATTGGGGTGAAGTCGTAACAAGGTAGCCGTATCGGAAGGTGCGGCTGGATCACCTCCTTTCTAAGGATATATGGAGCAGCGTACGTTTTTCGTCTTGTTTAGTTTTGAAGGAACTTGCAAAAGATCCTACAACATCATATCTTCGATATGAAAGATGGGCCTGTAGCTCAGCTGGTTAGAGCGCACGCCTGATAAGCGTGAGGTCGGTGGTTCGAGTCCACTCAGGCCCACCATCTTCTATTAAATCGGGGCCTTAGCTCAGCTGGGAGAGCGCCTGCCTTGCACGCAGGAGGTCAGCGGTTCGATCCCGCTAGGCTCCACCAACGTGTTCTTTGAAAACTAGATAACAATAAGTAATACATTCACATTGAATGCAATGCAAAGTTCATCACACATAGTGATTCTTTCTAAAGTAAGAAATGGTTAAGTTAGAAAGGGCGCACGGTGGATGCCTTGGCACTAGGAGCCGATGAAGGACGGGACGAACACCGATATGCTTCGGGGAGCTGTAAGCAAGCTTTGATCCGGAGATTTCCGAATGGGGAAACCCACTGCTCGTAATGGAGTAGTATCCATACTTGAATACATAGAGTATGAGAAGGCATACCCGGGGAACTGAAACATCTAAGTACCCGGAGGAAGAGAAAGCAAATGCGATTCCCTGAGTAGCGGCGAGCGAAACGGGAACAGCCCAAACCAAGAGGCTTGCCTCTTGGGGTTGTAGGACACTCTATACGGAGTTACAAAGGAACGATATAAGCGAAGAGGTCTGGAAAGGCCCGCCAAAGAAGGTAACAGCCCTGTAACTGAAATGTTGTTCTCTCCAGAGTGGATCCTGAGTACGGCGGAACACGTGAAATTCCGTCGGAATCCGGGAGGACCATCTCCCAAGGCTAAATACTCCCTAGTGACCGATAGTGAACCAGTACCGTGAGGGAAAGGTGAAAAGCACCCCGGAAGGGGAGTGAAATAGATCCTGAAACCGTGTGCCTACAAGTAGTCAGAGCCCGTTAACGGGTGATGGCGTGCCTTTTGTAGAATGAACCGGCGAGTTACGATCCCGTGCAAGGTTAAGCAGAAGATGCGGAGCCGCAGCGAAAGCGAGTCTGAATAGGGCGCATGAGTACGTGGTCGTAGACCCGAAACCAGGTGATCTACCCATGTCCAGGGTGAAGTTCAGGTAACACTGAATGGAGGCCCGAACCCACGCACGTTGAAAAGTGCGGGGATGAGGTGTGGGTAGGGGTGAAATGCCAATCGAACCTGGAGATAGCTGGTTCTCTCCGAAATAGCTTTAGGGCTAGCCTCAAGGTAAGAGTCTCGGAGGTAGAGCACTGATTGGACTAGGGGCCCCTACCGGGTTACCGAATTCAGTCAAACTCCGAATGCCGATGACTTATCCTTGGGAGTCAGACTGCGAGTGATAAGATCCGTAGTCGAAAGGGAAACAGCCCAGACCGCCAGCTAAGGTCCCAAAGTATACGTTAAGTGGAAAAGGATGTGGAGTTGCTTAGACAACCAGGATGTTGGCTTAGAAGCAGCCACCATTTAAAGAGTGCGTAATAGCTCACTGGTCGAGTGACTCTGCGCCGAAAATGTACCGGGGCTAAACGTATCACCGAAGCTGCGGACTGTTCTTACGAACAGTGGTAGGAGAGCGTTCTAAGTGCAGTGAAGTCAGACCGGAAGGACTGGTGGAGCGCTTAGAAGTGAGAATGCCGGTATGAGTAGCGAAAGACGGGTGAGAATCCCGTCCACCGAATGCCTAAGGTTTCCTGAGGAAGGCTCGTCCGCTCAGGGTTAGTCGGGACCTAAGCCGAGGCCGAAAGGCGTAGGCGATGGACAACAGGTTGATATTCCTGTACCACCTCCTCACCATTTGAGCAATGGGGGGACGCAGGAGGATAGGGTAAGCGCGGTATTGGATATCCGCGTCCAAGCAGTTAGGCTGGGAAATAGGCAAATCCGTTTCCCGTGAAGGCTGAGCTGTGATGGCGAGCGAAATTTAGTAGCGAAGTTCCTGATTCCACACTGCCAAGAAAAGCCTCTAGCGAGGTGAGAGGTGCCCGTACCGCAAACCGACACAGGTAGGCGAGGAGAGAATCCTAAGGTGATCGAGAGAACTCTCGTTAAGGAACTCGGCAAAATGACCCCGTAACTTCGGGAGAAGGGGTGCTTCTTAGGGTGTTAAAGCCCCGAGAAGCCGCAGTGAATAGGCCCAGGCGACTGTTTAGCAAAAACACAGGTCTCTGCGAAGCCGTAAGGCGAAGTATAGGGGCTGACGCCTGCCCGGTGCTGGAAGGTTAAGAGGAGCGCTTAGCGTAAGCGAAGGTGCGAATTGAAGCCCCAGTAAACGGCGGCCGTAACTATAACGGTCCTAAGGTAGCGAAATTCCTTGTCGGGTAAGTTCCGACCCGCACGAAAGGCGCAACGATCTGGGCACTGTCTCAACGAGAGACTCGGTGAAATTATAGTACCTGTGAAGATGCAGGTTACCCGCGACAGGACGGAAAGACCCCGTGGAGCTTTACTGCAGCCTGATATTGAATGTTGGTACAGCTTGTACAGGATAGGTAGGAGCCTTGGAAACCGGAGCGCTAGCTTCGGTGGAGGCATCGGTGGGATACTACCCTGGCTGTATTGACCTTCTAACCCGCTGCCCTTATCGGGCAGGGAGACAGTGTCAGGTGGGCAGTTTGACTGGGGCGGTCGCCTCCTAAAATGTAACGGAGGCGCCCAAAGGTTCCCTCAGAATGGTTGGAAATCATTCGCAGAGTGTAAAGGCACAAGGGAGCTTGACTGCGAGACCTACAAGTCGAGCAGGGACGAAAGTCGGGCTTAGTGATCCGGTGGTTCCGCATGGAAGGGCCATCGCTCAACGGATAAAAGCTACCCCGGGGATAACAGGCTTATCTCCCCCAAGAGTCCACATCGACGGGGAGGTTTGGCACCTCGATGTCGGCTCATCGCATCCTGGGGCTGTAGTCGGTCCCAAGGGTTGGGCTGTTCGCCCATTAAAGCGGTACGCGAGCTGGGTTCAGAACGTCGTGAGACAGTTCGGTCCCTATCCGTCGCGGGCGCAGGAAATTTGAGAGGAGCTGTCCTTAGTACGAGAGGACCGGGATGGACGCACCGCTGGTGTACCAGTTGTTCTGCCAAGGGCATCGCTGGGTAGCTATGTGCGGACGGGATAAGTGCTGAAAGCATCTAAGCATGAAGCCCCCCTCAAGATGAGATTTCCCATTCCGCAAGGAAGTAAGATCCCTGAAAGATGATCAGGTTGATAGGTCTGAGGTGGAAGCGTGGTGACACGTGGAGCTGACAGATACTAATAGATCGAGGACTTAACCTATATTCTAATGTGAAAAATGAACATTGTTATCTAGTTTTGAGAGAACATTCTCTCCATCAGGTTTGGTGGCGATAGCGAAGAGGTCACACCCGTTCCCATACCGAACACGGAAGTTAAGCTCTTCAGCGCCGATGGTAGTTGGGGGTTTCCCCCTGTGAGAGTAGGACGCCGCCAAGCTTTTCAAAGGATCAGTTCCAGTCGGAACTGGTCTTTTTTGTGTTTTCTTCTAGCAGCATCATGATATAAGCCGGAAACTTGTCCTCTGCAATCTCCATATAACGTTCAATCATGACATAATCATCACTAATATATTGAGATAAAAGCTCGTACCACCATTCTGTTTCGTAGCGGGCAATCATACTGAGATTATACATTAACAAGTAATGGCTGATGATCTCAGGAATCCCTAAAAAGGCATCTCGCGTTGATGGAATGAACCATTGATTCATTTCTAAATCATAATGAAGATGAGTAGCAAGAGCAGGGTTTTCTTCTGAAAATACATCAAATGTTAGTTTTTTAGCTTCTCGTTGCTTAAGCTTCCAAGTTGTATGGAACTCAAAATATTCAATAAAACGTTCGGCAGACATGTTATAGAGCAAGGGAATATGATCTTGAATCAACATGCCATTTGCTTGTTCTATTTTCACTAAAGTCGCGGGTTGTTTTTGAAACTCCAGAATATGACCCATTTCAGGTATTTTTGAAAGGAGATTGATCATCGTAAATCGTTCATCTTCAAGACCATTTAAATGAAATAAGTGCTTTAATACATGCATACATAATCCGTTTCGCTGAATCTTGACTTCATCCTCACTAAAACGATAATGTTGCTTCTTTCTTTTTCTTGAGGTGACACCATGAGCTAAGACAGAGGTTTGAGAAGGATAGTCGGGATCCACTGTCAGCAAACATGCCTTTAACAGCTGTGCCATTCCATAAAACAATAAAATCGGTTTTAGTTCAAGTGGAGCTGATGCGGCTTGGTCATAAAATGTATGACCGTGCTTTAAAAAGTAAATAAATCGTTCACAGTTTTTATAGGCCTGCTGGTTTGCCTCCTGAATCTTCCGTTTCTCGTACTGTTGAAATAGAAACTTTTGGGAAGTTTCAAGTGAGTAAAAACGTTTTAAATCCTTCCATCCTGAACTTTTCATCTTCTTCCTCAACTCTCTTTATATTTTCTAAAAATTGCAACTGTTTGTTGCTTCCTTGACATGCTGTTTCCTAGTTGATAATCTACATATAATATTTTGCCGAAAAGAGGGGGATTTACTAATGTGGGAAAGTAAATTTTCAAAAGAAGGTTTGACGTTTGACGATGTGTTGCTTGTTCCAGCAAAGTCTGAGGTGCTTCCGCGTGATGTCAATTTATCAGTTGAGTTAACAAGCACTTTAAAGCTGAACATTCCAATTATTAGTGCGGGAATGGATACTGTGACGGAATCACAAATGGCGATTGCAATGGCACGTCAAGGTGGTCTTGGAATCATCCATAAGAACATGTCTATTGAGCAGCAAGCTGAACAAGTGGACAAAGTAAAACGTTCAGAGCGTGGTGTTATTACAAATCCATTTTTCTTAACACCGGATCATCAAGTATTCGATGCAGAACATTTAATGGGTAAATATCGTATTTCTGGTGTACCGATTGTTAATAACGAACAAGATCAAAAGCTTGTTGGGATTATTACGAACCGTGACCTTCGTTTTATTTCGGATTATTCAATGAAGATTAGCGACGTGATGACAAAAGAGGAACTTGTGACAGCTTCTGTTGGAACAACATTAGAAGAAGCTGAAAAAATCCTTCAGCAATATAAAATTGAAAAATTACCTCTTTTAGATGACGAAGGAACATTAAAAGGTCTCATCACCATCAAAGATATTGAAAAAGTGATTGAATTCCCTAACTCCTCTAAAGATGCACATGGCCGTTTAATTGTTGGTGCCGCTGTAGGTGTCACTGGCGATACAATGACTCGTGTGAAAAAATTAGTAGAAGCCAATGTTGATGTGATCGTCATTGATACAGCACACGGTCATTCTCAAGGTGTTCTAGACACTGTATCGAAAATCCGTGAAACGTATCCTTCTCTTAACATCATTGCTGGTAACGTTGCAACAGCTGAAGCAACAAAAGCATTGTTTGAAGCTGGAGCAGATATTGTAAAAGTGGGTATTGGACCAGGATCGATTTGTACAACACGTGTTGTTGCAGGAGTCGGTGTACCACAAATCACAGCGATTTATGACTGTGCAACAGAAGCAAGAAAGCATGGTAAATCTATTATTGCAGATGGTGGAATTAAATATTCAGGTGATATCGTGAAAGCATTAGCTTCTGGTGGACATGCTGTTATGCTGGGAAGCCTTCTTGCTGGTACATCTGAAAGCCCAGGAGAAACAGAAATTTTCCAAGGCAGACGTTTCAAAGTATATCGTGGTATGGGTTCTGTTGCTGCAATGGAAAAAGGAAGTAAAGATCGTTACTTCCAAGAAGATAATAAAAAATTCGTTCCAGAAGGTATCGAAGGACGTACACCGTATAAAGGACCAGTTGTTGACACTGTTTACCAACTTGTTGGCGGTATTCGCTCTGGTATGGGCTACTGTGGAACACAGGACTTACGTACTCTTAGAGAAGAAGCACAATTCATTCGCATGACAGGTGCGGGTCTTCGTGAGAGCCATCCACATGATGTACAAATTACAAAAGAATCACCAAACTACACAATTTCTTGATAAATTGTGACAATCAAATTACATTTGACAGGGTCTATGACTCTGTCTATTTTTTTTGTCTTTATTGTGATAAAATTTATACTGTTGTGTCGAAATAAGCCCTTGTGGATTAAATATATATGAAAAACGTCGAAAAAAGATGAATACGGAGGTATGACGATTGAACAGCAAGATGTTGAAACAGCTTATGGTCTCTATCCTTGCATTGGCATTGATTGTTACTGCATTTACCCCAATGTCCAAAGCAAAAGCGGCTGAAGATCCATTCAATGTGAATGCGAAAGCAGCCATCCTTATTGAAGCTTCTACAGGTAAAATTCTTTATAGTAAAAACGCAGAACAAAGACTGCCTATTGCAAGTATGGCAAAGATGATGACAGAGTATCTATTACTAGAGGCAATTGCTGAAGGCAAAGTGAAATGGGATCAAACATATACGCCAGATGATTACGTGTACGAAATTTCTCAGGACCGCAGTTTATCCAATGTTCCATTGAGGAAAGATGGTTCGTATACTGTCAAAGAACTTTATCAAGCAACGGCTATTTATTCAGCAAATGCAGCAGCAATTGGTCTAGCAGAGGTAATCGCTGGATCAGAATCAAAGTTTGTTGAAAAAATGAATGCAAAAGCAAAAGAACTTGGTTTAACCAATTACAAATTCGTGAATGCAACTGGATTAGAAAATAAAGACTTACATGGCAAACAGCCAAAAGGTACGGGACCTGATGAAGAAAGCGAAGTTTCCGCAAAGGATATGGCTTTGCTTGCACAGCATCTCATCAAAGATCATCCAGAAATTCTTGAAACAGCAAGCATCGCGAAAACAAAGTTCAGAGAAGGCACAGATGACGAAATGGACATGCCAAACTGGAACTTTATGCTTAAAGGACTTGTGAAAGAATATGAAGGCGTAGACGGTCTGAAAACGGGCTCTACTGATTCAGCTGGTTCTAGCTTCACAGGTACAGCAAAACGTGGTGACATGCGTGTGATCGCAGTTGTCCTTAATGCTAAAGGAAATCTTCATACAGCTCGTTTTGATGTGGCGAAAAAATTGTTCGATTATGCCTTTAAAAACTTCACGATGAAAGAAATGTACAAAAAAGGCCAACAAATCAAGGGACATGAAAACATCGAAGTCGATAAAGGGAAAGATAAAGAAGTACCCGTCGTGACGAAAGAAGCTTTCTCTGTACCGGTTAAAAATGGTGACGAGAAGAGCTATAAAGCGAAAGTAAATATTGATAAAAAGAACCTAGAAGCTCCTATTAAAAAAGGAACGAAGGTTGGCATGCTGACGACTTCTTATTCTGGTGATGAGAAGGACTACGGCTATTTGAGTAAAGACCAATCAGGTGTTGAGCTTGTGACGAAAACAGGTGATGAAAAAGCAAACTGGTTCATCCTTGCAATGCGTGGTGTAGGTGGATTCTTCGCTGGCATTTGGGGCGGAATCGTCGACACAGTAAAAGGTTGGTTCTAATAAAAAAACTGCTCTCTATATGTGAGAGCAGTTTTTTTATCGTTAAAAGAAAAGAGATTGTTTGTGGTTTTGAGGTGTAGACAAGGCCTGCTGAAAAATACCACATAACTTTTCCATACCTTCCGTCAGTGCCTTTTCATTCACATAAGAAAAGCTAAGGCGTATATAATTCTGCTTCGGCTCCCCAGGATAGCAGACAGAGCCAGGCAGGAAGGTGATTTGCTGCTTCCGTGCCTCATGTAATAGGGCACGTGTATCGACCCAGGAAGGAAAGCTAAGCCACAAATTGAGCCCGCCCTGTGGGATTTGCCACGTGACGTCCTTTGGCGCATGCTTTGTCAACACATCCATCATCAAATCGCGTCTCACCTTCAAGGCAGTTCTTAATTTTTTCGTATGATCGATCATTTTCTTGGAAGTGAGAAACGGTAAGATCGCCTTTTGGGTGAGAAGCGGGCTCCCTAAATCATTATTGGCTTTTGCAGCTAATAAACGGTTAAATATAGAGCCTGACGCTGTAATAATTCCAATTCTGCATCCTGGAGCCAGTGTCTTGCTTAATCCTCGTAAATAAATGACGTGTCCATCGTGATCTAGGCTTTTAATGGGTGCCGGCGGCTTCTTTTCAAAATAAAGCTCACGATAAGGATCATCCTCTACAATGAGACAATCAATGCTTTGTGCCAGTAAAAGCAGCTGTTTTCTTCGTTTCATCGACATACTAGCACCTGTAGGACTGTGAAAAGTAGGAATGGTATAGATGAGCTTTGGTTTATATTTATCACAAATGCTTTGAAGCTGTTTCATGTTCATTCCTTCATGATCGACAGGAACCGTAATAATTCGTGCCCCCCTCCCCATAAAGACATCAATTGCGCCTGGATAAGTGGGCGCCTCCATGACAACTACATCATCTGGCCCGATAAATGTACGTGCTACTAAATCAAGCCCTTGCTGAGAACCGCTAGTGACAAGGATATTTTCAGGAGTAGAAGGAACATCTAATTTTTCTAGAAATGATTGAATGACCTGACGAAGCTGAAGGTCACCTTGTATTTCACCGTATTTTGACATGATTTGAGGATGCCGGGCTAGGACATGCTGCATTTCTTTTTCTAAATACCGGTTAGGTAAAAGACCAGGATCAATCATAGAGGAAGAAAGATTAATGGCTTCTTCGACATAGTGATACTGAGCGAATTGAGACCTTGGTAAATAATCTGGGATCGATAACTGCCAATCGAAAGAAGTAGATGATTGAACCGGGATGTCGGTTTGCTCATGCTGCTCATTCACAAACGTACCTTTCCCTTGTACAGTCGTTAAAAATCCGTCGTCCTTAAGCCGTGTATATGCTTTTGCTGCTGTGACAAGACTTACATTTAGCTGTTTCGCTAGATCACGTACAGTCGGCAGCTTATCGCCTTGCTGAAGCAGACCTGATTGAATGTGATCAACGATGGAAAAGTAAATCTGATTCGAAAGAGATGTATCTGAATGTCGATGGATATCAATATGCATGAAAATCCTCCAATGGGTGTGGAATTGTTATAGATGGTTTCGAATTGTTATAGATGCATTATAACATGTTAATAACACTTAAAAGAGGGAATGATGCCTTTTAAACTATGAAACCTTGATATATAAGGGTTTCTTCTTTTTTATGAGCTAATTGAATTGTTATACTATTCTCTTTATTGTTATACTCTATCGCTTGTATGATAAAGGTGTTGAATCAATCGAATAGACAAATGGGAGGAAACAATTGTGAGCAATAAGGGAACTGAACGAGTAAAACGTGGAATGGCAGAAATGCAAAAAGGTGGCGTCATTATGGATGTCGTCAATGCTGAGCAGGCAAAAATCGCAGAAGAAGCAGGCGCAGTGGCAGTGATGGCACTAGAACGGGTACCAGCTGATATCCGTGCAGCAGGCGGTGTTGCCCGTATGGCAGACCCAAGAATCGTGGAAGAAGTACAAAATGCAGTAACGATTCCAGTCATGGCAAAAGCACGTATCGGCCACATCGTGGAAGCTCGTGTTCTTGAAGCACTTGGTGTTGATTATATTGATGAGAGTGAAGTGCTGACGCCCGCAGATGAGGAATTCCATTTAAATAAAAATGAATACACGGTTCCTTTCGTATGTGGCTGCCGTGATCTAGGTGAGGCGACTCGTCGTATTGCAGAAGGTGCATCTATGTTGCGTACAAAAGGTGAGCCTGGTACAGGAAATATTGTAGAAGCTGTTCGTCATATGAGAAAGGTCAATGCTCAAATTCGTAAAGTGTCGGCAATGAGTGAAGATGAATTGATGACAGAAGCCAAGAATCTGGGCGCACCTTATGAATTATTGCTTCAAATTAAAAAAGATGGCAAATTGCCAGTTGTAAACTTTGCTGCTGGAGGTGTTGCAACACCAGCAGATGCAGCATTAATGATGCAGCTTGGAGCAGATGGTGTATTTGTCGGCTCTGGTATCTTCAAATCAGACAATCCAGCTAAGTTTGCAAAAGCGATTGTAGAAGCAACGACTCATTTCACAGATTACCGTCTAATTGCAGAGCTTTCTAAAGAGCTTGGAACAGCGATGAAAGGAATTGAAATTTCAAATCTATTGCCAGAAGAGCGTATGCAAGAGCGTGGCTGGTAATTAAGGGAGCGCAAACGAACATGCTAACAATTGGTGTACTAGGGCTTCAAGGAGCGGTGAGAGAGCATATTCAATCGATTGAAGCTTGTGGCGCAGCGGGAAAGATCATCAAGCGGGTAGAGGAGTTAGAAATTGTTGACGGTCTCATTATCCCTGGTGGTGAAAGTACGACGATGAGAAGACTCATGGATACGTACCAATTCATTGAACCGATTAAAGCGTTCGCTGCTCAAGGTAAACCGATATTTGGGACTTGTGCCGGTTTGATTATGCTGGCAAAGCATATAGAAGATCGAGAAGATGCTCATCTTGGACTGTTAAATGTCTCTGTTGCACGTAATTCGTTTGGCAGACAGGTAGACAGCTTTGAAGCAGATGTAGAAGTGAAAGGACTGGATGCGCCGTTTACAGGAGTGTTCATCCGTGCGCCTCATATCATCAGCGCAGATGAGAGCGTAGAGGTCATGGCTGAGTATGACGGCAGGATTGTGATGGCGAAAGAAGACAATATCTTAGGTTGTTCTTTTCATCCAGAGCTGACGGACGACCATCGGTTAACACAGCTGTTTGTTGAGATGGTGGAGTCCTATAAAACGAAGCTTGCTGTATAAAACGGTTGAAAAGAGATAAAACTTATAGTACATTAAAATCACAATCAAAGATCGAAAAAGCGTTGACGGGAAATAGTAAGAAGCCCCTCTTTCTCAGAGAGCCGATGGTTGGTGAGAATCGGTGAAAGATGCATTCTGAATCCATCCTTGAGCGAAATGCTGAAACACGAAGTAAGCATTTACGGTGATGCCGTTACAGAGGAAAGAGGAAAGCATGCTTTTGGCGTGTTTTCAATCAGGGTGGCAACGCGAGAGCTCTCGTCCCTTTCATGGGATGAGGGCTCTTTTTATTTTTCGATAAAAAAGGAGTGTTACACATGCTGGATATTAAACAACTGCGCACGGATTTTGATCAAATCAAAGAAAAATTAGCCCATCGAGGCGAAGATTTAGCGGATTTTGATAAGTTTGGTGAGCTGGATGAAAAAAGAAGAGAGTTAATCGGCAAAACAGAAGTATTAAAGAGCCGAAGAAATGAAGTATCACAGCAAGTGGCTGTTCTAAAAAGAGAAAAGAAAGACGCCGATCACATTATTCAAGAAATGCGTGAGGTAGGCGATGAGATTAAGAAGTTAGATGATGAATTAAGAACAGTAGAGGAAAGCCTGCAAACCATCCTGTTCTCAATTCCAAACATCCCTCATGACTCTGTACCAGTCGGTGAAACAGAAGATGACAACATTGAAGTGAGAAAATGGGGCGAACAGCCAGCCTTCTCATTTGAACCAAAGCCGCATTGGGATGTAGCGGATGAGCTGAAGATTTTGGATTTTGAACGTGCAGGAAAAGTGACAGGAAGCCGTTTCGTTTTTTATAAAGGGCTAGGCGCACGGTTAGAGCGTGCACTTTATAACTTTATGCTGGATTTACACGTAGATGAATTTGGTTTTACTGAAGTACTACCACCTTATATGGTCAACAGAGCAAGCATGACAGGAACTGGACAGCTTCCAAAGTTTGAAGAGGATGCTTTTAAAATTCGAGAAGAAGATTATTTCCTCATTCCAACGGCTGAAGTGCCAATTACGAATATGCACCGTGACGAAATTCTTGAAGGAGAGCAGCTGCCAATCAATTATGCAGCGTTTAGTGCTTGCTTTAGATCAGAAGCTGGTTCTGCTGGTAGAGATACGCGCGGACTCATCCGTCAGCACCAATTTAACAAAGTAGAGCTTGTGAAATTTGTCAGACCAGAAGAATCTTATGAAGAATTAGAAAAACTAACAAACCAAGCAGAAAAAGTTCTTCAATTATTGAACCTGTCATACCGTGTCATGAGCATGTGTACAGGAGATTTAGGCTTTACGGCTGCGAAGAAATACGATATCGAAGTATGGATTCCAAGCCAAAATACGTATCGTGAAATTTCTTCTTGCAGTAACTTTGAAGCGTTCCAAGCGAGACGAGCAAACATTCGTTTCCGCCCTGAGCCTAAAGCCAAGCCAGAACACGTCCACACATTAAATGGATCTGGTTTAGCAGTAGGAAGAACTGTTGCAGCCATTTTAGAAAACTATCAACAAGAGGATGGAACAGTGATCATTCCTGAGGTGTTACGTCCTTATATGGGAAATAAAGAAGTGATAAAATAAGATGCCGTCATGGCATCTTATTCTTTTTACCTAAACTTCTACAGCTTTTCTAAAATAAGCCGATAAAAGAACTAAAAGCATCTAGGAAAGAAGGAATAACCTTGAATAGGCTTGACTATTATGTTGAAATGGCTCAATTACTCAGAAAAGTTCTAGATGAAAGTGTTCTTTTCGGCATCACTGATACAGAAAAGGTACTTTGCTATTATCCATCGACCACAGTAGATTTTGGCATTAAAGTAGGGGACGCTTTAAACCCAGAGGACCAAAACGTGGCGACGACATTAAGAGGACAAGAATATGATGGGCATTTGCCAGAGTCTTTATATGGTTATGAAATTGCTGTAAAAGGTTATCCGATTTTTGATGAAGATAGAAAAGTGATTGGCTCTTTTTTAGTGGCTTTTTCACATCATCGTGAGAAGAAATTAAGCGGCTATATGGAACATATCAATAAAGTAGCGAAAGAGTTACAAGGTGGAATTGAGCAAATTGCTGCTCATTCTCAAGAACTGGCTGCGACAAGCTTAGAAATTAGTGAACAGGCCGGAAGAGCAGAAGAGAAATCCGCAAACATTGAAGAAGTCGTCAAAACCATTGGCGGTATTGCGAGACAAACAAATCTGTTAGGACTCAATGCTGCAATTGAAGCGGCAAGAGCAGGTGAAAATGGAAAAGGCTTTGCTGTTGTTGCAGACGAGGTACGTAAGTTATCAGATGGATCAAAGGAAGCAGCTGAAACCATTAATGCATTTTTAAAAGAAATCCAAGACAGCATTGGCACTTTATCTGAAAATATCTCACAAATCAGCAGTTCAACAAACGAACAAGCTAAACAAGTGACAGACTTTACAAAGATTATTGAGTCATTAAATGATTTTAAAGAAGAGATGAATCTTTTTATTGAAGAAATTAGACAGGATACGTAATAAATGGAGAGCAGCCGATTATCGGCTGCTTTTTATAGGCTAAACATCATACCAAAATCAAATGTTGAAATTTTTTTCGAAAAGATGTTGACTTAAAATAAGATGATATGATATATTAATTCTTGTCGATACGGAGGAATACCCAAGTCCGGCTGAAGGGATCGGTCTTGAAAACCGACAGGGGTGTCAAAGCCCGCGGGGGTTCGAATCCCTCTTCCTCCGCCATATTGATTTTACCTTAGTTGAATTGAAACGCATAAAAATTGGAAATTGTCAAACCGCTGCATTCGAGAAATGCAGCGGTTTTTTTTATTTTGTGTTAGAGCGATTTTTTTGAATAACAGAAGCAATTTCATGAAGAATTGGATCAAGTGAGCTTTCATCATGAAGTAAGTCGTAATCTTCGATATTTATTTTAATCACAGGGCATAGATCAAATTGTTCAATCCATTCTGTATATCGAGTGTACATTTCTTCCCAATATGCTCGATCGGTTTGAGTTTCCATCTCTCTCCCGCGCTCTTCAATACGATGTAATATATGATCTAAATCCCCATGCAAGTAAATGAGGACATCTGGGTGAGGAAAGTAAGGTGTCATCACCATCGCCTCAAATAGACTCGTATACGTTTCATAGTCTACCTCTGACATGGTACCTTTGTCTGCGTGCATTTTAGCGAAAATACCAGTGTCCTCATAAATGGACCGATCTTGTACATAACCTCCACCAGACTCGAAGATTCGTTTCTGCTCCTTAAAACGTTCAGCTAGGAAATAGACCTGTAAATGAAAGCTCCATCTTTGGAAATCTGAATAAAAAGGCTCTAAGTATGGATTATCATCTACTTTTTCGAGAGAAGTTTGAAATCCTAGCTTGTCCGCTATTGTTTTCGTCATGGTCGATTTTCCGACACCAACTGTCCCTGCAATTGTAATGACAGCATCCTTTGGTATTTCAATATTTTTCATAGTACTTGCTCCTTTATGTTCTGTACAATTTGCTGGTAATCTTGCTGTGAGGAAACGAAGTCTGTATGATCGCCTTCAATTGTAATGATAGGAAGACCTGGGTCAGTTTGTTTTAAATGCTCGATGGCCAACTCATAATCTTCAATCAGGGTTTTTAAATAAGCTGGATCAATGTCTTCTTCAAAAGATCGGCCTCTCATCTTTATTCTATCAAGTAAGGTGGGAAGGCTGGCTTTTATATAGATCATGGCATTTGGTTTAGGAAGATCATCTGTCAGCAAGTGATAGATCTTTCTGTATTTATCCATGTGCTTTTTGGATAAGGTTCTTTCTGCAAAGATCATATTTTTATAGACATGATAATCAGTGACAATCGGCTGCTGTTTTTTGATATAGTTCTCTTCAATAGATTCTAACTGTTTAAACCGATTGCATAGAAAGAACATCTCAAGCTGAAAGCTCCATTGTTCCATATCTTCATAAAATTTATCTAAGAATGGATTTTCTTCTACAATTTCTTTTACTAAAGGAAATTGAAATTCCTTTGAAAGCATTGTAGCCAAGGTTGTTTTTCCGGCTCCAATTGGGCCTTCCACTGCAATAAAAGGGGCAGGATACATAGGCGTTCTCCTCTATCTATAAAGTTGTCAAACCAATGTATATTGTACCATACCCCTTCTGAGAGATAGAGCGTATGAATTACGATGTCGTTCTTTTTTCAATATTAAATTGATCTGATAACAACAACCAGTTTTGTGGGAAGGATAGACCTAATTTCCAGTAAGCAATTCCATTTAGGTTTAACTCTTTAATGAGATTAAATTTGGCTTGAATGGATCTTGCATCTTCAAACCAAACCTCGTGTTCTTTGTTGTTAGCATCTGTATAACGGAAATAAGGTGCTTGTGCTGTTTCGTCATATAAAATGGATACATTATTCTCTCTAGCAATGGCGATCGCTTGTTGAGGGCTGACGGCTTTGGCGATAGGGCCTCCTTGAACATAAGGAAGCGTCCAATCATAACCATATAAATTCTGCCCCATCACAATTTTATTGGCAGGTATGACAGTCAGTGCATATTCAATGACTTGGCGGACAGGGCCGATCGGAGAGACGGCTTGTGCAGGCCCGCCGCTGTAGCCCCACTCATAAGTCATTAGCACAACATGATCAACAATCTTTCCAATTGCTTCATAGTCATGCGCCTCATACCATTTTCCTTTCTGTTCACTGCTTGTTTTAGGAGCGAGTGCCACAGAAATAGTCCAACCCTGTTGATGAAAACGAGTTGTTGCTTCTCTTAAAAATTGAAGGTAGGCTTCTTTATCAACAGGGCGTAAATATTCAAAGTCAAAATGGATTTCTTTTAATTGATACTTTTGAGCAACGCGGACGATTTCATTTAATAATGTCGTTTTGACAGATTGATTTGTTAAAAGGATTCGCCCGAGTTCATCACTAAATTTATCATTCTCTAGATTTGTAACTACCATGGATAAAACCGTTCTGCTTTGAGCGGCAATCTGAGGTAATTGATCTAATGGTGGCTCGCGAAGTGTTCCGTCTCTTTGCGCTTGAAAACTAAAAGCGCCGAGATGTGTTAAGTATGGAGATGCCTCTCTGGCTGCTTGCTTTAAATTTTCGCTGACTTGGTTTCCGCGTGGTTCTATATAAGCATTAGAATTAATATTTCTTTTCGGTCTTTGTGGAATATAAAGCAAGAAGCGAATAGGCAATATAGCTTCAGGTCGAATCCGATTCACACGTGCCAATTCTTCTACCGAAATTTGAAATCTTCTTCCAATTTGATAAAGTGTATCATTTTGTTTGACCTCATAAAATTGACCTCTTATAGGGATGACAATTGTTTGTCCAACGACTAGTTGATTTGGTGTTTCGATGTCGTTGGTCCGAATGATTTCATTTACCGTTGTTTTAAAACGCATGGCAATCTCATTTAACGTATCTCCTCTTTTGACAACATAAATTTGAATGGTCAACGCCCCCTTTGTTATTGCTAACAATTTATGAGGGTGATGGATAAATCATGTTTGATTTTCATCCGTGATCTCTTTAGTGGTTGTGATTTTGGCGAGAAGAACGTTCTCCATCATCGTTAAAGCGTACTCGTTGTCCCTATCATCATTTGAAGCAATACAATCTTTAGGTACAGTGAGGTTGTACTCTCGCATGTAAGCGTCATTTGCAGTGAACAGGACACAGATGTTTCCGGCAATTCCAGTTAAAATAAGTTCTTGCACACCTAATTCATTTAGGAGTGTCTCTAGTGCTGTTCCGTAAAAAGCAGAGTGCTTAGGTTTAATTAAGAAGTAATCATCTTTAGATGGTGCTATTTGCTCTAAAATAGGGGCACTTCTTTCGTTTTTACATGTTTCCATAACAGCTTTGATATCAGCTTTCCAGAGTCCATAGTGGTCGTTGATATAGATAATTGGCCAATTTTTCTTGAAAGCGTGTTGTTTAAGGGCTAAAATTTTATTGGTCATTTGCTCTGTTTTTTCAGCGAGCACATGTCCCATTTCGAAATCAAAATTATTGATCATGTCAATAATAAGCAGTGCCTTTTGTTGTTTTGGCAAATCAAGACCCCCTTTAAAAGATTGTGATAATATGTTAACCTCAATATCCTTTAAAAAAACATGAAAAGAGAGCCGTGCTATGACGAAAGATGAACAGTTTATGCAAGAAGCTATTTCTGAAGCTTTGAAAGCAAAACAAATAGGAGAAGTTCCAATCGGTGCCGTCATCGTTGTTGATGATCAAATTGTAAGCCGTGCTCACAATTTAAGGGAAAGTGAACAGCGATCAATTGCTCATGCGGAATTACTTGCTATTGATGAAGCGTGTAAAATGACTGGTAGCTGGCGTTTAGAAGATGCTGTACTTTATGTTACACTCGAACCGTGCCCAATGTGTGCAGGCGCTATTGTACTTTCAAGAGTGAAAAAGGTCGTTTTTGGTGCCTATGATCCTAAAGGTGGATGTGCTGGTACTTTAATGAATTTATTGGACGATGAGCGGTTCAATCATCAGTCTGAAGTCATTGGCGGTGTGCTTGAAAATGAGTGTGGTGAGCTGTTAAGTCAGTTCTTTCGAGACCTCCGTCAGCGGAAGAAGCAAGCGAAAAGTAAATGAATGGATGTCGTTTGCAATTTTATCACTTAGAAGGTATACTTATGTCTGCGTCACCAACAATTTAATATTCATTTTGCCGTGCTAAGCGGGGAGGTAGCGGTGCCCTGTACTCGCAATCCGCTCTAGCGAGGCCGAATCCCTTCTCAAGGTTCGTTTACTTCAAGGTCTGCCTTAAATAAGTGGTGTTGACGTCTGGGTCCTGCGCAATGGGAATTCATGAACCATGTCAGGTCCGGAAGGAAGCAGCATTAAGTGAAACCTCTCATGTGCCGCAGGGTTGCCTGGGCCGAGCTAACTGTTTAAGTAACGCTTGGGGTAGCGAATCGACAGAAGGTGCACGGTAAATCAATATTAAATGTAACTCATCTAGTTTATCTAGGTGAGTTTTTTGTTGCTATTGAAAGAATATATCGGTTGCTTTGTTTATACAAATAGCAAAAAAGCCATTTTCGGGTGAGGTATTTTTGAAGCAATTCACAAAGGGAACGAATGTTCTTGTTTATCTGGCAGGCATTTTCAGAGAGTAGGAAAACACGTTTTTTAATCAAGAAAAGTAATAAGTCTTTAAAGGAAATGCTCTTTTTCGTTTATTAGAAAATAAAGGTGTACTTTTGAATTGATCGTTGCATCATGTATAATGAACATGATGATAAATGGAGGAGGGCGTATTTGTGAGTTATCAAGCTTTATACCGAGTGTTCAGACCTCAAGTTTTTGAGGATGTTGTTGGACAAGAACACATCACAAAAACGTTGCAAAATGCCCTTTTGCAGAAAAAGTTTTCTCATGCTTACTTATTTTCAGGTCCTAGAGGAACAGGTAAAACAAGTGCTGCCAAGATTTTTGCGAAAGCAGTGAACTGTGAAAAGTCACCTGTTAGTGAGCCGTGTAATGAGTGTGATGCCTGTAGAGGGATTACGACCGGTTCGATTTCAGACGTGATTGAAATAGATGCTGCCTCAAATAACGGGGTAGATGAAATTCGGGATATACGTGATAAAGTGAAATTTGCTCCTTCAGCGGTTACATATAAGGTTTATATTATAGATGAGGTACATATGCTCTCTATCGGGGCATTTAATGCACTTCTTAAAACCCTAGAGGAACCACCTGCTCATTGTATCTTTATTTTGGCTACCACAGAGCCTCATAAGATTCCTCTTACCATCATATCAAGATGTCAGAGATTTGATTTTAAACGGATCACGACAAAAGATATTGTTGGACGAATGGAGAAAATTGTAGATGCAGAAAGCCTAAATATACAAGAGGGTTCACTCGAGATTATTGCTAGTGCGGCAGATGGAGGCATGCGTGACGCACTCAGTCTCCTTGACCAAGCGATCTCATTTAGTGGTGAACAGCTCACAATTGATGATGCACTGCTCATTACAGGTGCTGTATCTCAGCATTTCATTAGTCAGCTTGCTGAAGCCATTTTTGAGCAAAATATTGCGATAGCGCTGGATACGTTAAATGAATTGCTTCAACAGGGGAAAGATGCCGCGAAATTAATAGAGGATATGATCTTCTACTTTAGAGATATGCTTCTTTACAAAACAGCACCGGATCTTGAAGGTGTCCTTGAAAAAGTCAAAGTCGACGATAAGTTTGTGGCTCTTTCAGAACGTGTGGCACCTCAGTTTCTTTATGAAACGATTGAAGTGCTGAATAAAAGCCATCAGGAAATGAAATGGACAAACCATCCTAGAATTTTCTTTGAAGTAGCTGTGGTTAAGCTCTGTCAGTCAACGGCTGGTGCTGTATCATCTCCGGCTGATTCCGACCTAACAGCGTTAACGAATAAAATAGACAGGCTGGAACAGGAGCTATCTAGGCTAAAAGCTGAGGGTGTTCCAATGACTCAGTCTCAGAGTCCTCAAGCAAAAACGGAAGCACCTCGACCTCAAACGAGTAATAAAAATGGTTATCGTGCACCTGTCGGTCGAATTCATGAGATTTTAAAAGAAGCGAAGCGGCCGGAGCTAGAAAAAATAAAAGGCAAATGGGGAGAGCTTCTTGCCCAATTAAAACAGCAAAATAAGGTATCTCACGCTGCGCTATTAACAGATAGTGAACCAGTTGCGGCGGCAACTCATGCCTTTGTTTTAAAATTCAAATTTGAAATACATTGTAAGATGGTGGCCGAAGATAAAAGTGGTGTTCGAACCAATCTTGAGCAACTGCTAGAATCTATGCTAGGAAAAAGAGTGGAATTAGTTGGCGTTCCTGACGCTCAATGGGGTAAAATAAGAGAAGAATTTTTAAGAGATCATCAGCCTGAAGAACAAGCAGATGGTCAGGCAGCTTCTGCTGAAGAAGATCCATTAATTGCAGAAGCAAAGAAGTTAGTAGGAACCGATTTAATTGAAATTAAAGATTAACAATTTGAAAGAGAGTGGTGTTCATATGCGCGGTGGAATGGGAAATATGCAAAAAATGATGAAACAAATGCAAAAAATGCAGAAGGATATGGCTAAGGCTCAAGAAGAGCTTGCAGAAAAAGTCCTTGAAGGTACGGCAGGTGGCGGCATGGTCACTGTAAAAGTAAATGGACAAAAAGAAGTCGTTGATGTGGCGATTAATGAAGAAGTTGTTGATCCTGAAGACATCGATATGCTTCAAGATCTTGTACTTGCAGCAACAAATGATGCATTGAAAAAAGTTGATGAACTAACAAATGAAACAATGGGTCAATTCACAAAAGGAATGAACATGCCAGGTTTATTCTAGGAGGAATAACTGAAGATGCAATATCCTGAACCAATATCAAAGCTGATTGATAGCTTTATGAAATTGCCAGGAATCGGACCTAAAACTGCGGTCCGTCTGGCTTTTTTTGTTCTTAGTATGCAAGAAGATGTCGTGCTGGATTTTGCGAAGGCACTTGTTAATGCAAAGCGTAATTTAACTTATTGTTCTGTTTGCGGACATATCACCGATCAGGATCCTTGCTATATTTGTGAAGATACAAGAAGAGATCAATCTGTGATCTGTGTCGTGCAGGATCCAAAAGATGTGATCGCAATGGAAAAAATGAAAGAATACAACGGCTTATATCATGTGCTTCATGGTGCTATTTCACCAATGGACGGAATTGGGCCAGAGGATATTAAAATTCCTGACCTATTAAAAAGATTGCAAGACGATCAAGTCACAGAGGTCATTCTTGCAACCAATCCAAACATTGAGGGAGAAGCAACAGCCATGTATATCTCTAGATTGTTGAAACCATCAGGAATTAAACTCTCTCGCATTGCTCACGGACTCCCAGTAGGTGGAGATTTAGAGTATGCGGATGAAGTCACACTTTCTAAGGCTCTAGAAGGCAGACGTGAGATGTAGGAAGGAGAAGTACGGTACATGGGTTTTCTTCGCAGAAAATCAATTCGAAAAGAATTCGATGAGATATTAATTCAACAGCTTTTTAAGCAAAAGGAAGAATGGAACAGACAAAAAAAGCTTGTCGCAAATAGCGTTGAGCCTTCACCGGACATTCTATTCGAATTAAAGCTTGCTCAAGCGAAGTACTTTTTCTATCTGAGAGAAGCGAAAAAGAGAAATTTACGTTTAAACAACTGGAGATAGCAGGTCTATTTTCCATAATCCTCTCATATGCTTGTACTATTCATATGAAGAGGAGATGAGAGGATTATGGAACCTGTTATTGTGATTGGTTCAATTTTGTTAGCTGTTTTATTGTTGTTTATGTCGGGTGTTCAAGCGAATCCATTCAAATGGTTAGGGTTTATCGGAATAAAATTTGTCGCAGGTGCTCTTTTTTTATTTTGTCTCAATTTATTCGGCGAGAGTTTAGGGCTTCATGTTTCCATTAACCCTGTAACGAGCGGAATTAGTGGTTTGTTGGGCATTCCAGGTGTAGCAGCTTTAGTCGTAATTGAAAAGTTCATTATTTAATGCAAAATATTGTTGACTTTGATTATATATGGTGGTAAATTAATATACGTCGCTGATGACGAAGAAACGAAAAAACATAATAACAAAAAAGTTGTTGACACTAACAACTTGGATGTGATAAGATGTTCTAGTCGCTTCTGAAGCGGTAAACAAGTTCTTTGAAAACTAAACAAGACAAAACGTACCTGTTAATTCGAGTTTTTATAAAAAAATCCTATGATACATCATAGGTAGTCAGTCAAACTGGCGAAAAGCAAAACTTCGGTTTTGTACTTTTTCGGAGAGTTTGATCCTGGCTCAGGACGAACGCTGGCGGCGTGCCTAATACATGCAAGTCGAGCGGACAGAAGGGAGCTTGCTCCCGGATGTTAGCGGCGGACGGGTGAGTAACACGTGGGTAACCTGCCTGTAAGACTGGGATAACTCCGGGAAACCGGAGCTAATACCGGATAGTTCCTTGAACCGCATGGTTCAAGGATGAAAGACGGTTTCGGCTGTCACTTACAGATGGACCCGCGGCGCATTAGCTAGTTGGTGAGGTAACGGCTCACCAAGGCGACGATGCGTAGCCGACCTGAGAGGGTGATCGGCCACACTGGGACTGAGACACGGCCCAGACTCCTACGGGAGGCAGCAGTAGGGAATCTTCCGCAATGGACGAAAGTCTGACGGAGCAACGCCGCGTGAGTGATGAAGGTTTTCGGATCGTAAAGCTCTGTTGTTAGGGAAGAACAAGTGCAAGAGTAACTGCTTGCACCTTGACGGTACCTAACCAGAAAGCCACGGCTAACTACGTGCCAGCAGCCGCGGTAATACGTAGGTGGCAAGCGTTGTCCGGAATTATTGGGCGTAAAGGGCTCGCAGGCGGTTTCTTAAGTCTGATGTGAAAGCCCCCGGCTCAACCGGGGAGGGTCATTGGAAACTGGGAAACTTGAGTGCAGAAGAGGAGAGTGGAATTCCACGTGTAGCGGTGAAATGCGTAGAGATGTGGAGGAACACCAGTGGCGAAGGCGACTCTCTGGTCTGTAACTGACGCTGAGGAGCGAAAGCGTGGGGAGCGAACAGGATTAGATACCCTGGTAGTCCACGCCGTAAACGATGAGTGCTAAGTGTTAGGGGGTTTCCGCCCCTTAGTGCTGCAGCTAACGCATTAAGCACTCCGCCTGGGGAGTACGGTCGCAAGACTGAAACTCAAAGGAATTGACGGGGGCCCGCACAAGCGGTGGAGCATGTGGTTTAATTCGAAGCAACGCGAAGAACCTTACCAGGTCTTGACATCCTCTGACAACCCTAGAGATAGGGCTTTCCCTTCGGGGACAGAGTGACAGGTGGTGCATGGTTGTCGTCAGCTCGTGTCGTGAGATGTTGGGTTAAGTCCCGCAACGAGCGCAACCCTTGATCTTAGTTGCCAGCATTTAGTTGGGCACTCTAAGGTGACTGCCGGTGACAAACCGGAGGAAGGTGGGGATGACGTCAAATCATCATGCCCCTTATGACCTGGGCTACACACGTGCTACAATGGACAGAACAAAGGGCTGCGAGACCGCAAGGTTTAGCCAATCCCACAAATCTGTTCTCAGTTCGGATCGCAGTCTGCAACTCGACTGCGTGAAGCTGGAATCGCTAGTAATCGCGGATCAGCATGCCGCGGTGAATACGTTCCCGGGCCTTGTACACACCGCCCGTCACACCACGAGAGTTTGCAACACCCGAAGTCGGTGAGGTAACCTTTATGGAGCCAGCCGCCGAAGGTGGGGCAGATGATTGGGGTGAAGTCGTAACAAGGTAGCCGTATCGGAAGGTGCGGCTGGATCACCTCCTTTCTAAGGATATATGGAGCAGCGTACGTTTTTCCTCTTGTTTAGTTTTGAAGGAACTTGCAAAAGATCCTACAACATCATATCTTCGATATGAAAGATGGGCCTGTAGCTCAGCTGGTTAGAGCGCACGCCTGATAAGCGTGAGGTCGGTGGTTCGAGTCCACTCAGGCCCACCATCTTCTATTAAATCGGGGCCTTAGCTCAGCTGGGAGAGCGCCTGCCTTGCACGCAGGAGGTCAGCGGTTCGATCCCGCTAGGCTCCACCAACGTGTTCTTTGAAAACTAGATAACAATAAGTAATACATTCACATTGAATGCAATGCAAAGTTCATCACACATAGTGATTCTTTCTAAAGTAAGAAATGGTTAAGTTAGAAAGGGCGCACGGTGGATGCCTTGGCACTAGGAGCCGATGAAGGACGGGACGAACACCGATATGCTTCGGGGAGCTGTAAGCAAGCTTTGATCCGGAGATTTCCGAATGGGGAAACCCACTGCTCGTAATGGAGTAGTATCCATACTTGAATACATAGAGTATGAGAAGGCATACCCGGGGAACTGAAACATCTAAGTACCCGGAGGAAGAGAAAGCAAATGCGATTCCCTGAGTAGCGGCGAGCGAAACGGGAACAGCCCAAACCAAGAGGCTTGCCTCTTGGGGTTGTAGGACACTCTATACGGAGTTACAAAGGAACGATATAAGCGAAGAGGTCTGGAAAGGCCCGCCAAAGAAGGTAACAGCCCTGTAACTGAAATGTTGTTCTCTCCAGAGTGGATCCTGAGTACGGCGGAACACGTGAAATTCCGTCGGAATCCGGGAGGACCATCTCCCAAGGCTAAATACTCCCTAGTGACCGATAGTGAACCAGTACCGTGAGGGAAAGGTGAAAAGCACCCCGGAAGGGGAGTGAAATAGATCCTGAAACCGTGTGCCTACAAGTAGTCAGAGCCCGTTAACGGGTGATGGCGTGCCTTTTGTAGAATGAACCGGCGAGTTACGATCCCGTGCAAGGTTAAGCAGAAGATGCGGAGCCGCAGCGAAAGCGAGTCTGAATAGGGCGCATGAGTACGTGGTCGTAGACCCGAAACCAGGTGATCTACCCATGTCCAGGGTGAAGTTCAGGTAACACTGAATGGAGGCCCGAACCCACGCACGTTGAAAAGTGCGGGGATGAGGTGTGGGTAGGGGTGAAATGCCAATCGAACCTGGAGATAGCTGGTTCTCTCCGAAATAGCTTTAGGGCTAGCCTCAAGGTAAGAGTCTCGGAGGTAGAGCACTGATTGGACTAGGGGCCCCTACCGGGTTACCGAATTCAGTCAAACTCCGAATGCCGATGACTTATCCTTGGGAGTCAGACTGCGAGTGATAAGATCCGTAGTCGAAAGGGAAACAGCCCAGACCGCCAGCTAAGGTCCCAAAGTATACGTTAAGTGGAAAAGGATGTGGAGTTGCTTAGACAACCAGGATGTTGGCTTAGAAGCAGCCACCATTTAAAGAGTGCGTAATAGCTCACTGGTCGAGTGACTCTGCGCCGAAAATGTACCGGGGCTAAACGTATCACCGAAGCTGCGGACTGTTCTTACGAACAGTGGTAGGAGAGCGTTCTAAGTGCAGTGAAGTCAGACCGGAAGGACTGGTGGAGCGCTTAGAAGTGAGAATGCCGGTATGAGTAGCGAAAGACGGGTGAGAATCCCGTCCACCGAATGCCTAAGGTTTCCTGAGGAAGGCTCGTCCGCTCAGGGTTAGTCGGGACCTAAGCCGAGGCCGAAAGGCGTAGGCGATGGACAACAGGTTGATATTCCTGTACCACCTCCTCACCATTTGAGCAATGGGGGGACGCAGGAGGATAGGGTAAGCGCGGTATTGGATATCCGCGTCCAAGCAGTTAGGCTGGGAAATAGGCAAATCCGTTTCCCGTGAAGGCTGAGCTGTGATGGCGAGCGAAATTTAGTAGCGAAGTTCCTGATTCCACACTGCCAAGAAAAGCCTCTAGCGAGGTGAGAGGTGCCCGTACCGCAAACCGACACAGGTAGGCGAGGAGAGAATCCTAAGGTGATCGAGAGAACTCTCGTTAAGGAACTCGGCAAAATGACCCCGTAACTTCGGGAGAAGGGGTGCTTCTTAGGGTGTTAAAGCCCCGAGAAGCCGCAGTGAATAGGCCCAGGCGACTGTTTAGCAAAAACACAGGTCTCTGCGAAGCCGTAAGGCGAAGTATAGGGGCTGACGCCTGCCCGGTGCTGGAAGGTTAAGAGGAGCGCTTAGCGTAAGCGAAGGTGCGAATTGAAGCCCCAGTAAACGGCGGCCGTAACTATAACGGTCCTAAGGTAGCGAAATTCCTTGTCGGGTAAGTTCCGACCCGCACGAAAGGCGCAACGATCTGGGCACTGTCTCAACGAGAGACTCGGTGAAATTATAGTACCTGTGAAGATGCAGGTTACCCGCGACAGGACGGAAAGACCCCGTGGAGCTTTACTGCAGCCTGATATTGAATGTTGGTACAGCTTGTACAGGATAGGTAGGAGCCTTGGAAACCGGAGCGCTAGCTTCGGTGGAGGCATCGGTGGGATACTACCCTGGCTGTATTGACCTTCTAACCCGCTGCCCTTATCGGGCAGGGAGACAGTGTCAGGTGGGCAGTTTGACTGGGGCGGTCGCCTCCTAAAATGTAACGGAGGCGCCCAAAGGTTCCCTCAGAATGGTTGGAAATCATTCGCAGAGTGTAAAGGCACAAGGGAGCTTGACTGCGAGACCTACAAGTCGAGCAGGGACGAAAGTCGGGCTTAGTGATCCGGTGGTTCCGCATGGAAGGGCCATCGCTCAACGGATAAAAGCTACCCCGGGGATAACAGGCTTATCTCCCCCAAGAGTCCACATCGACGGGGAGGTTTGGCACCTCGATGTCGGCTCATCGCATCCTGGGGCTGTAGTCGGTCCCAAGGGTTGGGCTGTTCGCCCATTAAAGCGGTACGCGAGCTGGGTTCAGAACGTCGTGAGACAGTTCGGTCCCTATCCGTCGCGGGCGCAGGAAATTTGAGAGGAGCTGTCCTTAGTACGAGAGGACCGGGATGGACGCACCGCTGGTGTACCAGTTGTTCTGCCAAGGGCATCGCTGGGTAGCTATGTGCGGACGGGATAAGTGCTGAAAGCATCTAAGCATGAAGCCCCCCTCAAGATGAGATTTCCCATTCCGCAAGGAAGTAAGATCCCTGAAAGATGATCAGGTTGATAGGTCTGAGGTGGAAGCGTGGTGACACGTGGAGCTGACAGATACTAATAGATCGAGGACTTAACCTATATTCTAATGTGAAAAATGAACATTGTTATCTAGTTTTGAGAGAACATTCTCTCCATCAGGTTTGGTGGCGATAGCGAAGAGGTCACACCCGTTCCCATACCGAACACGGAAGTTAAGCTCTTCAGCGCCGATGGTAGTTGGGGGTTTCCCCCTGTGAGAGTAGGACGCCGCCAAGCTTTTCAAAGGATCAGTTCCAGTCGGAACTGGTCTTTTTTGTATTTTAAAAAAGGAACAAACACTCGATCTGGCATGGATACATATACTAAACTATCATCTAAAACATTCTTAATTTTGTATACAATTGAAAGCGCTAGGGCATACTGAAGCTATAAGTGGAGGTGTCACAATGAGCAAAAAAGAGCGAGAAGCAATTTGTTTGATTTGTGAAGAGAAAAAAACAAAGGGAATTTATTTATATCATCAGTTTTTATGCCGAGATTGTGAACTGAAGTTAATTTCTACATCAACCTCGGATCCTAGTTATGCTGATTATGTAAGAAAGCTTAAAAATCTTCATACGCCGCCTTTGTATTCATAGACCATTAGATGGTCTTTTTTTATGGGCAATCGGGGATTGGGCCTGTTTTTTGGAACTTAGTTTGGACATCAACCGTAATAAATAATAAGATAAACAGAGAGCCTGATTATTCATAGGAGTCGATGAACATGAAATCAATTTTTTACACATTTGTATGGGCCGTTCTCTCTACTCTTTTTTCGCTGGTGATTTTAACTGTCAGTATTGGTGTTTTCCATCATCATGTTGGATTGTCGATACTGTATGCGATGATTGGGTGGAGTGTGATGTTTGCAGGAAGCCGATGGGCTGCCTTCCAGTTGTTTTTGAAGAAACATGGACTGTCTCGCAGTGATTATGTATATATTAAACAGCACTTAAAAGAAGCTGGGCAAAAGCTGGTTCGTTTGAAGAAAGCTTTATTTGCTGTGAAGAACGTACAGACGATCAAGCATAATTATGAAATTCTTCGGCTTGCACGACGCATCTATACGATAACAAAAAAGGAACCGAACCGGTTTTATGATGCACAGCGGTTTTATTTTGAGAGTTTGGATTCTGTTGTTGAATTAACTGAGAAATATGCACTGCTGTATAATCAGCCGAATCGTAGCCATGAGCTTGAAATGACATTAAGCCAAACTCGAGTCACGCTGACTGAACTGCAAAAGCAATTAACGAATGATTTACAGCAAGTTTTAGGAAGAGATATAGAAGCACTTCATATTGAACTGGAAGTGGCCGATAAAATGATTAAAAAATAGACATGAAAGGAGTCAAACTCGATGAAACCAGAAGATCCAGTCATACCACCAGCCCCATCTACTACAGATCTTCCGTTTCGGGTGTTTGATACCTTATCTGATGAGGAAAAGCAGGAGGCGCTACAGCGAGCTGAGAAGATCCCTGACCATCCACAAAAACTTCTTTTCTATGGCACACGTGTGCAGGAACGATTGTTAGAACAATCAAAACAAATGATGCAATATGTGGAGAAAAAAGATATTGACCAAATCGGAGACGTTCTAGAAGCTTTTTTACAGCAACTGCATTTAGTGGAGCCAGAGGATTTATTGCCAAAGAAGCGAGGCTTTTTTTTAAGGTTATTTCAGCGAGAAAAGCGTTCTACTCAGGAGATCATATCTCGTTTTAAACAAGCAGAAGCACAGATAGAGAGATTGTCAGCAAGGCTTCGTTACGCAAGAGGCGTGTTAATTTCGGACCATAAGTTATTGGAGCGTTTATTTGAAGAAAATCAATCATACTTTCAAGAGATGACGTTACAGGTTGCAGCAGTTGAAGCAAAATTGTCGCTGTTAGAGCAACATGCCCTAACAGAATCACAGTCACATGATCGGACATTAGAGAAACAATTGATGAGTCGGGAAGTCGATGAAGAAGAATATATGGAGAGATTAAAAGAACGGAAGTATGATTTGTTGTTGAGCCGTCAAATCGCACTGCAATGTAATGCCCAAATTCGAATGATTCAGCATACAAACCATACATTAGCCAATCATATTCAATCAACTGTTTCCGCATCAATTCCTTTATGGATCAACCAAATATCGATTGCGTTCAATCATATTCAGCAGCGAGCCAATTCAGCGCTTGAGCAGCGTATCCAGCAAACATATGAACAGGTATCGAAGCAGCAAGGACAGCTGCTTGAAGATGCATCCTTAACGCCTATAGATACGTTGAAAAAGGTTCAGCGCCAATTGGCCGAAACATTGCAGGAAACGTTGCAGGTAAAAGAACATGGGAGCCAAGAACGAGCTCAATTAAAAAGTAGCATGCATGAGGCAGAGCAGAAGCTGGTGAATCATAAACCAATAAAGGAATGAGAATCCATCTTTCAGTTCACTTGTTTGAACGTTATAATAGATATAAGATATCGTTTAAGTGAAAAGGGTCGATTTGTTTGAAAACACCTTTATATACAGCATTATCACAACATGCGGAAAAGAAGCCCTATTCTTTTCACGTTCCGGGACATCACAATGGAGATGTCTTTTTTGATGAGGCACGGTCCTATTATGCATCCATTCTTCAGCTGGATGTGACAGAACTTGAAGGTCTAGATGATCTTCACCATCCGACTGGGGTGATTCAAGAGGCAGAGGATTTATTGGCAAAGCTATATGGAGCTAAACAAAGTTTTTTCCTTGTGAATGGCACAACCGTTGGCAATTTGGCGATGGTGATGTCTGCGTGTCAGGCTGGGGAGGGCATTTTCGTTCAGCGAAATTGTCATAAGTCTGTGTTCCATGCGATTGAGCTTGCGGGAGCGACGCCTATTATGTTAGAAACTGAGAGTGATCCGCACTTGCACGTCCCAACTCATGTGACGGAGGGAACAGTCAAACAAGCTATGGCGACACATCCTAACTGCCGGGCAATCGTTTTGACATATCCGAACTACTACGGACATGCAGCTGATTTATCAGGGCTCATTCAAATGTGTCATGAAGCTGGCATCATTGTATTGGTTGATGAGGCACATGGTGCTCATTTTGTATTAGGCGGTGCCTTTCCTCCTTCTGCCCTTTCCTATGGAGCAGACGTGGTGGTACAATCAGCACATAAAACCCTTCCGGCAATGACGATGGGGTCTTATCTCCATCTTCAAGGAGACCGAATTGATGTGAAGCGGATGAAGACTTTATTAACGATGCTTCAAAGCAGTTCACCTTCCTATCCAATTATGGCTTCGTTAGATGTGGCGAGAGCTTATGTGGAGGAGTTGAAGGGAAAAGGGTTAATGGACGAAATCATGAGAGACTTGGCAAAGCTGAAAGCACAGTTCAATATGATCTCCAATCTCGAAGTGGTTGAGTCTGACTCTTTATCTATGGATCCATTAAAATGTATCATTCGTTCAACAAAAGGGCTGACAGGCTATGAACTCAAAAAGGTGCTTGAGTCGGTGGAGGTTCACCCAGAACTTGCGGATGAACATCAAGTCTTACTCGTTTTTGGTCTAGGACAGACAAAGGACGTTCCTTTTACAGCTATAGAGCAGGCTCTTCAGCAAAGTGATTCATTGCTTGTAAAAAAAGAGCCTCAAACGGGATCACTCTTCTTAGAGGACGATCAGCAAAAGCGAGATGTAGAAGCTGTTCCATTCGAAAAAGCAACTGGCCGGATTAGTGCAGAATCGGTCATTCCCTATCCGCCTGGCATTCCTTTGATGATTAAAGGAGAACCGATTGAATCAGATCAAATTGCGACGTTAAGCCGTTTGCTTGGGCATCAAGTTCATGTGCAAGCAAGTCAGGTGATTCACCAGAGAAAATTATATGTTTATATAGAAGAGGAGACACTATGAGCGGTATGTTTATTACGTTTGAAGGACCGGAGGGTGCTGGAAAAACGACAGTGATTCGAAAAGTGTACGAAGAAATGGAACGTCAAGGATATGCAGTGATGGCGACACGTGAGCCTGGAGGCATCGACATTGCAGAGCAAATTCGTGAAGTCATTTTAAATGAAAAAAATACAAAAATGGACGCAAAAACAGAGGCATTGCTTTATGCAGCAGCTAGAAGGCAGCATTTGGCTGAAAAAGTAGAACCGGCATTGAAGCGGGGGGAAACTGTTTTATGTGATCGTTTTGTCGACAGCTCCCTTGCTTATCAGGGCTATGCGAGAGGGCTTGGGATTGAAGAAGTCAAATCCATTAATGATTTTGCCATTGATGGCACGATGCCGCAAATGACCATTTACTTTTCCATTACACCAGAGGAAGGTCTAAAGCGAATTGATGCCAATCAAGGAAGAGAAAAAAATCGATTAGACATGGAAACATTGAATTTTCATCAAATGGTCAGAGAAGGATATGAGCTGCTGATTGCGCAATCACCAGAACGATTCCGTGTAGTAGATGCGTCTCAGCCTGTTCAGGATGTCTTTAATGAAGTGTTTCAGCTGATTCAGGACACATTAAAGAAAAATCAAATATGACCTCATTCCCAATCGTTGTTATAATATAGAGGAAGACATCGGCATGTCACCTGTGCCTAAAATGAAGGAGGCCAATCAAATGAAATTAATTGTTGCCGTTGTACAGGATCAAGATAGCAGCAAGTTATTGAAAATATTGACCGAACATCAATTCGGCGTGACAAAATTAGCTTCGACTGGTGGATTTCTAAAGTCTGGGAATACGACTTTTATCATTGGTTGTGATGATGTCCGAGTGGATAAAGCGTTACAGCTAATCAAGGAAAATTGCCGTAAACGTGATCAAATGATCGCGCCTGTATCACCAATGGGTGGAAATGCAGATTCATATGTACCATACCCTGTTGAGGTTGAAGTTGGTGGAGCTACCGTCTTTATTCTGCCAGTTGAACAATTTCATCAATTTTAAGGATGGGTTGCTGTGAAAATTAATCAAGATATGCGGCTGCTTTTAGAAAAGCGTGAACTTCAAGCGATGAAAGGAAGCCAAACTTCAGCATCGTTTAAATCATCGATGGAGACACAAAGCGGTAAAATGCGTTTAGAGCAGCTGACAGTCATGCTGAGCGATATCGAAGTCTTCGGCAAAAAACTGACAAAGTCACGAAACCTTAAAGATTTGGCTAGGTTTAAAGGACTTGTGAAACGCTTTGTAAAAGAAACAGTCGATAATGGATTAAATATAGAGACATCAAGGAGCTTTGACATTTATGGCAACACACGAACACTCGCTTTAGTCAAAGCATTAGATGAAAAGCTGATTGAGTTAACAGAGGATATGATGAATCAAGAGAAACCCTCGATTGATTTGCTTGAACGTATTGGAGAAATAAAAGGTTTATTGATTAACCTTTACACATAGAGAGTGATAACATGGCAATTAGCTGGGATGACATGAATGATCTACAGCCGCGCGTCATGCGGCTGATTTTTAATAGTATTGATAAAGACCGACTGGCTCATGCTTACTTATTTGAAGGAAAAAAAGGGACAGGAAAGCTAGATGCTGCGATGCTTTTAGCGAAGAGCTTTTTTTGTTTGGAAGCAGGAGTGAAACCATGCGAGTCCTGTCAAAACTGCAAAAGAATTCAGTCTGGCAACCATCCAGATTTACATCTAGTGCAGCCTGACGGTCAATCAATTAAGAAGGCGCAAGTGCAGGCTTTGCAGGAGGAATTTACAAAAGCAGGCGTAGAATCGCATCGGAAAATGTATATCATTCTCCATGCGGACAAAATGACGGTCAATGCTGCGAACAGTTTATTAAAGTTCCTAGAGGAGCCCAACCGGGAAACGATGGCAATTTTAATCACTGAACAATCGCATAAAATGCTGGATACGATTATTTCAAGATGTCAGATGCTTAGCTTTCAGCCGCTGCAGCCGCAATCTTTGGAGCAGCAGCTTTTACAAGAAGGCGTGTCTCAGGATCTCGCAAGGCTTTTGTCGAATTTAACCAATAATTTAGCAGAAGCACTCGAATTAAGTCGAAATGATCAGTTTGCAGAGTCTAGAGCGAAAGTGATAAAATTGTATGAAGTCTTACACCAGCGAAAAGAACATGCATTTTTTTATATACAAGATCAATGGATGCCTTTTTTCAAAGAGAAAGACCTTCAAGAAACTGGTCTTGATATGCTTTTATTTATATATCGTGATGTATTGTCGATTCAAATAGGAAATGAAGATAAAGTCATTTATCAAGACTTATTCCAGACAATAAAGCAGCACGCGCTGCATTCCACACAGCAAATGGTGACGAATCAGATCCTTGCTGTATTAGAAGCGAAAAAGAGACTTCAATCCAACGTGAATGCCCAAGGGCTAATGGAGCAATTGGTGTTGATGTTGCAGGAGGGATAAGCTTGTACAACGTAATTGGTGTTCGCTTTAAAAAAGCGGGCAAAATCTATTATTTCGATCCTAATGGATTTCATATAGAAAATGATAGTTGTGTCATTGTAGAAACGGTTAGAGGTGTTGAGTACGGGCAAGTGGTCATCGCCAATAAAAAAGTAGATGAACACGATGTGGTTCTCCCTTTGCGTAAGGTGATTCGCGTCGCAGACGAACGAGACCGGCTCATCGTTGAGGAGAACAAAGAAGCAGCGATGGCAGCCTTTGACACATGTCTTCAGAAAGTAAGTGAACACGGCCTAGAAATGAAGCTGGTCGATGTCGAATTTACATTCGACCGCAACAAGGTCATCTTCTATTTTACAGCGGATGGCAGAGTAGATTTCCGTGAGCTGGTCAAGGACCTTGCATCTATCTTCAAGACGAGAATTGAACTTCGTCAAATCGGTGTAAGAGACGAGGCGAAAATGCTAGGCGGCATTGGTCCGTGTGGCCGTATGCTTTGCTGTTCAACTTTCTTAGGAGATTTTGAACCTGTGTCCATTAAAATGGCAAAAGATCAAAACCTCTCGTTAAACCCTACCAAAATTTCAGGGCTTTGCGGTCGTTTGATGTGCTGCTTGAAATATGAGAATGATGAGTACGAAACAGCAAAAGAACAATTACCGGACATCGGTGAAACGATTCAGACGTCTAATGGCTCTGCAAAGGTAGTAGGGCTTAATATTTTAGAACGAATTTTGCAAGTTGAATTAACCGGGCAAGAAAAAGTGATAGAATATACTTGGGAAGAATTAATACAAGAAGGCGTTGTATCTGCACAAACAACTGAGTAACGAGGTGTGCCACCTTGGATAAAAAGGAACTATTTGATACGGTGATTAATTTAGAAGAACAAATCGGTTCTCTTTATCGCCAGCTAGGTGATTTGAAAAATCATATTGGTGAAGTGATTGAAGAAAATCATCAGCTGCAGATGGAGAATCAGCACTTGCGTGAACGTCTGGATCAATCCGATCGAGATAAACCGTCTGAGGCAGAGCATGATTCTGCCCAGAAGCCAAGTCATTCTGATATAGGAGAAGGTCATGATAACCTAGCTCGTTTATATCAGGAGGGCTTCCATATTTGTAATGTACATTATGGGAGCATTCGGAAAGAGGGAGACTGTTTGTTCTGTCTGTCATTTTTAAATAAAAAATGAGAAAAGGCTTCCGCTGAATCGGGAGCCTTTTTCACAGGAAAAGAAAGGATACATCATGGTTTCGTTAAGAGAAGATGAACGTTTAGACTACTTGCTTGCAGAAGATATGAAAATTATTCAAAGTAAAACGGTGTTCGCCTTTTCATTGGATGCAGTGTTATTAGCAAAATTTGCGTATGTGCCGATTCAAAAAGGGGAGATTATTGATCTTTGTACGGGAAATGGCATCGTTCCATTGCTGCTTTCGACGAGATCTAAAGCCTCTATTACAGGGGTTGAAATTCAAGAACGTCTGTTTGATATGGCAAAGAGAAGTGTGGCGCATAATCAACTGGAGCAGCAGATTGAGTTGATCCATGGTGATTTAAATGATATGCCTAAACGGTACGGAAACCACAAAGTAGACGTGATTACTTGTAATCCGCCATATTTTAAGACTCCTTCTAAGGATGAAATCAATGAAAATGAGTATTTGGCGATTGCACGTCATGAGATTCATTGTACATTAGAAGATGTCATTCGTGTTTCTTCCACTTTGCTAAAGCAAGGAGGCAAACTGGCAATGGTTCATCGCCCTGGACGGCTGCTTGAGATTGTTGAAATGATGAAGAAATACCGAATTGAGCCAAAACGAATTCAATTTGTATATCCGAAACAGGGAAAAGAAGCGAATACCATTTTAGTGGAAGGGATGAAAGATGGAAAACCGGATTTGAAAATCCTCCCGCCGCTTTTTGTTTATGGAGAAGACCAAGAGTATACAAAAGAAATCAGGACGATACTGTATGGAGAAGCATAGTCATTATTTCTATGTATTGAAATGTGCAGATGGCAGTTTGTACGCTGGGTATACAAATAACTTACAAAAAAGGCTGACTGCCCATAATAGTGGGAAGGGTGCAAAGTATACGAGAGCTAGACGGCCGGTGGAACTCTATTACCACGAATGCTTTTTAACCAAAAGAGAAGCCATGCAACAGGAATATCGTTTCAAAACGTGGACACGTCGAAAAAAGGACATGTATATAGAAGAAAAGCGAATCAAAAAGGAGGCGGCACATGAAAAAGACACAGAAAAGCTTTGATGGTCAATCAGAAATGGGTATTCTTTATCTCGTACCAACCCCGATTGGAAACTTAGAAGATATGACGTTTCGAGCGATACAAACGTTAAAAGATGTAGACTATATTGCCGCAGAAGATACGAGACAAACGAAAAAGCTTTGTCATGTCTATGAAATTGATACCCCACTAACGAGTTATCATGAACATAACAAAGATAGCAGTGGTCATAAGTTAATCGAATGGTTAAAAGAAGGAAAGAACATTGCACTCGTGAGCGATGCCGGTTTACCGACGATCTCTGATCCAGGAGCCGAAGTGGTTCGCGACTTTGCGAACATCGGAGGCTATGTCATTCCGTTACCTGGTGCAAATGCAGCACTTACGGCGCTCATTGCGTCAGGAATCGCACCTCAGCCATTTTTCTTTTACGGTTTTCTTGATCGTCAAAAAAAGGAAAAGAAAAAACAGCTGGAAGCATTGAAGAAACGCCAAGAAACAATTGTTTTCTATGAAGCGCCCCATCGGTTAAAAGAAACGCTGACTGTGATGAAAGAAGTGTGGGGGAACCGGAATATTGCCATTACGAGAGAACTGACAAAGAAATTTGAAGAGTTTATTCGTGGAGATTTAGAATACGCGCTGACCTGGGTGACAGAACAACAAATCCGTGGTGAGTTCTGTCTCGTTGTACAAGGAAATGATCAGGATGAAGAAGAACTGAATGAAGAAGCTTGGTGGAATTCTTTATCTGAAAAAGAGCATGTGATCCATTACATAGAGGAAGGGTTAACGTCAAAAGAGGCTATTAAACGTACTGCGGTCGAACGTGGTGTGCCAAAGCGAACGATCTATGATGCGTATCATATTGAACAATAAAGAAAGGTTCTTGCAAACGGTGCAAGAACCTTTTTATATAAAACTTATTTTTGTGATTGAAGTTGGTTTTGGATTTCGTTAATGATTTGCTCTGCACCTTCACGGCTAAGAACTAATTTACCATTAGCAAGTTTAAGGTTATCGTCTGATACTTCACCTGTTACTTGGCAAGTCATGTTTGGTTTATATTTTTTTAGGATAATTTTTTCATCATCAACATAAATTTCCAAAGCGTCTTTTTCTGCGATTCCTAACGTACGGCGAAGCTCGATTGGAATCACCACGCGTCCTAATTCGTCAACTTTACGTACAATACCTGTAGATTTCATCTTCATTCTCCTCCCAAAAAGTTCTTATTCTTAATATAATATTATCTTCGTCATTATTCGACAAATTCCTTACATTCCTAGCATAACAAGGTTTCCATAAATCGTCAATCATTTTGTTTACTATTGTTTGTAAAATATGACTCTTAAAGTCAAAGGACCTTGAAACTACCGGTGTATAAGGATTTTTCAGAATTTATCTATAAAAATATGAAAAATGACGATAACAGATTAACAAGACTTTTGCCCTAATTTAGCCAATTGTAAATCTGGAAATAGATTTCATACGACAATATTCGACAAAATGTCGAGCGGTTTGTCGTTTTTTTCGAAAAACTCATCTTTTTCGTTCATTTCAATCTGTTCTATGTATATATGCTTGATCTTAAAGGCTAAGATGGTATCATAGAGAAAGCACAAGTGCAAAACATAATGAAATGATCTGACACATTTTAATGAAGTATGATGACCGCTCTCGTCCATTGGGCGGGAGTTTTTGACATTTACACACAAGCAGGAGGTTCCGACATGCCGGAAAAGAAAAAAACGTTTTATCTGACTACACCAATTTACTATCCGAGCGGAAAATTACATATTGGACATGCTTATACGACAGTGGCAGGGGATGCCATGGCTCGATATAAACGTCTGCAAGGCTATGATGTGATGTATTTAACGGGTACAGATGAGCACGGACAAAAAATTCAGCAAAAAGCTGAAGAACAAAATATTACACCGATTGAGTATTTAGATCCGGTCGTTGCTGACATTAAATCATTATGGAAGAAACTCGACATTTCAAACGATGATTTCATTCGTACAACGGAAAAAAGACATACGAAAATCATTGAGCAAGTCTTCCAAAAGTTGCTTGATCAAGGAGATATTTATTTAGATCAATATGAGGGCTGGTACAGTATTCCTGATGAAACATTCTATACGGAAACACAGCTTGTTGATGTTGAGCGAAATGAGAAAGGGGAAGTCATTGGAGGGAAAAGCCCAGACAGTGGACACCCTGTTGAATTGATTAAAGAGGAATCATATTTCTTCCGTATGAGTAAGTATGCAGATCGCTTACTAGACTATTACGAAAAGAACCCGTCGTTCATTCAGCCTGAATCAAGAAAGAATGAAATGATTAATAACTTCATTAAACCGGGGTTAGAGGATTTAGCTGTATCAAGAACAACCTTTGATTGGGGCATTAAAGTACCTAATAATCCGAAGCACGTCATCTATGTATGGATTGATGCGTTATTCAACTACTTAACAGCGATTGGCTACGGAACCGATCAAGATGAAAAATATAAAAAATATTGGCCTGCCAACGTACACCTAGTCGGGAAAGAAATTGTACGATTCCATACAATTTACTGGCCAATTATGCTGATGGCGCTTGATCTGCCGTTGCCAAAACAAATTTTTGCACATGGCTGGCTGCTCATGAAAGATGGCAAAATGTCTAAATCAAAAGGGAACGTAGTAGATCCTGTTACGTTAATTGATCGCTATGGTCTTGATGCTCTTCGTTATTACCTGCTACGCGAAGTACCATTTGGTGCAGACGGTGTGTTTACACCAGAAGGATTCGTGGAACGTGTAAACTATGACCTTGCCAATGATTTAGGAAACTTGCTTAATCGTACAGTGGCGATGGTGCAAAAATACTTCGACGGTACATTAAGCAGCTATAAGGGACCAGTCAATGAGTTTGATGAGGAACTAAAAGCTGTAGCCGAACAAACGGTGAAAGCCTATGAAGAAGCGATGGAAAACCTCGAATTCTCAGTGGCTCTTTCAAATGTTTGGACATTAATCAGCAGAACGAATAAATATATTGATCAAACAGCTCCTTGGGTATTAGCGAAGGATGAAACAAAACGAAAAGAACTGCATTCTGTGATGTACCATTTAGCAGAATCACTTCGAATCACAGCTGTATTGTTAACACCATTCTTAACAAAAACACCTGAGAAAATCTTCTTCCAGCTTGGAATTGAAGAAGAGAAACTCAAAAGCTGGGAAAGCATTCTTTCTTTCGGTGCGATTCAAAAAGCGACGGTACAAAAAGGTGAGCCATTGTTCCCTCGTTTAGAGGTTGAAGAAGAAGTGGCATACATTAAAGAGAAGATGCAAGGAAGTGCGCCTAAGGTAGAAGAAGAGTCAGTTGAAATAGAAGAAACTGAATTACCTGAACTGGGTGCCGAAATTGCCTTCGATGATTTTTCGAAAGTTGACCTTCGTGTAGCACAAGTATTGGAAGCAGCACCAGTGAAAAAAGCTGACCGTCTCTTAAAGCTTCAGCTTGATTTTGGATTTGAAAAGAGACAAATTGTCTCAGGGATTGCCAAGCATTATCAACCAGAAGAATTGGTAGGGAAGAAGCTCGTCTGCGTAGCGAATCTCACACCAGTTAAACTAAGAGGAGAAATTTCCCAGGGAATGATTTTAACAGGAGAAACTGGTGGTAAATTGCAGGTTCTTGAAGTAGATCAATCTCTAGCAAATGGAACGAAAATTTTATAATTTAACAAAGGTGTTCCACGTGTAACATTTCGTCGAACACCTTTTGTTTTTCAGAAGAATTGTCGAAAGGAGCAATCAACCATGTTATTTGACACACATGCCCATTTAAATGCTGAACAATATAATGAAGACTTAGAGCAGGTGATTGAAAGAGCCAAAAGTGAAAAGGTAGAGAAGATTGTGGTAGTCGGGTTTGATCGCCCAACCATTACGAGAGCGATGGAGCTAATTGAAGCATATGATTTTATGTATGCAGCCATCGGCTGGCATCCTGTTGATGCCATTGATATGACAGATGAAGATTTGGCTTGGATCAAAGAATTATCTCAGCATGAAAAGGTTGTTGCCATTGGAGAAATGGGTCTAGATTACTATTGGGACAAGTCGCCAAAAGATGTGCAAAAAGAAGTCTTTAGACGTCAAATTGCTCTTGCAAAAGAAGTGAATCTGCCAATTATCATTCATAACCGTGACGCTACGGAAGATGTAGTGACGATCTTAAAAGAAGAAGGAGCGGCAGAAGTCGGAGGAATTATGCACTGCTTTACTGGCAGCCTCGAAATTGCAAAAGCATGTATGGAAATGAACTTTTATATCTCATTCGGTGGACCTGTGACATTTAAAAATGCGAAAAAACCGAAAGAAGTTGTAAAGGATATTCCAAGTGATCGTCTTCTAATTGAGACAGACTGCCCGTATTTAACTCCAGCGCCATTTAGAGGGAAACGAAATGAGCCGAGCTATGTGAAATATATCGCAGAACAAATTGCTGAATTGCGAGAAATAAGCTTTGAAGAGCTTGCTGCATTGACAACAGAAAATGCGAAAAAAGTTTTCCGTATAAACTGACAGTATATGATGTCAATCCTTGTTTAAGCTTGTCCAATTGTGAAACATAACGAAAAAGTTCTACACGTTTGCGCCTCCTCATAGGATAAGTTGTCGATAAGTCTTTCTTCCCTTCCTTCCAAAAATCTCCCATAATAGGTTTACAATCGAGCATTTTTGTACAGTGGGTGGAAGGGTTGACAGGTTTTGAGATACTCTATATAATCTCTCCGAGGAGAAGGAGGCGTTTTTCATCGTACAAAAAATGAAAAATCTGTTTTCTGTCAAGCTAGGAAAAGGCAAGGTTTTATTTCTAGTCGCTTGCTTGCTTTTAGCTGGAACTGGGACGGCTTACGGTGCGCATGAGCTCACTAAGCAGTCTATTACCATTTCAATCAATGGCAAAGAGAAGACAATTCGTACACATGAAGAGACAGTAGCACAGCTGCTTTCAGACCTTGGAATAGGGACCAGGGCGGAGGATCAAATCTCTCCAAGTCTAAATACAAAGATTCAAGACAACATGAACATTGTGTATGATGCGGCTATACCGGTTCATCTCACCCTAGATGGGAAAGAGAAAACGATATGGACAACAGATCAGACGGTTGGAGCATTATTGAAGAATGAGAAGATAGATATTGGGAAGCACGATCAAGTAACTCCAGGAAAGAATGACAAGATTAAAAAGAATATGGATCTTGTGGTTCAGCAGGCCTTCCAGGTCAGCTTAAACGATGGAGGAAAGGATAAGAAAGTGTGGACCACTTCGACTACGGTCGCTGACTTTTTAAAGCAACAAGAGCTGAAGCTCAAGAAGCACGATAAGATCAAACCTGCGTTACATAGTCACCTTTCTAAAAAAAGCGCAGATGTGAAGATCACTCGGGTGGAAAAAGTCACCGATGTAGTGGAAGAGAAAATTGCTTTTGATACCAAACATAAAAAGGATCGATCTCTTGAAAAAGGAAAAGAGAAGGTGCTTGAAAAAGGTGAAGAAGGTAAATTAAAGAAGCACTATGCCATTGTGAAAGAAAACGGCAAAGTGGTGTCTAAAGAATTAATTAAAGAGGTTACTGCAAAAGACAGTAAGGATCGTTTAGTGGCCGTTGGTACACAAGTGTCCAAGAAAGAACCTAAAGCGTCCCCTGCGGTTTCAAGAAGTAATGAATCGTCAGGAAAAGAGTTCTATGTGACGTCCACAGCCTATACAGCGGGCTGTGCTGGATGTACGGGTAGAACGTCTACAGGCTTTAATTTAAAAGCAAATCCGGGTGCAAAGGTCATAGCAGTAGATCCGAGTGTCATTCCGCTGGGCTCTAAAGTGTATGTGGAAGGCTATGGGTATGCCGTTGCATCAGACACTGGATCTGCTATAAAAGGGAATAAAATTGATGTGTTCGTCCCAAGTAAGTCGGCAGCTTATCAATGGGGAAATAAACGAGTGAAAATTAGAGTGCTCAAATAAACACATCAAATCATTTATATGAACAGAGGGCTTTGCGCACCCTCTGTTTTTTTGGTTATAATAGAAGCACTGTTTTCTAATTAATTAGACGCAAAAACAGCATGGAAGGTTTCATTTTTTGACAAAAAAATGTAGATTGTTTTTGCAAGCGGAGGAATACATGAAAATCAAAGAAATCATTGTGGTGGAGGGGCGTGACGACACTGCTAGAGTAAAAATGGCAGTTGATGCAGATACGATTGAAACGAATGGATCTGCCATTGGCGATACAGTCATTCAACAAGTGCGTCTTGCTCAGGAGACGAGGGGGGTTATCATTTTAACTGATCCTGATTTCCCTGGGGAAAAGATCCGTAAAACCATCGCAGAGGCTGTCCCTGGCTGTAAGCACGCCTTTTTACCAAAACACCTTGCGAAAGCGAAGCGGGACAAAGGAATTGGTGTCGAGCATGCTTCCTTGGATAGTATTCGAGAATGCCTTGCACATGTCCATGAGGAAATGGAAGAATCAGAAAGCGAGATTACGTTAGACGATTTATTTGACGCAGGCCTTATCGGAGGCGAAGCATCAAAACGCCGCCGCGAACGATTAGGTGTGCTTTTAAATATAGGATATACAAATGCGAAGCAGCTGCAAAAGCGTCTTCACATGTTCCAAATAACGAAAGAGGATTTTATTGCGGCCTTAAAGACCGTCATGCAGGAGGAAGCCGATGAATAAAGATATTGCGACGCCCATCAGAACGAAGGAAATACTGAAGAAGTACGGTTTCTCTTTTAAAAAGAGCTTAGGGCAAAACTTTTTAATTGATACGAATATTTTAGATCGCATTGTCGATCATGCAGAGATAACGGATGAGACCGGTGTGATTGAAATTGGCCCTGGTATCGGTGCGTTGACTGAACAGCTCGCCAAACGGGCAAAGAAAGTCACGGCTTTTGAAATCGACCAGCGCCTATTGCCGATTTTAAACGATACGCTTTCTCCATATGATAATGTCACCATTATTCATCAAGACGTATTAAAAGCAGATGTAAGAAAGGTGATTGAAGAACAGTTTGCTGACTGTAAAGAAGTAATGGTCGTAGCAAACCTTCCTTATTATGTGACGACACCAATTATTATGAAATTGCTTGAAGAAAACCTTCCATTGAAAGGCATCGTTGTCATGCTGCAAAAAGAAGTAGCAGATCGCATGGCTGCTGTTCCTTCATCAAAAGAATACAACTCTTTGTCGATTGCAGTGCAATTTTATACAGAAGCGAAGACGGTCATGGTTGTGCCGAAAACGGTTTTCGTCCCACAACCAAATGTGGATTCAGCGGTAATCAAACTAACTGTTCGTGAAACGCCTGCGGTCTCAGTAGACAATGATGCGTTTTTCTTTCAACTGATTCGTGCGAGTTTTGGCCAGCGCCGGAAGACATTGATGAATAACTTGATGAACAATCTGCCAGATGGCAAGAAACATAAAGCCATCATTGAAGAAGCCCTTGTAACAGCTGAGGTTGATGGGAAACGCCGCGGTGAATCATTGTCAATCGATGAATTTGCCCGTTTGTCCAATGTTTTACACAAAGCCCTTTCATAAGGGCTTTTCAACGTGTAGACAAACCCTCGCATTCGGTGTCAGTCCTGCGCGCTGGTGCTCACGAATGTCAAATTCGCTCCGCGTCAGTACTCGTCCATCCTAGACTGCAAAGGTTTTCTATCACGCTGAAAAGAAGACAAAGCTCTTTCATAAGGGCTTTTTTCTTTTGGTTTTCACCACTTCACCTGTTCAGGCATAGGCTAGAAAGAACAACACACCTGAAAGAAGAACAAGTGTAGCGTAAGACGATACCAACAGGATAAGAGCCTGATTGTGGAGTGAAAAGCATGCAATTTCAAATAGGAGATATGGTGACGAGGGCATCCTATCAGATGGATATTATGTTTCGTATCATTCGAATTGATGAGACAGACCAGCACGAAGCCACCGCCATTTTGCATGGGAATGAAGTGAGGCTGATCGCCGATGCGAAGATGTCAGATTTGGTCTTGATTCAAAAAGAGGAGCAGCTGACAAGAGAGAAGGACGATGAACGGAAAATTAACGAATCGCTCGACTTACTCAGGCAAGATTATCAGCTGCTTCGTGAAAAACAAGAGTATTATACGTCTGGACAATATCAGCATCAGGAGCAGTATTTTCATATGCCCGGAAAGGTTCTGCATTTAGATGGAGATGCTTCATACTTAAAGAAATGCTTAGATGTATATGAAAGAATCGGTGTACCTGTGTATGGTGTGCATTGCCACGAGAAGAAAATGCCAAGCATGATTGATTCATTAATTGATCAATACCGACCTGATATTTTGGTCATCACAGGACATGATGCGTATTCTAAACAAAAGGGCGGTGTACACGATATCGGTGCATATCGTCATTCTCGTCATTTCGTTGAAACGGTTCAAAAGGCAAGAAGGAAGGTTCCGCATTTAGATCAGCTCGTGATCTTTGCAGGTGCCTGCCAATCTCATTTTGAATCATTAATTCAAGCAGGTGCTAATTTTGCAAGCTCACCCTCACGTGTCAACATTCATGCACTTGACCCCGTCTATATTGTTGCCAAGATCAGCTTCACTCCATTTGTAGATCGAATCAACGTGTGGGATGTGCTCCGAAATACGCTGACGAGAGAAAAAGGTCTCGGAGGGATTGAAACAAGGGGTGTTTTAAGGGTAGGTATGCCATATAAAAGAGACCATGAATCGACATAACCCGACTGATTTCAGTCTGGTTTTTTTTATGCTCAAAAAGAAATTTCATATGAATACATAATTCACCGGAATTTGAGAAAAATAGGGAGGAGAAAAGGTAGAAGTTTGTCAAAATTATTTTGTTGACAATGGCTCGTGTTGGTTGATATAATTTAATTTTTATTTGACAAAAATGGGCCGTTGTTGTATAATTATCTCAGTGAGGTGGATGCAATGGCGAAGACTTTGTCCGACATCAAAAGATCGCTTGATGGTAACTTAGGTAAACGTTTGACGTTAAAGGCTAACGGAGGCCGCCGAAAAACAATTGAGCGTTCGGGCATTTTAGCTGAAACGTACCCTTCTGTTTTTGTGATTCAATTAGATCAAGATGAGAATTCGTTTGAAAGAGTTTCTTACAGTTATGCAGATATACTGACTGAGACGGTCGAATTAACGTTCGATGATACCGCTAGCTCAGTCGCCTATTAATGGGCAGTGAACTTTTTGTTTACTGCTTTTTGTTTTGCCTTTTTTCTGTATGGGAGGCTGTCCATTATTTGAAAGGGGTAAAAGGCGGGAATCGATGCAAAATAAGAAAGCCACGAATGAGTGGCAATGATTCGAATTCTCGACCAAAGGGGCTGTTTCGTTTGGGTAGACGCCGAGGCATCATGTCAGATGAGTTCAAATACGAGCTGGCGAAGGATCTTGGATTTTATGATACCGTCAAAAATGGAGGCTGGGGAGAGATTCGTGCGCGTGACGCAGGAAATATGGTCAAACGTGCCATTGAATTAGCTCAACAGCACATGGCTCAAGAAGAGAATCACCGATAAAGAAATGATCAGGGATACCTCGGGTGTCTCTGGTCTTTTTTGCTTGAAAAAGTGAGTGTGCTGGGGGCAAAAGCCAATATTCATCAGATCCATCAAATGTGATACAATATTGATACTTATGTTTAGATGGAGAAGTAGGTGAAATGTTTGCGTATTTTAGAAAAAGCACCGGCAAAAATTAATCTCTCACTTGATGTTCATGGAAAAAGACCGGATGGATATCACGAAGTGGAGATGGTGATGACAACAATAGATCTTGCAGATCGACTAGAGCTGACGGAGCTGGACAAAGACGAAATCCGTGTATCATCTCATAATCGTTTTGTGCCAGACGATCAACGGAATTTGGCTTATCAGGCGGCTAAATTATTAAAAACAAGATTCGGTATTCAAAAAGGCGTATCGATTGTCATCACAAAAGCAATTCCCGTCGCAGCAGGTTTAGCTGGAGGCAGCAGTGATGCCGCAGCAGCGCTTCGCGGCTTAAACCGTTTGTGGAAGTTAAATCTCACGTTAGATGAACTAGCTGAGCTTGGAGCGGAGATCGGCTCAGATGTCTCTTTTTGTGTACACGGAGGGACAGCGCTAGCGACAGGACGTGGAGAGAAACTAAAGCATATTGCGACACCGCCGCATTGCTGGGTGATTTTAGCGAAGCCGGTGATTGGGGTATCTACAGCTGAGGTCTACAGACAATATGACGCAAGCAAAGTAGAACACCCAAATGTACAGTGTATGATTGAAGCAATTGAAGCGAAAGATTATAAAGAGATGTGCGGCTCACTCGGTAACGTGTTGGAATCTGTGACATTAAAGATGTATCCGGAAGTCGATATGATTAAGAGACAGATGAAACGTTTCGGAGCAGATGCTGTATTAATGAGCGGCAGCGGGCCAACTGTATTTGGCTTGATTCAATATGAATCGAAGGTACAAAGAATATATAACGGACTGAGAGGATTTTGTGATCAGGTTTACGCTGTCCGCATGATCGGCGAACAAAATACCCTTGATTAAATCCGTATATTAAGTTATATTATTCATAAATTATTCGGGTTCTGGGGGTAAGTTCATGAAGTTTCGTCGAAGCGGCAGATTGGTGGACTTAACAAATTATTTGTTAACCCACCCGCACGTACTAGTACCTTTAACTTTTTTTGCAGAGCGATATCAATCTGCGAAGTCCTCTATTAGTGAAGACTTAACGATTATCAAACAGACCTTCGAACAGCAGGGAATAGGGACTTTACTTACTGTACCTGGCGCTGCTGGCGGAGTGAAATATATTCCAAAGATTCATCTGAAAGAAGCAGACGAAGTCGTCAACGATATCGGAGAGGCATTATCAACTCCTGAACGTGTGCTTCCTGGCGGTTATTTATATTTAACTGATGTTTTAGGCAATCCATCGATTCTTGCGAAAATCGGTAAGCTTTTTGCGACCATTTTTTCGGATCGACCGATTGATGTTGTCATGACTGTTGCGACGAAAGGTATTCCGATTGCCTATTCTGTTGCAGGTTATTTAAATGTGCCTGTTGTGATCGTTAGAAAAGATAATAAGGTAACTGAAGGATCAACTGTGAGTATTAATTATGCATCAGGTTCTTCTAACCGAATTCAAACCATGTCACTTGCAAAGCGGAGCTTAGATAAAGGATCCAATGTGTTGATTATTGATGACTTTATGAAAGCAGGCGGAACCATTAATGGCATGATGAATCTTCTAGAGGAATTTAATGCAAATGTTGCAGGGATCGGTGTTTTATTAGAAGATGAAGGCGTAGATGAACGTCTTGTCGATGAATATGTATCACTTTTAAAGCTTTCAACCATTGATATGAAGCAGAAAATCATTGAGATTAATGAAGGTAATTTCCACGAGTTTTTTCATTCGAAAGCTTAAGCTTTGATCAAACATGTATTTGAATGGGAGAGATTGATATGACAAAAGTTGTTCAAACCAAAAACGCGCCAGCAGCCATTGGACCTTACTCTCAAGGGATTATCGTCAATAACATGTTTTACAGCTCAGGGCAGATTCCGTTAACGCCAGCTGGAGATTTTGTGAATGGAGATATTAAAGAACAAACACATCAAGTGTTTCATAATCTTAAAGCCGTCCTTGAAGCAGCGGGTGCTTCCTTTGAAACAGTCGTGAAAGCAACGGTTTTCATTAAAGATATGGAACAATTCGCTGAAGTGAATGAAGTGTACGGTGAATACTTCCATACACATAAGCCAGCTCGTTCATGTGTAGAAGTAGCCAGACTTCCAAAAGATGCACTTGTAGAAATTGAAGTTGTGGCATTAGTGAAATAAACAGGCCATCTCTTTGGAGACCGTTTGGTTTCATTATATGTATGAAAAGGCATCGTCATGATGTCTTTTTTCACGCAACCGATGTAAGCGTCGTCATTAAAATGACAAAAAATGTATAAATATCCCGATATTTCAAAAAAAGTTTAAAAAAAGAGCAGGAGAATCACCACAATCGTTGAATACCTAATTAATGCTTTTATATTGGGAAAAGGTGGTGAACTACTGTGGAAGTTACTGACGTAAGATTACGCCGCGTGAATACCGATGGTCGCATGAGGGCGATTGCATCCATCACGCTGGACCACGAATTTGTTGTTCATGATATTCGTGTGATTGATGGAAACAATGGCTTGTTTGTTGCAATGCCTAGCAAACGTACGCCTGATGGAGAGTTTCGCGACATTGCACATCCAATTAATTCAAGCACTCGGGGTAAAATCCAAGATGCTGTTTTAAATGAGTATCATCGCTTAGGCGAAGAGGAAGAGACAATTGAATATGAAGAAGCTGGAGCTTCTTAAAGATATGTGAACCTAAAAAGACAGCTTTAAGAGAAAATGAATGTTTTCTTTTAAATGCTGTCTTTTTTGCGTTTTTCCTCTTGTTCCTTATGTCTCCCGTTCATTAGAAAATTAATGCACTTCCTCTTGTATCCTTGAAATCAGTCCTTATTTAGGATATATTTTTCTATGGATAATAGGGATATTGGAGGCCAATCAATGGATAAGCGGTTCGCAGTGATTTTAGCAGCGGGAAAAGGAACAAGAATGAAGTCAAAGTTATACAAAGTACTTCATCCAGTTTGCGGAAAGCCAATGGTCGAGCATGTGGCAGATCAAGCGTTAAAGCTATCTTTAGCCAAGCTTGTGACGATTGTCGGTCATGGAGCAGAGGACGTCAAGAAGCAGCTTGGGGACAGAAGTGAATATGCACTTCAAGAAGAACAGCTGGGAACAGCACATGCCGTCAAACAAGCCAAATCGTTCCTTGCGCAGGAAAAGGGAACAACCATTGTCATTTGTGGAGATACACCATTATTGACAGCGGAAACAATGGAAGCCATGTTAAGCGAGCATCAAAAACAACAAGCGAAAGTGACGATTTTGACAGCACACGCGGATGATCCAACAGGTTATGGACGTATTATTCGTGATGAAACAGGTGCTGTAGTAAAAATCGTCGAGCATAAAGATGCAAATGATGCTGAACGTCAAGTGAATGAAATTAATACTGGAACCTATTGCTTTTCAAATGAAGATCTCTTCCGTGTGATTGAGCAAGTGTCAAATGAAAATGCACAAGGTGAATACTATTTGCCGGATGTCATTGAAATTCTAAAGAATGAAGGACAGACGGTTGCAGCGTATCAAACACCACATTTTGAAGAAACACTTGGAGTCAATGATCGTATCGCTCTATCACAAGCAGAGCAATTCATGAAGCGACGTATTAATCATCAGCATATGAAGAATGGTGTAACCTTGATTGATCCTGAGAACACGTATATCTCGCCCGATGCAGTCATCGGTGAAGATACAATGATTTATCCTGGGACGGTCATCAAAGGGAATGTAAAGATTGGTGCAGATGCCACAATCGGTCCGAACACTGAAATTGTTGATAGCGTAATTGGAGATCGGACAGTCATTAAGCAGTCTGTTGTCTGCGATAGTGAAGTTGGGGTAGATGTGACAATTGGACCGTTTGCTCATATTCGCCCATTGTCGAAAATTGGCGATGAAGTGAAGATCGGGAATTTTGTCGAAATCAAGAAAACAGTTTTCGGTGACCGAAGCAAAGCGTCTCATCTCAGCTATATTGGAGATGCAGAGGTCGGAGCGGATGTAAACCTTGGTTGTGGATCTATTACAGTTAATTATGATGGGAAGAACAAATTCTTAACGAAGATTGAAGATGGCGCATTTATTGGCTGTAATTCAAATCTCGTTGCACCAGTCACTGTCGGAAAAGGGGCATATGTTGCAGCCGGTTCAACGGTTACAGAAGATGTACCGCAGGATGCATTGTCTATTGCTAGAGCAAGACAAGTTAATAAAGAAGATTATGTGAAAAATATTCATAAAAAATAATCCAAATACCCGGAGGTTTACCATGTCTAATCGTTATGCTGATGCGAATTTAAAGATATTCTCTTTGAATTCAAACCCTGAACTTGCCAAAGAAATTGCCGATCGTATCGGAGTTGATGTAGGAAAGAGCTCTGTTAAACGTTTTAGTGACGGTGAAGTCCAAATCAATATTGAAGAAAGTATCCGTGGCTGTGATTGTTATGTTATTCAATCTACTAGTGCGCCAGTCAATGAGCACATTATGGAGCTACTCATTATGGTAGATGCACTAAAACGCGCTTCTGCGAAAACGGTCAATATTGTGATCCCTTATTACGGATATGCACGTCAAGATCGTAAGGCGAAACCTCGTGAGCCAATCACGGCGAAGCTTTTTGCGAACTTACTTGAAACAGCAGGTGCTACACGTGTCATTGCACTTGACCTTCATGCGCCGCAAATCCAAGGTTTCTTTGATATTCCAATCGATAACTTAATGGCTGTGCCAATCTTAACAAACTATTTTGAACAGAAAAACTTGAATGATATCGTTGTTGTGTCTCCTGACCACGGTGGTGTTACGCGTGCGCGCAAAATGGCGGACCGCCTGAAAGCACCAATCGCAATTATCGACAAACGTCGTCCGAAGCCGAACGTGGCTGAAGTGATGAACATCATTGGGAACATTGAAGGCAAAACGGCGATTCTCATCGATGATATCATTGATACAGCTGGTACGATTACACTTGCTGCAAATGCACTTGTGGAAAATGGAGCGGCTGAAGTCTATGCTTGTTGTACTCACCCGGTATTGTCTGGACCAGCAGTAGAACGTATTACAAACTCTAAAATTAAAGAATTAGTTGTGACAAACAGTATTCACTTAACAGATGACAAGAAAGTTGGAAAATTCATTCCGCTTTCAGTTGGGCCTTTGCTTGCAGAAGCCATCATCCGTGTACATGAAGAAGAATCTGTGAGCTACCTTTTCAGCTAATTTTCTGATTGAAAAAGGCCCTAGGCATCAGCTTGGGGTCTTTTTGCTGTGATAAATGAAAGGCAAACATGTTTAAAATGATTCAGTTATGGGTATTTATGAAAGTAGTGACAAAAAAGAAATAGGATGGTGCTGAATATGGCAACTTTAAAAGCAAATAAAAGAACTGATTTCAAACGTTCCACACTGCAAAAAATCCGTCATTCAGGACACGTTCCTGGTGTCATATACGGAAAAAATACAGACAACCTGGCTGTTTCATTAGACAGTATTGATTTATTAAAGACATTACGTGATGAAGGAAAAAACACAATCATCACATTAGACGTTGGCGGTGAAACAAAATCTGTGATGGTAACAGAACTGCAAACAGATCCGTTGAAAAATGAGCTTGTCCACGCTGATTTCCAAGTGGTCGACTTACAGCGAGAAATTGACGCAGATGTACCTGTACAACTCATTGGCGAATCCAAAGGTGTAAAGGATGGCGGTGTGCTTCAGCAGCCACTATTTGAGCTATCCATTACAGCGAAACCAAAGGATATCCCGCAAAATATTGAAGCTGATATTACAAACTTAGAAGTAAATGACGTACTAACAGTTGGTGATCTGTCTGTTCAGTCTACGTATCAAATTAATAATGATCCAGAAGAAGTTGTTGCTTCGATCTTACCGCCTCAGCAATCAGAGGTTCCAGAGCCAGATAGTGAAGAGGAAACGCAAGAGCCTGAGGCCATTAAAGAAAAAGATGACAGCGAAGAATAACTGGTCAATTAGAGACGTAACCCTCCCGCGGTTACGTCTTTTGTGCTAGAATGAAAAGAATTCATACGTTTTGCATGAGGCAATCACATTGGCTCATTTTTTAGGCGTGTGCATGTGCGACAAAGGAGGTTATTGGTTTCATGATTGCGTTCGTTGGATTGGGTAATCCAGGAAAAGAATATGAAAAAACAAGACATAACGTCGGGTTTATGACAATAGATGAACTATCAAAAAAATGGGACATCCCATTAAATCAATCAAAATTCCATGGACAATATGGAACTGGGTTTGTTTCGGGGCAAAAGGTTCTACTTGTGAAGCCTCTTACATATATGAACTTATCAGGGGAATGTGTGCGTCCGCTGATGGATTACTATGATATTCCCCTTGAACATTTGAAGGTCATCTATGATGATCTTGATTTGCCAACGGGCCGGATTCGTTTGCGTACTAAAGGAAGTGCAGGCGGACATAACGGAATCAAATCGTTGATTCAGCATTTAGGTTCACCAGAGTTTGACCGATTTCGTATCGGCATTGGCCGTCCACAAAACGGCATGAAGGTCGTCGATTACGTACTAGGACGCTTCTCAGAGGAAGAACAGCCTGATATCTCATCTGCTATTCAATCATCTGTTGAAGCTTGTGAAGCGGCTTTAACAAAGCCATTTTTAGAAGTGATGAATGATTTTAACAAGAAGGTATAAGAATGATAAGCAAAGCACATACTGATCATAAAATCTCAGCATGGGAGGATCACGTATGGCTTTGCACTATTACTGCCGGCACTGTGGTGTAAAGGTTGGCAGTCTAGATGAATCCGCTGTCCAAAGTGAAGCACTTGGATTTCATCACTTAACAAATGAGGAAAGAAACGATATGATTTCTTATAGGGAAAATGGTGATTTACATGTACAAACCATTTGTGAGGATTGCCAAGAGGCGCTCGAAAGAAATCCTGATTACCATCAGTATCATACCTTTATTCAATAAAAAGCTTTGGTGTAGATAATAGACCAAAGCGTTTTTCTGTTTTAAACAAGCAGGGAGGAGGAGCCAAATGAAAAATATACAATCATTTATCAAACAAAGTGATGATTTTCAGTCCATTTTTAATGGGCTAAAGGAAGGTTTAAAAGAACAACTGCTCGCCGGACTATCAGGCTCCGTCAGATCTTTATTTACAGCCGCCATATCAGACGAATTAAAGCGGCCGATGTTTATTGTGACACACAACTTATATCAAGCGCAGAAGGTCACAGATGATCTAGCAAGTGTGATGCCAGATCGCTCAGTCCTTCTTTATCCTGTCAATGAACTCATTGCATCTGAAATTGCTGTGGCAAGCCCGGAGCTTAGAGCGCAGCGTCTTGATGTATTGAATCGTCTCGCGAATGGAGAAAATCCGATTGTCGTGACCCCAGCAGCTGCAGTGCGTAGAATGCTTCCTCCTGTAGAGCTCTGGAAGGAGAGTCAGATCCATTTAAAGGTTGGTGAAGAAATTGATTTGGAGGCGTTTTCAAAACAACTCGTGCAAATCGGTTATGACCGGACGTCCATGGTCGCTGCGCCCGGAGACTTTAGTGTGCGCGGAGGAATCATTGACATTTATGCGTTAACGGAAGACCACCCGATCCGTATTGAGCTGTTTGATACAGAAGTGGATTCTATTCGGTCCTTCCACTCTGACACGCAGCGTTCATTGGAAACACTTCAAGAAATCAAGATTGGCCCGGCGAAAGAGCTGATTGTAAGAGGGCCTGAACGAGTGAGAGCGATTGAACAGCTTGACGAAGGTCTTGCCAGTAGCTTAAAGAAATTCAACTCGGATAAACAAAAAGAACTGCTCCATCAGAATATTTCTGCTGATCGTGAGAAGCTGCTAGAAGGTATTGTGACACAAGAAATGACGAAGTATCTGTCCTATTTCTATGAAAAGCCTGCTAGTTTGCTAGATTATACATCGCAGGATACGATAATCATTCTAGATGAAATCAGCAGAATTCAGGAGATGGAAGAACAGCTTGAACAGGAAGAAGCAGATTGGACAATTAGTCTGCTGGAAGAAGGGAATATCCTGCATGATCTAGCCCTTTCCTTCCCATTTCAAGAGCTGTTCAATCAGCAATCGAGATCGATTCTTTATTATTCCTTATTTTTGAGACATGTTCAGCAGACCAATCCGCAAAATATCGTCAATGTATCTAGTAAGCAAATGCAGAATTTCCATGGGCAGATGAATGTGCTTGCAAGTGAAATTGAACGCTACAAAAAGCAGAATTATACGGTTGTCTTTTTAGGTGCGGATGAAGAGCGGACAGAGAAGCTGTCATCTGTCTTGCATGATTATGACATTGAAGCAGCTCTTGCTAAACCTGATGCTGAGCTTGTCAGCGGGCAAGTATATATTTTACAAGGTGAGCTGCAAACCGGTTTTGAACTGCCTTTATCCAAAATTGCTGTCATTACAGAGGGTGAACTTTTCAAGAAACGTGTGAAGAAGCAGGCACGTAAGCAAAAGCTGACGAACGCAGAGCGAATCAAAAGCTATTCAGAGCTGCAAGTGGGCGATTATGTGGTGCACATTAACCACGGGATCGGTAAGTATTTAGGAATTGAAACGCTTGAAATTGGCGGCATTCATAAAGATTATTTAAATATTCATTATCAAGGAAGCGATAAGCTTTATGTCCCTGTTGAACAAATTGATCAGGTGCAGAAGTATGTTGGGTCAGAAGGAAAAGAACCAAAGCTATACAAACTAGGCGGTAGCGACTGGAAGCGCGTGAAGAAAAAAGTAGAATCATCTGTGCAGGACATTGCAGATGATCTAATTAAGCTGTACGCAGAACGTGAAGCAAGCAAAGGGTATGCCTTCTCGCCTGACCATGAGATGCAGCGCCAGTTTGAATCTGCATTCCCTTACCAAGAAACAGACGATCAAATTCGCTCGATTCATGAAATCAAGCAAGACATGGAGCGGGAGCGCCCGATGGATCGTCTGCTTTGTGGAGATGTGGGCTATGGAAAAACAGAGGTGGCGATTCGAGCGGCCTTCAAAGCCATTGCTGACGGGAAGCAGGTGGCACTGCTTGTACCAACAACGATCTTAGCGCAGCAGCATTTTGACACGATTATGGACAGATTCCAAGACTATCCTGTTAAAATCGCTCAGCTTAGCCGCTTCCGTACACGAAAAGAAACAACAGAAACCTTAAAAGGGCTGAAAAACGGAACGATTGATATGGTCATTGGGACGCATCGTCTTCTTTCAAAAGACATTGTGTACAAGGATTTAGGACTGTTAATTATCGATGAAGAGCAGCGCTTCGGTGTGACGCATAAAGAGAAAATTAAACAAATGAAAGCCAATATTGATGTGCTGACGTTAACGGCAACGCCAATTCCTCGTACGCTTCATATGTCGATGCTTGGCGTACGTGACTTATCTGTTATTGAAACGCCACCTGAGAACCGTTTCCCAGTTCAAACCTATGTTGTCGAGTACAATGGTGCGTTAGTTAGAGAAGCCATTGAGCGAGAACTGGCAAGAGGCGGTCAAGTGTACTTCCTTTATAACCGAGTGGAGGATATTGAACGAAAAGCAGATGAAATCTCGATGCTTGTTCCAGACGCAAAAGTAAGCTACGCACATGGGAAAATGAGTGAGAACGAGCTTGAATCCGTGATGATTAATTTCCTAGAAGGTGAATCGGATGTACTTGTCAGTACAACCATTATCGAAACGGGCGTAGACATACCAAATGTGAACACGCTCATTGTTCACGATGCTGATAAAATGGGGCTTTCGCAGCTGTACCAGTTAAGAGGACGAGTTGGGCGCTCGAATCGTGTGGCCTATGCTTATTTCACTTATCGAAAAGATAAAGTGCTTTCTGAAGTAGCTGAGAAAAGACTTCAAGCTATTAAAGAATTCACCGAGCTTGGGTCAGGCTTTAAGATTGCGATGCGTGACTTAACGATTCGAGGAGCAGGAAATTTACTTGGTGCACAGCAGCATGGATTTATTGATTCTGTTGGATTCGACCTTTACTCTCAAATGCTGAAAGAAGCCATTGAAGAAAGAAGAGGCGATACGACTGCTCAAGAAAAATTTGAGCCGGAAATTGATCTCCAAATTGATGCCTACATTCCAGATAGCTATATTTCTGATGGCAAACAAAAGATCGAGATGTATAAACAGTTTAGAGCGATTGGATCAATAGAAGAGCGGAAAGAGCTTCAAGATGAAATGATTGACCGATTCGGAGAATATCCGCAAGAAGTGGCTGATTTGTTCACGATTGCGACGATGAAGGTGTACGCTGTGCAGGAACGTGTCGAGTTGATCAAGATGGAGAAAGGCATTGTCAGACTCACTCTCGATGAAAAAGCAAGCAGCGACATCGATGGTCAAAAATTATTTGAGCTTGGCAGTCAATATGGACGTGATATCGGTCTTGGCATGGAAGGCAGCAAGCTGATTATTTCTGTCCAAACAAAAGGCAAGAAAACGGAGGAGTGGCTTGAAGTCGTTCTTCGTATGCTTCGAGGTCTTCAAGATGTGAAAAAAGAAACCATTCCATCTTCATAAAATTTTGTTGGTCTCTCGTGTATATTACGTTTGATGTGACGGATACTAATCTCAGGGTCAAGTGGTGAATGTTGCATAAAGTGGACGCTTTTGTTCCATTCACCCAACACATCATCAAACGAAAGAGAGGCAGCAGTGAATGAAAGCAACTGGAATTGTACGCCGCATCGATGATCTAGGTAGAGTGGTTATACCGAAGGAGATTCGCAGAACATTGCGCATCCGGGAAGGAGATCCACTTGAGATTTTTGTCGACCGCGATGGAGAAGTCATTTTGAAGAAGTATTCACCGATTAGTGAGCTAGGAGACTTTGCGAAGGAATATGCTGATGCTTTATTCGACAGTTTGGGTCATTCTATCCTCATCTGTGATCGTGATACGTATATTGCTGTATCCGGCAGTTCAAAAAAAGAGTACTTAAACAAATCCATTAGTGATTTACTTGAACGAACAATGGATCAGCGTAATTCTGTATTAGAGGACAGCAAGAAAGAAATTCAGCTTGTGGATGGTATTGATGATGATGTATCAGCTTATACCATTGCACCTATTGTTGCAAACGGAGATCCAATTGGCGCCGTCGTTTTATTTTCTAAAGAGCGTTCAATGGGAGAAGTGGAGCATAAAGCGGCAGAAACGGCAGCTGGCTTCTTAGCCCGTCAAATGGAACATTAGGTCTAATAATTCTATATCATCTTGATAAAAAGAAAGAATGCCGATGAAATCATCTGATTTTGTCGGCGTTTTTTATATGGAATGAAACAAAATAATGAATGTATCGTCTACTCCTTAGAAAGAAACGGCTCGCCAGTCACTTGTGATATAATGAGTGCGTTTAAATGCAGGTATATTTTTTGATTGAACATAAAGGAGTCACCATGAAAAATGTTGTGAATCAGCCGCATTGGCTTTTCCAAGGTGCGGTGATTTTAACCATCGCAGGCTTGTTATCAAAGGTACTGAGTGCCGTATATCGTGTCCCTTTTCAAAATATCGTAGGAGACACAGGTTTTTATATTTATCAGCAGGTCTATCCCTTTCTTGGCATTGCGATTATGCTCGGCACCACTGGTTTTCCTGTGATGGTGTCCAAGCTCCTGAGCGAGCATGGTGAGGAGAATCGCCGAATCATTACAAAGGTATCCTTGGTGTATATCACTTTGCTGAGCTTGGTCTTATTTCTTTGTTTATATATAGGAGCAGGCACAATTGCGAATCTCATGGCGGACAGTCAATTAATGCTTCTCATCCAGATGAGTTCGTTTGTGTTTCTATTTCTGCCACTTACCGTGATGCTGAGGGGTGTTTTTCAGAGTGATGGGCTGATGCTCCCCACTGCGGTCTCTCAATTGGCTGAGCAGCTCATCAGAGTAGGCGTCCTGCTTGTTTTATCTTTCTATTTTGTGAGACATGGCTATTCGCTTTATGAAACAGGAGCGGGTGCGGTGTTCTCTTCTATAGCTGGAAGTGCTGCTTCACTCCTTTTGCTTCTTTTCCTTTGGCTGACCTATCGAAAGCAGTCGTCAGCGAGCAAGACATTAAAACAGGCTACACTGCGGAAAAAAGAGGTGCTGAAGAGTTTGGTGCTGTATACATTGACCATTTGTGTGAGTGGATTGCTGATCCTATGGATGCAAATGATCGATGCTTTTCACCTGTATGGGCTGCTGCGTAGTGAGGGACTGAGTGAAGCAGCTGCAAAGGCGGCAAAAGGCGTGTATGACCGAGGTCAGCCGTTCTTGCAGCTCGGGACGGTGTTTGCAATTAGTATCGGGACGTCTCTTGTTCCGTTTTTGTCGTCGGCCTTAAGAAAAGGGCAGCATGAAGCAATTCGTGAAAAAGTACGTACATCATTTAAGGCAACATCGGTGCTGGGGATTGGTTCAGCTGTCGGGCTTATATGTATTTTATCGTCTGTGAACATCATGCTTTTTCGTAATGACTTAGGGACAGATGCGCTGCAAATATTTTGCATATCCATTGCCTTTACATCAATGGCGATTACGCAAACCGCTTTACTTCAAGGTCTGGGACATACCGTGTACCCGGCTGTTGTGGTCCTGATCAGTGTGTTGGTGAAATGGGGGCTGACGCTGGCTCTTGTCCCGTTATTCGGTATTTATGGAGCCGCATGGTCGACTGTTTGTGGGTTTCTCGCCGCCGCTGCGCTCAATGCGGTGTATTTGAAGCATAAAGGGTGGATTTCAATAAGAGAGCTATTCCCAGTGAAAATTCTTTTATCAGCAGCATTCATGGCCGTCGTTTTATTTGGATATCAGGCATTGTTTTCTTGGGTCATTCCCTTTGAAAAACGTCCGTTTTCTGTTTTAGAGAGCCTGACTTCAGTTTTTATTGGTGGTTTCGCCTTTTTATATAGTATTCTTAAGCTAGACGTATTTACGGAAGAGGAATGGAGACTCATTCCATTAGGAGAAAAGATTTTATATTTTAAACAGATGAGAGGGAATCGAAATGGCAGGTAAGATTACAGTCGTTGGTCTTGGGGCAGGCGACATGGATCAGCTGACGCTCGGTGTATATAAGCAGCTGAAGCAGGCGAAAGAAGTATACATGAGAACGCAGGATCATCCACTCACCGCAGAATTGATGCAGGAAGTCCCGTCTCTGACCTTTTTTGATGAGATTTATGAAAAGCATGATCAGTTTGATGCAGTGTATGAGGAAATCACAGATATTCTCTTCCAAGAGGCTGAGGAGAAAGATATTGTGTATGCAGTACCAGGTCACCCGTTTGTAGCGGAAAAGACAGTGCAGCTTCTTGTTTCACAACAGAAGGAGCGCGGGGTTGAGGTGTACGTGGCTGGTGGACAAAGCTTTTTGGATGCGACGTTTAATTCCTTACAGATTGACCCAATTGAAGGGCTGCAATTCGTTGACGCAGGGGATATGAGAGCGGATGATCTAAAGTTGACCCAGCATGTGCTGATCTGTCAAGTATATGATCAGATGACAGCCTCGAATGTGAAGCTGACCCTCATGGAAAAGCTACCTGACGATTATGAAGTCTTTATCGTAACGGCAGCTGGAAGCAGTCAGGAACAGATTACAGGTGTTCCTTTATTTGAACTTGATCGAGATGTGTCGATAAATAACTTAACGAGTGTTTATGTGCCTCCAATCCAAGATGAAAAGCTACTCTATCAACAATTTGACACTTTCCGTGAAGTCATTCGTACATTAAGAGGTCCTGGCGGCTGTCCTTGGGATCAAAAACAAACGAATGAGTCGCTCAAACCATATTTAATTGAAGAATGTTATGAGCTGCTGGAAGCCATAGATGAAGACGATCCAGATCATATGGTTGAAGAACTCGGAGATGTACTGCTTCAAGTTTTACTCCATGTCCAAATTGGTGAAGATGATGGTTACTTCTCAATGGATGACGTCATCCAGCATGTCACAGAAAAAATGATTCGACGACATCCGCATGTGTTTGGTGATACGGATGTGTCTGAAGCATCAGATGTCGTCGCCAACTGGGAAAAAATCAAGCAGCAGGAAAAACCGGAGCGTGCAGCATCTATTTTGCAATCCATTCCAACGACTCTTCCAGCTTTAACAAAAGCCTATAAGCTCCAAAAGAAAGCAGCGAAAGTGGGCTTCGACTGGACAGAAGTAGAGGATATTTGGAACAAATATGAAGAGGAAAAGCAGGAATTCCTTGTGGAAGTGGCAGAGAAAACGGATGAAGGTGCAACAAAGCAGATGAAGGATGAATTTGGGGATCTTTTGTTTGTTCTCGTCAACATTGGCAGGTTTTATCATCTAGAGCCTGAAACCGCCCTCTCTTCTGCAAACACAAAATTCATGCGGCGCTTTCAGCATATTGAACAAAAAGCAAAGGACATAGGGCGTTCACTAGAAGACTTGACCCTAGAAGAAATGGACGATCTGTGGAACGATGCCAAACGCATAGAAAGAGGTGAACATACATGAGACTAGATAAATTCTTAAAAGTGTCTCGTTTAATCAAAAGAAGAACATTGGCAAAAGAAGTAGCCGATCAAGGGAGAATTTCCATTAATGGCACGCAGGCGAAAGCCAGCTCTGACGTGAAAGAAGGGGACGAGCTTCAAATTCGCTTTGGCCAAAAGCTTGTGACTGTTCAAGTCAACGAGTTAAAAGACACAACGAAAAAAGAAGAAGCTGCTGGCATGTATACCGTGCTAAAAGAAGAGAAAACAGCAGAATAGGGCTTGTTCTAAATGTCCCGCCTGTCACATACAATGCAGTAACAATGCAAGTATGAGATATGGGGGATGTATAAATGAATCAATATTATAATCAACCTCAAGGCACGAAGTTGTCATCAGAAGCCGAGCATCATGTCACAATGCGCAACAGAAAGCATTTAGATATTACCGGGGTCAAACAAGTCGAGAGCTTTGATAATGAAGAATTTCTGCTTGAGACTGTCATGGGAGTCCTCGCCATTCGCGGAGAAAATCTGCAAATGAAAAACTTAGATGTAGAAAAGGGCGTTGTGTCCATTAAAGGGCGTGTCTTTGACTTAATCTATGTAGATGAGCAGCACGGGGAGAAAGCTAAAGGATTTTTTAGCAAGCTGTTTAAATGACACTGACGGTCCAGTTTTATACGATGCTTTCGATGGCGGCGATGGGCATCTGGCTGGGCGCATCGCTGGATACGTACAAGCTGTTTGTGAACCGGGAAAAAACAGCAAAATGGCTGCTGGCCATTCACGACCTCCTTTTTTGGGTGGTGCAGGGTCTCTTATTCTTTTATGTCCTGCTGCTGACCAATGAGGGAGAATTCAGGCTTTATATTTTTCTAGCTGTTGCTTTAGGTTTCTCAATGTACCAGGTATTGATGAAACAGCTGTATATGAACATCCTCAAGTTTGTGATGAGGTGTATTTATCAAACTGTTCTTGTCCTGAAAAGGCTGATCATGTCGATGGTTTTCCAGCCCATTCGCTGGATCGTTGGTTTGATCATAAGTGCTCTTCTGTTCTTGTTCCACTCGCTCTTACGCCTTGTTCGTTTTGCGTTTCGACTCGTGTGGAAGGTGCTGTATATTGTTTGTTATCCGCTTATTTGGTTACTCAATGTAACCATTATTCATCGAATTCCCGAAAAATGGCGAACATCAATGAGGTTGTTTTTCTCAAAAGGAGCAGGAATTTTACAAGGGATCAAGAAAGTATCTCGTACCATGAAAACGAAATGGAAACAATTCTGGACAAAGTAAGAGAGGAGGCCTTCATCCTTGAACGAGAGAAAAAGAAATATCGCACAAATTCAAAATGATTATCAAAAACAAATGGAACAGCAAGCGCAGCGCCTAAAACGCAAACGCCGGGGACTCCTTAGAAGGCTTACCGTGTTTGGAGTCATTGTGCTCATGTTTGCTGTTTTGGTAACAAGTGCCCTCTGGTCGCAATCGTCTGCATTGAAAGAAAAAGAAGAGAAGAAGGTTGCGCTTGAAAAAGAATTGAAGCAATTACAAACAAAGCAGGAAGATATTTCTGATGAAATCAAAAAGCTGAAAAGCAAAGAATACGTACTCGAACTGGCACGACGGGACTATTATATGTCTAAAAAAGGCGAAAAAATCTTTGATGTGGGCAATAAGAGCGATTAGCCTTGTTGACACTTAAAATTCAGTTTATGTATAATTGAACAAATGAGATTTTTTTATAAGTCTAAGGAGGAGCACTTTTTTTATGTCGATTGAAGTTGGCAGCAAGTTACAAGGGAAAGTTACGGGCATTACAAATTTTGGAGCTTTTGTGGAGTTGCCAGGCGGTTCAACTGGTCTCGTTCATATCAGTGAGGTAGCCGATAACTATGTAAAAGATATTAATGAGCATTTAAAAGTCGGTGAACAAGTTGAAGTGAAAGTGATTAACGTTGAAAAAGACGGTAAAATCGGCTTGTCCATTAAAAAAGCAAAAGATCGTCCTCAACAACAACAATCAAGACCGAGCAGAAATGATTTCCGTCCGAAGGAATCGTTTGAGCAAAAAATGAACAAATTCTTAAAAGATAGTGAAGACCGCTTAACATCTTTAAAACGTAACACGGAATCAAAACGTGGGGGACGCGGAGCAAGAAGAGGTTAACTTGTTGCTGCTTTCTATATATCTTTCACAACAAAGCACCTGCTGTTTAGCGGGTGCTTTTTTTCAATACAAATTCAACGTTTTTTGTGATTTCGCCATTTAATTTAAAACTTTCTATTGACGGACAAGCGAATCCTTTGTATTATAGTTCTTGTGCTTCTTAGCGCATTTTATATTATGGCGGTGTAGCTCAGCTGGCTAGAGCGTACGGTTCATACCCGTGAGGTCGGGGGTTCGATCCCCTCCGCCGCTATCCTTTTAAAAAGAACAATAAGCAAGGCCCGTTGGTCAAGCGGTTAAGACACCGCCCTTTCACGGCGGTAACACGGGTTCGAATCCCGTACGGGTCATCTTCAAAACAGCTTTCTATAGGAAAGCTGTTTTTTTGTGCTTTCGTAAAATTCTGATGAAAGACATCGACTTTCAAGAAAGTATGCCTTTTTGGCAAATAAAGCGTCGAACGTTTTATGGAAACGACAACTTCTTTTGACAAAATTTCTTTTTCACCTTCGCTATAATGACAAGCAACGAATATCAGGTGGGGGATGAAAAGATGGAAAAACTAGAAAGAAGAACTGATTTAACGGGAGCCGGGTTTGAAAGAATCAGTGCAGGGTTAAAAAAGATGAAAAACCTGTTTCTTCATCATACGCATTCTCTTTTTTTCTATAAAGGGTTTATTTATGTTGTTCTGGGCTTTTTATTGGGACGAGCCTTTATCTTATCTGAAATTATGCCGTTTGCATTGCCTTTCTTTGGGTCCATGCTGCTCATTAAAAGGGATAAAGCGATGCTTGCTTGTCTTGCTTTACTCGCTGGAGCGATGACGATATCACCACAAAATGCATTATTCGTGTTTGCGTCATTGATCGTGTTCCTCCTCATGTCAAAGGTCGTTTCATTCATCATCAAAGACCCAGTAAAAACATTACCGGTTGTGATTGTGCTCTCAATGCTGATAACCAGGGGAGCTTTTGTATACCTCGAGCAGGGTGCGGTTCAAAGCTATGACTATGTGATGGCGGGGGTTGAAGCTGGACTTGCCTTCATTTTGACACTGATTTTTCTTCAAAGTTTGCCGATTTTTACAGTCAGGAAAATCAAACACTCTTTAAAGGTTGAAGAAATTATTTGCTTTATGATATTAATCGCTTCAGTTTTAACAGGTCTGGCTGGGATCACATTTCAAGGAATGCAGGCAGAGCATATTTTGTCACGATATGTAGTGCTGAGCTTTGCCTTTATTGGAGGAGCGAGTATTGGTTGTACAGTGGGTGTTGTAACTGGATTAATTCTTGGTCTCGCCAACATCGGCAACCTTTATCAGATGAGTCTGCTTGCCTTTTCGGGCTTATTAGGCGGATTACTAAAAGAGGGGAAAAAAGCAGGAGCAGCCATCGGCTTGATTGTGGGTTCTTTACTAATCTCCCTCTACGGTGAAGGGTCAGCAGGGCTAATGACAACGCTATATGAATCACTCATCGCAGTTGCACTGTTTTTGCTCACGCCACAGTCAGTAACGTCCAAGGTGGCAAAATATATTCCTGGTACGGTAGAGCATGTACAGGAACAGCAGCAATATGCCAGAAAAGTACGAGACGTGACAGCAAAAAAGGTAGATCAATTCTCTAATGTATTTCATGCGCTGTCTGAGAGTTTTGCGACATTTTACGAATCTATTCCTGAGGAGAAGAAGCAGGAAGAGGATGTAGATCTTTTTTTAAGTACGATCACAGAACGTTCCTGTCAAACGTGCTATAAGAAAAATAAATGCTGGGTGCAGAACTTTGATACAACCTATGAACTCATGAAACAAGTTATGCATGAATCTGATGAAAAAACGTACGAGCATAACCGGAAGTTGAAAAAGAAATTCAGTCAGCACTGCTCAAAATCAAAGCATGTAGAAGAATTGATTGAAGAGGAGATAGCTTACTATAAAGCAAATCAGACCTTAAAGAAAAAGGTCCAAGACAGCAGACGCCTTGTGGCCGAACAACTTATGGGTGTTTCGCAAGTCATGGAGGATTTTTCCCGGGAAATAAAACGAGAAAGAGAGCAGCATTTTATTCAGGAAGAGCAGATGATAGAAGCACTTCAGAACTTTGGAATTGAAATTCAGCAAGTTGAAATTTATAGCTTAGAACAGGGAAATGTTGATATAGAGATGAGAATTCCCTATTGCCAAGGTCATGGGGAATGCGAAAAAATCATCGCTCCAATGCTCTCGGATATTTTAGAAGAACAAGTTTTAGTCAAAGCAGAGCAGTGTGCGGAGCATCCAACAGGTTATTGTCATGTTGTATTCGGTTCTGCAAAATCGTATCGAGTGTCTACAGGTGTAGCACATGCAGCGAAAGGCGGAGGATTAGTATCTGGAGACAGCTACAGCATGATGGAGCTGGGTGCAGGTAAATATGCCGCAGCTATTAGTGATGGGATGGGAAATGGAGCAAGAGCCCATTTTGAAAGCAATGAAACGATCAAGCTGTTAGAAAAAATCTTGGCGTCTGGTATTGATGAAAAAGTAGCGATTAAAACGATTAATAGCATTTTATCTTTACGGACAACAGATGAAGTCTATTCCACATTAGACTTATCTATCATTGATTTACAGGATGCGAGCTGTAAGTTTCTCAAGATTGGCTCCACCCCAAGTTTTATTAAACGTGGTGATCAAGTGATGAAGGTACAGGCCAGCAACTTGCCTATTGGCATTATTGATGAATTTGAAGTAGAAGTGGTGAGTGAACAGATGAAGGCAGGAGATCTCCTTATCATGATGAGCGACGGTATCTTTGAAGGACCAAAGCATATCGAAAATCATGATTTGTGGGTCAAACGAAAAATGAAGAGCTTTAAAACAGAAGATCCGCAAGAGATTGCTGATTTATTAATGGAGGAGGTCATTCGCACAAGAGCAGGTCAAATCGATGACGATATGACGGTTGTCGTCATTAGGCTCGACCACAATACACCAAAATGGGCATCCATTCCGACAGGTACATTCTATCTCCAGAAACAAGAGATTTCTTGAAATATCGTATAATATGAATTTCTTCTGGCGATGATGGGGATATAAGCATTCAGTTACAATCCCAGGAGGAATGAAGATGCGAAAAGGTCACGTAAACCAAATCTTACTGATTACAGATGGCTGCTCAAATCATGGGGAAGACCCACTTGCGATTGCCGCATTGGCAAAGGAGCAAGGGATCACAGTCAATGTCATTGGCATTATGGAAGAGAACAGACACGATCATGAAGCGATGAAAGAAGTAGAGGGGATTGCTCTAGCAGGCGGAGGCATTCATCAGGTTGTCTACGTTCAGCAATTGTCTCAAACCGTACAAATGGTTACAAAAAAGGCGATGACGCAAACGTTACAAGGTGTTGTGAATAAAGAATTGCAGCAAATTCTTGGCAAAGATACTGAAATTGAAGAACTTCCCCCAGATAAGCGTGGAGAAGTGATGGAAGTTGTGGACGAGCTCGGTGAGACGGTTCATCTTCAAGTGCTTGTGCTTGTGGATACGAGTGCAAGTATGAAACCGAAGTTGCCAACGGTCAAAGAAGCACTCATCGATCTCTCTATTAGTCTAAATTCGAGAATTGGTGAAAATCAGTTTGGGATGTGTGTATTTCCCGGGAAAAACTCAGATGCAGAAATTGTGTTGAACTGGACGCCACGGTTCGATTCGTTATCATCGATTTTCCCGAAGCTGACAACAGGAGGAATTACACCGACAGGACCAGCAATTCGAGAAGCACTCCAGCATTTCAAATCAGTTCGTTCACGAAAAGGGCTGCTTGAAGCGAAGGAAGAACATGATGAATTCGGCTTCTAACATCCCATTAGGTACAATGATAAAGGGAAAGTGGCATCACCAACATTACCGCATTGTAAAAGAGCTGGGAAAAGGGGCGAACGGTGTGGTTTATCTGGCCGAATCGCCAAAGGGACAAGTGGCCCTTAAAGTGAGTGATGACAGTATGCTCATTGCATCTGAAGTCAATGTATTAAAATCCTTTTCAAAGGCTCCTGTGAAAACCATGGGGCCTTCTTTTTATGATATGGATGATGCTCTTTATCCTGGAATGTCAGAGAAACGGTCGTTTTATGTCATGGAGTATGTCAGAGGGCCATTGCTGCTTGAATTTGTGAAACAAAAAGGCGATGAATGGATCGTCGTTCTCATGATTCAACTGTTGTCTAACCTTGCTCACTTACATAAGGAAGGCTGGATCTTCGGTGACTTGAAGCCTGATAATCTCATCGTTTCGGGCCCCCCAGCTACGATTCGATGTATTGATGTTGGAGGAACAACGAAGGCAGGAAGGGCGATTAAGGAATACACCGAGTTTTTTGATCGCGGCTACTGGGGCTTCGGTACAAGAAAAGCAGAACCTTCTTATGATCTATTTGCCTTAAGTATGGTCATGGTGAACTGTGCCTATAAAAAAGAATTTAAAAAAGGGGCAGAACCAGAAAAGCAGCTTTATCGAGCGATTGAAGGACATCCTTTATTAAAGCGATATGAGAGGGTGTTAAAAGCGGCTCTCCAAGGCAAATATCAATCAGCGGCAGACATGAAAAGCGCGATGTTGAAAGAAGGACAATTGCTTGCTTCAAGAAAATCACGACAAAAGAAGCCATCACAGCAAAATAGGCAAAAGCCAGCTGTTTCCCAACATCAACAGGCCGCACCTTCACGATCAAGAGCTGCTGCTGCGAAAAGAACATCAGTACGCAAAAAATCAGGCGGTCTTTTTGAAACCATTCTCATCTTATGCAGTGTGCTCGCTCTTTACTGTGCCTATGTGGTTTTATTCCTATTATAGAGCTGTAAAAAAGCAGGCTTCTTCTTTGCTTGGAGCTAATGAAAGTGATAGGATATGTATATCTTTAAATTACCTGCTCTTTGTGAGGAGGAAGTTGTGAATAGAATTGAATCTTTTTTGAAAAAACATGATGTTTTCCTTGAAAATACGACAGTCATTGTCGGGGTTTCTGGCGGACCAGATTCTATGCTCTTGCTGCATGAACTAAACAAACGTCGAAAAGGTTCCTTTCAGCTGATTGCAGCCCATGTAGATCACATGTTCAGAGGAGAAGAATCCTTTGCTGATTTGGCATTTGTTGAAGCGTACTGTAAAGAGCATGAGATCCTTTTTGAATCGGCTCGTATACAGGTCACCCAATATGCAAAAGAAAACCGCTTAAACAAACAGGCAGCTGCAAGAGAGTGCAGATATGCTTTCTTTCGTCAATTGATGGAACAGTACAACGCTCAATTTATAGCACTTGCACATCATGGAGACGATCAAGTAGAAACAATGGTGATGAGGCTGACAAGAGGGACTGTTGGAATAGGACTCGCAGGTATGCAAGCAAAGCGCCCTTTTCAAGAAGGGTGGCTGATTCGTCCGCTGATTGGATATTCTAAGGATGATGTACTCACTGCTTGCGAAAAAGAACAAGTTCCTTATGTCATTGATCAAAGCAATCACACCGATGACTACTTGAGAAACCGGATCAGAAGACACGTTCTTCCCGTGTTAAAAGAAGAGGCACCTCATGTGCATGAAAGCTTTCAGTTTGTAAGTGACATGCTGACTGAGGATGAGCAGTACTTGCAGGCATTAACAAAGGATCAAATGCATCAAGTCATTACGAATCAAACGCCTAAGCAAATTGAGATCAAAACGAAGCCTTTGCTTGACCTGCCTTTGCCTTTACAAAGAAGAGGCATTCAACTAATATTAAACTATCTTTATGAAAACACTCAATCAGCGTTTTCAAACCAGCATATTCTAGGGACTTTGGACTGGTTATCTCATACTGATCAACCGTCTGGATCATTAGATTTGCCAAAAGGTTTACAAGCTGTCAAATCTTATGATCACTGTATGTTTACCTTTGAACGATCGCTTGTCATAGATCAGTCATATACTCATCATTTAAAAGGTGAGCTTGGCGAGGAACTTTTTCTCCCGAATGGACAGTCTATCTTGGTATCAAATCATGTTCCGAAGGATGCACGGAACGGAAACCATTTTTTCTTGCTTCAAAAAGATCATGTTCGTCTTCCTTTGATCATTCGCTCACGAAAAAACGGTGATCGAATCAAACTTAAAGGGATGAATGGATCAAAAAAGGTGAAAGATATATTTATTGATAAAAAAGTGCCTCTTGCAGAAAGAGACAGCTGGCCGATCGTCACTGACTCGGATCATCAAATCATCTGGATCCCAGGTCTGAAAAAATCCGTTTTTGAAGAAATTGATATGACAAACAGCGATCTCATTGTATTACAATATAGACAGCACGAAAATTTGTAGGGGGCAAGCAAAAGCATGAAACAAGATATTGAAAAGATTTTGATCTCAGAAGAAGAGATCCAGCTAAAAGTGAAAGAACTGGGTGCAACATTAACCAGCGATTATGATGGTAAATTTCCCCTGGCTATTGGTGTTTTGAAAGGGGCTCTTCCATTCATGGCAGACCTGATCAAACACATTGATACATATTTAGAGCTTGATTTTATGGATGTATCTAGCTACGGAAAGTCTACCGTATCTTCTGGAGAAGTGAAGATCATCAAAGATCTAGATACTTCTGTTGAAGGAAGAGATATTCTAATTATGGAAGATATCATCGACAGTGGGTTAACTTTGAGTTATCTGGTAGAGCTTTTCCGATACCGTAAAGCAAACTCCATTAAAATTGTGACATTGCTTGATAAACCAAGCGGCCGCAAAGCAGACATCAAAGCAGATTATGTTGGGTTTGAAGTACCAGATGCATTTGTTGTTGGCTATGGATTGGATTTTGCCGAACGTTACCGAAACCTCCCGTATATTGGAGTGTTAAAACCATCTGTTTACGAAGGCTAATGAGCACACGTTTACATGAGGTTATTGGTTGTGTTGGAATGATTTTCTATGATACTATTGAACATAGTTGTGCTTACTGTGGGAGGAGGTAAGGAATGAATCGGGTTTTTCGTAATACGATTTTTTATATACTTATTTTATTACTTGTGATAGGGGTTGTCAGTTGGTTAGGATCCCCTAATCAAAAGCCTGAGAACATGTCTTACAGCAAATTTTCGCAAAATTTAAGTGCGGGAAAAGTGGAGAGTATCTCCATCCAGCCTGTAAGAGGGGTTTATGAAATTCGTGGTCAATTAGATGGCGCGAAGAAAGATGAATACTTCATTACCCATGTTCCAGATGGTCAAGGTGTTGACCAGATTTACAGTGCACTGAAGAATACAGATGTAAAAGTAGAACCAGCCCCTGAAACAAATGGATGGCTGCAAGTTCTGACAACCATCATTCCATTCATCATCATCTTTATCCTGTTCTTCTTCTTATTGAACCAAGCTCAAGGCGGTGGAAGCCGTGTCATGAACTTTGGTAAGAGTAAGGCGAAGCTTTACACAGAAGAGAAGAAACGTGTGAAATTTAAAGATGTTGCCGGTGCGGATGAAGAAAAGCAAGAGCTCGTAGAAGTGGTTGAATTCTTAAAAGATCCACGTAAATTTGCGGAGCTTGGCGCAAGAATCCCTAAAGGGGTTTTACTAGTAGGACCTCCAGGTACAGGTAAAACATTGCTTGCGAGAGCATCTGCAGGAGAAGCAGGCGTTCCTTTCTTCAGCATCAGTGGTTCTGACTTCGTCGAGATGTTCGTCGGTGTCGGTGCTTCACGTGTACGTGATTTGTTTGAAAATGCGAAAAAGAATGCACCTTGCTTAATCTTTATTGATGAGATTGATGCAGTGGGTCGTCAGCGTGGAGCAGGTCTTGGCGGTGGTCATGATGAGCGTGAACAAACGCTTAACCAGCTTCTTGTTGAAATGGATGGTTTTAGTGCCAACGAAGGGATTATCATCATTGCTGCAACGAACCGTGCAGATATCCTAGATCCTGCATTGCTACGTCCGGGACGTTTTGACCGTCAAATTACGGTTGACCGCCCAGATGTCATTGGCCGTGAAGAAGTACTGAAGGTTCATGCGAAAAACAAACCGCTTGATGATACAGTCAACTTGAAAGCCATTGCAAGCAGAACACCAGGGTTCTCTGGGGCAGATCTTGAGAACTTACTAAACGAAGCAGCACTTGTTGCTGCCCGTCAAAACAAAAAGAAAATTGATATGCGTGATATCGACGAAGCAACTGACCGTGTCATTGCTGGACCGGCTAAGAAAAGCCGTGTCATTTCGAAGAAAGAACGTAATATCGTGGCGTACCATGAAGCAGGTCATACCGTCATTGGGCTTATCCTAGACGAAGCGGATATGGTGCATAAAGTAACGATCGTTCCTCGTGGTCAGGCAGGCGGATATGCGGTCATGCTTCCAAGAGAAGACCGTTATTTCCAAACGAAGCCAGAGCTTCTTGATAAAATCGTCGGCTTGCTCGGCGGCCGTGTTGCAGAGGAAATTACGTTTGGTGAAGTAAGTACAGGCGCACACAACGACTTCCAGCGTGCAACAGGTATTGCAAGAAGAATGGTCACAGAATTCGGTATGTCTGATAAACTTGGTCCTCTACAATTCGGTCAAGCACAAGGAGGCCAAGTATTCCTTGGCCGTGATTTTAACAACGAGCCGAATTATAGTGAAGCGATCGCTTATGAAATTGACCAAGAAGTTCAGCGCTTCATAAAAGAAAGCTACGAACGTGCGAAACAAATTCTCACTGAGAATAAAGATAAGCTAGAAATCATCGCACAAGCTCTTCTAGAAGTGGAAACATTAGATGCTGAACAAATTAAATCTCTTTACGAAACTGGAAAGCTTCCAGAGCGTGTATACGCAGATGACGAAGAGAAAAACGATGATGTGAAAGTGAACATCAAGAAAAAAGAAGAAGACGAGGAGATCTAATCTCCTTCTATAAAAAGCTGTCGGGCTCACCGGCAGCTTTTTTTTATTTCGATTCATGAATGGATCGGTTTCGAATTGTTTACAAATGGAACTCAATTCGTGTATGGTATGATAGAAAGTCGAAAAATGCTCTTTTTGAGACACTATTCAAAGTGGTGATGAAGTTGTTACTCGTGATAGATGTAGGAAACACAAATACCGTTTTAGGTGTTTATCATAATGGCGATTTGAACTACCATTGGCGGATTGAAACAAGCCGTCATAAAACAGAAGATGAATTTGGTATGGCAATCCGATCCTTATTTGACTATGTAGGGCTGATGTTTGACCAGATAGAAGGGATTATCATTTCTTCTGTTGTCCCGCCAATGATGTTTGCTCTGGAAAGAATGTGCGAAAAGTATTTTCACATTACTCCTCAAATCGTTGGGCCTGGCATGAAGACTGGATTAAACATTATGTGTGACAATCCAAAGGAAGTCGGCGCTGATCGAATTGTGAACGCAGTGGCGGCCATTCACCTGTATGGGGCACCTCTCATTGTGGTAGACTTTGGAACAGCCACAACCTACTGCTATATCAATGAACAAAAACAATACATGGGTGGCGCAATTGCACCGGGTATTACCATCTCAACAGAGGCTTTATATACAAGAGCGGCAAAACTGCCGAGAATTGAAATTGTCCGTCCAGATCACATTGTTGGAAAAAATACCATCAGTGCGATGCAATCCGGCATCCTTTATGGATATGTTGGTCAAGTCGAGGGCATAGTGAAACGGATGAAGCAGCAAGCCAAACAAACACCGAAAGTCATTGCAACAGGCGGTTTGTCTACATTGATTGGAAATGAATCAGACTGTATTGATATTGTCGATCCGTTCCTCACATTAAAAGGACTTCAATTAATTTATGAACGCAATCGTGTCGGTGTATTATAGGAGGGTTTAATCAAAATGGATTATTTAGTTAAAGCGTTAGCATATGACGGGAAAGTCCGTGCGTATGCTGCGAACACAACAGATACAATCAACGAAGCGCAGAGAAGACACCATACGTGGCCAACTGCTTCAGCTGCAATCGGCAGAACCATGACAGCGACTGTCATGATGGGAGCCATGCTGAAAGGCGAGAATAAATTAACTGTCAAAATTGAAGGCGGTGGGCCGATCGGAGCCATCATTGCAGATGGAAACGCAAAAGGTCAGGTGCGCGGATATGTCTCAAACCCACAAGTTCACTTTGATTTAAATGAACATGGGAAGCTGGACGTTAGACGTGCTGTTGGAACATCTGGAACGTTAAGTGTTGTCAAAGATATCGGACTGAAAGACCACTTTACAGGGCAAACGGAAATTGTCTCAGGTGAAATTGGAGATGACTTTACTTATTACCTGGTCTCCTCTGAACAAGTGCCATCCTCTGTAGGTGTGGGTGTTCTTGTCAATCCAGACAACTCGATCCTTGCAGCAGGCGGTTTCATCATTCAATTGCTGCCTGGAACAGAAGATGCAGTCATCGAAAGACTCGAAAAGAGATTATCAACCATTGAACCGATCTCTAAACTGATTGAAAAAGGGATGACTCCTGAAGAAATTTTAGAAGAAGTGCTCGGTGAAAAACCTCAAATCTTAGAAACTGTACCTGTCGAATTTTCTTGTAACTGCTCAAAAGAACGGTTTGCCAACGGTATTATCAGCCTAGGGAAAGCCGAAATTGAGGATATGATTGAACAAGACGGACAAGCAGAAGCTCAATGCCATTTTTGTAACGAAACGTATGTATTTACAAAAGAAGAGCTAGAAGAGCTACGTGAAGAAATAACCCGCTAAGCTCTAAGCAGCGGGTTTTCTTTTTAGAATGGAAAGGAGACGAAAGATGAGACTGAAAGCAAGAGTGGTATGGACATTTATCCTCGTTCTGCTCATGATTAATGCCGTTGTCATTGCATATGTATTAACAAAGTCACAAATGTCGCAGGCTTCTTCAAATGGGAAGAGCGGTGAAGAAATTGCTTCTATTGGGAAAGAGAAAGTCACACGTCAAGAATGGTTAAAGAAAATGGAAGACCGCTACGGAAAGGCAACACTTGAACAAATGATTAATCAGAAGGTAGTCAATCAGCTTGCGAAAGAAAACAAGCTGGAGGTATCTTCAAAAGAGATCAATCGTGAGCTGCTGATGCTGAAAGCGGTATCTAATAATTTCTACGAAGACGGTCATACAAGTGAAAAGGAATGGAAAGAGCAGATTCGTTATCAAATTTTATTAGAACAGCTTCTAACGAGAGATGCGGTCGTTTCTGAAAAAGAAGCCAAATCCTTTTATGAAAAAAACAAAGACTTGTATCAATATGATGACTCATACCGAATTCGCCACATTGTTGTGAAAACAAAAGACGAGGCACAAAGTGTATTAAAAGATTTAAAGGGCGGATCTAGTTTCGAAGCTGTAGCAGCTGAACGATCCACCGATCGATATACCTCTCCTTACGGCGGAGATCTTGGATTTGTCACAGAAGAGCAAGAAAGCATTCCAGCCCTATACATACAAGAAGCCCAAAAGCTTAAGCCAGATGAATGGACGAAAGAGCCGATCGAGATCAAAAACGGTTATGCCATCATACAATTAAAAGAAAAATTAAATGGCCGCTCCTTCTCTTATGAAGAAGTCAAAGATCAGATCAAAAGGCAGATCGCCATGGAAGATCTGGGTGAAAAGGCGAATGTCAAAACCCTGTGGAAAGAAGCAAAAGTCACATGGTTTTACGATGGAGAGCAGGACTAAAAGCATTGACAAAATTTTTCGAAATTGATAATTTAATATTAATACAATAAAATTACTCGGAGATAGAGGTGTTAGTGATGGCTCGTATTGCAAATTCAGTTTTTGAACTAATAGGAAATACACCAGTCGTTAAATTAAACCGTTTAGTAGATGAAGACAGTGCGGATGTCTACTTGAAACTTGAATATATGAACCCAGGCAGCAGTGTAAAAGATCGTATTGCGTTAGCGATGATCGAAGATGCTGAAGCAAAAGGTACATTAAAAGCTGGTGACACACTCATTGAGCCAACAAGCGGAAACACAGGAATCGGTCTTGCGATGGTCGCGGCTGCAAAAGGAATCAATGCGATTTTAGTTATGCCGGATACAATGAGTCAGGAGCGCCGCAACCTTTTACGCGCTTACGGTGCAGAACTTGTATTAACACCGGGTGCAGAAGGAATGAAAGGTGCCATCAAAAAAGCAGAAGAATTAGCAGAAGAGCACGGATACTTCATGCCTCAGCAGTTCAGCAATGAAGCCAACGCTGAGATTCACCGCCGCACAACAGGGAAAGAGATTCTTGAACAGTTTGACGGCGACCTTGATGCATTTATTGCAGGAGTTGGTACGGGCGGTACGATTACAGGTGCTGGTGAAGTCCTGAAAGAAGCCATTCCATCTATTCAGCTTTATGCGGTAGAACCAACAGATTCTCCTGTACTATCAGGCGGGAAACCAGGTCCGCATAAAATTCAAGGCATCGGAGCAGGCTTTGTTCCATCTATCTTGAACACAGAAGTATATGACGGCATTATCCAAGTGAAAAACGAAGATGCATTTGAACTTGCAAGAAAGGCAGCGAAAGAAGAAGGAATCCTTGGTGGTATATCTTCAGGAGCAGCCATTTATGCAGCGCTTCAAACAGCGAAGAAGCTTGGTAAAGGGAAAAAGGTTCTAGCGATTATTCCAAGTAACGGTGAACGTTACCTTAGTACGCCGCTTTATCAATTTGATTAAACAATACACCCCAGCATTTGCTGGGGTTTTTTCATGAATTCTGAAGATGGAAAGCAAATACTATTTTCTAATTAAAATGGATTGCATTACAATAAGATTAATGAAAATAAAAAAGGATGATTACATGACACAACGTAGGCCGATGGGCATCAAAATTCCTTTTACGAAAGATGCATTCTTGAAACGATACGAACAATTAACGGCTCATGAATCACATCACGTCCTTCTTGAAAGTGCACGTGGCGGAGAATACAGTATTGCCGGCATTCATCCGATCGCTAAAGCGAAAGGGAAGGACGGGATGACCACCATCCATTATCAGAATGAGGTGTTGTTCAAAGAGGGAGATCCTTTTAGGGCATTTGCTGATTGGTTTCAAACCCTACGAACCGAAACGAACGATGAATATCCTGACTTCCAAGGTGGAGCGATTGGATTTTTAAGCTATGATTACGCAAGATATATCGAGCATTTTAAAATGCTGTCCATCGATGATTTGAAGACGCCTGATTTGTATTTCCTCGTATTCAATGATGTCGCTGTCTTTGATCATAATAAAGACGTCCTCTGGCTGATGACTCATACAGAAGGAGACGAACCTGTCAGTGAAGTTCATCAAAGACTCGAAGAATTAAAGCAAAGCTGGACAAGCAAATCAGAAGAATCAGCACATTCACCTGTCAATGTGTCTTCTTCGGAATGTGTACCTGCTGCACCTTTTACTGAAGAAGCTTTCGGGGAAGCTGTAGAAACGATTAAACAATATATCGCCAGCGGTGACGTGTTCCAAGTGAACCTATCCATTAGACAAGATGAACAGCTTCATACCCACCCATATCATTTATACAAAACATTACGTCACGTGAATCCATCTCCATATATGTCATATCTGCACACGCCAGATTTCCAAATTGTCTGTGGATCTCCAGAGCTGCTTATTAAGAAAAAAGGCATTCAGCTCGAAACAAGACCGATCGCTGGCACAAGATCAAGAGGCAAGGATGATGCGGAAGATCAAGCGCTGGCAAAAGAACTCATTGAAGATGAAAAAGAACGCGCAGAACATGTGATGCTCGTTGATCTTGAGCGGAATGATCTTGGACGAGTGTCTACTTATGGCTCAGTCAAGGTGAACGAGTTTATGGCCATTGAGAAATATTCACACGTGATGCACATTGTATCAAATGTCCAAGGGGAGCTGCGTGATGATTGTGATGCAGTAGATGTCATGAGAGCTGTATTCCCAGGCGGCACAATTACAGGTGCGCCAAAAGTGAGAACAATGGAAATCATAGAAGAGCTTGAGCCGACAAGGCGTGGGCTTTATACTGGATCTATAGGCTGGTTTGGATTCAATCAAGATATGCATTTTAATATCGTCATTCGTACGGCTTATTGTACAGGAGGGAGAGCCTTCATGCAGTCAGGTGCAGGCATTGTCATCGATTCTGTACCAAAGCACGAATACAAAGAATCAATTAAAAAAGCCTATGCAGTGAAAAAAGCATTACAGTTGAGCAAAGAAGAGACTATTTTGAGTTAGAGGTGAGCAGAGTATGATATTAATGATTGATAATTACGATTCATTTACGTACAACCTGGTCCAGTATTTAGGTGAGCTTGGGGAAGAACTGATTGTAAAACGAAACGATCAAGTCACTATTCAAGAAATCGAAGAGCTCAAGCCAGACTTTCTGATGATTTCTCCAGGACCTTGCAGTCCGGATGAAGCAGGAATTAGTATGGAAGCGATCAAACATTTTGCTGGGAAGATTCCGATCTTCGGTGTCTGTTTAGGTCATCAATCCATTGCACAAGTATTTGGTGGAGATGTCATTCGTGCGGAGCGGTTAATGCATGGGAAAACATCAGAGATTGAACATGACGGCAAAGGTGTCTTCACGGGACTCCAAAATCCGCTCGTCGCAACGAGATATCATTCATTAATTGTTAAAGACGAGACGCTGCCGGAGTGCTTTGTCAGAACAGCGAGCACAAAAGAAGGCGAACTCATGGCCATTCGCCATAAAGAACTTCCGATTGAAAGTGTTCAATTCCATCCAGAATCGATTATGACATCCTTCGGTAAAGAAATGCTCAGAAATTTCATTGAAACCTATCGTAAAAAGGGGAATGAAGTAAACGCATGATCATTTACCTGAACGGTCAGTATATAGAGGAGAAAGACGCGACTCTTTCTCCTTTTGATCATGGTTTTCTATATGGCATCGGTGTATTCGAAACATTTACCTCTCTAGCAGGACAAGTCTTCTTGTTAGACTGGCATCTTGAAAGGCTCAATCAATCATTGCGTGACCTTTGCATCGAATCCACAATAGAGAAACCATTTGTACTCGACATCATTTATACTTTACTGAATAAAAACCAAATAGCCGGCGGCCATGCGAGAATTCGCTTGAATGTTTCTGCGGGCAGAGGCAATGGGTTTTCTGCAGATCCTTATGAAGAGCCTGTCGTTTTTGTCATGATCTCTCCATTCCGTCCAGAATCTATTTTAGATGAGAAAAAGGGAGTCATTCTTCAAACAAGAAGAAATACACCAGAAGGGCCAAGGCGCCTCAAGTCTCATCACTATATGAACAACCTGCTCGCGAAAAGAGAAATGGGGAACGACCCGGCTTTAGAAGGCATCTTTTTAACGAAAGAAGATGAAGTGGCAGAAGGCATTACCTCGAATGTATTTTGGCGGAAAGATGATGTGGTCTATACACCGTCACTTGATACAGGCATTTTAAATGGGGTCACTCGTCGATACTGTATAGAAACGCTCCACGCGATGGGGGTCTCGCTAAAGGAAGGACGATACCCAGTCTCACATTTGCTCTCAGCTGATGAGGTATGGATGACTAATTCTGTTCAGGGAGTTGTACCTTTCGGGAGTATAGGAGACATCCACTTGCCCAAAAACAGCCGGACCATCTCAACAAAGTTAAGAATGCAATACACAAAAGAACGTCAAGACCATAAAGAGTAGGTGGACACAATGACACAACAATTGATAAAACAGCCTAAAATCATACAGGCCAAGCATCACACCCTTAGCTATGAAGAAAAGACATTGGTCATGGGCATTTTAAATGTCACGCCTGACTCTTTTTCAGATGGAGGAAAGTTTGATCAAGTAGATAAAGCGCTGGCTCATGCAGCGCAGCTGATAGAAGACGGGGCACATATTATTGATATTGGCGGAGAATCGACTCGCCCGGGAGCGGCACTTGTCTCGGAAGAAGAGGAGCTTTCAAGGGTCATTCCTGTCATTGAGAAGATCACAAAAGAATTAGATGTACCTATCTCTATTGATACGTATAAAGCCCGTGTCGCAGATGAAGCGGTGAAAGCTGGAGCCTCCATCATTAATGATGTATGGGGAGCGAAGGCAGATCCCCAAATGGCACATGTGGCAGCGAAGCACAATGTCCCAATCATTTTAATGCACAATCGGCCAGAACGAAACTACACACACCTGATTTCAGATATGATCGCCGATTTGAAAGAAAGTGTTCAAATTGCCCAGCAAGCGGGTGTCCGTGATGACATGATCATATTAGATCCAGGGGTAGGATTTGCGAAAAATAAAGAGGACAACCTGAAGGTCATGAATGAACTCGAACATTTTTGTCACCTTGGGTATCCACTGCTGCTAGCTACATCACGAAAACGATTCATTGGTGCTGTCTTAGACCTGCCCCCTGAAGAACGTACTGAAGGAACAGGTGCGACAGTTTGCCTTGGGATTCAAAAGGGCAGTGCGATGGTCCGTGTACATGATGTAAAAGAAATAGCAAGAATGGCAAAAATGATGGATGCCATGCTGAATAAGGGAGGCGCTTATCATCGATAAAGTATATGTAAATGGAATGGAATTTTACGGGTACCATGGTGTATTTGCAGAAGAAAATAAATTAGGGCAGCGATTCCGCGTGGACTTAACAGCTTCACTTGATTTAAGTAAAGCCGGACAAACTGATGACCTCAATGAGACCATTAACTATGCAGAGCTTTACCAAATCTGCAAAAGCATTGTAGAAGGTAAGCCGGTCAATCTCGTTGAAACACTGACAGAAAGAATTGCAAACCAAGTGTTAAAGGACTTTCCGACAGTTCAGGAATGTACAGTGAAGGTGATCAAACCAGATCCGCCAATTCCAGGACACTATCAGTCCGTTGCAATTGAAATGACGAGATCGCGCACATGAACAATACAGCATACATCGCATTAGGCTCAAACATAGGTAAAAAAGAAACCTATTTAAAAGAAGCCGTCAAAAAACTGCATGAACATCCAGAGGTTCAAGTGGAATTAATCTCATCGATATATGAAACAGCACCTGTAGGCTATGAAAACCAAGATGACTTTTTAAACATGGCCGTGAAAATTACCACTTCACTTCGTCCGGAGGAACTACTGTCTCTTACTCAGAAAATCGAGCAGGAGTTAGGCAGAACAAGAGAAGTGAGGTGGGGTCCACGGACAGCTGACCTTGACATTTTACTTTATAATCGTGAAAATATTGAAACAGAACAACTTGTAGTGCCGCATCCTAGAATGTACGAACGTTTATTCGTTCTTGTTCCGATGAGTGAGATTTGCCCAGAAATCGGCGAAGCCCAGATAAACGCCGTAACAGACCAAGAAGGTGTAAGCATATGGAAAAAGACATGTGGGGTAGAAGAATTCGTGCATACCGAAAGCTAAAAGGGTATACTCAGGAAGGGTTCGCCAAAAGACTGGGCATCTCTGTCTCTGTCTTAGGGGAAATTGAGCGAGGCAATCGATTACCAACAAACCAAATGGTTGGTCAAATAGCAGATGCTTTAAATATAACGGTGGAAGAACTTTCACCAATACTTGAAGAAGAAAGGAGGGGACATGATGTTTAAAATCGGAGATATCGAAATTAAAAACAAAGTAGTGCTCGCACCAATGGCTGGTGTGTGTAACTCTGCTTTCAGACTCACGGTGAAAGAGTTTGGAGCGGGCTTAGTCTGCGCTGAAATGGTCAGTGACAAAGCGATCTTGATTAATAATGCCAGAACGATGGGCATGCTGTACATTGATGAACGTGAAAAACCGTTGAGCCTTCAGATATTTGGGGGAGAAAAGGACACGCTCGTGGAAGCGGCCAAGTTTGTAGACCAGAATACAACGGCGGACATTATTGATATTAATATGGGATGTCCTGTACCAAAGATCACGAAATGTGATGCAGGAGCGAAATGGCTGCTGGATCCAAACAAGATTTACGAAATGGTATCCGCAGTCGTAGAAGCTGTAGATAAACCTGTTACTGTGAAAATGAGAATGGGTTGGGACGAAGACCATATTTTCGCTATCGAAAATGCCCGTGCTGTTGAAAGGGCAGGCGGACAAGCCGTTGCGCTTCACGGACGGACACGTGTGCAGATGTACGAAGGAACAGCGAATTGGGATATTATAAAAGAGGTCAAACAATCTGTTTCCATTCCAGTCATCGGCAATGGAGATGTCAAAACCCCTCAAGATGCAAAACGTATGCTTGATGAAACGGGTGCAGATGCTGTCATGATCGGAAGAGCCGCACTAGGAAACCCGTGGATGATTTACCGGACGGTTCATTATTTAGAAACGGGTGAACTAAAAGAAGAGCCTAATGTGCGTGAGAAAATGTCTGTGTGCAAACTTCACTTAGACAGACTCATAGACCTGAAAGGCGAGCATGTGGCTGTCAGAGAAATGAGAAAACATGCAGCATGGTACTTAAAAGGTGTCCGAGGCAATGCAGATGTAAGAAACCAAATCAATCAAAGTGAAACGAGAGCGGAGCTTGTAAAAGTTCTAGATGACTTTACGATCGAAACCGAGGCAAAAGAGCTTCAAAGAATAAAAGTAGGATAAGACTATCTTTCTTTTTGTAGCTCACTGCTAGTGCACGTACTGGCAGTTTTTCTGCTTTTCTCTGCAAAATACATTATTGGAGTGATATAAATGAGTAATGAAGGGCTTAATAACGAAGAATTAAATGATCAATTCCAAGTAAGACGTGACAAAATGAATAAAATGAGAGAAGAGGGTATCGATCCATTCGGTGAACGATATGACCGTTCTCATCAATCTGCACAAATTATTGCTGATTATGACGAGTTTTCAAAAGAAGACTTAGAAGAAAAAGCAGCTCAAGTAACAATTGCTGGCCGTATGATGACAAAACGCGGAAAAGGGAAAGCTGGCTTTGCACACATTCAAGACTTAGAAGGACAAATTCAAATCTATGTGCGTAAAGATAGTGTAGGAGAAGAAGCTTACGAATTATTCAAAAGCTCGGACCTAGGCGATATTATCGGTGTGACGGGAACCGTATTTAAAACGAATGTAGGAGAACTTTCAATTAAAGCGACTAGCTTTGAGGTTCTGACAAAAGCACTTCGCCCGCTCCCTGATAAATATCACGGACTAAAAGATGTAGAACAACGCTATCGTCAGCGTTACCTTGACTTGATTGTCAATCCAGAAAGTAAGCAGACGTTCATCATGCGAAGCAAAATCATTCAATCAATGAGAAGATACTTAGATTCAAAAGGATACCTAGAAGTTGAAACACCAACAATGCATAGCATCCCTGGTGGTGCATCAGCTCGTCCTTTCATTACTCATCACAATGCACTTGATATGCCGCTTTATATGCGTATTGCGATCGAGCTGCACTTAAAACGCCTAATTGTCGGTGGTCTAGAGAAAGTATACGAGATTGGCCGTGTATTCCGTAATGAAGGTGTATCGACTCGTCACAACCCAGAATTCACTATGATCGAGCTGTATGAAGCATACGCAGACTACAAAGACATCATGAATCTGACTGAAAACCTGATTGCTCATATTGCCCAAGAGGTGCTAGGAACAACAACCATTCAATATGGAGAAGATGAAATTGATCTCAAACCTGAATGGAAGAGACTTCATATGGTTGAAGCGGTCAAAGAAGCAACAGGTGTAGACTTCTGGCAGGAGATGTCTGTTGAAGAAGCAAAACAGCATGCGGCTGATCATGGTGTTGAAATCACGAAAAATATGACAGTAGGTCATATTATCAATGAGTTCTTCGAGCAAAAAGTAGAAGAAACATTGGTTCAGCCTACATTCATTTACGGACACCCAGTGGAGATTTCTCCATTAGCTAAGAAAAATCCTGAAGATCCGCGCTTCACGGACCGCTTTGAGCTATTCATCGTGCGCCGCGAGCATGCAAATGCATTCACCGAGCTGAATGATCCAATCGACCAAAGAGAACGTTTTGAAGCTCAATTAAAAGAACGTGAAGAAGGAAATGACGAAGCGCATCTCATGGATGACGATTTTGTTGAAGCATTAGAATATGGCATGCCGCCAACAGGTGGACTAGGAATCGGTATCGACCGATTAATCATGCTACTAACAAATTCTCCATCAATCAGAGATGTACTGCTTTTCCCGCAAATGAGAAACCGTTAATACATCAACAAAAGCGCCATTTGATCTATGGCGCTTTTTATTTTTCATAAAATGAAACTTTTTTCAAAAAAACTATTGCAAGAAAAGAATCCAGATGGTATATTATTATTCGTTGCCGCAAAAAAGCAACGAGGTTGAAAAAAGAAAATGAAAAAAGTTCTTGACTTCAACCGAAGCGAAATGTTAAGATATTAAAGTCGCTTACGAGCGATAACGAAAATGATCTTTGAAAACTAAACAAGACAAAACGTACCTGTTAATTCGAGTTTTTATAAAAAAATCCTATGATACATCATAGGTAGTCAGTCAAACGCTGACGAAAAACAAAACTTCGGTTTTGTACTTTTTCGGAGAGTTTGATCCTGGCTCAGGACGAACGCTGGCGGCGTGCCTAATACATGCAAGTCGAGCGGACAGAAGGGAGCTTGCTCCCGGATGTTAGCGGCGGACGGGTGAGTAACACGTGGGTAACCTGCCTGTAAGACTGGGATAACTCCGGGAAACCGGAGCTAATACCGGATAGTTCCTTGAACCGCATGGTTCAAGGATGAAAGACGGTTTCGGCTGTCACTTACAGATGGACCCGCGGCGCATTAGCTAGTTGGTGAGGTAACGGCTCACCAAGGCGACGATGCGTAGCCGACCTGAGAGGGTGATCGGCCACACTGGGACTGAGACACGGCCCAGACTCCTACGGGAGGCAGCAGTAGGGAATCTTCCGCAATGGACGAAAGTCTGACGGAGCAACGCCGCGTGAGTGATGAAGGTTTTCGGATCGTAAAGCTCTGTTGTTAGGGAAGAACAAGTGCAAGAGTAACTGCTTGCACCTTGACGGTACCTAACCAGAAAGCCACGGCTAACTACGTGCCAGCAGCCGCGGTAATACGTAGGTGGCAAGCGTTGTCCGGAATTATTGGGCGTAAAGGGCTCGCAGGCGGTTTCTTAAGTCTGATGTGAAAGCCCCCGGCTCAACCGGGGAGGGTCATTGGAAACTGGGAAACTTGAGTGCAGAAGAGGAGAGTGGAATTCCACGTGTAGCGGTGAAATGCGTAGAGATGTGGAGGAACACCAGTGGCGAAGGCGACTCTCTGGTCTGTAACTGACGCTGAGGAGCGAAAGCGTGGGGAGCGAACAGGATTAGATACCCTGGTAGTCCACGCCGTAAACGATGAGTGCTAAGTGTTAGGGGGTTTCCGCCCCTTAGTGCTGCAGCTAACGCATTAAGCACTCCGCCTGGGGAGTACGGTCGCAAGACTGAAACTCAAAGGAATTGACGGGGGCCCGCACAAGCGGTGGAGCATGTGGTTTAATTCGAAGCAACGCGAAGAACCTTACCAGGTCTTGACATCCTCTGACAACCCTAGAGATAGGGCTTTCCCTTCGGGGACAGAGTGACAGGTGGTGCATGGTTGTCGTCAGCTCGTGTCGTGAGATGTTGGGTTAAGTCCCGCAACGAGCGCAACCCTTGATCTTAGTTGCCAGCATTCAGTTGGGCACTCTAAGGTGACTGCCGGTGACAAACCGGAGGAAGGTGGGGATGACGTCAAATCATCATGCCCCTTATGACCTGGGCTACACACGTGCTACAATGGACAGAACAAAGGGCTGCGAGACCGCAAGGTTTAGCCAATCCCACAAATCTGTTCTCAGTTCGGATCGCAGTCTGCAACTCGACTGCGTGAAGCTGGAATCGCTAGTAATCGCGGATCAGCATGCCGCGGTGAATACGTTCCCGGGCCTTGTACACACCGCCCGTCACACCACGAGAGTTTGCAACACCCGAAGTCGGTGAGGTAACCTTTATGGAGCCAGCCGCCGAAGGTGGGGCAGATGATTGGGGTGAAGTCGTAACAAGGTAGCCGTATCGGAAGGTGCGGCTGGATCACCTCCTTTCTAAGGATATATGGAGCAGCGTACGTTTTTCGTCTTGTTTAGTTTTGAAGGATCATTCCTTCAAACATGTCTCTAGCGAGACAGGATTGTTCTTTGAAAACTAGATAACAATAAGTAATACATTCACATTGAATGCAATGCAAAGTTCATCACACATAGTGATTCTTTCTAAAGTAAGAAATGGTTAAGTTAGAAAGGGCGCACGGTGGATGCCTTGGCACTAGGAGCCGATGAAGGACGGGACGAACACCGATATGCTTCGGGGAGCTGTAAGCAAGCTTTGATCCGGAGATTTCCGAATGGGGAAACCCACTGCTCGTAATGGAGTAGTATCCATACTTGAATACATAGAGTATGAGAAGGCATACCCGGGGAACTGAAACATCTAAGTACCCGGAGGAAGAGAAAGCAAATGCGATTCCCTGAGTAGCGGCGAGCGAAACGGGAACAGCCCAAACCAAGAGGCTTGCCTCTTGGGGTTGTAGGACACTCTATACGGAGTTACAAAGGAACGATATAAGCGAAGAGGTCTGGAAAGGCCCGCCAAAGAAGGTAACAGCCCTGTAACTGAAATGTTGTTCTCTCCAGAGTGGATCCTGAGTACGGCGGAACACGTGAAATTCCGTCGGAATCCGGGAGGACCATCTCCCAAGGCTAAATACTCCCTAGTGACCGATAGTGAACCAGTACCGTGAGGGAAAGGTGAAAAGCACCCCGGAAGGGGAGTGAAATAGATCCTGAAACCGTGTGCCTACAAGTAGTCAGAGCCCGTTAACGGGTGATGGCGTGCCTTTTGTAGAATGAACCGGCGAGTTACGATCCCGTGCAAGGTTAAGCAGAAGATGCGGAGCCGCAGCGAAAGCGAGTCTGAATAGGGCGCATGAGTACGTGGTCGTAGACCCGAAACCAGGTGATCTACCCATGTCCAGGGTGAAGTTCAGGTAACACTGAATGGAGGCCCGAACCCACGCACGTTGAAAAGTGCGGGGATGAGGTGTGGGTAGGGGTGAAATGCCAATCGAACCTGGAGATAGCTGGTTCTCTCCGAAATAGCTTTAGGGCTAGCCTCAAGGTAAGAGTCTCGGAGGTAGAGCACTGATTGGACTAGGGGCCCCTACCGGGTTACCGAATTCAGTCAAACTCCGAATGCCGATGACTTATCCTTGGGAGTCAGACTGCGAGTGATAAGATCCGTAGTCGAAAGGGAAACAGCCCAGACCGCCAGCTAAGGTCCCAAAGTATACGTTAAGTGGAAAAGGATGTGGAGTTGCTTAGACAACCAGGATGTTGGCTTAGAAGCAGCCACCATTTAAAGAGTGCGTAATAGCTCACTGGTCGAGTGACTCTGCGCCGAAAATGTACCGGGGCTAAACGTATCACCGAAGCTGCGGACTGTTCTTACGAACAGTGGTAGGAGAGCGTTCTAAGTGCAGTGAAGTCAGACCGGAAGGACTGGTGGAGCGCTTAGAAGTGAGAATGCCGGTATGAGTAGCGAAAGACGGGTGAGAATCCCGTCCACCGAATGCCTAAGGTTTCCTGAGGAAGGCTCGTCCGCTCAGGGTTAGTCGGGACCTAAGCCGAGGCCGAAAGGCGTAGGCGATGGACAACAGGTTGATATTCCTGTACCACCTCCTCACCATTTGAGCAATGGGGGGACGCAGGAGGATAGGGTAAGCGCGGTATTGGATATCCGCGTCCAAGCAGTTAGGCTGGGAAATAGGCAAATCCGTTTCCCGTGAAGGCTGAGCTGTGATGGCGAGCGAAATTTAGTAGCGAAGTTCCTGATTCCACACTGCCAAGAAAAGCCTCTAGCGAGGTGAGAGGTGCCCGTACCGCAAACCGACACAGGTAGGCGAGGAGAGAATCCTAAGGTGATCGAGAGAACTCTCGTTAAGGAACTCGGCAAAATGACCCCGTAACTTCGGGAGAAGGGGTGCTTCTTAGGGTGTTAAAGCCCCGAGAAGCCGCAGTGAATAGGCCCAGGCGACTGTTTAGCAAAAACACAGGTCTCTGCGAAGCCGTAAGGCGAAGTATAGGGGCTGACGCCTGCCCGGTGCTGGAAGGTTAAGAGGAGCGCTTAGCGTAAGCGAAGGTGCGAATTGAAGCCCCAGTAAACGGCGGCCGTAACTATAACGGTCCTAAGGTAGCGAAATTCCTTGTCGGGTAAGTTCCGACCCGCACGAAAGGCGCAACGATCTGGGCACTGTCTCAACGAGAGACTCGGTGAAATTATAGTACCTGTGAAGATGCAGGTTACCCGCGACAGGACGGAAAGACCCCGTGGAGCTTTACTGCAGCCTGATATTGAATGTTGGTACAGCTTGTACAGGATAGGTAGGAGCCTTGGAAACCGGAGCGCTAGCTTCGGTGGAGGCATCGGTGGGATACTACCCTGGCTGTATTGACCTTCTAACCCGCTGCCCTTATCGGGCAGGGAGACAGTGTCAGGTGGGCAGTTTGACTGGGGCGGTCGCCTCCTAAAATGTAACGGAGGCGCCCAAAGGTTCCCTCAGAATGGTTGGAAATCATTCGCAGAGTGTAAAGGCACAAGGGAGCTTGACTGCGAGACCTACAAGTCGAGCAGGGACGAAAGTCGGGCTTAGTGATCCGGTGGTTCCGCATGGAAGGGCCATCGCTCAACGGATAAAAGCTACCCCGGGGATAACAGGCTTATCTCCCCCAAGAGTCCACATCGACGGGGAGGTTTGGCACCTCGATGTCGGCTCATCGCATCCTGGGGCTGTAGTCGGTCCCAAGGGTTGGGCTGTTCGCCCATTAAAGCGGTACGCGAGCTGGGTTCAGAACGTCGTGAGACAGTTCGGTCCCTATCCGTCGCGGGCGCAGGAAATTTGAGAGGAGCTGTCCTTAGTACGAGAGGACCGGGATGGACGCACCGCTGGTGTACCAGTTGTTCTGCCAAGGGCATCGCTGGGTAGCTATGTGCGGACGGGATAAGTGCTGAAAGCATCTAAGCATGAAGCCCCCCTCAAGATGAGATTTCCCATTCCGCAAGGAAGTAAGATCCCTGAAAGATGATCAGGTTGATAGGTCTGAGGTGGAAGCGTGGTGACACGTGGAGCTGACAGATACTAATAGATCGAGGACTTAACCTATATTCTAATGTGAAAAATGAACATTGTTATCTAGTTTTGAGAGAACATTCTCTCCATCAGGTTTGGTGGCGATAGCGAAGAGGTCACACCCGTTCCCATACCGAACACGGAAGTTAAGCTCTTCAGCGCCGATGGTAGTTGGGGGTTTCCCCCTGTGAGAGTAGGACGCCGCCAAGCTTTTCAAAGGATCAGTTCCAGTCGGAACTGGTCTTTTTTGTGTTTTTGCATGACTTGCTTCTATATAATAGGTTCTTAAAGTGAAAATACGTTGTTCCCTCGTTGATTGCTAAATGAATCAAATTTTACGCTCTTTCAATTTAACATGTCGGTCATCATATGAACCAGCAGCTCAATTATCAAGGGTCTACACTAAAAGCATAGAAAACTTCACCTCCGGCTAAATAGATATAGAAAGGCGATGTATAGGGCACTAAATAGAAAGACTTCATCCCGAAGGGGATGGTCAGCTATTGTGGCATGTCCAATTTAAAAAGATAGAAGAAATGAAAGAAACAATACTCATTTTATTTCTCCTGTTAAAATTTTATATCGATGATAAAGCTGTTGAATATTTGAAGCAGTAGAAAAATGATGTGAAACAATTTTGTTGAAAAATAGTAAAGACCAGCAGTATTTTCACACTTTTTTATGCAAAAAAGATTTCTCAGAAAAATAAAATAATAACAGAATTTCTTTTTTGAATGTTTTTATCCAGAGATATATGAAATAAAATCAAGGTATGAAAGCTTCGAAATAGCTGTTTTCAAAGGAATAAAGCCTTATTAGTACTCTTTTTAACAAAAAAACATAAAAAAATGAAAAAAAGGCTTTTAAAATGATGAGACAAGTGGTAAACTTCTTTAGGTGCCTTAACGAAAAGATGAAAAAACAGCTTTAAAATAAATTCAAAAATTATTTTAAAAAAGTCTTTACAAACAATATCTTATCGTTATATAATACTATTTGTCAGATCGAGAGACACTTCGAAACGACACAATATGGAGGATTAGCTCAGCTGGGAGAGCATCTGCCTTACAAGCAGAGGGTCGGCGGTTCGAGCCCGTCATCCTCCACCATATTTATTCTTACATAATGTTAGGATAGATAAAGCCGGTGTAGCTCAACTGGTAGAGCAACTGACTTGTAATCAGTAGGTTGGGGGTTCAAGTCCTCTTGCCGGCACCACTTTCATATGGTAAGATAGACAAGTCGCTTTTAAAGCGAGCCATTAGCTCAGTTGGTAGAGCATCTGACTTTTAATCAGAGGGTCGAAGGTTCGAGTCCTTCATGGCTCACCATGTTTCATGCGGGTGTGGCGGAATTGGCAGACGCGCTAGACTTAGGATCTAGTGTCTTTATGACGTGGGGGTTCAAGTCCCTTCACCCGCATTGCCAAATAAAATGAAAAAATCCTGTAATGCGGAAGTAGTTCAGTGGTAGAACACCACCTTGCCAAGGTGGGGGTCGCGGGTTCGAATCCCGTCTTCCGCTTATACCATCCACGCCGGGGTGGTGGAATTGGCAGACACACAGGACTTAAAATCCTGCGGTAGGTGACTACCGTGCCGGTTCAAGTCCGGCCCTCGGCATTATAAATAAGCGCCCGTAGCTCAATTGGATAGAGCGTTTGACTACGGATCAAAAGGTTAGGGGTTCGACTCCTCTCGGGCGCGCCATTAAGATCGGGAAGTAGCTCAGCTTGGTAGAGCACTTGGTTTGGGACCAAGGGGTCGCAGGTTCGAATCCTGTCTTCCCGACCATCTTTTATGGGGCCTTAGCTCAGCTGGGAGAGCGCCTGCCTTGCACGCAGGAGGTCAGCGGTTCGATCCCGCTAGGCTCCACCAATATGATCTTTGAAAACTAAACAAGACAAAACGTACCTGTTAATTCGAGTTTTTATAAAAAAATCCTATGAAACTTCATAGGTAGTCAGTCAAACTGGCGAAAAGCAAAACTTCGGTTTTGTACTTTTTCGGAGAGTTTGATCCTGGCTCAGGACGAACGCTGGCGGCGTGCCTAATACATGCAAGTCGAGCGGACAGAAGGGAGCTTGCTCCCGGATGTTAGCGGCGGACGGGTGAGTAACACGTGGGTAACCTGCCTGTAAGACTGGGATAACTCCGGGAAACCGGAGCTAATACCGGATAGTTCCTTGAACCGCATGGTTCAAGGATGAAAGACGGTTTCGGCTGTCACTTACAGATGGACCCGCGGCGCATTAGCTAGTTGGTGAGGTAACGGCTCACCAAGGCGACGATGCGTAGCCGACCTGAGAGGGTGATCGGCCACACTGGGACTGAGACACGGCCCAGACTCCTACGGGAGGCAGCAGTAGGGAATCTTCCGCAATGGACGAAAGTCTGACGGAGCAACGCCGCGTGAGTGATGAAGGTTTTCGGATCGTAAAGCTCTGTTGTTAGGGAAGAACAAGTGCAAGAGTAACTGCTTGCACCTTGACGGTACCTAACCAGAAAGCCACGGCTAACTACGTGCCAGCAGCCGCGGTAATACGTAGGTGGCAAGCGTTGTCCGGAATTATTGGGCGTAAAGGGCTCGCAGGCGGTTTCTTAAGTCTGATGTGAAAGCCCCCGGCTCAACCGGGGAGGGTCATTGGAAACTGGGAAACTTGAGTGCAGAAGAGGAGAGTGGAATTCCACGTGTAGCGGTGAAATGCGTAGAGATGTGGAGGAACACCAGTGGCGAAGGCGACTCTCTGGTCTGTAACTGACGCTGAGGAGCGAAAGCGTGGGGAGCGAACAGGATTAGATACCCTGGTAGTCCACGCCGTAAACGATGAGTGCTAAGTGTTAGGGGGTTTCCGCCCCTTAGTGCTGCAGCTAACGCATTAAGCACTCCGCCTGGGGAGTACGGTCGCAAGACTGAAACTCAAAGGAATTGACGGGGGCCCGCACAAGCGGTGGAGCATGTGGTTTAATTCGAAGCAACGCGAAGAACCTTACCAGGTCTTGACATCCTCTGACAACCCTAGAGATAGGGCTTTCCCTTCGGGGACAGAGTGACAGGTGGTGCATGGTTGTCGTCAGCTCGTGTCGTGAGATGTTGGGTTAAGTCCCGCAACGAGCGCAACCCTTGATCTTAGTTGCCAGCATTCAGTTGGGCACTCTAAGGTGACTGCCGGTGACAAACCGGAGGAAGGTGGGGATGACGTCAAATCATCATGCCCCTTATGACCTGGGCTACACACGTGCTACAATGGACAGAACAAAGGGCTGCGAGACCGCAAGGTTTAGCCAATCCCACAAATCTGTTCTCAGTTCGGATCGCAGTCTGCAACTCGACTGCGTGAAGCTGGAATCGCTAGTAATCGCGGATCAGCATGCCGCGGTGAATACGTTCCCGGGCCTTGTACACACCGCCCGTCACACCACGAGAGTTTGCAACACCCGAAGTCGGTGAGGTAACCTTTATGGAGCCAGCCGCCGAAGGTGGGGCAGATGATTGGGGTGAAGTCGTAACAAGGTAGCCGTATCGGAAGGTGCGGCTGGATCACCTCCTTTCTAAGGATATATGGAGCAGCGTACGTTTTTCGTCTTGTTTAGTTTTGAAGGATCATTCCTTCAAACATGTCTCTAGCGAGACAGGATTGTTCTTTGAAAACTAGATAACAATAAGTAATACATTCACATTGAATGCAATGCAAAGTTCATCACACATAGTGATTCTTTCTAAAGTAAGAAATGGTTAAGTTAGAAAGGGCGCACGGTGGATGCCTTGGCACTAGGAGCCGATGAAGGACGGGACGAACACCGATATGCTTCGGGGAGCTGTAAGCAAGCTTTGATCCGGAGATTTCCGAATGGGGAAACCCACTGCTCGTAATGGAGTAGTATCCATACTTGAATACATAGAGTATGAGAAGGCATACCCGGGGAACTGAAACATCTAAGTACCCGGAGGAAGAGAAAGCAAATGCGATTCCCTGAGTAGCGGCGAGCGAAACGGGAACAGCCCAAACCAAGAGGCTTGCCTCTTGGGGTTGTAGGACACTCTATACGGAGTTACAAAGGAACGATATAAGCGAAGAGGTCTGGAAAGGCCCGCCAAAGAAGGTAACAGCCCTGTAACTGAAATGTTGTTCTCTCCAGAGTGGATCCTGAGTACGGCGGAACACGTGAAATTCCGTCGGAATCCGGGAGGACCATCTCCCAAGGCTAAATACTCCCTAGTGACCGATAGTGAACCAGTACCGTGAGGGAAAGGTGAAAAGCACCCCGGAAGGGGAGTGAAATAGATCCTGAAACCGTGTGCCTACAAGTAGTCAGAGCCCGTTAACGGGTGATGGCGTGCCTTTTGTAGAATGAACCGGCGAGTTACGATCCCGTGCAAGGTTAAGCAGAAGATGCGGAGCCGCAGCGAAAGCGAGTCTGAATAGGGCGCATGAGTACGTGGTCGTAGACCCGAAACCAGGTGATCTACCCATGTCCAGGGTGAAGTTCAGGTAACACTGAATGGAGGCCCGAACCCACGCACGTTGAAAAGTGCGGGGATGAGGTGTGGGTAGGGGTGAAATGCCAATCGAACCTGGAGATAGCTGGTTCTCTCCGAAATAGCTTTAGGGCTAGCCTCAAGGTAAGAGTCTCGGAGGTAGAGCACTGATTGGACTAGGGGCCCCTACCGGGTTACCGAATTCAGTCAAACTCCGAATGCCGATGACTTATCCTTGGGAGTCAGACTGCGAGTGATAAGATCCGTAGTCGAAAGGGAAACAGCCCAGACCGCCAGCTAAGGTCCCAAAGTATACGTTAAGTGGAAAAGGATGTGGAGTTGCTTAGACAACCAGGATGTTGGCTTAGAAGCAGCCACCATTTAAAGAGTGCGTAATAGCTCACTGGTCGAGTGACTCTGCGCCGAAAATGTACCGGGGCTAAACGTATCACCGAAGCTGCGGACTGTTCTTACGAACAGTGGTAGGAGAGCGTTCTAAGTGCAGTGAAGTCAGACCGGAAGGACTGGTGGAGCGCTTAGAAGTGAGAATGCCGGTATGAGTAGCGAAAGACGGGTGAGAATCCCGTCCACCGAATGCCTAAGGTTTCCTGAGGAAGGCTCGTCCGCTCAGGGTTAGTCGGGACCTAAGCCGAGGCCGAAAGGCGTAGGCGATGGACAACAGGTTGATATTCCTGTACCACCTCCTCACCATTTGAGCAATGGGGGGACGCAGGAGGATAGGGTAAGCGCGGTATTGGATATCCGCGTCCAAGCAGTTAGGCTGGGAAATAGGCAAATCCGTTTCCCGTGAAGGCTGAGCTGTGATGGCGAGCGAAATTTAGTAGCGAAGTTCCTGATTCCACACTGCCAAGAAAAGCCTCTAGCGAGGTGAGAGGTGCCCGTACCGCAAACCGACACAGGTAGGCGAGGAGAGAATCCTAAGGTGATCGAGAGAACTCTCGTTAAGGAACTCGGCAAAATGACCCCGTAACTTCGGGAGAAGGGGTGCTTCTTAGGGTGTTAAAGCCCCGAGAAGCCGCAGTGAATAGGCCCAGGCGACTGTTTAGCAAAAACACAGGTCTCTGCGAAGCCGTAAGGCGAAGTATAGGGGCTGACGCCTGCCCGGTGCTGGAAGGTTAAGAGGAGCGCTTAGCGTAAGCGAAGGTGCGAATTGAAGCCCCAGTAAACGGCGGCCGTAACTATAACGGTCCTAAGGTAGCGAAATTCCTTGTCGGGTAAGTTCCGACCCGCACGAAAGGCGCAACGATCTGGGCACTGTCTCAACGAGAGACTCGGTGAAATTATAGTACCTGTGAAGATGCAGGTTACCCGCGACAGGACGGAAAGACCCCGTGGAGCTTTACTGCAGCCTGATATTGAATGTTGGTACAGCTTGTACAGGATAGGTAGGAGCCTTGGAAACCGGAGCGCTAGCTTCGGTGGAGGCATCGGTGGGATACTACCCTGGCTGTATTGACCTTCTAACCCGCTGCCCTTATCGGGCAGGGAGACAGTGTCAGGTGGGCAGTTTGACTGGGGCGGTCGCCTCCTAAAATGTAACGGAGGCGCCCAAAGGTTCCCTCAGAATGGTTGGAAATCATTCGCAGAGTGTAAAGGCACAAGGGAGCTTGACTGCGAGACCTACAAGTCGAGCAGGGACGAAAGTCGGGCTTAGTGATCCGGTGGTTCCGCATGGAAGGGCCATCGCTCAACGGATAAAAGCTACCCCGGGGATAACAGGCTTATCTCCCCCAAGAGTCCACATCGACGGGGAGGTTTGGCACCTCGATGTCGGCTCATCGCATCCTGGGGCTGTAGTCGGTCCCAAGGGTTGGGCTGTTCGCCCATTAAAGCGGTACGCGAGCTGGGTTCAGAACGTCGTGAGACAGTTCGGTCCCTATCCGTCGCGGGCGCAGGAAATTTGAGAGGAGCTGTCCTTAGTACGAGAGGACCGGGATGGACGCACCGCTGGTGTACCAGTTGTTCTGCCAAGGGCATCGCTGGGTAGCTATGTGCGGACGGGATAAGTGCTGAAAGCATCTAAGCATGAAGCCCCCCTCAAGATGAGATTTCCCATTCCGCAAGGAAGTAAGATCCCTGAAAGATGATCAGGTTGATAGGTCTGAGGTGGAAGCGTGGTGACACGTGGAGCTGACAGATACTAATAGATCGAGGACTTAACCTATATTCTAATGTGAAAAATGAACATTGTTATCTAGTTTTGAGAGAACATTCTCTCCATCAGGTTTGGTGGCGATAGCGAAGAGGTCACACCCGTTCCCATACCGAACACGGAAGTTAAGCTCTTCAGCGCCGATGGTAGTTGGGGGTTTCCCCCTGTGAGAGTAGGACGCCGCCAAGCTTCTATAAGGATCAGTTCCAGTCGGAACTGGTCTTTTTTGTGTTTTTGAGAGGTTTGATACCATATAAATGTGGAAATAATATTGTTAGTTGAGCGATTATCTTGAAAAATCGATCGAAAAAATTTATAGTAAGATTAAAGTCAAATATAGTCAAAGTCAATGGAGGAGGAGGCGGAGTGGCACAAAATATTTCTGATATCATCGAGCAGTATTTGAAGGAAGTCTTGGATCAGAACGGTCGAGAAATATTAGAAATTAAGCGCAATGAAATTGCAGATAAATTTCAATGCGTACCTTCACAAATTAACTATGTTATCAATACACGCTTTACGAGCGAGAGAGGCTATATCGTTGAAAGTAAGCGTGGCGGCGGTGGCTATATCCGCATCATTAAAGTCAAAATGAATGATGAAGTCGACTTATTGAACAACATTATTTCCCAAATATATCATCGTTTATCACAGGCTGCATCTGATCATATCATCATGCGTCTTGTTGAAAATAACATTTTATCTGAAAGAGAAGCTAAGATGATGATTAGTGTCATGGACCGTTCTGTATTGCATATTGATTTACCTGAACGTGATGAACTGCGTGCTCGGATGATGAAAGCGATGTTAAATGCTTTGAAATTAAAGTAAAGCGGGTGAAAAGATTGATTTGTCAAGAATGTAATGAGAGACCAGCCACTTTTCACTTTACGAAAGTTATAAATGGAGAAAAACAAGAAATGCACATATGTGAACAATGTGCAAAAGAAAACAGTGATTCATATGCTATGAGTGGAAACCAAGGTTTCTCGATTCACAACTTATTATCAGGCTTATTGAATATTGATCCTAGCTTCACCACAAGTGCTAACAAGGGCTCGTCTATTTTTCAAGAAGCGAAAGAAGTGGATCAATGTCCTAAGTGTGGCTTAACCTTTCAACAGTTCAGAAAAACAGGCCGATTTGGCTGTGCAGAATGCTATCGTACATTTGATCAGTATCTGAACCCTGTTTTACGGAAAGTCCATAGTGGAAATACAGTCCATAATGGGAAAGTCCCAAAACGAATTGCCGGCAGCCTGCATGTTCGCCGGAAACTTGAGTTAATGCAGCAAGAGCTGAAGCAGCTGATTGAACAGGAAGAGTTCGAAAAGGCAGCGGAAGTTCGAGATCAAATTCGTGCATTAGAGCATGAGCAATCTCAGCAGAGGGAGGGAGATTAACGACATGTCGCTCCAGCATTTTATTCAAGACGCTCTAAGTCAGTGGATGAAACAAAAAGGACCAGAAAGTGACATTGTTCTAAGCAGTCGTATCCGGCTAGCTCGCAATCTAGAGCATGTTCGTTTCCCAACTCAGTTTTCTCAAGCTGAAGCTGAAGCTGTTCTCCAGCAATTCGAACAAAAGTTTGCTAGCCAGGAAGTGAAGGACATTGGAAACTTTGTTCTCATTCGAATGAATGAAACGCAGCCTTTAGCAAAGAGGGTACTTGTTGAAAAGCATTTGATTAGCCCCAATTTAGCTGAATCAAGATTTGGCGGCTGTTTGCTTTCTGAAAATGAAGAAATCAGTGTGATGCTGAATGAAGAAGACCATATTCGAATCCAATGCTTATTCCCAGGTTTTCAGCTAGCCAATGCACTAAAAGCGGCTAATCAGGTAGATGACTGGATTGAAGAGCAAGTGGATTATGCGTTTTCTGAAAAGCGAGGATACTTAACAAGCTGTCCGACCAATGTAGGTACAGGTATTAGGGCTTCGGTCATGATGCATTTACCAGCATTAGCGCTCACAAGACAAATGAATCGGATTATTCCGGCCATTAATCAATTAGGTCTTGTGGTCAGAGGAATTTATGGTGAGGGCAGCGAAGCAATAGGAAACATCTTTCAAATATCAAATCAAATGACACTTGGTCAATCAGAAGAAGACATTGTAGATGACTTGAATAGTGTGACCGCTCAGCTCATTGAACAAGAGCGATCTGCACGAAAAGCTTTATATCAAACATCTAAAATTGAACTTGAGGACAGAGTGTACCGTTCCTTAGGGATTTTGGCCAATTGTCGTATGATTGAATCAAAGGAAACAGCAAAGTGTTTGTCAGATGTGCGGCTTGGAATTGATTTAGGTATCATTAAGGGGCTTTCAAGTAATATACTGAATGAACTCATGATTTTGACTCAGCCCGGCTTCCTTCAACAATATTCAGGAGGAGCCTTAGAGCCAAATGAACGAGATATAAAACGAGCAGCGATTATTAGAGAAAGGCTGCGCTTAGAAATGCATAGGAATGGACAGGAGGATGAAACGATATGATGTTTGGAAGATTCACTGAAAGAGCTCAAAAGGTATTAGCACTTGCACAAGAAGAAGCCATTCGCCTAGGCCATAAAAACATAGGTACTGAGCACATTTTACTTGGCCTTGTACGTGAAGGTGAGGGCATCGCTGCTAAAGCGTTAGAAGCACTGGGCCTTGTTTCAGATAAAATCCAAAAAGAAGTCGAAAGCTTGATTGGAAGAGGGCAAGAGGTGTCTCAAGCTATTCCTCATTATACGCCTAGAGCGAAGAAGGTCACTGAGCTTTCAATGGATGAAGCAAGAAAGCTAGGTCATTCCTATGTAGGGACAGAACATATTCTATTAGGTCTTATTCGTGAGGGAGAGGGTGTCGCTGCCCGTGTCTTAAATAACCTCGGAGTGAGCTTAAATAAAGCACGTCAGCAAGTTCTGCAGCTGCTTGGAAGCAATGAAACAGGTGCATCTGCGGCAGGCTCTAATAGCAATGCAAATACACCAACACTAGATAGCTTGGCAAGAGATTTGACAGCTATTGCAAAAGAGGACAGCTTGGACCCTGTCATTGGCCGAAGCAAAGAAATTCAACGTGTTATTGAGGTCCTAAGTAGAAGAACAAAAAATAACCCTGTGCTGATTGGTGAGCCTGGTGTTGGTAAAACAGCCATCGCAGAAGGTCTTGCACAGCAAATTATTCATAACGAAGTGCCTGAAATCCTGCGCGATAAACGAGTGATGACACTGGATATGGGAACTGTTGTAGCTGGGACGAAATATCGTGGTGAATTCGAGGATCGTTTGAAAAAAGTGATGGACGAAATTCGACAGGCAGGAAATATCATTCTCTTTATCGACGAGCTTCATACACTCATTGGTGCTGGTGGAGCAGAGGGCGCGATTGATGCGTCTAATATCTTGAAGCCATCCTTAGCACGTGGTGAACTTCAATGTATTGGAGCGACAACGTTAGATGAGTACCGTAAATACATTGAAAAGGACGCTGCGCTTGAACGACGTTTCCAGCCAATTCAAGTAGATCAGCCGTCTGTTGATGAAAGTATTCAAATCTTAAGAGGACTTAGAGACCGGTATGAAGCACATCACCGTGTGTCTATTACAGATGAAGCGATTGAGGCGGCAGTGAAGCTGTCTGACCGTTATATTTCTGACCGTTTCCTTCCAGATAAGGCGATTGATTTAATTGATGAGGCAGGTTCGAAAGTCCGTTTACGTTCGTTCACGACACCGCCTAATCTAAAAGAATTAGAGCAAAAGCTGGATGAAGTACGCAAGGAAAAGGATGCGGCAGTTCAAAGTCAAGAATTTGAAAAAGCAGCTTCTCTTCGCGATACAGAACAGCGTTTGCGTGAAAAAGTAGAAGTTACAAAGAAATCATGGAAAGAAAAGCAGGGACAAGAGAATTCAGAGGTATCTGTAGATGATATCGCAATGGTCGTTTCCAGCTGGACGGGAGTGCCTGTTTCGAAAATTGCTCAAACGGAGACAGATAAGCTTCTGAACATGGAACAATTGCTCCACTCTCGCGTGATCGGACAGGATGAAGCGGTTGTCGCTGTAGCAAAAGCAGTGAGACGTGCGCGTGCTGGCCTGAAAGATCCGAAGCGTCCAATCGGCTCCTTTATCTTCTTGGGTCCAACAGGGGTTGGTAAAACGGAGCTTGCAAGAGCACTCGCTGAGTCTATTTTCGGTGATGAAGAAGCAATGATCCGTATTGATATGTCTGAATACATGGAGAAACACTCTACATCCAGACTTGTTGGGTCACCTCCAGGCTATGTGGGCTATGATGAAGGTGGACAGCTGACTGAAAAAGTGAGAAGAAAACCTTATTCTGTCGTTCTTTTAGACGAGATTGAAAAGGCGCATCCAGATGTATTTAATATCTTACTGCAAGTGTTAGAAGATGGTCGTCTGACTGATTCTAAAGGGCGTACCGTTGACTTTAGAAATACGATTTTGATCATGACATCAAACGTTGGAGCTAGTGAGCTGAAGCGCAATAAATATGTTGGCTTTAACGTGCAGGATGAAAGTCAAAATTACAAGGATATGAAAGGCAAAGTGATGGGCGAGTTGAAACGTGCGTTTAGACCTGAGTTTATCAACCGTATTGATGAAATCATTGTCTTCCACTCGCTTGAGAAGAAACATCTCAAAGAGATCGTGTCTCTCATGTCTGATCAATTGACAAAACGATTAAAAGAACAAGACCTATCAATTGAATTGACGGAAGCAGCAAAAGCGAAAATTGCCGACGAAGGAGTAGATCTTGAGTACGGTGCGCGTCCGTTAAGAAGAGCGATTCAAAAGCATGTAGAAGATCGACTTTCTGAAGAGCTTCTGAAGGGGAATATTGAAAAAGGTCAACATATCGTATTAGATGTGGAAGATGGAGAAATTGTCGTAAAAGCGACGGCTGCTACGAACTAATATAGTAAGAAAAAAGTGTGAGGCATACCAGTAAGGTGTATGCCTCCCTTTACTTATTTTCTGACCAGTATAAGGAGTTGTATTCTTCAATCTATGGCTAAGACAAAATCAAAATTTATATGCCAATCGTGCGGTTATGAGTCAGCCAAATGGATGGGGAAATGTCCAGGCTGCGGCACTTGGAACAGTATGACAGAAGAGGTCGTTCGCAAAGAGCCGGCAAACCGTCGAAGTGCTTTTAATCATTCTGTTCAAACCATTCAAAAACCTTCACCTATATCTGCAATTGAAACATCCGAAGAACCCCGAATTAAAACAAATTTAGAAGAATTTAACCGAGTATTAGGAAGTGGAATTGTCAAAGGTTCTCTTGTTCTCATCGGCGGAGATCCTGGGATTGGGAAGTCCACATTATTATTACAAGTATCAGCACAGCTCTCAGACAAAAATCAGAATGTGTTATACATATCTGGTGAGGAGTCCATTAAACAAACGAAGCTAAGAGCGGACCGCCTTGGCATTGAAAGCGCCTCTTTACATGTTTTGGCTGAAACCGATATGGAGTATATAACGTCTGCTATACAGGAGATGAAACCTGCTTTTGTTGTGGTGGATTCGATTCAAACCGTTTATCAAAGCGATATTACGTCAGCTCCCGGTTCTGTATCTCAAGTAAGAGAATGTACAGCACAGCTGATGAAAATTGCCAAGACAAATGGTATTCCTATTTTTATCGTTGGTCACGTGACCAAAGAAGGCTCGATCGCAGGTCCACGCCTTTTAGAGCATATGGTGGACACAGTTCTTTATTTTGAAGGCGAGCGTCATCATACGTTTCGTATCTTACGGGCGGTCAAAAACCGATTTGGTTCAACGAATGAATTGGGAATTTTTGAAATGAGAGAGGAAGGGCTCACGGAAGTATTGAACCCATCAGAAATCTTTTTAGAAGAGCGGTCGGCAGGTGTATCTGGTTCGTGTGTTGTTGCCTCAATGGAAGGAACAAGACCCGTACTTGTCGAGATACAGGCGTTAATTTCCCCGACAAGCTTTGGGAATCCGCGAAGAATGGCTACTGGCCTTGATCATAATCGAGTGTCGCTCCTAATGGCAGTTTTAGAAAAACGCGTGGGGCTGCTGCTGCAAAACCAAGATGCGTATTTAAAGGTCGCAGGCGGTGTGAAGCTTGACGAACCGGCGATTGACTTAGCTATTGCCGTCAGTATTGCATCAAGCTTTAAAGATGCAGCGCCGCATCAAGCAGATTGCTTTATAGGAGAAGTGGGTCTGACGGGAGAAGTCAGAAGAGTATCAAGAATTGAACAGCGTGTGCAGGAAGCTGCTAAACTAGGATTTAAACGAATGTTTATTCCTCAGGCGAATATAGATGGATGGAAAAAACCGAGAGGGATTGAATTAGTCGGTGTAGAAAATGTAGCAGAGGCACTTCGTATTTCACTAGGGGGATCATAGAAATGGAAAAAGAGAAAAAAGGAGCGAGAGAAGTCGATCTCTTAGATATTGTCCAGTTTGTGGCACCGGGGACACCCCTGCGGGCAGGGATTGAAAACGTCCTAAGAGCCAATACTGGAGGGCTCATTGTTGTTGGTTATAACGATAAAGTGAAAAGTGTGGTAGATGGAGGATTTCATATTAATTCTGCATTCTCCCCAGCACATTTATATGAATTGGCGAAGATGGATGGGGCGATTATTTTAAGTGACTCTGGTCAAAAAATCTTGTATGCGAATACACAGCTCATGCCGGATGCAACCATTCATTCATCAGAAACAGGCATGAGACACCGAACGGCTGAACGTGTAGCAAAGCAGACAGGTTGCTTAATCATTGCCATTTCTGAACGTCGGAACGTGATTACCTTATACCAAGGGAATCGACGATATACGTTGAAAGATATTGGTTTTATTTTGACGAAGGCCAACCAAGCGATACAAACACTGGAGAAATATAAAACCATTTTAGATCATGCCATTTCTGCGTTAAGCGCTTTAGAATTTGAAGAACTTGTGACCTTTGGTGATGTATTATCCGTGCTGCATCGTTATGAAATGGTACTTAGAATCAAAAATGAAATCAATATGTATATCAAAGAGCTTGGGACAGAAGGACACTTGATCCGTCTGCAAGTCAATGAGCTGATTACAGATATGGAGCAGGAAGCGGCTTTATTTATTAAAGATTACGTGAAAGAAAAGATCAAAGATCCATATGTGCTGCTGAAACAGCTCCAAGATATGTCGAGCTTTGAACTTTTAGATGACTCTATTTTGTACAAGTTACTCGGCTATCCAGCATCTACAAATATTGACGAATATGTGTACACTAGAGGTTACAGATTACTTCATAAAATCCCTAGACTACCTATGCCAATCGTTGAAAACGTGGTCGAAGCATTTGGTGTGCTAGATCGAATTATGGAAGCGGATGTACAAGATTTGGATGAAGTAGAAGGAATTGGAGAAGTAAGAGCGAAAAAGATAAAAAAAGGATTAAAAAGACTGCAAGAAAAACATTATATCGACCGTCAGCTATAAAAAGAGAAATTTTTCTTAAATACGGTTAAAAATGGATGAATATGGGTATATTAATGATGGTTTTGTTTTCTGTTCATGATGATAGGAAACTTAAGCATATATAAATGTCAGATGAAGGTGGATTGACAGATGAAAAATAAAGGAGGTGAAGGTATGTTAAAAAGAATCGTTCAGGCGTTTTTTATCATTTTCGGTGCAGTTGTAGGGATTTTTATCATTCCAGAGTTATTTCTGCTGTTAAATGTGAAGGACATACCTTTCATAACAAATGCTTACTCTTCAGCACTAATAGGAGCCGCTGTGTTCTTTATCATTGGTAAATGGTGCACAGGCTATGTGGTTAATTGGGTGAAATGGATCGAGGATTCTCTATTGAAGGCGCCTCTTCCTGATCTTATATCTGGAAGTTTCGGTTTAGTATTTGGACTTATTCTAGCATATCTTATTGTAAACGTGATCCCGCTAAACAATATCCCATATCATATTTTTGGTACCATTATTCCGATTTTCCTGGCTTTCTTTTTAGGATACCTTGGATTTCAGGTAGGGTTTAAGAAGAAGGATGAAATGATGGGGCTGTTCTCTCGATCTGCAAAGGTCACAAAGAAAAAAGGAGCAGCTGATGATGAACCTGAAATAGAAGATAAAAAGCTGAAAATTTTAGACACAAGTGTTATCATTGATGGAAGAATCGCAGATATTTGTCAAACTGGATTCCTAGAAGGTGTGATGGTCATTCCTCAATTTGTACTTGAGGAATTACAGCATATTGCCGACTCTTCTGATGTATTAAAGAGAAATAGAGGCCGAAGAGGTCTTGATATTTTAAATCGTATCCAAAAAGAACTGGATATTAAAGTTGAAATTTACGAAGGTGACTTTGAAGATATTCAAGAGGTTGACAGCAAGCTTGTGAAACTCGCTAAGTTAACTTCAGGTGTTGTTGTGACAAATGATTTTAATTTAAATAAAGTATGCGAACTTCAAAAAGTAGCAGTGTTAAACATCAATGATCTAGCCAATGCAGTCAAACCGGTTGTACTGCCTGGGGAAGAAATGAAGGTACAGGTCATCAAAGATGGGAAAGAGCATAACCAAGGTGTTGCTTACTTAGATGACGGTACGATGATTGTGGTCGAAGAAGGACGCAATTATATTGGAAAAGACATTGATGTGCTCGTCACGAGTGTGCTGCAAACTGCTGCTGGAAGAATGATTTTTGCGAAGCCAAAACTTCTGGAGAAGGCGCTCTAAAGGGAGAACGAACATGTATTATGAAGTAGTTATTCCGGCTGCGGGGCAGGGGAAGCGAATGAAGGCCGGCCGCAATAAACTTTTTATTGAATTGAAAAGAATGCCGGTCATCATCCACACACTGAAGGTGTTTGACGCTCATTCACAATGCAGACGCATGATCTTAGCGATCAATGAAGAAGAGCGTCGTGACTTTGAAAGGCTACTGAAGGTACACGCTTTTCAAACGCCTGTTTCACTTGTCACTGGCGGTGAAGAACGGCAGCAAAGTGTATACGAAGGATTGAAGGCTGTGCAAGATGCGGACATCGTGCTTGTTCATGATGGCGCAAGGCCTTTTATTAAGCATACACAGATTGACTTGCTCGTTAAAGCAGCGATTGAAAAAGGCTCCGCAGTCGTAGCGGTACCAGTGAAAGACACAATCAAACGCGTTCAAGAAGGCAAAGTGGAACAAACCATTGAACGTCAGAGCTTGTGGGCAGTCCAGACCCCACAAGCTTTTCGTCATTCTATTTTAAAAGAAGCGCATGAACATGCGGAGCGGACAGGCTTTCTTGGAACAGATGACGCCAGTCTTGTGGAACAATTACACGGTGAGAGTGTGTATATTGTCCAAGGAGACTATACCAATATTAAACTGACAACACCGGATGATTTATTGGTTGCCAAGGCAATTATGGATGCGGAAAGAGGGTACTAGATCATGTTGAGAATAGGACAAGGTTTTGATGTACATCAATTAACAGAGGGAAGACCTCTAATTATCGGCGGGGTCACCATCCCTTATGAAAAGGGACTGCTAGGGCATTCAGATGCTGACGTACTGCTTCATACAGTGGCAGATGCATGCCTGGGTGCGATTGCTGAAGGAGATATCGGCAGACATTTCCCAGACACAGATCCTGAGTTTAAGGATGCAGATTCTTTTAAATTATTGCAGCATGTGTGGGCACTTGTGAAAGAAAAGGGCTACACTCTTGTGAATATTGACTGCACCATCATGGCGCAAAAGCCAAAAATGGCACCTTACATACAACCAATGTGTGAGAAAATTGCAGAAGCGCTTGAGGCAGATGTCACACAGGTGAATGTCAAAGCAACAACGACAGAGAAACTCGGATTTACAGGAAGAGGAGAAGGAATTGCCTCTCAGGCAACAGTGCTTCTTCAGAAAAAGTAAAATCCATTTTGATGAGAATAGGTTTTGATGATAAAATACGTTTATAAAAAATTGGTGTCAGACAACATGATGCAGATGAAAGGAAGTTAAACTCATGGGAAATGAAGTGCGTGTTCGTTATGCACCGAGTCCAACTGGCCATTTACATATTGGGAATGCTAGAACGGCTCTTTTCAACTATTTGTTCGCACGCAGCCAAGGCGGCAAATTTATTATTCGAATCGAGGATACGGATCAAAAGCGTAATGTAGAAGGCGGGGAGGAAAGCCAGCTTCGCCACCTGCAATGGCTCGGTATTGATTGGGATGAGAGCATTGATAAAGATGGCGGTTACGGCCCTTACAGACAATCAGAGCGTAATGATATTTACAAAAAATATTATGACGAGCTGTTAGAGAAGGACTTGGCGTATAAGTGCTATTGTACGGCAGAAGAGCTAGAGGCAGAGCGTGAAGCACAAATCGCCCGCAGTGAAATGCCTCGATATTCTGGTAAATGCAGTCATTTATCAAAAGAAGAAGAGGACAAGCTGATTGCTGAAGGAAGAGAGCCAAGCATCCGCTTCCGAGTGCCTAAAGGAGAAATTATCAAATTTGACGATATGGTCAAAGGCGAGATTTCATTTGAAACAGACGGCATCGGTGACTTTGTTATTGTGAAGAAAGATGGTACGCCAACGTATAACTTCGCTGTAGCGGTGGATGATCATTTGATGAAAATGACTCACATTCTTCGTGGTGAGGATCACATTTCGAATACACCTAAACAAATTATGGTCTTCAATGCATTTGGCTGGGATGTTCCGCTGTTCGGACATATGACGCTGATTGTAAACGAGAACCGCAAGAAATTAAGCAAGCGTGATGAATCAATTATCCAGTTCATCGAACAGTATAAGAACTTGGGCTATTTACCAGAAGCTTTGTTTAACTTCATTGCACTGCTTGGATGGTCTCCAGTTGGTGAAGAGGAACTATTTACAAAAGAGCAGTTCATCGATATTTTCGATGTCAATCGACTTTCTAAGTCACCAGCTCTCTTCGATATGCATAAACTAAAATGGGTGAATAACCAATATGTAAAAGCACTTGATCTTGATCAAGTTGTGGCACTTACACTTCCACATCTTCAAAAGGCAGGCAAGGTAAGCGAGCAGCTGACAGAAGAAGAAAACACGTGGGTGCGCAAACTCATTTCTCTATATCACGAGCAATTGAGCTATGGAGCAGAAATTGTTGAGTTAACAGAGTTGTTCTTTAAGGAACAAATTGAGTATAATCAAGAGGCAAAGGAAGTTCTTGCAGAAGAGCAAGTACCAGAAGTGATGGCTTCGTTTGCAGGTCAGCTTGAACGTCTTGAGTCTTTCACACCTGATGAAATCAAAGCTGCCATTAAAGCGGTACAAAAAGAAACAGGGCATAAAGGTAAGAAACTATTCATGCCAATTCGTGTGGCTGTCACTGGACAAACGCATGGCCCAGAGCTTCCGCAAAGTATTGAACTACTAGGTAAAGAGACGGTATTAAACCGCATTAAACAAATATAAGGAAAATCGTTGCGAGGGAGAAGTACAATGTTATCGTCCATCACAGAAAGAGTCTTCACCGGCTGAAAGAGACTTATGGGCAGACGTTGGAAATGCACCCTCAAGACCCTTGAGGAACACGTATGTTAGTATGCAAGGGCGGTACCCTCCGTTATGGGATGAAGTTGAGAAGGCTGCGAAATGAGGGCTTTCTAAACAGAGTGGAACCGCGTTTTCAAAACGTCTCTGTCATATGGCAGAGGCGTTTTTTATTTGTCCAAAAAAGAGAGCAAGTCCTAAGAGAGATTGATGGGGAAGAACGGGGGGAGCATGTGTTTTTCAAAATGCTGAAAGAAGATATTGATACTGTGTTTGATCAAGATCCTGCTGCTAGAAGCTATCTTGAAGTAGTGCTAACCTATTCAGGGCTTCATGCGATTTGGGCTCATCGTGTTGCGCATGCATTTTACAAGCGTAAGCTGTATTTTCTTGCGCGGATCATTTCTCAGGTCAGCCGGTTTTTCACAGGGGTTGAGATTCACCCAGCAGCAACCATCGGCCGGCGGTTCTTTATTGATCACGGCATGGGCGTCGTGATTGGGGAAACATGTGAAATTGGCGATAACGTCACTGTTTTCCAAGGCGTGACATTAGGGGGAACAGGGAAAGAAAAGGGAAAGCGGCATCCAACTATTTTGGACGATGCCCTGATTGCGACTGGTGCTAAGGTGCTCGGTTCCATTACCGTAGGAAAAGGGTCCAAGATTGGTGCGGGGTCTGTTGTGTTAAAAGACGTACCAGACCATTCCACTGTTGTAGGTATACCTGGGCGAGTGGTCGTTCAAAATGGAAAGAAAATCAATCGTGATCTCAATCATCAAGATTTGCCAGATCCAGTTTCTGATCGTTTCAAAGAATTGGAGCGAGAAATGGAAAAGCTAAAACGTGAGCTGGCTTCATTGAGCAGAAAGGAAGAACAATCATGACAATCAATATTTATAATACATTGACACGTAAGAAGGAAGAGTTTGTCCCACTTGAACCAGGAAAGGTGAAAATGTATGTATGCGGACCAACCGTGTATAACTACATTCATATCGGGAATGCAAGACCTGCCATTGTATATGACACGGTACGTAAGTATTTAGAATATAGCGGCTATGATGTGAATTTCGTATCCAACTTTACTGATGTGGATGATAAACTCATCAAAGCAGCAAATGAATTAGGCGAAGATGTCCCAACGATTGCTGATCGATTTATCCAAGCATACTTTGAGGACGTCAGTGCATTAGGCTGCAAAAAAGCAGACCTTCACCCGCGAGTGACAGAAAATATGGATGATATCATTGCGTTTATCGCCACATTGATTGAAAAAGGCTACGCCTATGAGGCAGATGGTGACGTGTATTACAGCACACGCTCATTTGAAGGCTACGGAAAACTGTCTCACCAATCGATTGATGAATTAAAGACAGGTGCCCGTATTCGTGTAGGTGAAAAGAAAAGGGATGCACTCGACTTTGCATTATGGAAGGCCGCAAAGGATCAGGAGATTTCTTGGGATAGCCCGTGGGGCGAAGGGCGTCCAGGCTGGCACATCGAGTGTTCTGCGATGGTCAAAAAGTATTTAGGCGATACGATTGACATTCATGCTGGCGGACAGGATTTAACGTTCCCTCATCACGAGAATGAAATCGCTCAATCTGAGGCTTTGACAGGCAAACCTTTTGCAAAGTATTGGATGCATAACGGATATATTAATATTGAGAATGAAAAAATGTCAAAATCACTAGGCAACTTTGTGCTCGTACATGACATTATTAAAGAACAAGATCCAGATGTGCTTCGTTTCTTTATGCTGTCGGTTCACTATCGTCATCCAATCAATTACTCCATTGACTTATTGGAAAGTACAAAGAGTGCATTTAACAGACTCAAAACATCTTATTCAAATCTACATCATCGTCTTGAGAGCAGTACCAATTTAACAGAGGATAACACTGAATGGTTGACAAAGATTGAAGAGCAGCGTGCGACATTTATTTCTGAAATGAATGATGACTTCAATACGGCAAATGCCATCTCTGTTTTATTTGAACTAGCGAAACAAGCGAATTACTATATGGAAAATGATCATACTTCTGAGGAAGTGATCAAGGCATTTATTGGCTTGTTCCAAGAAATCACCTCTGTCCTTGGCTTCTCATTAGAAGAAAAGCATACGCTTGACGAAGAAGTAGAAGCGTTAATTGAAAAACGCAATGAGGCTAGAAGAAATCGCGATTTTGCGCTATCTGATCAAATTCGTGACCAGTTAAAGAGCATGAATATTGTATTGGAGGATACTCCTCAAGGTACTCGCTGGAAAAGAGGAGAATAGGTCATGTTGAATTTTGAAAAGCTGAAAGACGGAAAACAGTTGAATGGACTTGCGCTTGCTTATATGGGTGATGCCATTTTTGAAGTATACGTGAGGCATCACCTCCTCCAAACGGGGGCGACCAAACCAAATGAGCTTCATAAACGTGCAAGTAAGATCGTTTCAGCTAAATCTCAGGCCGCTATTTTATTTGAGCTTCAGCAGAAGGGCTTTTTCACAGAAGCGGAAGAAGCGGTGCTGAAAAGAGGAAGAAATGCAAAATCAGGCACAGTGCCTAAAAACACAGACGTTCAAACGTATCGTTATAGTACAGCGTTTGAAGCGCTCATGGGTTATTTATTTATTGAGAAGCAGGACGAACGCTTAGAAGAGTTGATTAGTCAGGCGATTGAAATCGGAACGTCAGGGAGGAAGACAAATGAGTCAGCAACATGATTATGTGATTGGGAAAAATGCAGTGATTGAAACACTGAAGTCAGATCGGGAGTTATACAAGCTCTGGATGGCAGAAAACACTGTAAAAGGACAAGCCCAGCAGGTCATTGAACTCGCGAAAAAGCAAAATATCACCATTCAGTATGTTCCGAGGAAAAAGCTTGATCAGATGGTAACAGGTCAGCACCAGGGAATCGTTGCACAAGTAGCAGCATATGAATATGCAGAATTGGACGATCTGTATCAAATTGCTGAAAAGCGGAATGAACAACCATTTTTCATCATCTTAGATGAAATTGAAGATCCGCACAATTTAGGGTCGATCATGCGTACGGCCGATGCTGTTGGTGCACATGGAATCGTCATTCCAAAACGACGAGCGGTAGGCTTGACGACAACTGTTGCGAAAGCATCTACTGGAGCCATTGAACATATCCCGGTCGCAAAAGTAACCAATCTTTCCAGAGCTCTTGATGAAATGAAAGAAAGAGGAATTTGGGTCGCAGGAACAGATGCATCTGCGAAGCAGGACTACAGACAATTTGATGGCACGATGCCTCTCGCTCTTGTCATTGGCAGTGAAGGAAAAGGAATTGGCCGATTGATTAAGGAAAAATGTGATTTCTTGATTAAATTGCCAATGGCCGGGAAGGTCACTTCATTAAATGCATCAGTTGCCGCTAGTCTATTGATGTATGAAGTGTATCGAAAACGTTATCCGTTAGGAGAATAGAGATGGACATCCTCTTAGTCGATGGATACAACATGATAGGTGCATGGCCTCGTTTGCAGCACTTAAAAGAAAACAGCTTTGAAGAAGCCAGAGACGTGCTGATTCAACATTTAGCAGAATATCAAGCATATACAGGGTATCGAGTCATTGTCGTATTCGATGCCCATATGGTCAAAGGAATCGAAAAGAAGCGGACAAACCACCGAGTAGAGGTCATCTTTACAAGAGAAAATGAAACGGCTGATGAGCGGATTGAAAAACTGGCACAAGACTTAAATAACATTCGGACGCAAATTCATGTGGCGACCTCTGATTATACAGAACAATGGGCGATTTTTGGACAGGGTGCACTTCGTAAGTCAGCACGAGAGCTCTTAAGAGAGATAGAAGTGATTGAACGAAAGATTGAAACACGTGTCAAAAAGATTACTTCTGATAAACCAGCATCCAAAATTGAATTGTCAGAAGATGTATTGAAAACGTTTGAAAAATGGCGGCGGGGAAACTTGGAATAGCTTGACGATATTTCAACCATTATTGTATAATATTTCTATCTAGGTGCGGTCGGGGGGATCGAAGTGAATCTAAACAACAGCAAGGGTAAGTCCATCAGAGAGCAATTTTGCCAGTTGGAAGATGAACAAGTCATTGAAAGGGTTCATGTCGGAGATAGTGATGCGCTAGATTATTTAATAACGAAATACCGCAATTTTGTACGTGCGAAAGCAAGATCTTATTTCTTGATTGGAGCGGATCGAGAGGACATTGTCCAAGAAGGGATGATCGGACTTTATAAGTCTATCCGCGATTTCAGAGAGGACAAGCTTACTTCATTTAAGGCTTTTGCAGAATTATGTATTACCCGCCAAATTATCACCGCAATTAAAACAGCTACTCGCCAAAAACATATCCCGTTAAATTCCTATGTATCATTAGACAAGCCGATATACGATGAAGAATCGGACAGAACATTATTGGACGTCATTTCCGGTGCTAAAGCGCTTAACCCAGAAGATTTAATCATTAGCAAAGAAGAATTTGATGATATTGAAATGAAAATGGGTGAATTACTAAGCGAGCTGGAAAGAAAGGTACTTGTGCTTTATCTTGATGGCAGGTCCTATCAGGAGATTTCTGAAGATTTAAACCGTCATGTGAAATCAATTGATAACGCACTCCAAAGAGTAAAGAGAAAATTAGAGAAATATTTAGAGCTGCGCGAGATCAGTCTCTAATCAAACCTATATTGACAGCTTTTTCGACACTGTGATAAGGTACTAAGGAAATGATGTCGAGAAAATAGGTGTAAATATGAGGAAAAAGATTACTCTAGCCTGTAAAGACTGCGGAAGCCGCAATTATACGACAATGAAAAGTGTTGCTTCAGCAGCTGAAAGATTAGAAGTTAAGAAATATTGCAAGACTTGTAATTCACATAAAACACATTTAGAAACGAAGTAGGATTTGCGTTCTTTAATCTGTGGAGGTCTTTTACATGCGTATTATCAGTTTCTTAAAAAGTGTCGGGAAAGAAATGAAAAAGGTCAGCTGGCCAAAGAAAAACGAAATGGTCCGCTACACGATCACTGTTATTTTAACAGTCGTATTTTTTGCCATCTTTTTCTCTTTTCTTGATATAGGAATCTCACAATTAATCGAATTAATTCATTAATACTTGAATAATGGTCTGCTGAACGTGCTATAATAGATCATAATATGACTTGCCAAAAAACCCGTTTTACGGGTTTTTTCAATTGCTTGAAAATATTTACCGGTACTCGAGATTCGTCAAATAGACATTACGAAATGTGGGGAGGGAAGGACTAAATAGTCCTGAACGAAAATGGAAAAGAATTGGTATGTTGTGCATACGTACTCTGGCTATGAGAACAAAGTGAAAGCGAACTTGGAAAAGCGTGTTGAATCAATGGGCATGCAGGATAAAATTTTCCGCGTTGTTGTACCAGAAGAAGAAGAAACGGACATTAAAAATGGTAAGAAAAAAGTAGTGAAAAAGAAAGTATTCCCTGGATATGTGCTAGTAGAAATCGTCATGACTGACGATTCTTGGTATGTCGTTCGTAATACACCAGGTGTGACAGGATTCGTTGGATCAGCTGGATCAGGCTCTAAGCCGACAGCGTTATTACCTGGCGAAGCGGAAACCATTCTGAAGAGAATGGGACTTGAAGAGCGCAAGACAGAAATCGATTTTGAACTAAAAGAAACAGTCAAGGTCATCGATGGACCATTTGCTAACTTCACAGGCTCTATCGAAGAGATTGATTATGATAAAAGCAAAGTCAAAGTATTCGTTAATATGTTTGGTAGAGAAACTCCTGTGGAACTTGAGTTCACACAGATCGATAAATTGTAATTTAAAAGAGCTTGAAATGAGTGTATAGAAGTGGTAATATAGCAAAGGTACGTCTTGAGTTCGCTCAAGATCGCTAGCTAGTTATTTCGTCATTCATATAAAGAATGAAGTTGTTGAGTGGGAGGGGGATTCCCCTATTACCACATCACGGACTTTAAGGAGGTGTGTCTCGTGGCTAAAAAAGTAGTAAAAGTTGTTAAATTGCAAATTCCTGCTGGAAAAGCTAACCCAGCTCCACCAGTTGGACCTGCACTAGGTCAAGCCGGTGTTAATATCATGGGATTCTGTAAGGAGTTTAACGCTCGTACAGCTGACCAAGCTGGTCTTATCATTCCTGTTGAAATTTCGGTTTTTGAAGACCGTTCATTTACATTTATTACTAAAACTCCACCTGCTGCAGTATTACTTAAAAAAGCAGCTGGTATTGAGTCTGGTTCTGGTGAACCTAACCGTAATAAAGTGGCAACTGTTAAGCGTGATAAAGTACGCGAAATCGCGGAAACAAAAATGCCTGACTTAAACGCTGCTAGCGTTGAATCAGCTATGCGCATGGTTGAAGGTACTGCACGCAGTATGGGTATTGTCATCGAAGATTAATTTTTTGTCTTGTTGGGTTGCGAGTTTGGTTTTGACAAGTTCGCAACCCTTATTCGTGGGAGGTTATTCCGCTAAAACCACATAAGGAGGATTTTTATAATGGCTAAAAAAGGTAAAAAGTATGTAGAAGCTGCTAAGCTGATCGATCGTACAAAAGCGTATGATGTTGCTGAAGCTGTTTCTCTTACAAAAAAAGCAAATACAGCGAAATTTGATGCGACTGTAGAAGTTGCTTTTCGTTTGGGCGTAGACCCTCGTAAAAACGATCAACAAATCCGCGGTGCAGTTGTACTTCCTAATGGAACTGGTAAAACTCAACGCGTTCTTGTGTTCGCTAAAGGCGAAAAAGCAAAAGAAGCAGAAGCTGCTGGAGCAGACTACGTTGGAGATTCTGATTACATCACTAAAATCCAACAAGGCTGGTTCGAATTCGATGTAATCGTTGCGACACCTGACATGATGGGTGAAGTTGGTAAGATCGGTCGTGTACTTGGACCAAAAGGTCTTATGCCAAACCCTAAAACAGGAACTGTAACTTTCGAAGTAGAAAAAGCAATCAATGAAATCAAAGCTGGTAAAGTAGAATACCGCGTTGATAAAGCTGGTAACATCCACGCGCCAATCGGAAAGGTTTCTTTCGAGGACGAAAAGCTTGTTGAGAACTTTGCAACAATCTATGACACAATCCTTAAAGCAAAACCTGCAGCGGCTAAAGGTGTATATGTGAAAAACGTTTCTGTTACATCTACTATGGGCCCTGGCGTGAAAGTGGACCCATCTTCTTTCTCTGCAAAATAATTCTTGACTTATCACAACCGTTTTGATAATATCAAAATGTTGTAAAATAGAATAATCATTTATACCGTAGACAGCAGGGGCCTTATGGCTTAATTAACCCGCCGAGGTGTATATGTCACAGTCTTACGTTAACGTATGCTTGTATATACAGCCTCCATGTCTTAATGGAGGCTTTTTATATGGAGAACCGTTCGTTAGGAACGTGATGGCCTGATCGGTATAAGTGTTACACAAAGAATGTACAGGAGGTGTAACCATGAGCAATGCAATCGATACTAAAAAAGTTGTCGTTGATGAAATTACTTCTAAATTTAAAGACAGTTTATCTACTGTAATCGTAGATTACCGCGGTCTTTCAGTTTCTGAAGTGACTGAACTTCGTAAACAGCTTCGTGATGCTGGCGTAGAATTCAAAGTTTACAAAAATACTTTGACTCGCCGTGCAGTTGAACAAGTTGAACTAACGGGTTTAAACGATTTCTTAACAGGTCCAAACGCTATCGCATTCAGTAACGAAGATGTTATCGCACCTGCGAAAATCATCAACGAATTTGCGAAAAGCCACGAAGCTTTAGAAATCAAAGCTGGTGTTATCGAAGGAAACGTAGCGACTGTAGAAGAAGTGAAGGCTCTTGCGGAACTTCCGTCTCGCGAAGGCTTACTTTCTATGTTGCTTAGCGTTCTTCAAGCTCCAGTTCGTAACCTTGCTCTTGCTACTAAAGCAGTTGCAGATCAAAAAGAAGAACAAGGCGCTTAATGCGTACTTGACGTAAAAAACTTAAAAATGGAGGAATTACAAATGGCTTTAAATATCGAAGAAATCATTGCTTCAGTTAAAGAAGCAACTGTACTTGAGTTAAACGACTTAGTAAAAGCAATCGAAGAAGAATTTGGCGTAACTGCTGCTGCTCCTGTAGCTGTAGCTGCTGGTGGCGGTGCTGCTGCTGAAGAAAAAACTGATTTTGATCTAGTACTTGCTGGTGCTGGAGACCAAAAAATCAAAGTTATCAAAGTGGTTCGTGAAATCACTGGTCTTGGCTTGAAAGAAGCTAAAGAACTTGTTGACAACACTCCAAAACCACTTAAAGAAGGTATTGCTAAAGAAGAAGCTGAAGAACTTAAAGCTAAGCTTGAAGAAGTTGGCGCTTCTGTAGAAGTTAAGTAATCTTCGCCTAATCTTTTGGGAAAGCTCGCTTTTACTGGCGGGCTTTTTCTTTTCTTATCTCCTGAAACGATTGAATCCAGAGGAGGTCCATTCACCATGAGTGACCACTATTATACGGAAAAGCCATCAGTGAAAAGCAATAAACAGACATGGGACTTCACCTTGAGAAACCGTAGCTTTACTTTTACAAGTGACAGTGGAGTGTTTTCTAAGAAAGAAGTCGACTATGGTTCGAGGCTTTTAATTGAAGCTTTTGAAGAACCTGACTTGGATGGCGACGTCTTAGATGTCGGTTGCGGTTATGGACCGATCGGCTTATCGTTAGCAAACGAAATGACAGGCCGCACCATTCATATGATTGATGTGAACGAAAGAGCAGTCGAACTTTCAAAGGAAAACGCTAAGCATAATCGCATTGATAATGTCCGCATCTATCAAAGTGATTTGTTCTCGAATGTTCATTCATCAGCTGCTTTCGCCTCTATACTGACCAATCCCCCAATACGGGCAGGGAAGAAAGTAGTACATGCGATCTTTGAAAAAAGTGCTGATCATTTATTGCCGGAAGGTGAGTTGTGGGTGGTTATTCAGAAAAAACAAGGTGGACCATCTGCGATTGAGAAATTAGAGCAGCTTTTTGGAGAAGTGACGGTCGTTATGAAAAAAAAGGGCTACTATATTATCAAAGCTAAAAAAGTTTGACGCAGTTTCCTAGCTGTGTTAACATTATAAAATGCCAATGTGTATATTTTGCTTGATAGGCTTAAAAAACAACTATTTTGTATAAATTATGCATACTTGGGAAAACTAATAAAATCGGTATTTGTTTTTGGATGTGGTTTTCTTATTTTAGAAACCCTTTTTTCTTTTGTCTTGTAAAAGTATTTCTTTACTGACATTTGAAAGACAGAAATACTTTTTACACATATAATACGCATGATTTGAGGGGTGAATCAGTTGACAGGTCAACTAGTTCAGTATGGACGACACCGCCAGCGCAGAAGCTACGCACGCATAAGCGAAGTGTTAGAATTACCAAATCTCATTGAAATTCAAACCTCTTCTTATCAGTGGTTTCTTGATGAGGGTCTTAGAGAGATGTTTCAAGATATATCCCCAATTGAGGATTTTACTGGTAACCTTTCTCTTGAATTCATTGATTACAGCCTAGGGGATCCTAAGTATCCTGTAGCAGAATCAAAAGAACGTGATGTAACTTACTCTGCTCCACTAAGAGTAAAAGTTCGTTTAATTAACAAAGAAACTGGAGAAGTAAAAGACCAAGATGTGTTTATGGGTGATTTCCCAATCATGACAGACACAGGTACTTTTATCATTAATGGTGCGGAACGTGTAATCGTTTCTCAGTTAGTACGTTCTCCAAGTGTATATTTCAGTGGTAAAGTAGACAAAAACGGTAAAAAAGGTTTTACTGCGACTGTCATTCCAAACCGTGGCGCATGGTTAGAATACGAAACTGATGCGAAGGATGTAGTCTATGTACGCATCGATCGCACACGTAAGTTGCCGGTTACGGTTCTTTTGCGTGCTCTCGGCTTCAGCTCTGATCAAGAGATTCTTGACCTCATTGGCGAGAATGAATACTTACGCAACACGTTGGAAAAAGACAATACAGAGAATGCCGATAAAGCACTTCTCGAAATCTACGAGCGTCTTCGTCCCGGAGAGCCGCCAACTGTTGAAAATGCGAAAAGCTTGCTAGACTCTCGCTTCTTTGATCCGAAGAGATATGACTTAGCAAATGTTGGACGCTACAAGATTAATAAGAAGCTTCATATTAAAAATAGACTATTCAATCAAAAATTGGCTGAAACGCTAGTTGATCCTGAAACAGGTGAAATCCTAGCAGAAAAAGGTCAAATTTTAGATAGAAGAGTGCTTGATAAAGTTCTTCCATACTTAGAAAACGGCATCGGATTTAGAAAGCTTTATCCAAACGGTGGCGTAGTAGAGGATGAAGTAGAACTTCAATCTATCAAGATTTATGCACCAACTGATCAAGAAGGCGAGCAAGTGATCAACGTGATTGGTAATGCATATGTAGAGGAAGCTGTGAAGAACATCACGCCTTCTGACATCATTGCTTCAATCAGTTACTTCTTTAACCTGCTTCATGGAGTAGGTGACACAGATGATATCGATCATCTTGGTAACCGTCGTCTGCGTTCTGTAGGTGAACTTCTGCAAAACCAATTCCGTATTGGTTTAAGCAGAATGGAGCGTGTTGTTCGTGAAAGAATGTCGATTCAAGACACGAACACGATTACACCTCAGCAGCTGATCAACATCCGTCCTGTGATCGCTTCTATCAAAGAGTTCTTTGGTAGCTCTCAGCTTTCTCAGTTCATGGATCAAACAAACCCGCTTGCTGAATTGACACACAAACGTCGTCTATCAGCGCTTGGACCGGGTGGTTTGACACGTGAGCGTGCAGGGATGGAAGTTCGTGACGTTCACTATTCTCACTATGGTCGTATGTGTCCGATTGAAACACCAGAGGGTCCAAACATTGGTTTGATCAACTCTCTATCTTCATTTGCGAAAGTGAACCGCTTCGGATTTATCGAAACACCTTACCGTCGGGTTGATCCTGAAACAGGTAAAGTGACGCCGAGAATCGATTACTTAACCGCTGATGAAGAGGATAATTACGTAGTAGCACAAGCGAACGCTATATTAGGTGAAGATGGTTCGTTTATCGATGATAATATCATTGCTCGTTTCAGAGGGGAAAACACCGTTGTTCCTCGAAACCGCGTTGACTACATGGACGTTTCGCCAAAGCAGGTTGTTTCTGCAGCGACAGCATGTATCCCATTCTTAGAAAACGATGACTCTAACCGTGCTCTAATGGGAGCGAACATGCAACGTCAGGCTGTGCCTTTGATGCAGCCGGAATCACCGATTGTTGGTACAGGTATGGAGTATGTATCAGGTAAAGACTCTGGTGCTGCTGTGATCTGCCGTTACCCAGGTGTTGTAGAACGTGTTGAAGCGAAGAATATTTGGGTTCGCCGTTATGAAGACGTTGACGGACAACAAGTCAAAGGAAACCTAGACAAATACAGCTTGCTGAAATTTGTCCGCTCTAACCAAGGGACTTGCTACAACCAGCGCCCAATTGTAAGTGTTGGAGATGAAGTCGTCAAAGGAGAAATCCTTGCAGACGGTCCTTCTATGGAAAAAGGTGAATTGGCTCTAGGACGTAACGTTATGGTCGGCTTCATGACTTGGGACGGTTACAACTATGAGGATGCGATCATTATGAGTGAGCGCCTTGTAAAAGATGACGTCTACACGTCTATTCATATTGAAGAATATGAATCAGAAGCTCGTGATACAAAGCTTGGACCAGAAGAAATTACGCGTGATATTCCAAACGTTGGGGAAGATGCTTTACGCAACCTTGACGAGCGTGGAATCATCCGTATTGGTGCAGAAGTAAAAGACGGAGACCTTCTTGTCGGGAAAGTAACGCCTAAAGGTGTAACAGAACTAACAGCTGAAGAACGTCTATTACATGCAATCTTCGGTGAAAAGGCTCGTGAAGTACGTGATACGTCTCTACGTGTACCACACGGCGGCGGCGGAATCATCCACGATGTCAAAGTCTTTAATCGTGAAGATGGAGATGAATTACCACCAGGTGTTAACCAGTTAGTCCGTGTATACATCGTTCAGAAGCGTAAGATTTCTGAAGGTGACAAAATGGCCGGACGACATGGTAACAAAGGGGTTATCTCTAAAATCCTTCCAGAAGAAGATATGCCGTATCTTCCAGATGGAACACCGATTGATATCATGTTAAACCCTCTAGGGGTACCATCTCGTATGAATATCGGTCAGGTACTTGAGCTTCATATGGGTATGGCTGCACGTTACCTAGGCATCCACATTGCGTCACCAGTATTTGATGGTGCGCGTGAGGAAGATGTTTGGGAAACGCTTGAAGAAGCAGGTATGTCCCGTGATGCGAAAACAGTCCTTTATGACGGTCGAACTGGTGAACCATTCGACAACCGTGTATCTGTTGGAATCATGTATATGATCAAACTGGCTCACATGGTTGACGATAAACTTCACGCACGTTCAACTGGACCATACTCACTTGTTACGCAGCAGCCACTGGGCGGTAAAGCACAGTTTGGTGGACAGCGTTTCGGAGAGATGGAAGTATGGGCACTTGAAGCTTACGGTGCAGCATATACACTTCAAGAAATCTTAACTGTGAAATCGGATGACGTTGTGGGTCGTGTGAAAACATACGAAGCGATCGTCAAAGGGGATAACGTTCCTGAACCAGGTGTCCCTGAATCATTCAAAGTATTAATTAAAGAACTTCAAAGTTTAGGTATGGATGTGAAAATCCTATCTGGCGATGAAGAAGAGATAGAAATGAGAGATTTAGAAGACGATGAGGAAACGAAGAAAGCAGACGGATTAGCGTTATCTAATGACGAAGATGCTGCAGACCTCGCACCTGTCGATCTTGAACGTGACGCAGTCACAAAAGAATAGCAGAAACGATTAGAGCAAGTGACTAGGGTATAACCCGAAGATTAAAAGGGAGGTAGGCCCCTTGCTAGATGTGAACAATTTTGAGTATATGAACATCGGTCTCGCATCACCTGATAAAATCCGTTCTTGGTCTTTTGGTGAAGTGAAAAAGCCTGAAACGATTAACTATCGTACACTGAAACCGGAAAAAGATGGTCTCTTTTGTGAACGTATCTTCGGACCGCAAAAAGACTGGGAATGTCATTGTGGAAAGTATAAACGCGTTCGTTATAAGGGTGTTGTATGTGACCGTTGTGGTGTAGAAGTAACACGGGCAAAAGTCCGTCGTGAGAGAATGGGGCATATCGAACTGGCTGCCCCAGTTTCCCACATTTGGTATTTCAAAGGTATCCCAAGCCGTATGGGTCTTGTTCTAGATATGTCACCACGTGCGTTAGAAGAAGTGATTTACTTCGCTTCTTACGTCGTGACTGATCCGGGCAACACACCGCTTGAGAAGAAACAACTTCTTTCTGAGAAAGAATTCCGTGCTTATTTAGATAAATACGGTAACACCTTCCAAGCAGCTATGGGTGCAGAAGCAATTAACAAACTTCTTCAAGATATCGATCTTGTGAAAGAAGTAGATACACTCAAAGAAGAGCTGAAAACAGCTCAAGGACAGCGTCGTACACGTGCGATCAAACGCCTTGAAGTGTTGGAAGCTTTCCGTAACTCAGGAAACAAACCGTCTTGGATGATCCTTGATGTACTTCCGGTTATTCCACCAGAATTACGTCCAATGGTTCAGCTTGATGGCGGACGTTTTGCTACTTCTGACTTGAACGACCTTTATCGTCGTGTCATCAACCGTAACAACCGTCTGAAACGTTTATTAGATCTTGGCGCGCCAAGCATCATCGTTCAGAACGAGAAGCGTATGCTTCAAGAAGCTGTCGATGCCTTGATTGATAATGGACGTAGAGGCCGACCAGTAACAGGACCAGGAAATAGACCATTGAAATCTCTTTCTCACATGCTGAAAGGGAAACAAGGGCGTTTCCGTCAAAACTTGCTTGGTAAACGTGTTGACTATTCTGGACGTTCCGTTATCGTCGTTGGACCACATTTGAAAATGTATCAGTGTGGACTTCCGAAAGAAATGGCTCTTGAACTATTCAAACCATTCGTGATGAAGGAGCTTGTTGAAAAAGGATTAGCTCACAACATTAAGAGCGCGAAACGTAAGATTGAGCGCGTGCAGCCGGAAGTTTGGGATGTTTTAGAATCAGTGATTCGTGAGCATCCAGTCTTACTAAACCGTGCACCAACTCTTCACAGACTTGGTATTCAAGCGTTTGAACCTACACTTGTGGAAGGACGCGCAATTCGTCTGCATCCACTTGTATGTACTGCCTACAACGCTGACTTTGATGGTGACCAAATGGCGGTTCACGTACCATTATCTGCTGAAGCTCAAGCTGAAGCTCGTATCTTAATGCTTGCTGCTCAAAACATTTTGAACCCGAAAGATGGAAAACCTGTTGTTACGCCATCTCAGGATATGGTGCTAGGTAACTACTACCTTACACTTGAGCGTAAAGGTGCTATCGGAGAAGGTATGGTCTTCAAAGATACGAACGAAGCCCTTCTAGCTTATCAAAATGGATATGTGCATCTTCATACACGTGTAGCTGTTGCAGCTAACTCGTTGAAGAATGTGACATTCACTGATGAACAGCGTTCTAAATTGTTGATTACAACAGTTGGAAAACTAATCTTTAACGAAATCTTACCGGAATCATTCCCTTACATGAATGAGCCGACAAAGAGCAATATTGAAGAAAAAACGCCTGACCGCTTCTTCCTTGAAAAAGGAGAAGATGTCAAAGCTGCGATCGAGAAACAAGAAATCAATGCGCCGTTCAAAAAAGGTATTTTAGGTAAAATCATTGCTGAAATCTTTAAGAGATTCCATATCACTGAGACATCTAAAATGCTTGACCGCATGAAAAATCTTGGTTTCAAATACTCTACTAAAGCGGGTATTACGGTTGGGGTGTCTGATATCGTCGTATTAGATGATAAACAGAAGATCCTCGAAGAAGCGCAAGCAAAAGTAGATAACGTCATGAAGCAATTCAGACGTGGTTTGATTACTGAAGAAGAGCGTTACGAGAGAGTCATTTCGATCTGGAGTTCTTCTAAAGATGTCATCCAAGGTAAACTGATGAAGTCCCTTGATGAAGTCAACCCAATCTACATGATGAGTGACTCTGGAGCGCGTGGTAACGCATCTAACTTCACTCAGTTGGCTGGTATGCGTGGTCTGATGGCCAACCCGGCTGGCCGTATCATTGAACTTCCGATTAAATCTAGTTTCCGTGAAGGTTTAACCGTATTGGAATACTTTATTTCCACTCACGGAGCGCGTAAAGGTCTTGCCGATACAGCTCTTAAAACAGCTGACTCTGGTTACCTCACGCGTCGTCTCGTTGACGTTGCGCAGGATGTTATCATCCGCGAAACAGATTGCGGTACAGACCGTGGAATCTTGGCGAAGTCCATTAAAGAAGGAAATGAAATTATTGAGAAACTTGAAGAACGTCTGATCGGACGTTTTGCAAGAAAACCAATTGTTCATCCTGAAACGGGCGAAGTCATTGTTGGCGAAAACGAACTAATTGATGAAGATAAAGCACTTGAAGTAGTTGAAGCAGGAATCGAGGAAGTATGGATCCGTTCTGCATTTACATGTAACACGCCTCATGGTGTATGTAAACGATGCTACGGCCGTAACCTTGCAACTGGTACTGACGTTGAAGTCGGTGAAGCAGTTGGAATCATCGCTGCACAATCGATCGGTGAGCCAGGAACACAGCTTACAATGCGTACGTTCCACACCGGTGGGGTAGCAGGAGACGATATCACTCAAGGTTTACCTCGTATCCAAGAGTTATTTGAAGCGCGTAATCCGAAAGGGCAGGCAACCATTTCTGAAATTGATGGTGTCGTTGCTGAAATTAACGATGTTCGTGACAAGCAACAGGAAATTGTGGTTCAAGGCGAAGTTGAAACTCGCTCTTACACAGCTCCTTACAATGCACGTCTGAAAGTTGTTGAAGGTGACAAAGTTACTCGTGGTCAAGTACTGACAGAAGGTTCAATCGATCCGAAAGAACTTCTTAAAGTGACTGATATGACAGCTGTTCAAGAATATCTGCTTCATGAAGTACAAAAAGTATACCGTATGCAAGGGGTAGAAATCGGAGATAAGCACGTAGAAGTAATGGTTCGCCAAATGCTTCGTAAAGTGCGTGTCGCTGATGCAGGGGATACAGATGTATTACCAGGCACACTTCTTGATGTACACCAATTCACAGAAGCGAACAAAAAAGTACTATTCGAAGGCAAACGTCCTGCAACAGGTCGTCCAGTTCTTCTTGGTATTACAAAAGCATCGCTTGAAACAGACTCATTCTTGTCTGCAGCATCCTTCCAAGAAACGACTCGTGTCCTAACAGATGCGGCGATCAAAGGAAAACGTGATGAACTGCTTGGCTTGAAAGAGAATGTCATCATCGGTAAACTTGTTCCTGCTGGAACTGGAATGCCAAACTACCGTAAAGTTAAGCCGGTTTCACAAGTGCAGCCGTCTGACGATATGGTTCCTGTAGAGTAATCTTTCTCTTAAGATTTCTATAAAAATCATCAAAAAATGGTGAAGGATGTCAAGATTATCTGTCAAACGATATTGACATCCTTCTGCCATGATGATAATATAACCAAGGTGCTCAAAATAAAACCTGTTACTTTGGAGGATATTCGATGTCTTATGATAAAGTATCACAGGCTCAATCCATTATTATTGGTACGAAGCAAACAGTAAAAGCTCTGAAACGAGATTCAGTGAAGGAAATCGTCGTAGCGAAAGATGCTGATCCTGCTTTAACCGCTAGTGTAATGAAACTAGCGCAAGAGAAGGGTGTAGACATTTTAGTGGTAGATTCCATGAAAAAGCTCGGCAAGGCCTGCGGAATTGAAGTTGGGGCAGCAGCTGTTGCCATTATGTTATAGCGTACTTGTTTTGTTTTTGCATGCTTAAAATGCAAAAGCATTGTTTTTTGCCTTTTGATGAACCACCTGGGTATGTGGGTTATAAAAAAAGTAATGAAGGGAGGAATAACAACATGCCTACAATTAATCAGCTAATACGCAAAGGACGCGTGAGTAAAGTTGAAAACTCAAAGTCTCCTGCACTTAACAAAGGATACAACAGTTTCAAAAAAGAGCACACTAACGTAACATCTCCACAGAAGCGCGGGGTTTGTACTCGTGTCGGTACAATGACACCGAAAAAACCAAACTCAGCACTACGTAAATATGCTCGTGTACGTTTGTCTAACCTGATTGAGGTAACAGCTTACATTCCTGGTATCGGACATAACCTACAAGAGCACAGTGTAGTACTTATCCGTGGCGGACGTGTAAAAGACTTACCGGGTGTACGTTACCACATCGTTCGTGGTGCGCTTGATACTGCCGGAGTTGACGGTCGTATGCAAGGACGTTCTAAATACGGAACAAAACGCCCTAAACAAAGTAAATAATATAAACAAACATAAGGGTTTTTAGAAGTTGAGTTCAGATCAGTGGAGTCAGGCAGCTGACAATGAAATTGAGATGAAAGACAGATAGAAATCCTTTTAAAAGAGAAGGGAGGCTATTCAGATGCCACGTAAAGGTCCTGTAGCAAAAAGAGACGTTTTGCCAGATCCAATTTACAATTCTAAACTTGTATCACGTTTGATCAACAAAATGATGATCGACGGTAAAAGAGGAAAGTCACAAACTATTCTCTACAAGTCATTTGATATCATCAAAGAACGTACTGGTAATGAAGCGATGGAGGTTTTCGAACAAGCCTTGAAAAACATCATGCCAGTTCTTGAAGTTAAAGCACGTCGTGTAGGTGGAGCTAACTACCAAGTTCCTGTAGAAGTTCGCCCAGATCGTCGTACGACTTTAGGTCTTCGCTGGTTAGTAAACTACGCTCGTCTTCGTGGAGAAAAAACGATGGAAGAGCGTCTTGCTAACGAAATCCTTGACGCAGCTAACAACACTGGTGCTGCTGTTAAGAAACGTGAAGATACACACAAAATGGCAGAAGCGAACAAAGCATTCGCTCACTACCGCTGGTAGGATTTATACCAAACTAAAAAAACTATTCCCTAATAAGGAAGGAGAAATTACCCAATGGCAAGAGAGTTCTCCTTAGACAAAACTCGTAATATTGGTATCATGGCTCACATCGATGCCGGTAAAACGACAACGACTGAGCGTATCTTGTACTACACTGGTCGTATCCATAAAATTGGTGAAACTCACGAAGGAGCTTCACAAATGGACTGGATGGAGCAGGAGCAAGAACGTGGTATTACAATCACTTCTGCTGCTACTACAGCACAATGGAAAGGTTACCGTGTAAACATCATTGATACACCAGGACACGTAGACTTCACTGTTGAAGTTGAACGTTCTTTACGTGTACTTGATGGTGCGGTTGCTGTTCTTGATGCACAATCAGGTGTAGAGCCTCAAACTGAAACAGTTTGGCGCCAAGCAACAACTTACGGAGTACCTCGTATCGTATTCGTTAACAAAATGGATAAAACCGGTGCGGACTTCCTTTACTCTGTAAGCACATTAAGAGATCGTCTTCAAGCGAACGCTCATGCAATTCAATTGCCGATCGGCGCTGAAGATCAATTCGAAGGAATCATCGATCTTGTAGAAAACGTAGCATACTTCTACGAAGATGACCTTGGAACTCGCTCTGATGCACAAGAAATCCCTGCTGAGTATAAAGACAAAGCTGAAGAGCTTCGCAGCAGCTTAATTGAAGCTGTCGCTGAGCTTGATGAAGAGCTTATGGAAAAATACCTTGAGGGTGAAGAAATCACAATTCCTGAATTGAAAGCTGCTATCCGTAAAGGAACTTTGAATGTTGAATTCTACCCAGTTCTTGTTGGATCTGCTTTCAAAAACAAAGGTGTTCAGCTTGTACTTGACGCTGTGCTTGACTACCTTCCTGCACCAACTGATGTTGCTGCAATCAAAGGTACATTGCCAGATACAAATGAAGAGGTTGTACGTGAGTCTACTGATGACGCACCATTCGCAGCTCTTGCATTTAAAGTTATGACTGACCCTTATGTTGGGAAACTAACTTTCTTCCGCGTATACTCTGGAACACTTGATTCTGGTTCTTACGTGAAGAACTCTTCTAAGAACAAGCGTGAGCGTGTTGGACGTATCCTTCAAATGCACGCAAACAGCCGTGAAGAAATCTCTACTGTATATGCAGGGGATATCGCAGCAGCTGTTGGTCTTAAAGATACATCTACTGGTGATACTCTTTGTGACGAGAAAAATCTTGTTATCCTTGAGTCTATGGAATTCCCAGAGCCAGTTATCGATGTAGCTATCGAGCCTAAATCTAAGGCTGACCAAGATAAAATGGGTATCGCTTTAGCTAAACTAGCTGAAGAGGATCCAACATTCCGTACACAAACAAACACTGAAACTGGTCAAACGATCATCTCTGGTATGGGTGAGCTTCACCTTGATATCATTGTTGACCGTATGAAGCGTGAGTTCAAGGTTGAAGCTAACGTAGGAGCTCCTCAAGTTGCGTACCGTGAAACATTCCGTTCTAGTGCAAAAGTTGAAGGTAAATTCGTACGTCAGTCTGGTGGACGCGGTCAGTTCGGACACGTTTGGATCGAATTCGAACCAAACGAAGAAGGCGCAGGCTTCGAATTCACAAATGCAATCGTCGGTGGGGTTGTTCCACGTGAATACATTCCAGCAATTCAAGCAGGTCTTGAAGATTCACTAGAAAATGGTGTATTAGCTGGATTCCCATTAATCGACATCAAAGCAAAATTATTCGATGGATCTTACCACGATGTTGACTCTAACGAAATGGCGTTTAAAATTGCTGCATCTATGGCATTGAAAAATGCTGTCAGCAAATGTAACCCAGTTCTACTTGAGCCAATGATGAAAGTAGAAGTCGTTATTCCAGAAGAATACATGGGAGACATCATGGGTGATATCACATCTCGTCGTGGACGTGTAGAAGGTATGGAAGCTCGCGGTAACGCTCAAGTTGTTCGCGCTATGGTTCCACTTTCTGAAATGTTCGGATATGCAACTGCACTCCGTTCTAACACACAAGGACGCGGTACTTTCACTATGCACATGGATCACTACGAAGAAGTGCCTAAGAGCATCAGTGAAGAAATCATCAAAAAAAATAAAGGTGAATAATTGATTTTGCCTTTAAACTAAAGTATAACTACTATTGAAGATCAGAAAGTGAGAGGTAACTCTTCACTTTCTATCACTCATACCAAATACAATGAACCTTTAAGGAGGATTTTTAGAATGGCTAAAGAAAAATTCGACCGTTCCAAATCGCATGCTAACATTGGTACAATTGGACACGTTGACCATGGTAAAACAACTCTAACTGCTGCTATCTCAACAGTTCTTCATAAGAAATCTGGTAAAGGTACAGCTATGGCTTATGACCAAATCGATGGTGCTCCAGAAGAGCGCGAGCGTGGAATCACAATCTCAACTGCACACGTTGAGTATGAAACTGAAACTCGTCACTATGCACACGTAGACTGCCCAGGACACGCTGACTATGTTAAAAACATGATCACTGGTGCTGCTCAAATGGACGGCGCGATCTTAGTAGTATCTGCTGCTGATGGTCCAATGCCACAAACACGTGAGCACATCCTACTTTCTCGTAACGTAGGTGTTCCTTACATCGTAGTATTCCTTAACAAATGTGACATGGTTGACGATGAAGAGTTACTTGAACTTGTTGAAATGGAAGTTCGTGACCTTCTTTCTGACTATGACTTCCCTGGTGACGATGTACCAGTTATCAAAGGTTCTGCTCTTAAAGCTCTTGAAGGTGATGCTGATTACGAAGCAAAAATCTTCGAACTTATGGATGCGGTTGATGAGTACATCCCAACTCCAGAGCGTGACACTGAGAAGCCATTCATGATGCCAGTTGAGGACGTATTCTCAATCACTGGTCGTGGAACAGTTGCTACTGGTCGTGTTGAGCGTGGACAAGTTAAAGTCGGTGACGAAGTTGAAATCATCGGTCTTCAAGAAGAAAACGGTAAAACAACTGTTACAGGTGTTGAAATGTTCCGTAAACTTCTTGACTATGCTGAAGCTGGTGACAACATCGGTGCACTACTTCGTGGTGTATCTCGTGAAGATATCCAACGTGGTCAAGTACTTGCTAAACCAGGTACAATCACTCCACATAGCCGTTTCAAAGCTGAAGTTTATGTACTTTCTAAAGAAGAGGGTGGACGTCATACTCCATTCTTCACTAACTACCGTCCGCAGTTCTACTTCCGTACAACTGACGTAACTGGTATCGTACATCTTCCAGAAGGTACTGAAATGGTAATGCCTGGCGATAACACTGAGATGGAAGTTGAACTTATCTCTACTATCGCTATCGAAGAAGGAACTCGTTTCTCTATCCGTGAGGGTGGACGTACTGTAGGTTCTGGCGTCGTTTCTACTATCATTAAGTAATAACAGTTAAAAGAGACTCCTTGCAAAAGGGTCTCTTTTTTTGCTTTTCCAGTGCATAACGGCTACTATAAGCTATAGAATCTAAATGGAACCGAGAGGATCACTGGAATGGCGAAGACAATGTTGAAAAAGTGGCCGATTGGCGGGCTTGATCAATGGATTATGATAAAAGAAGATCAAGCAGAAAAAACAAAACCTGTTTTATTATTTTTACACGGTGGCCCAGGCTCAGCTCAAATGAGTTATATCGATTCCTTTCATAAGGAACTTGATCAAGACTTCACTGTTGTTCATTGGGACCAGCGCGGTGCAGGACTGTCTTATCAAAAAAACATTCCTGAGTCTTCTATGACCATTGGGCAATTCGTAGAGGATACGATTGAGCTTACAGAAAAACTGCTTTCTTATAATGATCAAACGAAATTATACATTGCGGGTTATTCATGGGGATCATTAATTGCGATACAAGCTGTACATAAACGACCAGATTTGTATCATGCCTATTATGGAATTAGTCAGGTGGTTGATGTATTAAAAGAGGATATTGTATCGTACGAACTTCTTCTAAAAAAATATCAAGGAAAGAATTTCTTCACTAGATGTCTAAGATTGCTGACACCACCCCCTTGGAAACGCACCTCTGCTCATGCTTTGTTCTCTCTATACAAAGAGTTCGCAAAAGTAGGGCTCACGCATAGGTGGAAGCCACTTTTTCAAATGCTGTATGCATTTCTTGTTAGTAAGCATTATCAGCTAAAAGATAAGTGGAAATTCCTTATGGGACAGAAGTATAGCCAGGATTTGCTGTGGGACGAGCTGATGAACGAAAGTATTCAATACCGAGTTTCTTCTATATTAATACCCTGCTACTTTATCATCGGGGAACATGACATGATTACACCAGCTGCTGTATCAAAACCATATGTTGATGAACTTACAGCACCAATAAAAGAGTGGTTTATTTTTAAAGAATCTGCGCATTCTCCGCATATTGAAGAGCCAGAAGAATTTATTCGTATCGTCAGGAAGACAGCTACACATCATCTTCAGGGAAAGCTTGATTTATAGGCTGAACCCCTGTATAATATGAAAAGTGTGCAAATCATAAATTTATCCGATTTATTATTGCAACACGCAGACCAATTTGGTACAATAGTGCATGTTGGTCTTTGACTGCGATGAAGTGAGAGGTTGCTGACACACCCGGCCGCTTTGCCATGGCAAGGTGATCAGGTTTTTCTCACGGAGAACTGTCTAACGTAAGTAGGCGAAAAGGAGGGAAAATAATGGCAAAACAAAAAATTCGTATTCGTTTAAAAGCATATGATCATAGAATTCTTGATCAATCTGCTGAGAAGATTGTTGAAACGGCTAAGCGTTCTGGTGCTAGTGTATCTGGTCCAATCCCGCTTCCAACTGAAAAATCAGTTTACACAATCCTTCGTGCGGTGCATAAGTACAAAGATTCTCGTGAGCAATTCGAGATGCGTACTCACAAACGTCTAATCGACATTGTGAATCCAACTCCGCAAACAGTTGATGCACTTATGCGTTTAGATTTACCATCCGGTGTAGATATCGAAATCAAACTTTAATTCAAATAGAAAACACATATTATAGGAGGTGTGACGAATGACCAAAGGAATCTTAGGTAGAAAAATTGGTATGACGCAAGTATTCGCAGAAAACGGTGATCTTATCCCTGTAACTGTTGTTGAGGCTGCTGCTAACGTTGTTCTTCAGAAGAAGACTACTGACACGGATGGCTATGAAGCAATCCAAATCGGTTTTGACGACAAACGTGAGAAGCTTTCTAACAAACCAGAGAAAGGCCACGTTGCTAAAGCGGAAACTGCTCCTAAGCGCTTCGTAAAAGAATTACGCGGTGTGGAGTTAGATGCGTATGAAGTTGGTCAGGAAGTCAAAGTTGATATTTTCGCAAATGGAGATATCGTAGATGTAACAGGAACATCAAAAGGTAAAGGATTCCAAGGGGCTATCAAACGCCACGGACAATCACGCGGACCAATGACTCACGGTTCACGTTACCACCGTCGTCCTGGTTCAATGGGACCTGTTGATCCAAACCGAGTATTCAAAGGTAAACTTCTTCCAGGACGTATGGGCGGAGAGCAAATCACTGTCCAAAATCTTGAGATCGTTAAAGTTGATGCAGAACGCAATCTTCTTTTGATCAAAGGAAACGTACCAGGAGCTAAAAAATCTCTAGTAACTGTAAAGAGTGCAGTTAAAACTAAATAACTCTCTTAGGAAAGGAGGAAACAAGTCATGCCAAAAGTAGCATTATTTAACCAAAACGGTTCTACTAACGGTGAAATCGAATTAAACGCTTCTGTGTTTGGAATTGAGCCAAACGAAAGCGTAGTATTCGATGCTATTCTTATGCAAAGAGCTTCCTTACGTCAAGGAACTCACAAAGTAAAAACTCGTTCTGAAGTACGTGGCGGAGGTCGTAAACCTTGGAGACAGAAGGGTACAGGTCGTGCTCGTCAAGGTTCTATCCGTTCACCACAATGGCGCGGAGGCGGTATCGTATTCGGTCCAACACCACGCAGCTATTCTTATAAATTACCTAAAAAAGTTCGCCGCTTGGCTATCAAGTCAGTATTGTCTTCTAAAGTAATCGACAACAACATCATCGTTCTTGAAGATCTTACTCTTGATGCAGTGAAAACGAAAGAATTCGCAGGCATCCTTAAAGGGTTATCTGTTGAGAAGAAAGCGTTGATCGTCACTGCGGATGCAAACGAAACAGTTGCTTTATCTGCTCGTAACATCCCTGGAGTAACAGTTGTTGAAGCTAACGGTATCAACGTTCTTGACGTTGTCAACCACGACAAACTTCTGATCACTAAAGCAGCGGTTGAAAAAGTAGAGGAGGGACTTGCATAATGAAAGATCCTCGTGATGTTCTAAAGCGCCCTATCATTACTGAACGTTCTGCTGATCTAATGACAGAGAAGAAGTACACGTTCGAAGTTGATGTCAGAGCTAACAAGACAGAAGTGAAAGACGCTGTTGAAGAAATCTTTGGAGTGAAAGTTGAGAAAGTCAACGTTCAAAACTACAAAGGTAAATCAAAACGCGTTGGACGCTACACTGGTATGACTAGCCGTCGCAGAAAAGCGATCGTGAAATTAACTGCTGACAGCAAAGAAATCGAAATTTTTGAAGCGTAAATCTTAAAAAGAAGGAGGGAAATTCAAAATGGCGATTAAAAAGTATAAACCAACCAGTAATGGTCGTCGTGGCATGACTACTTCAGATTTTGCTGAAATCACGACTGACAAACCAGAAAAATCGTTGCTTGCACCGCTTCACAGAAAAGGCGGACGTAACAACCAAGGTAGATTGACTGTTCGTCATCAAGGTGGCGGTCACAAACGTCAATACCGTATCATCGACTTTAAGCGTGATAAAGACGGTATACCTGGACGCGTTGCTACAATCGAGTATGATCCAAACCGTTCAGCGAACATCGCTCTTGTAAACTATGCAGATGGTGAGAAACGTTACATTCTTGCTCCGAAAGGAATCCAAGTTGGTACTGAAGTTACTTCTGGACCAGAAGCTGACATCAAACCAGGTAATGCTCTTCCACTTATCAACATCCCAGTTGGTACAGTTGTGCATAACATTGAATTAAAACCAGGTAAAGGTGGACAATTAGTTCGTTCTGCTGGTACTTCTGCTCAAGTTCTAGGTAAAGAAGGTAAATACGTTCTTGTACGTTTGAACTCTGGTGAAGTACGCATGATCCTTTCTGCTTGCCGTGCGACTATCGGTCAAGTTGGAAACGAACAACACGAACTAATCAACATCGGTAAAGCTGGACGTTCTCGCTGGAAAGGCGTACGCCCAACAGTTCGTGGTTCTGTAATGAACCCTAACGATCACCCACACGGCGGTGGTGAAGGACGCGCTCCAATCGGACGTAAATCACCAATGTCTCCATGGGGTAAACCGACTCTTGGATTCAAGACTCGTAAGAAAACCAACAAGTCTGATAAATTCATTGTACGTCGTCGTAAAAACAAGTAACGGGGTTGTCTACGGTTCATTTAGGACCGTAGTTCAATCACGAAGGGAGGTTCCACAATGGCTCGCAGCTTAAAAAAAGGACCATTTGTTGATGATCATTTGATGGCTAAAGTCGAGAAATTGAATGAAACTGACAAAAAGCAAGTCGTAAAAACTTGGTCTCGTCGTTCTACAATTTTCCCACAATTCATCGGTCACACAATCGCTGTCTATGACGGACGCAAACATGTACCTGTTTTCATTTCTGAAGATATGGTAGGTCACAAATTGGGCGAATTCGCACCAAGCCGTACTTACAAAGGTCATGCTAGTGACGATAAAAAAACAAGACGCTAATGAGAGGAGGCTTTTAAATGCAAGCTAAAGCTGTCGCAAGAACAGTCCGTATTGCTCCTCGTAAAGCACGTCTAGTAATGGACCTGATCCGAGGTAAGCAAGTAGGAGAAGCAGTTTCTATCTTAAACCTTACACCTAAGGCTGCTTCACCAATTATTGAAAAAGTATTAAAATCTGCTATCGCAAATGCTGAGCACAACTACGAGTTGGACGCTAACAGCCTAGTGATTACTCAAGCATTCGTTGACGAAGGTCCAACACTTAAGAGATTCCGTCCACGTGCTATGGGTCGTGCGAGCGCAATTAACAAACGTACTAGCCACATTACAATCGTTGTATCAGAAAAGAAGGAGGGATAATCCGTGGGTCAAAAGGTAAATCCAGTAGGTCTTCGTATTGGCGTCATTCGTGATTGGGAATCTAAATGGTTCGCAGGAAAAGATTACGCTGACTTCTTACATGAAGACTTGAAAATCCGTGAATTCATCAGCAAGCGTTTGTCTGACGCGTCTGTTTCTAAAGTAGAAATCGAACGTGCTGCAAACCGCGTAAATATCACAATTCACACGGCTAAACCAGGTATGGTAATTGGTAAAGGCGGATCTGAAGTTGAAGCACTTCGTAAAGCTCTTAACAGCCTAACTGGCAAACGTGTACACATCAACATTCTTGAAATCAAGAGAGCAGATCTTGATGCTCAGCTAGTTGCTGAAAACATCGCTCGTCAACTTGAAAATCGTATTTCATTCCGTCGTGCACAAAAACAAACAATCCAACGCACAATGCGTGCTGGAGCACAAGGAATCAAAACAATGGTTTCTGGTCGTCTTGGCGGTGCAGATATTGCTCGTTCTGAATATTACAGTGAAGGTACTGTTCCATTGCACACACTTCGTGCTGACATCGACTATGCTACTGCTGAAGCTGATACTACTTATGGTAAGCTTGGCGTAAAAGTATGGATCTATCGTGGAGAAGTCCTTCCAACTAAGAAGAATACTGCGGAAGGAGGAAAATAATATGTTATTGCCAAAACGCGTGAAGTATCGCAGAGAACATCGTGGAAAAATGCGTGGTCGTGCAAAAGGCGGCACTGAAGTACATTTCGGTGAGTTCGGTATCCAAGCTCTTGAAGCTTCTTGGATCACTAACCGTCAAATCGAAGCTGCTCGTATTGCTATGACTCGTTACATGAAACGTGGCGGTAAAGTTTGGATCAAAATTTTCCCTTCTAAGCCATACACAGCTAAACCTCTAGAGGTCCGCATGGGTTCCGGTAAAGGTGCTCCAGAAGGCTGGGTAGCTGTAGTAAAACCGGGCAAAGTTTTATTTGAAATTTCTGGTGTGTCTGAAGAAGTTGCTCGTGAAGCTCTTCGTCTTGCATCTCACAAATTGCCAATTAAAACGAAGTTCGTAAAACGTGAAGAAATTGGTGGTGAATCAAATGAAAGCTAATGAAATTCGTGACCTTACCACTGCTGAAATTGAACAAAAAGTAAAGTCTCTTAAAGAAGAACTTTTCAATCTTCGTTTCCAATTAGCGACTGGGCAGCTTGAAAACACTGCTCGCATTCGTGAAGTGCGTAAATCAATCGCACGCATGAAAACTGTGATTCGTCAAAGAGAAATCGCTGCTAATAAATAATAATTAGAGGGGAGGCCCCGCAAACATGAGCGAACGTAACCAACGTAAAGTGTATCAAGGTCGTGTTGTTTCTGACAAAATGGATAAAACCATCACTGTTGTAGTTGAAACATACAAAAAGCATTCACTTTATGGCAAACGTGTAAGATACTCTAAAAAGTTCAAAGCACATGATGAAAACAACCAAGCAAAAATCGGAGACATCGTAAAGGTCATGGAAACTCGTCCATTATCTGCGACTAAACGCTTTCGTCTAGTTGAAGTTGTCGAAGAAGCTGTTATTATCTAATAAAGTTCGGATTTCTTTTTCCGAAGGGAGGTAACATTAATGATTCAACAGGAGACTCGTTTAAAAGTAGCTGACAACTCTGGCGCACGCGAAGTACTAACGATTAAAGTTCTTGGTGGCTCTGGACGTAAGACGGCTAACATCGGTGATGTCATTGTTTGTACGGTTAAACAAGCAACACCAGGAGGCGTTGTCAAAAAAGGTGAAGTTGTGAAAGCAGTTATCGTTCGTACTAAGAGCGGAGCTCGCAGAAACGATGGATCTTACATCAGTTTTGATGAAAATGCATGTGTCATCATCCGTGACGACAAGAGCCCACGTGGAACTCGTATCTTCGGACCAGTAGCACGTGAACTTCGTGAAAACAACTATATGAAAATTGTTTCTTTAGCACCAGAAGTACTTTAATGAATACAATCCGCGACTCAAGGAGGTGCGATTAAATGCATGTTAAAAAGGGCGATAAAGTAGTGGTTATCTCTGGTAAAGATAAAGGTAAACAAGGTGTCATCCTTGCTGCTTTCCCTAAAAAGGACCGTGTTTTAGTAGAAGGTATTAACCTTGTGAAAAAACACTCTAAACCAACCCAAGCTAACCCTCAAGGCGGAATTTCTGAACAAGAAGCGCCGATCCACGTATCAAACGTAATGCCGCTTGATCCTAAAACGGGTGAAGTGACACGTATTGGATATAAAGTTGAGGACGGAAAGAAAGTCCGTGTAGCGAAAAAATCTGGGCAAGTTCTAGATAAATAGTAAATAAGGAAGGGAGGTCTTTCTCATGAACCGCCTTAAAGAAAAGTATGTAAAAGAAATTACACCTGCATTAGTTTCTAAGTTTGAATACAAATCAGTAATGCAAGTGCCAAAAATCGAAAAAATCGTGATCAACATGGGTGTTGGTGACGCCGTTCAAAACGCTAAAGCAATCGATACTGCTGTTGAAGAATTAACGTTTATCGCTGGTCAAAAACCTGTCGTTACTCGTGCGAAGAAGTCTATTGCTGGATTCCGTCTACGTGAAGGAATGCCAATCGGTGCGAAAGTAACACTTCGCGGAGAGCGCATGTACGATTTCCTTGATAAACTTATTTCTGTATCTTTACCACGTGTACGTGACTTCCGCGGGATTTCTAAGAAATCTTTCGACGGTCGTGGAAACTACACGCTTGGTATTAAAGAACAGTTAATCTTCCCAGAAATTGATTACGATAAAGTAACAAAAGTCCGCGGTATGGATATCGTTATCGTTACGACTGCCAACACGGATGAAGAAGCACGTGAGTTATTAACTCAAGTAGGTATGCCGTTCCAGAAATAATCAATGAAAGGGAGGCGAAATCGTGGCTAAAAAGTCTATGATTGCGAAACAACAACGCAAACAAAAGTTTAAAGTTCAAGAGTATACGCGCTGCGAACGTTGTGGACGTCCACATTCAGTAATTCGCAAGTTTAAACTTTGCCGTATTTGTTTCCGCGAACTTGCATATAAAGGACAAATTCCTGGCGTTAAAAAAGCCAGCTGGTAATCCCCATAAATGGGAAGGAGGTTATTAAATAATGGTTATGACAGATCCGATTGCAGATTTGCTGACTCGTATTCGCAATGCGAACATGGTACGTCATGAGAAGCTAGAAGTACCGGCTTCAAAAATCAAAAGAGAAATTGCTGAAATTTTAAAGCGTGAAGGTTTTATCCGTGACGTTGAGTACGTCGAAGACAGCAAACAAGGAATTATCCGTTTGTTCCTTAAATACGGCCAAAACAACGAACGTGTTATCACTGGTCTTAAAAGAATCAGTAAACCTGGTTTACGCGTATATGCGAAATCAAATGAAGTACCACGTGTACTTAACGGACTTGGAATCGCAATTATTTCTACATCACAAGGTGTTTTATCGGACAAAGAAGCCCGTGCTAAACAAGCTGGTGGAGAAGTACTTGCTTACGTATGGTAAAAAAAGTTTAAGATGAATGGAGGTGCTTGGTATGTCTCGTATAGGTAAAAAGCTAATCGAGATCCCTTCAGGAGTAACTGTGACAAACAACGATAACACAGTGACAGTAAAGGGACCAAAAGGTGAACTAACTCGTGCATTTCACCCTGATATGGAAATTAAAATTGAGGACAACGTCTTAACTGTAAGCCGTCCGTCTGAAAATAAAGAACACCGTGCATTACATGGTACAACACGTAGCTTAATTGCAAACATGGTTGAAGGTGTATCTAAAGGTTTCGAAAGAGGTTTAGAACTAATCGGTGTCGGTTACCGTGCAGCTAAATCTGGAAACAAACTTGTTCTTAACGTTGGATACTCTCACCCAGTTGAAATCGTTCCTGAGGCTGGAGTAGAAGTAGAAGTTCCATCTCAAACGAAAGTAATCGTTAAAGGTATCGATAAAGAGCGTGTAGGAGCTCTAGCTTCTAACATCCGCGCTGTCCGTGCTCCAGAGCCTTACAAAGGTAAAGGAATTCGTTACGAAGGTGAATTCGTTCGCCGTAAAGAAGGAAAAACTGGTAAGTAAGATCGCTTAATGTGAAGAAAGGAGTGACTCGGATGATTACGAAAACTAGCAAAAACGCTACTCGTCTTAAAAGACACGCTCGTGTTCGTGCGAAACTTTCAGGTACTGCTGAAAGACCTCGCCTTAACGTTTTCCGTTCTAACAAGAACATCTACGCTCAAGTAATTGATGATGTTAACGGTGTAACACTTGTAAGTGCTTCTACTCTTGATAAAGAGTTAAAGATCGAGAATAGTTCTGACGCTGCAGCTGCTACTAAAGTTGGCGAACTTGTTGCAAAACGTGCTGTTGAAAAAGGCATCTCTAACGTGGTATTTGACCGCGGAGGATACTTATATCATGGACGTGTAAAAGCTCTAGCTGAAGCTGCTCGTGAGGCTGGACTTAAATTTTAATAAAAGAAGGAGGGACACATCCGAATGAGTCGTATTGACCCAAGCAAATTAGAGTTAGAAGAACGCTTAGTTACGGTTAACCGGGTAGCGAAAGTTGTTAAAGGTGGACGTCGTTTCCGTTTTGCAGCTTTAGTTGTTGTCGGTGACAAAAACGGTCATGTAGGATTCGGTACTGGTAAAGCACAAGAAGTACCAGAAGCGATCCGCAAAGCTGTTGAAGACGCGAAAAAGAATTTAATTGAAGTACCAATGGTTGGAACTACAATTCCACATGAAATCATCGGTCGATTCGGTGCAGGAAACGTTCTATTGAAGCCTGCTTCAGAAGGTACAGGAGTTATCGCTGGAGGCCCAGTGCGTGCGGTACTTGAGCTTGCTGGTCTAGCTGATATCCTTTCTAAATCTCTAGGTTCTAATACACCGATCAACATGATCCGCGCAACACTTCAAGGTTTAAGTGAACTTAAACGTGCTGAAGATGTAGCGAAGCTTCGTGGAAAATCTGTAGAAGACCTGTTAGGATAAGGAGGGAACAATAATGGCAAATAAATTAGAAATTACCCTCAAACGCAGTGTAATCGGTCGCCCGGAAGATCAGCGTGTCACTGTTCGTACTCTTGGTCTAAAGAAAACAAACCAAACAGTCGTACATGAAGACAATGCAGCGATCCGCGGCATGATTAACAAGGTGTCTCATTTAGTTTCTGTTAAAGAACAATAAAACATTTTTAATCGATAAGGAGGTGCCCAAATGAAACTTCATGAATTGAAGCCTTCAGAAGGTTCACGTAAAGTACGCAACCGTGTTGGTCGTGGTATTGGATCAGGTAACGGTAAAACTTCTGGTAAAGGTCATAAAGGTCAAAACGCTCGTTCTGGCGGCGGTGTACGCCCTGGATTCGAAGGTGGTCAAATGCCTTTATTCCAACGCCTTCCAAAACGTGGTTTTACAAACATCAACCGTAAAGATTACGCGGTAATCAACTTAGACAGATTAAACAGTTTTGACGAAGGAACGGAAGTCACTCCTGAACTTCTTCTAGAGACTGGTGCAATAAGCAAGTTAAAAGCAGGAGTAAAAATTCTTGGCAACGGTAAATTAGAAAAAAAATTAACTGTAAAAGCCAATAAATTCTCTGCTTCTGCTAAAGAAGCGATTGAAGCTGCTGGTGGCGGTACAGCCGAGGTGATCTAACTTGTTTAAGACAATCTCCAATTTTATGCGCGTGAAAGATATACGGAATAAGATTATATTTACACTTTTAATGTTAGTCGTCTTTCGTATAGGTGCTTTCATCCCTGTGCCTAATGTGAACGCCGAAGTTCTCCAGGCACAGGATCAAATGAGTGTTTTCGGAATCCTCAACACGTTTGGGGGCGGGGCACTTTTCCAATTCTCCATTCTTGCAATGGGGATTATGCCGTATATCACTGCTTCGATCATCATCCAGCTCTTGCAGATGGATGTTGTACCGAAGTTTACTGAGTGGTCAAAGCAAGGAGAGGTTGGCCGCCGAAAATTAGCACAATTCACAAGGTATTTTACAATTGTTCTAGGATTTATCCAGGCGTTAGGAATGTCATATGGATTTAACAATATGGCAGGAGGCATGCTGATTGAAAACCCAGGTGTTTCAACGTATCTCTTAATTGCGGTCGTACTCACTGCGGGAACAGCATTTTTAATGTGGCTGGGAGAGCAGATTACTGCTCACGGTGTTGGTAACGGTATTTCGATTATTATCTTTGCCGGTATCATCGCAGGTATCCCTCAAACATTAAAGCAAGTGTACGCTCAGCAATTTGTAGGTGGAGATGGACAGCTGTTCATGCAAATCCTGAAAATTGCCCTTATTGTGATTGCTATTCTTGTCATTGTTATCGGTGTTATTTACATTCAAATGGCAGTGAGAAAGATTGCGATTCAGTATTCAAAAGGAACTGGCCGTGCACAAATGTCTGCTAGTCAAGCAACGCACCTTCCATTGAAAGTGAATCCAGCAGGGGTGATTCCAGTCATCTTTGCCGTTTCGTTCATTATTACTCCGCAGACGATCGCATCGTTCTTCGGAACAAATAATGTGACAACCTGGATAACTAACAACTTTGACTATACTAAGCCAATCGGTATGACGATTTATGTAGCACTGATTGTTGCTTTCACATATTTTTATGCCTTTGTCCAAGTAAACCCTGAACAAATGGCTGAAAATCTGCAAAAGCAGGGTGGCTATATCCCGGGAGTTCGTCCAGGGAAAATGACTCAAGATAGAATTACGAGCATTTTGTACCGACTCACGTTTGTGGGCGCCATTTTCTTAGCCGTGATTTCAATACTTCCTATCTTTTTCATTCAATTCGCTGGATTACCTTCCGCTGCACAAATTGGCGGCACAAGTCTTCTCATTGTTGTAGGTGTTGCACTTGAAACAATGAAACAGCTTGAAAGCCAATTAGTGAAACGAAATTACCGTGGATTTATGAAATAAAACAGAGGGCTGGGCTCCTGCCCAACCTCTCTAAGTAAGGAAGGGGAAATCCGAAATGAACTTAGTCTTAATGGGGCTTCCGGGTGCTGGTAAAGGCACTCAGGCAGAACGAATTGTTGATGATTATGGGATCCCTCATATCTCAACAGGAGATATGTTCCGTGCTGCTATGAAAGAGGAGACACAACTTGGGCTCGAAGCAAAATCCTTTATCGATAAAGGAGAGCTTGTTCCTGATGAGGTCACAATCGGTATTGTTAGAGAAAGACTTGGCAAGAATGATTGTGAACAAGGTTTTCTTCTGGACGGATTTCCGCGAACAGTCGCTCAGGCTGAAGCTTTAGAAGACATTCTAAAGGACCTTGGCAGAACGATTGATTATGTCATTAATATTAAAGTCGATAAAGATGCTTTGATGGAGCGTCTGACTGGCCGAAGAATTTGCAAAGATTGCGGAGCAACATATCATTTAGTATTCAATCCACCTGCGAAAGAAAATGTTTGTGACAAGTGTGGAGGCGAGCTTTATCAACGTGCAGATGATAATGCAGAAACCGTTTCGACAAGACTTGAAGTGAACTTAAAGCAGACTGAACCTTTACTGAACTTTTATTCAGAAAAAGGATATCTTGCAAACATTGATGGTGCGAAGCACATTAACGATGTTTACGCTGATATCAAGGACCTGCTTGGGGGATTAAATAAATGATTATCTGTAAAACTCCTCGCGAGCTTGAGATTATGAGAGAAGCTGGACGCATTGTCGCACTGACTCATGAAGAGCTGAAGAAACATATAAAACCAGGTATTTCGACAAAAGAATTGGATCAAATTGCCGAACGTTTTATTACAAAGCAGGGTGCAATCCCATCTTTTAAAGGGTATAATGGTTTTCGCGGGAGCATTTGCGTTTCGGTGAATGAAGAACTCGTTCACGGTATTCCTGGTAAACGGGTTTTACGTGATGGGGACATCATTAGTATCGATATCGGCGCAAAGTTAAATGGCTATCATGGTGACTCTGCTTGGACTTATCCAGTTGGGGTAATCAGTGATGAGGACCGCAAACTACTGGAAGTCACAGAGGAATCTCTATATAAGGGCTTACAGGAAGCAAAGCCAGGTGAACGTCTGTCAAACATTTCCCATGCCATACAAACGTATGTTGAAGGTGAGAATTTCTCAGTTGTTAGAGAATATGTTGGACATGGGGTCGGACAGGATCTTCATGAGGACCCTCAAATTCCTCATTATGGTCCGCCGAACAAAGGCCCACGGCTCAAACCTGGAATGGTGTTGGCCATCGAACCGATGGTGAACGCAGGCAGCCGATATGTGAAAACACTGGCTGATAACTGGACGGTTGTAACGGTTGATGGGAAAAAGTGTGCTCACTTTGAGCATACAATTGCGATTACAGATACAGGTTTTGATATACTGACTAAGATTTAGGTCTTCACTGAAGCCTTTCAGGCCCAAATCGGGCAGGTTGTCTGTATAGTCCAAGGAAAGAACAAGATCAGTATACAGTTGTCATCGGCGTGTTCGATGGCTGCCATGTACTAATCGCAGACGGAGAAAAGCGTAAATTCATTCTCCTAAGAAAAAATATCAATCATTTAACCTTTTATGATTGCGTATCTCCGGAAGTTCAGAACAGTATATTCAAAACAGGTCGGGTGATAGATGGACAATTGAGAACATTTCATTTGAACATTTATCAGAGAGCAAGTTACTGATTTGAAGAAGGGAGAACACTTGAATGGCGAAAGACGATGTAATTGAAGTGGAAGGTACTGTAGCAGAAACTTTGCCAAATGCAATGTTCAAAGTTGAACTAGAGAATGGTCATACAGTTTTGGCTCATGTATCAGGAAAAATCCGTATGCACTTCATTCGCATTTTACCTGGAGACAAAGTTACGGTAGAATTATCTCCATATGACTTAACTCGTGGTAGAATTACGTACCGTTACAAATAAAGCAACTCCGGAAGAAGGAGGTTGGAAACACATGAAAGTGAGACCATCTGTTAAACCTATCTGTGAAAAATGTAAAGTGATTCGCAGAAAAGGAAAAGTAATGGTGATCTGTGAAAACCCAAAACATAAACAAAAACAAGGCTAATAACAAGGAGGTGCCCAAATCATGGCTCGTATTGCTGGTGTAGATATTCCACGTGATAAGCGTGTTGTCATTTCTTTAACATATGTTTTTGGAATTGGTCGTACGACGGCTCAACAAGTCCTTAAAGAAGCAGGTGTTTCTGAAGACACTCGCGTTCGCGATCTAACTGAAGACGAACTAGGTAAAATCCGTGATATCATTGACAAACTTAAAGTAGAAGGTGACCTTCGTCGTGAAGTTTCACTTAACATTAAGCGTCTAATTGAAATCGGAAGCTACCGCGGAATCCGTCATCGTAGAGGACTTCCTGTTCGTGGACAAAACACAAAAAACAACGCGCGCACTCGTAAAGGTCCGCGTCGTACTGTAGCTAACAAGAAAAAATAAGTAAAGGAGGTAGTTAAAGAATGGCTGCTGCTCGTAAACAAAATACGCGTAAACGTCGCGTGAAAAAGAATATTGAAGCTGGAATCGCTCATATCCGTTCCACTTTCAACAACACGATTGTAACGATTACTGATGTTCATGGAAACGCAATTTCTTGGTCAAGTGCTGGTGCATTAGGATTCAGAGGTTCTCGTAAATCTACTCCTTTCGCTGCACAAATGGCTGCTGAAACTGCTGCTAAAGGTTCTATCGAACATGGTCTTAAAACACTTGAAGTAACTGTTAAAGGTCCTGGTTCTGGTCGTGAAGCTGCAATTCGTGCGCTTCAAGCTGCAGGTCTTGAAGTTACTGCAATCAGAGACGTAACTCCAGTTCCTCATAACGGATGCCGTCCACCAAAACGTCGCCGCGTGTAATTTGTTTGTATAGATTTTGTGTCCCTGTCAATAATGGGTTATGATACAGTTATTTATGAGACGAATACACGACTCGTTGCCTGAGCACATACGGGACTAAACAATGAGGAATTTCGGATGGAATCTCATATGATTCTATTCGAGGTTTCGACGTTTTGAAGGAGGGTTTTATTAGATGATCGAAATTGAAAAACCAAAAATCGAAACGGTTGAAATCAGCGACGATGCCAAGTATGGCAAGTTTGTCGTAGAGCCACTTGAGCGTGGATATGGTACCACTTTAGGGAACTCCCTTCGTCGTATCCTTTTATCCTCACTTCCTGGTGCAGCTGTAACATCGATCCAGATAGATGGTGTCTTACACGAATTCTCAACGATCGAAGGCGTGGTTGAAGATGTTACAACGATTATCTTAAACATTAAAAAGCTTGCACTCAAAATCTACTCTGAAGAAGAGAAGACGCTTGAAATTGATGTACAAGATGAAGGAACTGTAACAGCTGCTGATATTACACACGACAGCGATATTGAAATCTTAAATCCAGATCTTCACATCGCAACTCTTGGCAAAAATGCGAGCTTCCGTGTTCGTTTGACTGCACAAAGAGGTCGCGGGTATAATCCTGCTGATGCAAACAAAAGAGACGATCAGCCTATCGGCGTGATTCCGATCGACTCAATCTATACACCTGTATCTCGTGTAACTTATCAAGTGGAGAACACCCGTGTTGGGCAAATCACAAACTATGATAAATTAACACTAGATGTATGGACTGATGGAAGCACAGGACCGAAAGAAGCGATCGCTCTAGGTTCTAAGATTTTAACTGAACACCTAAATATTTTCGTTGGGTTAACTGACGAAGCTCAGCATGCAGAAATCATGGTTGAAAAAGAAGAAGACCAAAAAGAAAAAGTGCTTGAAATGACAATTGAAGAGCTTGATCTTTCTGTTCGTTCTTACAACTGTTTGAAGCGTGCGGGTATTAACACTGTTCAAGAGCTTGCTAACAAGACAGAAGAGGATATGATGAAAGTTCGTAACCTTGGACGTAAATCTCTTGAAGAAGTGAAAGCGAAACTAGAAGAACTTGGACTGGGTCTTCGTAAAGACGATTGACTAGTTTCATTGTGAACTAGGATTTTCGTGTGTTTTTTATTCATACAGCATCTCTAATTAAGGAGGGGACATCACATGGCATACAGAAAGCTAGGACGCACTAGTGCACAACGTAAAGCAATGCTTCGTGACCTAACGACTGATTTGATCATCAACGAACGCATCGAAACAACTGAAACACGTGCGAAAGAACTTCGCTCTGTAGTTGAAAAAATGATCACTCTTGGCAAACGCGGAGATCTTCATGCTCGCCGTCAAGCTGCAGCTTACATTCGTAACGAAGTAGCTAACGCTGAAACAAACCAAGATGCACTTCAAAAATTATTCGCTGACGTTGCAACTCGCTACGAAGATCGCCAAGGTGGATACACTCGTATCATGAAGCTTGGACCTCGTCGCGGCGATGGCGCACCAATGGCTGTCATTGAATTAGTTTAATCACATATCGTGTATCTAAGAAAGGGCGGGACAGTTCATAACTGGATCTATGCCCTTTTTTAGATACTACGGCTTTTTATCAATAGGCAAAGTAGAGGTTGAGCTGAGAGGAGGTCCGGTAGAGATGGAGAAGACATTAATTGACGTAAAAGACATTGTATTTCGTTATCACAAAGATGCGGACAAGCCCGCTTTAGACCAAGTGTCATTGCATGTGAATCAAAATGAATGGCTTGCCATTGTTGGCCACAACGGTTCAGGTAAATCCACACTTGCCCGTGTACTGAATGGGCTCATTTTACCGGATGCAGGAACGGTCAAGGTTGGTGAGATTGAGCTGAAAGAAGAAAGTGTTTGGGATATTCGCAAAAAGGTCGGCATGGTCTTTCAAAACCCAGACAACCAATTCGTTGGCTCAACGGTTCGTGATGATGTGGCTTTTGGTTTAGAAAATAACGGGGTTGAGCGGGAATTGATGATAGAGCGTGTAGATTGGGCTGTCAAACAGGTCAATATGCAGGAGTTTCTTGATCAAGAGCCGCACCATCTATCAGGCGGGCAAAAGCAGAGAGTAGCAATCGCAGGTGTACTTGCCGCAAGCCCTGACATCATGATCTTGGATGAAGCAACATCAATGCTTGATCCGATTGGCCGTGAAGAAGTGCTAGAAACCGTCAGACTGCTGAAGGAACAAGGAATGGTCACGGTCATTTCCATCACACATGATTTAGATGAGGCTGCGAAGGCAGACCGCGTTATTGTGATGAATGGCGGGAAGAAATTTGCCGAGGGAACACCAGAGGAAGTATTTGAACTAGATGAACAGCTGGTTCAGATTGGACTTGATCTGCCATTTTCCTACCGGTTGAGTAAGCAATTGAAGCAGCAAGGTGTGCCGCTTGCAAATGCCCATTTGACACAAGAAGGATTGGTGAAAGAGCTATGGACATTACGATCAAAGAATTAGAGCATCGTTATCAAATGAAAACGCCGTTTGAGCGTCTCGCTTTGTATGATGTCAATGCTTCCATCAAAGAAGGCAGCTATGTGGCTGTCATCGGTCATACGGGTTCTGGCAAGTCGACGTTGCTGCAGCACTTAAATGGACTGCTCAAGCCAACAAAAGGGAGCATTGCGCTTGGAGATACGGTCTTACAAGCCAATAAAAAGCAGAAGGATATGAAACCCCTTCGAAAAAAGGTCGGCATCGTGTTTCAGTTTCCTGAACACCAGCTCTTTGAAGAGACCATTCTGAAGGATATCTGTTTTGGTCCGATGAATTTCGGTGTTCCAAAAGAAAAGGCAGAAGCCAAGGCTAAAGAGATGCTGAAGCTTGTAGGCCTTCCTGAATCCTTGTTATCTCGATCACCCTTTGAATTAAGCGGTGGTCAAATGAGACGTGTGGCGATTGCAGGTGTTCTAGCGATGGAGCCAGAAGTGCTTGTGCTTGATGAGCCGACTGCGGGATTAGATCCACGCGGACGTAAAGAAATCATGGACATGTTCTATGAGCTTCATCAAAAAGCCAACCTGACGACGATCCTTGTGACACACAGTATGGAAGATGCCGCTCATTATGCGGATCAAATGATTGTGATGCACAAAGGAACAGTAAAAGCGACAGGTACGCCGAGGGAGCTATTTGCCAATCGTACCGACATGTCTTCTTTCGGTCTGGACCTCCCGGAAACGATCAAATTCCAGCAGGCTGTCGAAGAAAAGCTGGGGATGACGTTTCCAAGACCGCTTCTGACCATGGATGAAATGGCAGAAGCCTTAACAGCTTTATATCAGGAGGACACGACATCATGATGGATAGTATGATTATCGGCAAATATGTGCCAGGTACATCCTTTGTCCATCGTCTTGATCCAAGGACAAAGCTGTTATCAATTTTCTTTTTTGTCTTTATTGTCTTTTTTGCGAATAACTACATCACTTACGGGCTTTTAGGGGTCTTTACGATCCTTGTGGTGATGGTGTCTCAGGTGCCGCTGTACTTTATTCTCAAAGGAATGAAACCCATCCTTTGGATTGTTCTGTTTACCTTTATTCTGCATATCTTCATGACAAAGGATGGCGCTTTGCTCTTTCACTTTGGTTTTCTGAATATTTATGAAGAAGGTCTAAAACAGGGGATTTTCATTTCACTCCGTTTTGTCTATCTCATCATGATGACAACACTTCTGACGTTGACCACAACACCTATTGAAGTGACAGACGGGATGGAGAAGCTGTTGCATCCTTTCCGTAAAATCAAGCTACCTGTTCATGAACTTGCTCTTATGATGTCTATCTCTCTTCGATTTATTCCGACTTTACTTGAAGAAACAGACAAAATCATGAAAGCCCAAATGGCAAGAGGTGTTGATTTTACAAGCGGACCCGTGAAAGATCGTTTAAAAGCGATTGTTCCGTTGCTTGTTCCACTTTTCGTCAGTGCGTTTAAGCGTGCGGAGGAATTGGCGACCGCTATGGAAGCGAGAGGCTACCGCGGGGGAGAAGGGCGTACGAAATACCGTCAGCTTGTCTGGGGCATGAAAGACACGTTCACGCTGCTTTTATTCATCCTGTTAACAGCACTCCTTGTGCTGCTTAGAAATTAGGTGATGCCTAGATGAAAGTAAAATGTACCGTATCATACGATGGGACACATTTTAAAGGGTATCAAGTGCAACCAGGACAGCGAACCATTCAGACGGAGATTGAATCTGCCCTAGCTAGAATGCATAAACAAGACGAACTAATTCCGATTGTGGCTTCTGGCCGGACAGACAGTGGCGTTCACGCAAAGGGGCAGGTCATCCATTTTGACACCCCGCTTGCCATCCCGATGGAGAGATGGCCTTTTGCCCTCAATAGTCTCCTGCCTGATGACATCAGGGTTCTAAAGGTTGAGGAAGTGGATGAATCGTTTCATGCACGTTTTAGTGTCGTTTCGAAGGAGTACCGTTATAAGGTCTCAACGGAAACGCACCAAAATGTGTTCACGAGACAGTATGCATGCCACTATCCTTACCCGCTGGATGTCGACAAAATGAGAGAAGCTGCTGAACACCTGATTGGTACACATGATTTTACAAGCTTTTGTGCGGCCAATACAGAGGTTCAGGACAAGATGAGGGAGATTTACGCCCTTGAGTGGAAAAACGTCTCAGACGGGCTTGAAATGCGTGTGAGAGGGAATGGCTTTTTATACAACATGGTGCGAATTATCGCTGGAACGTTACTTGAAATTGGTTCTGGTAAATTTCACCCTGAGGAGATAAAAGCCATGCTTGCCGCCCGAAATCGCGAAGCGGCAGGCAAGACTGCGCCCAGTCACGGACTGTATTTATGGGAAGTTTTCTATGACAACTAAACCAGGTGTAACATGTTCTTGACACAGGAAGCAGAAAGTTATAAGATATCATATGGTATGTATTTCAACCCCACAAATAAGCCCCGGAAGACTTATCTGTGTTTTGAAATAGAACGTAGCATTTGATTCAGGAAAATTCATTGATTTATTTAGGAGGGAAACTCATGCGTACAACACCAATGGCGAACGCAAGCACAATTGAGCGCAAATGGCTAGTGGTTGATGCGGCAGGCAAGACTCTAGGTCGTCTTTCTACTGAAGTAGCATCACTTTTGCGCGGTAAGCACAAACCAACTTATACACCACACGTTGATACAGGTGATCACGTGATCATCATCAATGCTGAGAAAATTGAATTAACAGGTAAGAAATTGACGGACAAAATTTACTACCGTCATACGATGCACCCAGGTGGTTTGAAACAAAGAACTGCTCTTGAGATGCGTACAAACTACCCTGAAAAAATGTTGGAGCTTGCTATCAAAGGTATGCTTCCAAAGGGTCCACTAGGTCGTCAAATGTTCAAAAAATTAAATGTGTACCGTGGTTCTGAGCATCCACATCAAGCACAACAACCTGAAGTTTACGAACTTCGCGGTTAATTATAAGGGAGGTTAACAATTTGGCACAGGTTCAATATTACGGTACAGGTCGTCGTAAAAGTTCTGTAGCGCGCGTTCGCTTAGTTCCAGGTGAAGGCCGTATCGTCGTTAATAATCGTGAAATTACTGAATACATTCCATTCGCTGCTTTAATCGAAGACGTGAAACAGCCTTTGAACATCACAGAAACAGCTAACAGCTACGATGTTCTTGTAAATGTTCACGGTGGTGGATTCTCTGGTCAAGCTGGAGCAATTCGTCACGGTATCTCTCGTGCTCTTCTAGAAGTAGATCCTGAGTACCGTACACCACTTAAACGTGCTGGACTTCTTACTCGTGACTCTCGTATGAAAGAGCGTAAGAAATACGGTCTTAAAGGCGCACGTCGCGCACCTCAGTTCTCAAAACGTTAATTCTATTACGTTTCGAAGACTCTCAGGCTTATGCTTGGGGGTCTTTTTTTTAAGGATTCAAGAACTTCTTTTATAAAATTGAAGACGTGAGTATTTTAAGCTGGAGATATGAGTCTAGAGATATTTATATTACTGAAGGTATTAATTTATAGGCAGGTGAAAATGTGAGTTTAGTTAATATAGAGCCCGGAGGAATATTTAATAATAATGAAATAACTGAAATTTTTAAATGTGCTCCTCAAGGAGGTATGAGGCGCTCGCATAAAACAAATACCTTAGTTTTAGTATCAGATCATACAAAAGCATTGTATGAAGATCGATGGGACGGAAATGTTCTTCATTATACTGGTATGGGCAGAGTGGGAGATCAGACATTGACATCTCAAAATAAAACTGTGGCTGAATCAATAAGTAATAAAGTGGAGCTGCATTTGTTTGAAGTGTTTGAAGCAAAGAAATATTTGTATATGGGGGTAGTGAAATTAGCTGGTGAATCCTATCAAGAAGAGCAACTAGATGATAAAGGCCAGCATCGGCAAGTTTGGGTTTTCCCTCTTATGTTAGAAGACAAACAAAAGGAGGTATTTCTTTCAGATCAGACGATTAAAATGAAACAAGAATTACGGGAAAAGAAGGTAAGAAAACTGGATGAGAGCGAATTAGAAAACAGAGCTAGAACCGCCAGAAGAAAAAGTAGTAAACGTCAGACTATCTCAACTACATATGAACGTGACCCATATATAACAGAATTTGCAAAACGCTGGGCAAAGGGGATTTGTCAGTTATGTGATCAACCGGCTCCATATGTAAATAAGAATGGGGAGCCTCATTTACACACCCATCATATCAAATGGTTATCACTTGGTGGAGAGGATTCAATATATAACACTATTGCTCTTTGTCCCAATTGTCACGATAAAATGCATATTTTAGATTTGGAAGAGGACGTAAGAAAACTACAAGAGAAAGTGACAAAGTACGTAAGGAATAGAAATGATACAAATTTGAATTAATTGGCAATTGTCAGCGGAAGACAGTCTGGTTAATTGTGTTCGTATTTTTGACGACGAAACAAACGATATTCATTCTATTTTTGATAAATGAAAAAAACCGTTGAATCAGGATTTTAAAAATCAAACATTTCTCCTTTTCTTCATACTTATAACTTAGACAAAAGAGCGTAAGAAATACGGTCTTAAAGGCGCACGTCGCGCACCTCAGTTCTCATATATTGTATGGACGTTTTACAAAGGTTTGTACAGCCAAACCCTATATGAAAAGCATCAGCATCTTGCTGGTGCTTTTTTATTTGTGTTTTTTTCTGTCTGGAAACATATAAAATAGGATCATAGTCAGGTTTTTGTTTAAAAGATGATGTTAAAGGGGGATGGCATTTATGAATCTAACAACAGAAAGATGTCTCATGCGACCGTTTATTGAGGATGATTGGCAGGATGTCTATGCATATACATCTGATCTAGCGGTGATGAAGTATATGCCAGAAGGTGTTTTTTCTAAAGAAAAGGCGCAGGAATTTGTCAAAAATAATCGTCTTAAGACGGGCAAGAATTTTGCTGTTCTATTAAAAGAAGATCATACATGCATCGGGCATATCGTGTTTCATCCTTACTTTGGTGAGCACACATATGAAATTGGCTGGGTCTTCAATTCTGCATATCAAAACAAAGGCTATGCATCAGAAGCGGCGTATGCTGTCCTACATCATGGTTTTCACACAATGAATTTACATCGAATCATTGCCACTTGTCAGCCTGAAAATGTGCCGTCATGGAGAGTGATGGAGAAAATGGGGATGAGAAGAGAGGGATATTTTAAAAAATGTATACCACAAGGAAATGAGTGGTGGGATGAGTTTTATTATGCCATCTTACGAGAGGAATGGAGAACTTGATAAGTTTTCATGATATGAAGTAATTCGTCATTCCAAATATCCCTTGGCTTTCTCTATTGATATAATCAGGTCAAATAAGTAGAAGAGGGGCGCGGGCATGAGGATCTTTGATGCACATTTTCATATCATTGATTTTGATTTTCCCATTCAAGAAAACCAAGGATATACACCGCCGAGTTATGTGGTGAATGATTATAGGAGAGAGACGGCTGATTTAGGGATTGTAGGTGGAGCGATTGTATCAGGGTCATTTCAGGGCTTTGATCAAGGCTATTTGTTGAAAGCACTAGATGAAATGGGACCGGCTTTTTGCGGTGTGACTCAATTACCTTTTACAGCAACTGATGATGAGATTGTTCAATTGAATCAACAAGGGGTAAAGGCTTTACGTTTTAATGTGAAGCGGGGCGGTTCGGAGGATATTTCAAAGCTCGACTATTTTGCGAGAAGGGTGTATGAGCTGGCTGGGTGGCATAGTGAGATTTACATAGACGCTAAGCATCTCCCTGACATCTCATCAACGCTTGAACAGCTGCCGGCCGTTTCCGTTGATCATCTAGGCTTATCTGAAGAAGGTTTGCCGCATTTGCTCAAGCTGGTTGAAAAAGGTGTTCGTGTGAAAGCGACTGGCTTTGGGCGTGTTGATTTAAAGGTTGAACATGCATTGACGTCTATTTATCAAACGAATCCTGATGCACTGATGTTTGGTACAGATCTTCCATCTACAAGGGCGAAACGGCCATTTGAATACGGTGATATTGAATTGATTCAACAGATGTTTGATGAGGAAGCGGCGGATAAAATTTTATATGAGAACGCTATCAATTGGTATTTTGGCAAATGAATAAAGGCTTCCATTCCGTGATAGGAGGTGTGTTCATTGAATCTGAATCAATTGACATTTAGGGCAGCCGTCCAAGGAGACCTCGACAACATCGTTTTGATGCTTTCAGATGATAAATTAGGCCAAAAGAGAGAACGCTACACTCGTCCATTATTAGAAAGCTACCTCAATGCCTTTCATTCGATCGAAGCGGATCCCAATATTGAACTAATCGTCGCTTGTGATCGGGAAGAGGTAGTCGGTGTTCTCCAATTAACAATGACTCCATTTCTAACGTATCAAGGAGGATGGAGAGCTTCAATAGAAGGAGTTCGTACAGCCTCGACTCATAGAGGAAGAGGAATTGGCACATTGTTGATCAAACGGGCTATTCAACGCGCAAGTAGCCGCGGGTGTCATATGATTCAGCTGACAACAGACAAACAGAGGCCAGAAGCACGCCGTCTTTACGAAAAGTTGGGATTTAAAGCTACACATGATGGGATGAAACTGCATCTTCTTCGTAAATAAACACACCAAGAAGCAAAGGTATTCACAGCCCTTTGCTTTTTTGTGCCTTTGTTTTAAATATTTGTTATATTGGAGACGAGAATCTATAGTGGTTTGGAAAGGAGAAACATTTGAAGAAAACAAAAGAGGATCTTTTGGCATTTGTCACGAAAAACAAAAAGGGCGTATCAGTAACAATTATTGAAAATGAAGATGTGGTATTAGATTGGAATGGTGATCAAAAAACACCACTTGCAAGTACGATGAAATTAATGGTTTTGTTTCATTTTGTTAAAGCTGTATCCAGCGATGAAATCAAGTTAGATGAAAAAGTGACATTGTCTGATATAGAGCGGTTTTATATTGATAGAACCGATGGCGGTGCTCACACATACTGGCTGGAGGTCAACGATTTTTCTGAGCATGCAACTTTATTAGATGTTGCCAAAGGGATGATGCAATTTAGTTCGAATGCTTGTACTGATTATTTGATTGACCTGCTGGGCTTAGAGAAGATCAATGATCAGATGAAACAAGCAGGTCTTACAGAACATGATGAACTCATGCCGCTGACACCCAAGGTGTTGTGGCCAGCCTATGTATCTGATCATGAGCAGGATGCATTAAAGCAAATAAGCGATGTAACTGATGAACAATACAAATCTCTGATGATTGAGATTTTTCATATCATGAAAAATGACCCGGAGCATAAAAAGGCGTTAGAAGAAAAATTGATGAAAAAGAACTTGTTAAGCTTGCGTATTCAATCTTTACTGACGCAAAAGATGACAAGGTCTACAACGAATCAATATGCACATTTTATGAAACGTCTACAGGATGAGCTGTTAACAACAGAAGAAAAGCGTCTTTTTAGCCAAATTGTGCTGGGAGAAATATTGAAGACGGAAACAGATCAATATATTTGGTATAAAGGGGGATCGACGTTGTTTGTTGTCACTGCTGCTTTATATCGAAAAACGGATACATCAACTATATCGATTTCTCTATTCATCAATGACCTGAAAGCGGAGAATTCTCACTGGATGGGGGAAGTGTTCGATGAATTTATACTTACCGTAGTAGCAGATCAAAACTTTCGACAACAATTGATTCAAGCTTTTACTACATAATTATCAAAAAACAGAGGGTGACGCCCCTCTGTTTTTATTATTTCTTGATGGGAAACGCTTTGTATACATCTTGACGTTTATCTTTTGACTTCACAACTCCATCAACCAGTTCCTTTTGCCAAAGCGCTGTATCGTCTTTGTACTCTTTAAAAGAGTGAGGCAACTTTTTTTCTAGCTGTTTTCTTTTAAACGTGACGGATGGCTCGTCTTTAGCGTTCATCTTGAGCGTCACTTGCTCTACGTTATCGATAAGAATAAAAAGTGCTAATGCATTATATAGGTAGTTTTTTTCAATGGTATCCTTCTTATCAAACCAAAATGAATCAAACTGTTCTTCTGTATCATTGGTATTTTCTTTCACGCCGTATGTCACTTTTAGCGCTTTTTCATCTACGATTTCATACTCGCGAATCACGTTACCTGGAAGATCTGATAAAATAGCGCCGACTGCTCCGTTGTCTCCAATATAAGAATTTTTGTGCTTAGAAAGCTGTTTTAAGGAAATGTCTTCTATTCCTTTCATGTCACTCTCTTTCTCGCTGGCTTGACTACTGCAAGCGGATAGAATGACTGTCATTAGTAGTAGGATATACATCCACTTTTTCATTTGTTTTGCTCCTTTATCATTCTTTCTATATAAAAACCCATTTTATCACAAGATCCCATTTCCACCACTTATTTCATCATTTCCATTTACTGAACTGCATGTTTTGTTCAAACCAACGAACAATACAAAGAAAAAAAGGAGTTCAGTCCATGGCAGAAGTTCTTTCATTTTATCAATTGAAAACAAAACGAGATGTCACGCTTGAAAAGAAGCTGTTGCGTACATTGTCTCTTCAACAGGTGACGGTCGCTTCCGAGAAATTCACGAGGAAGTTGTTCCCATTTGCAGATGATCCAGCTGGGATTATGAGTGATGGCTGTATTGATTTCGCCATTGAGGCTTTTTTAGCAGGTGGGAGATACGGTGAGTCGAGTAAGTATGGTGAATCCTTCGATGATATAAAAAAGCGGTCAGTTCATGAAGAAGATGAGCTGGTTGAGGAGCTAGCAGGGTGTTTGCAATCATGGGGGAATATGTTCCGAATGGAGCGTAAGATGTCGTGTCTGTATCCATTTGCGAAGGAATTTTTAAGTAAGTGGTGGCAGGAAGGCTTTCGGGAATCAGAAAAAAGGCATAAGCTTCGACTGCACTAAGCATATTTCCAGCCCTTGTCCCATATCTATAAAATAATGGTGTATGGGAGGGACAGGGATGAAAAGAAAGCTGAAATGGACAGGGTTTTTAATCGGGTTTATTGTCCTCTTATTCTTATTCAGATTTCAGTTTCTAAATGATGATTCGTGGAAATCGTGGAACTTGCCTTTGAGCGGCAAGATCATCTATTTAGATCCGGGTCACGGCGGTCCAGATGGCGGTGCTGTTGGCGGCGAGTTACTCGAAAAAGAGATTGCACTGGATGTGTCCATGAAGATAAGAGACTATTTGCAGGAGCAGGGAGCGCTTGTTCTCATGACCCGGGAGGATGACTCTGATTTATCATCGAAGAATACAAAGGGTTATGCCCGAAAGAAAGCGGAGGATTTGAGAAACCGTGTGAAAGTCATCAATGAATCTGAAGCAGATCTCTATTTAAGCATTCATTTAAATGCGATCCCATCGAACAAATGGAGCGGGGCACAGACGTTCTTTTACGGAAAGTATGAAGAGAATGAAAAAGCAGCGAAGTTCATTCAAGATGAATTGCGTAACAACCTTGAAAACACAGATCGCAAGGCGAAGCGAATCAACGGGATTTATTTAATGCAAAATGTCACGAAGCCAGGAGCGCTTGTCGAAATCGGATTTTTATCGAATCCAAAAGAGGCTGGTCAGCTGGCGACTCCTAAATATCAGGATCAAATTGCTGCTTCGATTTATAAAGGCATTCTCAGATATTTAACAGAGCAAAAAGAGCCGCCTGAATAAGGGGCTTTTTCCTGTTTATCGCAGGCAAAGAGGACAGACATTGTAAGGATATGTATGATATACTTGGATTGTAAACGAATTCAATAAAGGGTGAGGTTCTGCTATGATCGGACAAGATGATGTGAGAAAACTAGTTGGGAAGATGGACGAACCTTTCCTTCATATACCGCTTGGTGAGCTGGATGCCATCAAGGAAATCAGCCTAAAGCCTGAAAAAGAGCATGTGAGCTTAAAAGTGGCGATTGCCAAAACAGGCACTGCTGAGCAGATGAAGCTGCAGCAAGACATCGTACAAGCTTTAAAAGCAGCCGGCGCGAACACTGTAGGACTTCGTTTTGAAGAACTGCCTCAAGAAACGCTTGAAAAGTTTATTCCGTCACAGGATGAGGAAGAAAATTTGCTCAACTCTAAAAATCCACCTGTGTTCTTAGCGATTGCAAGTGGAAAAGGCGGAGTTGGGAAATCAACCGTTTCCGTTAACCTGGCTGTGGCACTGGCTCGTCTAGGGAAAAAAGTGGGACTGATCGATGCTGATATTTACGGCTTTAGCGTACCGGATATGATGGGAATCACCGTCAGACCGACAGTTAAAGGGGAAAAGATTATTCCTGTGGAACGCTTTGGCGTCAAAGTGATTTCAATGGGCTTTTTTGTTGAAGAAAACGCACCGGTCATTTGGAGAGGACCGATGCTTGGTAAAATGCTAAATAACTTCTTCCACGAAGTAGAGTGGGGAGAATTAGATTACTTACTATTAGACCTTCCGCCTGGAACAGGTGATGTGGCACTTGATATTCATACGATGCTTCCGAGCTGTAAAGAAATCATTGTGACGACACCGCATCCAACAGCGGCTTTCGTTGCTGCTAGAGCAGGCGCAATGGCACTGCAAACAGATCACGAGGTGCTAGGGGTCGTTGAGAATATGAGTTACTATGAAAGCAAAAAAACAGGTGAGAAGGAATATGTCTTTGGAAAGGGCGGCGGGGACAAGCTGGCGGAGGAGCTGCGTGTATCAGTTCTTGGTCAAATCCCTTTAAGACAGCCTGATTGGAATGAGGACGATTTTGCACCTTCTGTCTATGATGCGAGTCATCCGACAGGGGAAGTGTATCTACACATTGCCAATAAAGTCATTGAACAATTAACAGTCAAAGCATAATGAAAGCCCGAGTGGACCTTGTGCCACTCGGGTGATGTTTAACTGCCGCTTCCTTGTGAACCGGAATCATTGCTGCTTTCAGAGACTGCTTTTTTTAGCTCATCTTCGAACTTCTTCTTATAGAGAGGGCTGCTCAATGTTTCTGTGATGACTTTCTCTAAGTGCTTTCTGAACTCTTTGCTTTTGACCAGTTCACCGTATTTCTTTTCCATTTCAGGATCCTTGAGAATATCCATCATCATTTGTTGATAGTCAGGGTCCTTCATCAATTGTTTTAACATCTTTTCATGCTGTTGCTGCATGGATTTTGCGAAAGTCTCGGCAAATTTAGAATCCTCAAAGACCTTCTTCCAGAACTCTTTGCCTTTATCAGAAGTCAGTGTTTTCTCTATTGTTTTTTTCACAGTTTGTTCATCCATTACCAAAGCTTCATTCATTGCCTCGTCATTTAATAACTGTTGAATGGCCTTTTTACCGTCATCTGTTTTCAAAATATCGACGACCATTTTTTTCGTTTCGTCATAGTCCATATTAGATGAGGATTGGGTTTTGGGAGCACAAGCTGTTAGAGATAAAAGAAGAAAACAGCTCATTATACGCAAGATGCCTTTTGACATACTGTGGCTCCTTTCGTTACATGTCTTACTTTTAATATGAATGTTTCACATGAATTTATACATAACAAAAATAGGGGTTGGGTCATTTCAATGAAAAGTCGGGATTTAGTTCGTTTTTTCTTCTCTGTGCTGGCTGTTGGAGCGGTCATTACAAGCGTGGTAGGTTTTGCGCTGGAGTGGGGGAAATATCAGAAGCTGTTTGTATCGTTTGAGATTTTAGAGATTGCGTCTGTGTTATTTTGGTTTATTGGTGTGGGGATGATCTTTAGTGTAATCAGTCAAATGGGGTTTGTTGTCTTTTTGACAGTGCACCGGTTTGCGCTGGAGATTTTCAGGTCGCATTCTTTATGGAATACCATTCAGTTATTCCTTGTGATTTTCGTGCTGTTTGATTTAGCTTATTTGCGGTTTTTGTTTTTCGGGGAGAATGAATCATTTCTTCCATACTTATGGCTGCCTGTTTTTATCGGTGTGTTTGCATTGATCGTGTCTTATTTTAAACAGCAGCAGTCCTCTAAGAAAACATTTATTTCTGCAATGTTTCTCATGGTCGTCATCACGTCGTTAGAATGGTTTCCGGCGCTTAGAGTCAATGAAGAGGACTGGCTGTATTTAATGCTATTCCCGCTATTAGGTTGTAATGCGTTTCAGTTATTAGCTATGCCGCGGTTTTCAAAAGCAAAAGCTACTTAACCTCAGTTGACTTTGTTTTTGTATTAGAGATAAGCTCGCCAACCGTGACGTTTCTTAAATTCTTGTCTTTTAAGTGTTTTAAAATGGCTGGTAAGGCTTGAGCGGTTTGGGTGGCTGAATCTGAGGCGTGAAGGAGAATGATGTCTCCGCTTTTCATTCGATCATTTACATTATGAACAATCTGGTCGACGCCTGGGTTCAGCCAATCTTGAGAATTGATGCTGTAATGTACAACGGTATAGCCATACTGTGTTGCAATTTTCAATACCGTTTCATTAAATTGCCCAGTTGGCGGTCTTAATAATTGAATGTCTTCCAGTCCAAGCTTTTGGAATGTATTTTGTGCACGGACAAGATCTCGCTTAATTTCGTTTTCTTCAAGCTGGCTATAATTTTTATATGCATAGCCAAGGCTGCCAATTTGATGGCCATCCTCTTTAATCCTTTTCACAATATCCGGGTGACGCTCAGCCCAAGAAGCAGACAGAAAGAAAGTGGCGTTCTTTATATCGTACTCTCGGAGGACATTTAAAATAGGAACAGCCTTCTCGTCTCCCCAGCCAATATTAAACGTAAGGGATGCATGTTTTGATGAGGTCTCTCCTTTATAAATCGCTCGGGGTCCTTGTTCTGTTTTAAATACCGACAGCGGCGGTGCCTTTTGTACATAAAAAAAGGTTGCAGCTGCAAGGGCTGCTACAAGAATAATGACTACTTGCTTCAGCCGTTTAATAGGCAACACATATAATCGACTCAATTCAAACACTCCTGCCTTGTCCAAGATTGTTACTTGATTGTATGCAGGACAAGGGTTTAACATGCACGATAAAACTATTTTAAAAAAAGTTCTGAAAAGGCGTTGACCAACAGAATGTTTTCGTGATATATTATTAATCGTCGCTGACACACAGTGACAAACACAAACGCTTCGGGAAATAAACTTGAAAAAAGTTGTTGACATAAGATGAAGCGAAATGTTATATTATTAAAGCCGCTAAGAACGGCGAAGATGATCTTTGAAAACTAAACAAGACAAAACGTACCTGTTAATTCGAGTTTTTATAAAAAAATCCTATGATACATCATAGGTAGTCAGTCAAACTGGCGAAAAGCAAAACTTCGGTTTTGTACTTTTTCGGAGAGTTTGATCCTGGCTCAGGACGAACGCTGGCGGCGTGCCTAATACATGCAAGTCGAGCGGACAGAAGGGAGCTTGCTCCCGGATGTTAGCGGCGGACGGGTGAGTAACACGTGGGTAACCTGCCTGTAAGACTGGGATAACTCCGGGAAACCGGAGCTAATACCGGATAGTTCCTTGAACCGCATGGTTCAAGGATGAAAGACGGTTTCGGCTGTCACTTACAGATGGACCCGCGGCGCATTAGCTAGTTGGTGAGGTAACGGCTCACCAAGGCGACGATGCGTAGCCGACCTGAGAGGGTGATCGGCCACACTGGGACTGAGACACGGCCCAGACTCCTACGGGAGGCAGCAGTAGGGAATCTTCCGCAATGGACGAAAGTCTGACGGAGCAACGCCGCGTGAGTGATGAAGGTTTTCGGATCGTAAAGCTCTGTTGTTAGGGAAGAACAAGTGCAAGAGTAACTGCTTGCACCTTGACGGTACCTAACCAGAAAGCCACGGCTAACTACGTGCCAGCAGCCGCGGTAATACGTAGGTGGCAAGCGTTGTCCGGAATTATTGGGCGTAAAGGGCTCGCAGGCGGTTTCTTAAGTCTGATGTGAAAGCCCCCGGCTCAACCGGGGAGGGTCATTGGAAACTGGGAAACTTGAGTGCAGAAGAGGAGAGTGGAATTCCACGTGTAGCGGTGAAATGCGTAGAGATGTGGAGGAACACCAGTGGCGAAGGCGACTCTCTGGTCTGTAACTGACGCTGAGGAGCGAAAGCGTGGGGAGCGAACAGGATTAGATACCCTGGTAGTCCACGCCGTAAACGATGAGTGCTAAGTGTTAGGGGGTTTCCGCCCCTTAGTGCTGCAGCTAACGCATTAAGCACTCCGCCTGGGGAGTACGGTCGCAAGACTGAAACTCAAAGGAATTGACGGGGGCCCGCACAAGCGGTGGAGCATGTGGTTTAATTCGAAGCAACGCGAAGAACCTTACCAGGTCTTGACATCCTCTGACAACCCTAGAGATAGGGCTTTCCCTTCGGGGACAGAGTGACAGGTGGTGCATGGTTGTCGTCAGCTCGTGTCGTGAGATGTTGGGTTAAGTCCCGCAACGAGCGCAACCCTTGATCTTAGTTGCCAGCATTTAGTTGGGCACTCTAAGGTGACTGCCGGTGACAAACCGGAGGAAGGTGGGGATGACGTCAAATCATCATGCCCCTTATGACCTGGGCTACACACGTGCTACAATGGACAGAACAAAGGGCTGCGAGACCGCAAGGTTTAGCCAATCCCACAAATCTGTTCTCAGTTCGGATCGCAGTCTGCAACTCGACTGCGTGAAGCTGGAATCGCTAGTAATCGCGGATCAGCATGCCGCGGTGAATACGTTCCCGGGCCTTGTACACACCGCCCGTCACACCACGAGAGTTTGCAACACCCGAAGTCGGTGAGGTAACCTTTATGGAGCCAGCCGCCGAAGGTGGGGCAGATGATTGGGGTGAAGTCGTAACAAGGTAGCCGTATCGGAAGGTGCGGCTGGATCACCTCCTTTCTAAGGATATATGGAGCAGCGTGCGTTTTCGTCTTGTTTAGTTTTGAAGGATCATTCCTTCAAACATGTCTCTAGCGAGACAGGATTGTTCTTTGAAAACTAGATAACAATAAGTAATACATTCACATTGAATGCAATGCAAAGTTCATCACACATAGTGATTCTTTCTAAAGTAAGAAATGGTTAAGTTAGAAAGGGCGCACGGTGGATGCCTTGGCACTAGGAGCCGATGAAGGACGGGACGAACACCGATATGCTTCGGGGAGCTGTAAGCAAGCTTTGATCCGGAGATTTCCGAATGGGGAAACCCACTGCTCGTAATGGAGTAGTATCCATACTTGAATACATAGAGTATGAGAAGGCATACCCGGGGAACTGAAACATCTAAGTACCCGGAGGAAGAGAAAGCAAATGCGATTCCCTGAGTAGCGGCGAGCGAAACGGGAACAGCCCAAACCAAGAGGCTTGCCTCTTGGGGTTGTAGGACACTCTATACGGAGTTACAAAGGAACGATATAAGCGAAGAGGTCTGGAAAGGCCCGCCAAAGAAGGTAACAGCCCTGTAACTGAAATGTTGTTCTCTCCAGAGTGGATCCTGAGTACGGCGGAACACGTGAAATTCCGTCGGAATCCGGGAGGACCATCTCCCAAGGCTAAATACTCCCTAGTGACCGATAGTGAACCAGTACCGTGAGGGAAAGGTGAAAAGCACCCCGGAAGGGGAGTGAAATAGATCCTGAAACCGTGTGCCTACAAGTAGTCAGAGCCCGTTAACGGGTGATGGCGTGCCTTTTGTAGAATGAACCGGCGAGTTACGATCCCGTGCAAGGTTAAGCAGAAGATGCGGAGCCGCAGCGAAAGCGAGTCTGAATAGGGCGCATGAGTACGTGGTCGTAGACCCGAAACCAGGTGATCTACCCATGTCCAGGGTGAAGTTCAGGTAACACTGAATGGAGGCCCGAACCCACGCACGTTGAAAAGTGCGGGGATGAGGTGTGGGTAGGGGTGAAATGCCAATCGAACCTGGAGATAGCTGGTTCTCTCCGAAATAGCTTTAGGGCTAGCCTCAAGGTAAGAGTCTCGGAGGTAGAGCACTGATTGGACTAGGGGCCCCTACCGGGTTACCGAATTCAGTCAAACTCCGAATGCCGATGACTTATCCTTGGGAGTCAGACTGCGAGTGATAAGATCCGTAGTCGAAAGGGAAACAGCCCAGACCGCCAGCTAAGGTCCCAAAGTATACGTTAAGTGGAAAAGGATGTGGAGTTGCTTAGACAACCAGGATGTTGGCTTAGAAGCAGCCACCATTTAAAGAGTGCGTAATAGCTCACTGGTCGAGTGACTCTGCGCCGAAAATGTACCGGGGCTAAACGTATCACCGAAGCTGCGGACTGTTCTTACGAACAGTGGTAGGAGAGCGTTCTAAGTGCAGTGAAGTCAGACCGGAAGGACTGGTGGAGCGCTTAGAAGTGAGAATGCCGGTATGAGTAGCGAAAGACGGGTGAGAATCCCGTCCACCGAATGCCTAAGGTTTCCTGAGGAAGGCTCGTCCGCTCAGGGTTAGTCGGGACCTAAGCCGAGGCCGAAAGGCGTAGGCGATGGACAACAGGTTGATATTCCTGTACCACCTCCTCACCATTTGAGCAATGGGGGGACGCAGGAGGATAGGGTAAGCGCGGTATTGGATATCCGCGTCCAAGCAGTTAGGCTGGGAAATAGGCAAATCCGTTTCCCGTGAAGGCTGAGCTGTGATGGCGAGCGAAATTTAGTAGCGAAGTTCCTGATTCCACACTGCCAAGAAAAGCCTCTAGCGAGGTGAGAGGTGCCCGTACCGCAAACCGACACAGGTAGGCGAGGAGAGAATCCTAAGGTGATCGAGAGAACTCTCGTTAAGGAACTCGGCAAAATGACCCCGTAACTTCGGGAGAAGGGGTGCTTCTTAGGGTGTTAAAGCCCCGAGAAGCCGCAGTGAATAGGCCCAGGCGACTGTTTAGCAAAAACACAGGTCTCTGCGAAGCCGTAAGGCGAAGTATAGGGGCTGACGCCTGCCCGGTGCTGGAAGGTTAAGAGGAGCGCTTAGCGTAAGCGAAGGTGCGAATTGAAGCCCCAGTAAACGGCGGCCGTAACTATAACGGTCCTAAGGTAGCGAAATTCCTTGTCGGGTAAGTTCCGACCCGCACGAAAGGCGCAACGATCTGGGCACTGTCTCAACGAGAGACTCGGTGAAATTATAGTACCTGTGAAGATGCAGGTTACCCGCGACAGGACGGAAAGACCCCGTGGAGCTTTACTGCAGCCTGATATTGAATGTTGGTACAGCTTGTACAGGATAGGTAGGAGCCTTGGAAACCGGAGCGCTAGCTTCGGTGGAGGCATCGGTGGGATACTACCCTGGCTGTATTGACCTTCTAACCCGCTGCCCTTATCGGGCAGGGAGACAGTGTCAGGTGGGCAGTTTGACTGGGGCGGTCGCCTCCTAAAATGTAACGGAGGCGCCCAAAGGTTCCCTCAGAATGGTTGGAAATCATTCGCAGAGTGTAAAGGCACAAGGGAGCTTGACTGCGAGACCTACAAGTCGAGCAGGGACGAAAGTCGGGCTTAGTGATCCGGTGGTTCCGCATGGAAGGGCCATCGCTCAACGGATAAAAGCTACCCCGGGGATAACAGGCTTATCTCCCCCAAGAGTCCACATCGACGGGGAGGTTTGGCACCTCGATGTCGGCTCATCGCATCCTGGGGCTGTAGTCGGTCCCAAGGGTTGGGCTGTTCGCCCATTAAAGCGGTACGCGAGCTGGGTTCAGAACGTCGTGAGACAGTTCGGTCCCTATCCGTCGCGGGCGCAGGAAATTTGAGAGGAGCTGTCCTTAGTACGAGAGGACCGGGATGGACGCACCGCTGGTGTACCAGTTGTTCTGCCAAGGGCATCGCTGGGTAGCTATGTGCGGACGGGATAAGTGCTGAAAGCATCTAAGCATGAAGCCCCCCTCAAGATGAGATTTCCCATTCCGCAAGGAAGTAAGATCCCTGAAAGATGATCAGGTTGATAGGTCTGAGGTGGAAGCGTGGTGACACGTGGAGCTGACAGATACTAATAGATCGAGGACTTAACCTATATTCTAATGTGAAAAATGAACATTGTTATCTAGTTTTGAGAGAACATTCTCTCCATCAGGTTTGGTGGCGATAGCGAAGAGGTCACACCCGTTCCCATACCGAACACGGAAGTTAAGCTCTTCAGCGCCGATGGTAGTTGGGGGTTTCCCCCTGTGAGAGTAGGACGCCGCCAAGCTTTTTGTTTATATCCTTCCAATGGAAGAAGTTACTTTATCCATTCCGCAGTAGCTCAGTGGTAGAGCTATCGGCTGTTAACCGATCGGTCGTAGGTTCGAGTCCTACCTGCGGAGCCATGCTTCCATAGCTCAGTAGGTAGAGCACTTCCATGGTAAGGAAGAGGTCAGCGGTTCGAGCCCGCTTGGAAGCTTTCCTCTATATGATAATGGTAAATGTTAAGGTTTCTCGTTGATGAGAAGGCTTTTTTTGTTTGTTTTAAAATAAGTTGACGTTTATTGATCTTAGTTAGGCTCATGAAAATAGAAAATGACTCGAGCGATTTTGATGGAAGCTTTGCCTTAGCTTTCTATATACTCCTTCTATTTGTTCTTGATTCTTCGGCGTATTTCTTTTATCCTTACTAAAGTGATGACTACCTCTCTTACAAAAGACTCTGTACGTTCCTCTTTTTCCCCGAAATTGAATGGTTATTGTTTTTTCCTTTCTGTATCTCCGGGTTTTATTCGCCTTCTTTTTCCTTGTACGGTATGTATATAAAAAGGAGTAGATGGTTTGAAAGATTTATTTGTAAAGCAAGAATGGTTTGGACATGTGCGTCAGGATGTGCTGGCGGGTATTTTAGTGGCCTTGGCTTTGATTCCTGAGGCGATTGCGTTTTCGATTATTGCGGGCGTTGATCCTAAAGTCGGTTTGTATGCTTCGTTTTGTATCGCGATTGTGATTTCGTTTGTTGGTGGACGGCCAGGTATGATCTCTGCCGCTACTGGTGCTATGGCGCTGGTCATGGTCAATTTGATTGCAGATCATGGATTGCAGTATTTGTTCGCAGCTACGATTTTAACAGGCTTGATTCAAATTGTGTTTGGATTGTGCCGTGTTTCTCGTCTGATGAAATTTATTCCGAGGTCTGTGATGGTTGGTTTTGTCAATGCGTTGGCAATTATGATCTTCATGGCACAGCTGCCGCATTTCGTTGGGGAATCCATGGCTATGTATATCATGACAGGTGGAGCATTGATGATCATTTATGTATTGCCGATGGTCACAAAAGTTATTCCCTCTCCACTTATTGCAATTATTGTGATGACGATGATTGCTGTATTTGGGCATATTGATGTCAGAACGGTTGGAGACATGGGAGAGCTTCCTAGCTCTTTGCCAACTTTTCTTATTCCCAATGTACCGTTTAGCTGGGAAACACTTGCTATCATTTTTCCTTATTCCTTAGCACTTGCGATGGTTGGTTTACTTGAATCTTTATTAACAGCGCAGATTGTAGATGATATGACGGAAACGTCTAGTCGTAAAAATAAGGAAGCGAGAGGCCAAGGAATTGCCAATGTGGTGGCAGGATTTTTTGGCGGTATGGCTGGCTGTGCGATGATTGGTCAATCTGTGATTAATACAAAGGCAGGGGGACGAGGCAGGCTTTCTACCTTTGTGGCTGGTGCATTTTTAATGGTATTGATTTTTGTGCTCGGTGATGTGGTTGTTCAAATTCCCATGGCTGCTCTTGTGGCTGTCATGATCATGGTTTCTATTGGTACCTTTGATTGGAGTTCATTCCAGCAGCTGAAAAAGAACCCAAAAACAGATTCTCTTGTGATGCTTGTCACGGTCGTGACGGTGGTGTTCACTCATGATTTATCCAAGGGTGTTTTTGCAGGAGTGCTGCTTAGTGCCGTATTCTTTGTGGCTAAAATATCAAAACTTCATATCACCTCTACAGAAAGCCAAGCTGGTACATGGATTTATCGAATTAAGGGACAAATTTTCTTTGCTTCCGTGACTGAATTGATTCAAGCCTTCCATCATGGAAACGACCTGAAAACGGTTGTGATTGATTTGTCTGAAGCGCGTATATGGGACGAATCAGGTGTGGCCGCGATTGAACGTGTGAAGGAAAAATATCGTACAGCTGGTGTAGAGGTGGACGTAGTTGGAATGGATACGTCTAGTCAAAAACTTATGAAACAAGTGATCGGATCTTAAAAAGACTTTTCTGTTTGTTACAATAGAACAAGGAAGAAAGTGAAGGATGGAGGTGGCCGGCATGCTTGTCCGTTTGAATCAGGTGCTCGGCCGGATGATGCCGCTCATTACGCCTGTCAGCGTGCTACTTGGTGTATTATTGGCGGCGTATTTAAAAGATTTCACCTTTTTGGCGCCTTGGGTGTTTGCTGTGATGACATTTTCAGGGAGCTTGTCATCTACTTTTTCAGCTTTAAAACATACAGTGATGCATCCATTGCCTTTGATTTTATCGTTTATGATTTTGCATGTGCTGATGCCCCTTTATGCATGGTCGGCGGGGCATTTGATATTTGCGGGTGATTCTATGACGATCACCGGTTTAACGCTTGCGATGGTGATTCCGACAGGTGTGTCTAGTTTAATATGGGCGGCAATGTATAAAGGGAATGTGGGGTTAACGTTATCTATCATATTAATTGATACATTGCTTTCGCCATTGATTGTGCCAGTAAGCTTGTCAATCTTCGTTGGTACACAGGTCCATATGGACATGGCGGCGATCATGAAGGGGCTGTTTGGTATGGTGGTGCTGCCATCTATATTAGGGATGCTCGTTCGTCAGTATGCAAAGCCATCGGTGACAAAAGCAATGAGTCAGACCTTGGCTCCTTTTTCAAAATTAGGCTTGTTTGTTGTCGTATCGATTAACAGTTCTGTTGTCGCCCCATATTTGCGTGAACTGGATGTTGCATTTTTTAGCAAAGCAGCGACTGTCTTTTTCATTGCGATGAGTGGGTATGCTTTTGCGTGGTTGATTGGAAAGGCGATGAAATGTACCCAAGGAGAAATTGTGGCGATTGTGTATACGGGCGGTATGCGGAACATTAGCGCGGGTGCTGTGCTTGCCATTAGCTTTTTCCCGCCTGCTGTTGCTGTTCCTGTTGTGATTGGCATGCTGTTTCAGCAAGTGCTTGCAGCCTTGTTTGGCTTTTTACTTCATCGTTTCGAGCTGAAAGTACCTGCTGTGACTAAGTCTTTATCATGAAAAAACCTCCATCCTTTAAGATGGAGGCTTTTTTGCGATTAATAGATGAGGTATTTCTTCCGTTTCTTTTCGAACGTTTTCAGGTCATGGTGGTATTGTTTCATGATGTGTTTGATGGAAGTGCCTTTATTGATTTCTTCTTTGATCCAGCTATTCCCGATGAGTTTATCAAAGCTGCCTGTTTGTAGGAATTGAAAGTCATTAGGATACAAGTCATGTATTGCTTTGATGATGGATAGACCTGTTTTGACTGCTTCGAATGATTTTCGGTCTGTGACATAAAGCTGTACCCCGTGAGACAAAGTCCCGGCATGTTTTGAAAAGGTAGGGGTAAATGAAACAGGTCTAAATTGAACGCCTTTTAGTTTTAACCCATTTAAATGATCTGCTAGCTCGTTGCTATTGATATATGGAGCGCCAATGAGTTCGAACGGTTTTGTCGTTCCTCTGCCTTCAGAAACGTTTGTGCCTTCGATTAATCCTGTTGCTGGGTAAACAAAGGTACTATCAACGGTCGGCATGTTAGGTGAAGGGAGGACGAACGGCAGCTTCGTGTCATCGAACGTCATGGATCGTTTCCAATGTTTCATTTTGATCACTTTTACATCAGCGTTGATATGAAACTCTTTATTAAACATGTATGCAAGTTCTCCAGTCGTCATCCCATGTCTTAATGGGATGGGATAGAGACCTACAAAAGAGGCGTGTTCTGGCTCTAATACGGGTCCTTCTACTTTTAGCCCGCCTATTGGGTTTGGACGATCTAAGACAACAAATGGAATGTTGTTTTCCTTAGCTGCTTCCATTGCATACGCCATCGTGTAAATATAGGTGTAATAACGAGTACCAACGTCTTGAATATCAAATAGCAGGACATCTATATTTTTGAGCATTTCAGGAGTTGGCTTTCTTGTTTTTCCATAAAGAGAGTAAACAGGCAGGCCTGTTTTTTCGTCAGTATACGATTCGACGCCTTCTCCTGCTTGTGCATCACCGCGGACGCCATGTTCAGGCCCATACAAGGCAGTCAGTTTAATATCGGGGTGTTCAAATAGCAGATCGACACTGCTTTTCATGTTTGCATCAATGCCTGTAGGATTCGTAATAAGCCCTACTTTTTTCCCTTTAAGCCAAGAGAGGTTACTTGAGAGTAATGTTTCGATACCTGTTTTGACTGTTGCTTTTTTTCCTTTTGTATCTGTTCGTTCTGAATCTGCGGGGGAGGCGGCGGTCAATGTGCTGATCATGAGAATGCTAGCGAGTATCAAGCTTGCTGTCTTTTTCAAGAGAATCCCTCCTATTTGATCTGTTTTCCTTTTAAATTGAGTCCATAGCCAAATGGGTAAAGGGTTTGATTAGGATGAGTGACTGATGGGATAGCGACGGGTAATTTCCCTTTAGGTGAGGCCGCTCCAAAAATCACTTCTAGTCCCGCAGGAATATTCGGTTGATTGAATTGTCCGTTTGAGTACCCTTTAAAACCGTACACAGCCAGTAAGGCGTCGGCTTCCTCGAAATTTGCAGCATCATATGGGTTTCGGAGACTCATGATGACCAATTTTTTGTTTTGTGCTGCTGCTTCTTTCATGACAGCACGAGGGAAGGCCGTTGCCCATTTTTTCGGATCCTGTACACCGTCATCAATGACGCCATCATTCACAGCCGGGTCATTTTGGACAACGTAAGAGCCGGTAATGACATAGTCAGCATCTTGAATGAGTTTGGCTGTTTCTTTGGAGAAGCTCTTATCTGCAAATGCGTATGATTGGATTTGCACAGGTTTAATCTTTTTCTGTTTGATCAGAGATTCAATTGTGACGGACATTGCTTTTGTTTGATCTTCGTATGGTGCCATGAGTACGATTTTGTCATTCTTTTTAGGCTTAAAAGGCAAGGTTTTGTCGTTGTTTTTAAGGAGAGTGATTCCTTCACGTGCCATTTTTTGTTCTGCTTTTCGGTGCGACTTTTGACCAACGAGCTGTGTGGCTTTTTTGATTTTCTTCTCAAGGCTTACTGATTTATTGGCGGAAATGATGCCGCGTTTGATCTTTAATTGAAGGATTTTTTCGACAGATTGATTGATCTGAGATATCGGAATTTCGTTTGTGAGAACTGCTCTTTTTAAAGCATTGAACACATTCTCTAGGTTTTTTTCTGTCTTTAAGGACGTGACAGGTGCTGGCATGAGGGCAATGTCGACGCCTGCTTTAATAGCCATTACCACAGCTTCTTCCTGTCCGAAGTTATCTGCAATCGCTTTCATATTGAGGGCGTCTGTTACAACCACTCCTTGAAAGCCCATGTCTTCTTTTAATAAGTTTGTGATGACTTTTTTTGATAAGGTTGCTGGAACCATAATGTCCTCGCCATCTTTTTTGCTTTTATACGTTGTGTCATCAATGGCTGGGAATTGAACATGAGCGGTCATGATCATATCTGCCCCTGCGTTGATTGCTTGTTGAAATGGATACAGCTCCACCTTTTTAAGACGATCTAGATCATGTTCGACAAGCGGAAGTCCGTAGTGACTATCAACAGCTGTATCACCATGTCCCGGGAAATGCTTTAATGTGGAAATGGTCTTTTCCTTTTGAAGTCCTTTCATGGTTTGCAGACCAAGTCTCGTGACAAGTTCAGGGTCAGAGCTAAAGGAACGGACACCAATGACGGGGTTATTCGGGTTATTATTTACATCAAGAACAGGAGAGAAATTTGTATTGATACCTAGAGCGTTTAATTCTTTGCCGATGATTTTACCAGTGTCATAAGCATTTTTCTTACTTCGAGAGGCACCAATCGACATATTTCCTGGGAAATGTGTTCCCTTTTGTAGTCTTGTGACGATTCCGCCTTCTTGATCAATGGAAATGAGTAAAGGAATGTTGGGTGATGCTTGTTGAAATTCATGTGTGAGTTTGACGGTTTGTTTCGTATCAACAACATTTTCTGCAAATAAGATGACACCGCCTAAATGATATTTCTCTACAAGGTGAGAGACTTCTTTATTCATTTTTGTGAAGCCTGTAGGAGCGGATTCACCTTCTGCTTGCCAATTGCGAAAGTCTGGCATGAGCATTTGGCCAATTTTTTCATCCAAGGACATGTCCTGAACCATTTGTTTGGCAGTTGGGAGAGGGACGGAGCTCACCTTTTCCGTTGGAATGGAAGAGGTGAGCAGGGCAAAAACGAGTGCAGCGGGGAACAGAGCTTTTAACATCGAATTCCTCCTTTTACTTAAAAGATTCGTAGATTGCAGTCATGATGCTTCCATAAGTACCAGTTGGGAAAAGGTCACCTTCAAATTGATTTGGGTTGACTTCAGGTGAAACGACGGGTGAATGTTTTTTATTTGTCAGCAAGACGACGCCTAGATTGTGTTTTGGATCAATCAATGTCATCGTTCCGGTCCAGCCTGTGTGTCCATACGCTTCTTTACTTGCGTATTTCCCAAACATCCATTCCATGTCAGTATTGCCGTTTTTCCGCCAGCCTAGCCCGTAAGTTGGGTTCGTGTCTGATGATTCCGTAAAGAGATCGATAGAAGCTTGGTCAAAGATGGTTGTTTTCCCATAGCCTCCTTTATTGAGCATCAGCTGAAGCAGTACGGCCATATCTGATGTATTAGAGAAAAGTCCAGCATGTCCGGAGACACCTGCCATTGAGTAGTAGGCTTTCTCATCGTGGACTTCACCTAGCAAGGTATACCTGCGAATGTTTTCAAAATCAATGACACCGTCGCGTGTATTGCCTAGACGCTCGGTTGCTGCAAAATGCTTTGGCTTGAATCCCTTTTTCAGCGGATTGAACATGGTATGTTTTAGACCAAGCGGTCGATAAATCGTCGACTCTACATATTGATCAAGTGGCATACCGGTTTTTTTCTCAATGATCATGCCTAACAGCATGTAATCAATATCACTATAAACATGCTGAGTGCCTGGCTTGTATTGCAGAGGTACCTTTGGCAGCCATTTCATGGTTGTTTGTCTATCTTGAGAGAAAAAAGAGCCCGCTTGCTCTTTGCTATAAAATAAAACACTGGAAGGCAGTCCAGCAGAATGGGTGAGAAGATCCTTGACTCGAAGCTGATCTTTGCCGGTTACCTTTGCATCTGGTTCATCTTGAAAGTCAGGCAGGATGGTTTGTATTTTTTCATTTACATCTAGTTTTTGTTCATATACTAGCTTTTGCAGGGCATAGTTGGTGGCATACATTTTTGTATTGGATGCCAAATCGAACAGTGTGTTCTTTTTCATTTTCTTATAGAATTTGAGTTCTGTTGTCCCTTTATATTTTTGTCTATAGCCATAGGCTTTTTGATGGATGATCTGACCATCCTTGATAATGATGAGTGCTGCCCCCGGGAACCCTGCTTTGATATCGTTTTGAATCATGTGATCAACCTTCCTAAGCTGCCTAGAAGAAAAACCTACTTGTTCCGGTCGTTTTGCTTTTTTTAAGACGGGATATTCTTCAGGTGCTGTTTTAGACAAAGACGATACAGGATGGGAGCTAGTTGCAAATGTTTGTACTGGTAACCCTAGGAGCATGAACAGAGTTGTGATGATGAGAAAATATTTCTTCAAGAGCTAGACCTCCTATTGCTTATTTTCCTCGAATTCAACAGCCATATCATCATGAAATCCAAATAAGTATGTGAAGATAAATCCAGCGACATATGCAATGAAGAGACCTATTAAGTAAAGCAGCATTTGATGTGTGTGAACGATAAAGGTTAATGGGAGACCTGATACCCCGATTGCTTTAGTGGCGATTTGGAAATAGGCTTGAAATGCTCCGCCGATTCCAGCGCCGAGACAAGCAGTGAGGAAGGGTCTTCCGAGCGGGAGTGTGACACCGAAAATGAGCGGTTCTCCAATTCCAAGCATTCCTGAAGGAAGTCCGCCTGCAATGGCTCTTTTCAGCTTTTTCTTTTTTGTTTTCATATAAATGGCAAAGGCAGCACCGACCTGTCCTGCGCCTCCCATAGCGAGGATTGGCAGAAGCGGGTCATCTCCAATTGAATTAATCAGTTCCATATGAATAGGTGTTAGGCCTTGGTGAAGTCCAGTGACAACAAGAGGAAGGAAGGTCGCACCAAGAACAAATCCGGCAAAAATACCGCCAATGTTTAATAGATAAGTAAGTCCAGAGGTGATGGCATCAGATATAAATCCGCCGACTGGCATGAAGATAACGTACGTGAAAATGCCTGTAATGAGTAGTGTGATGGTTGGTGTGACGATGATATCGAGTGATTGCGGGACGAAGCGTCTGATCCGGGTCTCAACAAGTGCCATAAAAATAGCTGCAAGAAGAACACCGATAAGTCCGCCTCTACCTGGTAGAATATTAGTGCCAAATAACATAATATCAGCGGCAGCTGGGTTAATGATGAGAATACCTGCTAATGCGCCTAATGCAGGAGAGCCACCAAATTCTTTTGCGGCGTTTGTTCCTACTAATATACCGAGATAAGCAAACAATCCTGAGCCTATAACGGTTAGAATAATCGCAGCTTGAGATTTTTCATCGAGCCAGCCTGCTTGCACGACCGCTTTTGTAATACCCGTTATAAGACCCGATGCAACGAGTGCTGGAATAATGGGAATGAAAATGCTGGCGATCCGCCGTAAGAACAGCTTGAATGGTGTCCGGTTCTTTTGTGAAATGGCTTGTTTGTTTTTCTGTGCTTCGTTGTTTAAGTCATATGAACCTGAGGCATTGAGCAGCTGTTCAAACGCACTTGATACTTGGTTGACAACACCTGTGCCTAAAATGATTTGCAGTGTTTCCGCTTCGACGACGCCAATGACGCCATCGAGTTCTTTGATCGCGGTGGTTTGCACTTTTTCACGATCAATGGGTGTAATTCGGAGACGTGTCATACAATGTGTGTGGGAAGAAATGTTTTCAGAACCACCACAGAGTGAAAGGATTTCTTTCGCCAACTGCTGATATTTTTTTTGATGACTCATGTTGAATCCCCCTTTGTTTTTCGTTTCATGGAGCGGATGGCATGCCTTGTTTTGTCAATATATTGTGCTGTCTGTTCATATTGACGGGAGGCTAAACTGAGGAACAAGACATCGATTAAATAGAGCTGTGCCATTCTAGAGGAAGTGGCAGCACTGCGAAAAGGTGCTTCATTGGAACCGGACGTTGATAGATGGACATCACACAATGCAGAAACGCTTGTATGCCCTGGATGCGTTAAAGCAATGGTTTTCACTTCATTTTCTTTTGCGAGCTGAAGGGCTTGGATGATGTCTAACGTTTCTCCTGAAAAGGATATACCGAACACAATGTCATTCTTTCCAGCATTTGCGATGACCGTAGATGCGATGTGCATGTCAGTAAAGGCTGTAGCTGCATAATTGATTCTGAGAAATTTCTGCTGGGCATCAGCTGCGACGATGCCAGATGCACCCACACCGATAAAATGGATTTGGTTTGCATTCAGCAGCAGTTGAACAGCTTTTTCTAAAGCTTCTACATTTAAAATAGAGGCTGTATCTTTGATCGATTGAATGGTGTTTCCTGCTGTCTTTTGAATAATGGATTGAAGTGGTTCATCTTGTTCGATATCCCGGTAGCCTTGTTTATCAGTGTGCATTAAGTCTCCAGCGATCCGCATTTTCAAATCGTGATAGCCATCCAGCCCGAGAGACTTACAGAGGCGGATGACGGCAGAGCTGCTTGCGCCGGCAGCCTGACTGATTTCATGCACTGTGCTTTTAATGACTTTGTCAGGATGGGCAAGGATATAGTCTGCAATGATTTTTTCAGATTGGGGAAGCTTTGATTTCATTGTGTGTAGTAGGGTGAGTCCGCCTGCTGACATGAGTTTCCTCCTTTAAGATTGATGACGTAAGATGGCTTTGTCGATGTGACCATCTGCTTTGTTGAGCAGGTCTTTGGCTGTCTTTTTATCTGTTTTGGTTTGGAGCATGACGATGGCTGTTTTAACTTCTAAATCGGCTGCTTCAAGGGCTTTTACGGCTTGTTCGTAGGAAGCATTGGTCACATGCTGAATGATGGTGATGGCGCGTTCTTTCAGTTTATGATTGCTTACTTTTACATCTACCATCAGGTTTTCATATACTTTGCCTTGTCTGATCATGACAGAGGTGGAAAGCATATTTAAAATCATTTTATGAGCGGATGCGGCTTTCATTCGTGTTGACCCAGTGATGGCTTCTGCTCCTACGACGACTTCAATGGCGCAGTCTGCTAGTTCGCTAATCTCTGCTTGTTCATTGCAGCTGAGGGCTACTGTTTTTGCTCCAATGGTTCTAGCATAGTTTAAAGCGCCAATGATATAGGGTGTTCTACCGCTCGCCGCGATGCCGACAACCGTATCTTTTGATGTCAGGTGAATGTGTTCTAAATCTTTTTGACCAGCTTCTTCACTGTCTTCCACATCTTCTGCTGCATGTGAAAAGGCAGAGTCGCCACCGGCCATGATGCCTACGATGACATCAGGTGAAATGCTATAGGTAGGTGGACATTCGACCGCATCCATTACCCCAATTCTGCCGCTTGTTCCAGCGCCTAGATAAATGAGTCTGCCCCCATTCGAGATGGATTCAAAGGCCAGGTCACTTGCTGTCTTTACGTCTGGAAGGACACGGTTGACGGCTTGAGCGACCTTCATATCTTCCGCATTTATCATTTGGAGTATTTCTAGCGGGCTTGCTTGTGAAATTCTCATGGTGTTAGGGTTTCTTGATTCTGTTGTCAAAGAACGCAGTTGAGATGGCTGCATGTGACATACCTCCTTATTTCTTCATTTTCAGTATATTGAGTATGACATGAAATTTCAATATTATATTTAAATACTGAAATTATATTTCAGTCGAAATGTTGTGCTGATGAGGGTTGAATAGTTAGAAAATAAAAAAAATAAAAATCCCCTTTACAAAAGGGGGACAACCTGTATATAATAACTTTTGTCAGCTTCACGGAAACAGTAAACTTGACAAACTGGCCCGTTGGTCAAGCGGTTAAGACACCGCCCTTTCACGGCGGTAACACGGGTTCGAATCCCGTACGGGTCACCATCATGTGGAGGATTAGCTCAGCTGGGAGAGCATCTGCCTTACAAGCAGAGGGTCGGCGGTTCGAGCCCGTCATCCTCCACCATATGCCGGTGTAGCTCAACTGGTAGAGCAACTGACTTGTAATCAGTAGGTTGGGGGTTCAAGTCCTCTTGCCGGCACTGTTTTTCTTTTATCAATTCCATATGTGGAGGGGTAGCGAAGTGGCTAAACGCGGCGGACTGTAAATCCGCTCCCTCCGGGTTCGGCGGTTCGAATCCGCCCCCCTCCACCATTTTTGGGCTATAGCCAAGCGGTAAGGCAACGGACTTTGACTCCGTCATGCGTTGGTTCGAATCCAGCTAGCCCAGTTAAGACACCTTTTTTAAAAAGGTGTCTTTTTTTATTTTGACGATTGGAATGTATAACTATTCAAAATATTGTTGAGTTGAGTCAGAAGGCACCGAGAAAGTAAAATATAAGCATGAACGGAAAGGGGATGTACATATGGGAGATCAAAAGAAGGTCACGATTGTCGGGGTGCCGATGGATCTCGGTCAAATGAGAAGGGGCGTCGATATGGGGCCGAGTGCCATTCGCTGTGCTGGTGTAAAAGAAAAATTGGAATCGCTTTCATTTGATGTCGAGGATTTAGGGGATATTCCCGTTGAGCAAAGAGATGATGAGAAAGGTCTCTATACAAGTGAAAAACTGAAAAACTTAACGGAGAATGCTGGCGCAAACCAGCTTCTTGCTGAAAAGGTTAGCAGTATTGTGCAGTCAGGTTCGTTTCCGCTGATTTTAGGCGGGGATCACAGCATTGCAATTGGTACACTAGCCGGTGTAGCCAAACATTATGAAAATTTGGGTGTCATTTGGTATGATGCGCACGGTGATTTAAATACAGAGGAAACTTCTCCTTCTGGAAATATTCATGGGATGCCGCTCGCTGTCAGTCTCGGCTTTGGGCATGCTGATCTAATCAATATTGGCGGTTATACCCCTAAAGTAAAGCCTGAGAATGTGATCTTGATCGGTGCTCGTTCTTTAGATGAAGGAGAGCGGGCATTGATTAGAGAAAAAGGCATTAAAGTGTATACGATGCATGAAATAGATCGATTAGGGATGACGAGAGTAATGGAGGAAGCCATTGCCTATTTAAAAGAAAGAACAGATGGTGTTCATTTGTCGCTTGATTTAGATGGGCTAGATCCTGCAGAGTGCCCTGGCGTGGGAACGCCGGTTGCTGGCGGCATCAGTTATAGAGAGAGTCATCTTGCAATGGAGCTTTTAGAGGAAGCAGGGATTTTGACATCTGCTGAGTTTGTTGAGGTGAATCCGGTATTAGATGAGAAAAATAAAACAGCAGAAGCGGCAGTTGCATTAATTGGTTCTTTAATGGGTGAAAAGCTATTATAGAGCGGGACTTGTTCCCGTTCTTTTTTTAATTTTGGGGAAATTTAAGGATATGTTAAGGTTTTTACCGGCTGATAAGCGTAACATGCTGTCAAAAATTTGTTACACTATTTTTTAGAGGAGAATGAAACCTTTTGGAACGAGGTTCGTATACATAAAGACCGGTGAAGGCAGAGGTTGAATATACTATGGAAACAATGATTAAAAAGAGAATTAAGCAAGTGAAAAAAGGCGACCAGAACGCATTTGCAGACATCGTAGACCTGTATAAAGACAAAATTTATCAGCTGTGCTATCGTATGCTTGGGAATGCACATGAAGCAGAAGATATTGCGCAGGAGGCGTTTATTCGTGCCTATGTGAATATTGAGAGCTTTGATGTGAATCGTAAGTTTTCCACGTGGCTGTACCGCATTGCAACCAACCTGACCATCGACCGTATTCGTAAAAAAAAGCCGGATTATTATTTAGATGCAGAGGTGGCAGGGACAGAAGGACTGAATATGTATTCTCAAATTGCGGCTGACGGCATTTTGCCAGAGGACGAGGTGGTGTCGCTTGAATTATCGAGCACCATTCAGCAAAAAATTTTAAGATTACCCGATAAATATCGCTCGGTCATCGTATTAAAGTATATTGATGAACTCTCGTTAAAAGAAATTAGTGAGATTCTGAATATACCAGTTGGTACGGTGAAAACGAGAATACACAGGGGTAGAGAGGCTCTCCGGAAACAGTTGAGAGACCTTTGAGTGAGGTGATTTTGATGAGCTGTCAGGAAAAAATCGTCCTGCTTATGCATCAGTATTTAGACGGGGACATAGAGCCCGAAGATGAAAAAGAATTAAAGAGCCATCTGCAATCGTGTGAGGAATGCCGTACTCATTTTCAACAAATTGAGAAATCCATCGCGCTCGTGCAGAGTACATCTCATATAGAAGCACCATCTGATTTCACTGCAAAGGTGATGGCAGGTCTTCCAAAGGAGAAAAAGCGTGTGTCGATTCAAAGATGGATCAAAGCTCATCCGCTAATGGTCGCCGCTGCCCTCTTTGTCATATTGATGGGAGGCAGTCTGTTTACTAGCTGGAATACGGATCATAATTTCAGTGTGTCAAAGCAGCCGAATCTCGTGGTTGAAAATGATACAGTGACGGTACCTAAAGGGGAAACCGTCAAAGGTGATGTCACTGTGAAAAATGGCAAGCTGATTGTAGAAGGCAAGGTTGATGGAAACGTAACAGTCGTCAATGGAGAACAGCTGACTGCTTCTGCCGGACAAGTCACTGGTCAAATCAATGAAATTAATGAAGTGTTTGATTGGGTTTGGTACAAAATGAAGTCTACAGCACAAGACGTGATGCGGGTCATTGGGCCAGAGGAGCAAAAGTAAATCAAACAGTTTGAGAGCAGTCTCTAAGGGACTGCTCTTTTTCTATTGATGGACAGACTTGAATGCCAGCCAGATATGGCAACTATTTTCCTTGCTGAAACAAAATGTGGTATAATAGCCACGCTATGTACTTACACATAGGCTCTTTTTTTATAAAAAATAAATCGAACGAAGAATAACTGAAAATTCTGGAGGACGAGGAAATGGCTTTAGGGGATATTCCTTTTTTGCAGTACCTCGGTAATGCTGTTGATATTCTCGTTGTTTGGTATGTGATATATAAATTAATGATGGTCATCCGCGGAACAAAAGCGGTTCAGCTTTTAAAGGGAATTGTCGTCATTGTTCTCGTCAGGATGGGAAGTGCGTATCTCGGTCTTAACACACTTCAATGGCTGATGGATCAAGCGATTACGTGGGGGTTCCTTGCGATCATTATTATTTTTCAGCCAGAGCTAAGGAGAGCGCTTGAGCAGCTTGGGCGCGGCCGTTTCTTCTCTAGAAGCGGGACACCTGTAGAGGAACAGCAGCAGAAAACGATCGAGGCAATTACAAAAGCAATTAACTATATGGCAAAACGAAGAATAGGCGCGCTGTTAACGATTGAGCGCGATACTGGGATGAATGATTACATAGAGACCGGAATTCCTTTGAATGCAAAGGTGAGTTCTGAGCTGCTGATTAATATCTTCATTCCGAATACACCGCTTCATGACGGCGCTGTGATTATGAAGCGTGATGAGATTGCAGCTGCAGCGTGTTATTTACCGCTGTCTGAAAGTCCTTTTATTTCTAAGGAGCTCGGTACACGTCACCGCGCGGCAGTTGGTATTAGTGAAGTAACGGACAGTTTAACCGTCATTGTCTCCGAGGAGACAGGCGGCATTAGTGTCGCAAGAAATGGTGATCTCCATCGAGAATTGACAGAAGAAGCGCTTGAAGAAATGCTGATTGCTGAGTTTAGTAAGAACAGCAAAGATGCTTCCTCGACCAAATGGTATTGGAGGGGCAAGAAAAATGGATAAGATTTTGAATAATCGCTGGGCCGTTAAGTTTCTTGCATTGGTCTTCGCTTTATTGCTGTATGGTGCAGTCAATTCAGCGCAAGCGCCCACGCCGAAAAAAATCGGTGAATCCTTTTTCCCAACATCGACAACAGACGAAGCAACCTTAACGGACATTCCTGTTAAAGCGTATTATGATGACGAAAAGTATGTAGTCACTGGTGTGCCGCAGACAGTCAATGTCACGATTAAAGGATCAACTAGTGCTGTGAAAACAGCAAGGCAAACGAAAAATTTTGAAATTTACGCAGATATGCAAAACCTTACGACAGGTACACATAAAGTCGAATTGAAGGCAAGAGATGTATCGAAAGGAATCACGTTAACGATTAATCCGTCTGTGACGACTGTGACGATACAGGAAAAAACGACAGCTGAATTCCCTGTTGAAACTGAATTTTATAATCAAAATAAAATCAAAGACGGCTATTCACCAGAGCAGCCTATTGTGAATCCGAAAAATGTCACGGTTACTGGCTCAAAAGACGTGATCGACAAAATTTCTGTCATTAAAGCATTTGTGAACTTAGAGGATGTCGATCAGCAAATTGAGAAAGAAGCGAAGCTCACTGTGTATGATAGCAGCGGGAATGAGCTACCAGTCGAAGTGAGTCCGTCTGTGGTAGATATTACGGTTCCGATTACGAGTCCAAGCAAGAAAGTTCCGTTTAAGATTGAGCGGACGGGCAGCTTGCCAGATGGGATCAGTATCTCAAGCATCGAGACAAGCCCAAGTGAGGTTACAGTCTATGGTTCTCAAAAGGTGCTGGATGCACTTGATTTTATTGACGGCGTTAAGCTCGACCTAAGCAAGATTAAAGATGATACAGAGATTGATGCCGACATTCCACTGCCAGATGGTGTGAAAAAGGTATCGCCTGAAACCATTAAGATCAAAGTGAAGGTTGCAACAGCTGAAGAAAAAAAGATCGATAATGTTCCAATTTCTGTCGTTGGTCTGAGCAAGGATCTTAGCTCTGCATTTGTGAGTCCGTCTTCTGGGCGTCTCACACTAACAGCAAAAGGTTCAAAGAGTGCAATTGATAAACTAAAGGCTTCAGATATTGAAGCCTATATCAATGTCGGGGACTTAAACGAAGGAACACATGAGGTCAAAGTACAAGTGAATGGCCCTCAAAATGTGACGTGGACATTATCTAGATCGAAGGTCAAAGTGAAACTGACTTCTACTGATACAGAAGATCAGCCGGCTTCTACGAATGATCGGAAAGATCAATCATCCGATGATGAACAGGAAGAGAAGAGTCAAAAGGAATCAACACAAGATAAAGCAAAAAAAGAATCGAGTCAAAGACAGCGGGTCAAAGAAGATAATAAAGAGGACGCAGCGTCCTCTTGAATGGTAAAAAAGGAGCGATTGAAACATGGGCAAGTACTTTGGAACTGATGGTGTAAGGGGTGTGGCTAATAGCGAATTAACGCCAGAGCTCGCATTTAAAATTGGGAGATTTGGCGGCTATGTGCTCACGAAGGATAAAGAACGTCCAAAGGTACTCGTTGGACGAGACACGCGTGTATCTGGTCATATGTTAGAAGGAGCACTCGTAGCAGGCTTACTTTCAATTGGGGCTGAAGTCATGCGTTTAGGTGTGATCTCAACACCTGGTGTGTCTTATTTAACGAAGGCAATGGATGCAGAAGCAGGTGTCATGATTTCAGCTTCGCATAACCCAGTTCAAGACAACGGAATTAAATTTTTCGGCGGTGACGGTTTTAAACTGTCAGATGAACAGGAGAATGAAATCGAGCAGCTGATGGATCAGCCGGTCGATCAATTGCCACGCCCAGTTGGCGCGGATCTTGGAACAGTAAATGACTACTTTGAAGGCGGTCAGAAATACTTGCAATTCTTGAAGCAGACAGCAGACGAGGATTTCACAGGTATTCACGTAGCGCTTGACTGTGCACATGGTGCAACATCTTCTCTTGCAACACATTTATTTGCAGATTTAGATGCAGATGTGTCAACAATGGGAACATCACCAAACGGATTGAATATCAACGATGGCGTAGGTTCTACTCATCCAGAGGCACTTTCTGCTTTTGTGAAAGAAAAAGGAGCGGATATTGGTCTTGCGTTTGATGGCGACGGCGACCGCTTAATTGCAGTCGATGAAAAAGGTGATATTGTAGACGGCGATCAAATTATGTACATATGTGCACGTTATCTAAAGGGTGAAGGCCGATTGAAGGATGACACGGTCGTGTCAACGGTCATGAGTAACCTTGGTTTCTATAAAGCGCTTGAGAAGCAAGGCATTAAGAGCATTCAAACCGCTGTTGGTGACCGCTATGTGGTCGAAGCGATGAAAAAGGATGGCTATAATGTCGGAGGCGAGCAGTCAGGCCACTTGATTTTCCTTGATTATAATACGACAGGTGACGGCATGCTTTCAGCGATCATGCTGGTGAATACACTAAAAGCAACAGGAAAAACATTATCAGAGCTTGCAGCTGAAATGGAGAAATTCCCGCAACTTCTAGTGAATGTAAAGGTATCTGATAAGTATAAAGTGGAAGAAAATGAAAAAGTAAAAGCTGTGATCCAAGAGGTTGAAAAAGAGATGAACGGTGACGGACGTATCCTTGTGCGTCCATCAGGAACAGAGCCGCTTGTACGTGTCATGGCAGAGGCGAAAACAAAAGAGCTGTGTGATGAATACGTGGCTCGCATTACGGCTGTTGTCAAAGAAGAAATGGGTATTGAGTAATTGATGTAAAGCAAATCGCTAAGCAGCGGTTTGCTTTTTTTCGAATAAACGTCATAAGAGGAAAGTTCTATACGAATGATATAAGCGAGGGCAATTTGCTGCTTGCTTTCATACATAAGGGAGCACATCAAAGGTAGAACGTGACAAGCCTCATCGCATATAGTGTAGGGAGGTCTCACTTTCTAACATGAAAGGGATCACCCGCTAAATTGTGATTGACGGAGGTCAGACCTTATAGTACAATCATCCTTGTGTTACTGGATTTTTATTCTAGCAGGAAAGGCAGGGTAGATGTTCAGCCACTCTTATAATTATAGCGCCCGAACTAAGCGATCGAACGACAGATGCTTAGTTGACGAGGATGGAGGTTATCGAATTTTTCGGCGGATGCCTCCCGGCTGATCAAATATAGAGATCACAGCCGTAAGTGTTTCTTTAAAGCAAAGAGGTGACTCTTTGTACAAAGGGAATACACATGATCTCCCAAAATAAACATGTAGAGAGGGACGAAGAAATGTCCCTTCTATTTTAGTAGGCTTTCTTTGTCCCTTTCACATGATCGGGAGGAAGAATATTTATGTGTGGAATCGTAGGTTATATTGGTCAGAATGATGCGAAGGAAATCTTATTAAAAGGTTTAGAGAAGCTTGAGTACCGTGGGTATGACTCAGCAGGTATCGCTGTGGCAAACGAAGAAGGCGTGCATGTGTTCAAAGAAAAAGGACGTATCGCTGAGCTTCGTGAAGTCGTTGATGCAAACGTGGCATCTTCAGCAGGAATTGGACATACACGCTGGGCAACACACGGTGTACCAAGCCATCTAAATGCGCATCCGCATCAAAGTGCTTCTGGCCGTTTTACGCTTGTTCATAACGGTGTCATCGAGAACTATGTACAATTGACACGCGAATATTTACAAGACGTCACACTAAAAAGCGACACAGATACAGAGGTTGTTGTTCAAGTCATCGAACAATTTGTGAATAGAGGTCTTGATACAGAGGAAGCTTTCCGTCAAACGCTTCTTCAACTAAAAGGCTCTTACGCAATTGCCCTTTTCGATAACGAAAACAAAGAAACAATCTATGTGGCGAAAAACAAAAGCCCATTATTGGTTGGTTTCGGCGAAGATTTCAACGTTGTGGCTTCTGACGCAATGGCGATGCTTCAAGTAACAAACGAATATGCGGAATTAATGGATAAAGAAATGGTCATTGTCACAAAAGACGAGGTTATCATCAAAAACCTTGACGGTGATATCATGACACGTCCTTCTTATATCGCTGAGCTGGATGCAAGCGACATTGAGAAAGGCACATATCCTCACTACATGTTAAAAGAAACGGATGAGCAGCCGCTTGTTATGCGCAAAATCATCCAAGAATATCAAGACGAAAACGGCAAGTTGTCAGTCGCTGGCGATATCGCAAGCGCAGTAGCAGAAGCAGACCGCATTTACATCGTGGCTTGTGGAACGAGCTACCATGCTGGACTTGTTGGTAAACAATACATTGAAGACTGGGCGAAAGTACCTGTAGAAGTCCATGTAGCAAGTGAATTCTCTTACAACATGCCGCTTCTATCGAAAAAGCCGTTGTTCATCTTCCTTTCTCAATCTGGAGAGACTGCGGACAGCCGTGCTGTACTTGTTCAAGTCAAAGAGCTTGGTCATAAAGCATTAACGATCACAAACGTACCAGGATCTACACTTTCTCGTGAAGCGGACTTCACATTGCTTCTTCATGCAGGACCAGAAATCGCAGTGGCTTCAACAAAAGCCTACACAGCACAAATCGCTGTTCTTGCGATCCTTGCATCTGTTGCAGCTGAATTAAATGGTCAATCTCTTGACTTCGACCTTGTGAAAGAGCTTGGAATTGTAGCAAACGCAATGGAAGCCCTTGTCGATCAAAAGGATGAAATGGAACAAATCGCTCGTGATTTCTTCACAGTGACACGTAACGCATTCTTTATCGGAAGAGGACTTGATTACTATGTGTGCCTTGAAGGTTCACTCAAACTAAAAGAGATCTCTTACATCCAAGCAGAAGGATTTGCTGGCGGAGAACTCAAACACGGCACCATTGCTTTAATTGAAGAAGGCACACCGGTCATTGCCCTTGCAACGCAAGAGCACGTGAACCTCAGCATTCGCGGTAACGTCAAAGAAGTCGTTGCACGTGGTGCAAACCCATGTGTCATCTCACTAAAAGGCCTAGAAGACGAAGGCGACCGTTTCGTCCTTCCAGCTGTACACCCAGCACTTGCACCACTTGCATCTGTTGTCCCATTACAGCTAATCGCTTACTACGCAGCCCTTCACCGCGGGTGTGATGTGGATAAACCACGTAACCTTGCGAAGAGTGTGACGGTGGAGTAGGTTTTAAATAAAATCGGTTTTTTGATACCCCTTTTAGATATAATTGTCTAAAGGGGTATTTTTGTGTCAATAGAACTAACAGTTGAAAGATCTGAGCTGAACTTTGATTGATAGATACTATTTCCATGATGCTATGATGATAAATATTCTTAGGGGGAAAAATTATTTTTATTCGATACGTAAAAAAAGAAAAATGGGGAATTGTTTTTTCCATAATTGGTTATATTGCATTGTTTATCATTTCTTATTGTTTAATTGGCGGTCCTGTCTCAAGCGGAGGACCAATTGGTGTATTCCTTGGATTTTGCATCGTTCAATTTCTTAAATATAGAGCTTTCAAAAAAGATGAAAGGAATGATAAAGGCATATATTATCGTTTATAAGTTGTATTTCTAACACATTATACTAAGTGCATAATGAGAGAGCGGCCCCTTGAGAAAGCAATGACAGATTAACTATTTAACGAAGAAAGAGAGCATACACATGACCAAACCTAAAATCTACACAATGAGTTTCGCAAAAGTCTATCCTCTCTACATCGCAAAGGCAGAGAGAAAGGGTCGAAAGAAGGCTGAAGTCGATACGATTATTTGTTGGTTAACGGGGTACAGTCCAGCAGAGTTACAGCAACAGTTGGACAAGCAGATAGACGTTGAAGCCTTTTTTGCTGAGGCTCCTGAGCTTCATCCTTCCCGCAGTTTGATCAAAGGAGTCATCTGTGGTGTTAGAGTAGAGGACATTGAGGAAGAAACGATGAAAAACATTCGGTATCTAGATAAGCTGATTGATGAGTTAGCCAAGGGAAAGAAAATGGAAAAGATTTTGCGAGATTCGTCATGAACATCACAAGCAAGCCCAGTGAATAACCTTCACTGGGCTTTTTTATATTTATAGACCATTCGACCAATAAAAATAAAATCCATTTGAACGAACCTCCTCTCCATGTCGTCAAAAGAAGTAATACCAAAACAAATTGACGTTTGAAAAGGGAGTGGCGTGGATGGATATGAAGATGATTTTACCTCTTATTTTGCTGCAAGCGATTTTGATGGTGATTGGTTTGTTTGATTTGTTGAAAAGAGATCCATCGAGGATTAGGGGAGAAGTGAAGTGGGTTTGGGCTTTGGTGATTGTGTTTGTGGCGAGTGCTGGTCCTATTGCGTATTTCATTTTTGGTCGTAAACAAACTTAGTAGGAGGGATTCGCTTGAATATGTTGGAGTGTCATGGGCTGACGAAATCGTATGGACGGCATGAAGTGTTAAAAGATGTCTCGTTTTCTGTTGGGGAGGTTGGATGTGTTGGCTTTTTAGGAGCCAATGGAGCGGGGAAGACAACGACGATCCGGATTTTGACGGGGCTTGCTCGTCCTACATCTGGCGTTGTGAAGGTGGCAGGTTTTGATGTCGAAAAGGATATGGATCAAATCAGTCAGGTGATTGGGTACTGTCCGCAGCATCCTGCATTTTATCAGGATATGACGGGGCAGGAATGGATGCATTGGGTTGGCGGGTTATTTCATTTAGAGAAAAACATCATTCGTTCCAAAACAGAGGAGCTGTTGAAGCTTTGCCGTGTGTATGAGGCGAAGGATCGTGCCATTGGCAGCTATAGTGGAGGCATGAAGCAGAGGCTTGCCATTGCACAGGCGCTGATCAATAGCCCGAAGGTCCTCATCTTAGATGAACCTGTGTCTGCACTTGATCCCATGGGGAGAAAAGACGTCCTGACTTTGATTGAGCGTCTAAAGCATGAGATGCTGATTTTTATGTCGACCCATATTTTAGATGATATTGAGCGGGTGGCGGATCATATTATCATGATCGACAGCGGCAAAATTGAGATGTCCTCTTCGATGAAACAGCTCAAAGAAGACTATATCCAGCCCGTGATTGAATTCCAATTAAAACAACAGAATACGAAACTAATGGCTTTGTTAAAAGAACGGGATTGGGTGGAGGAATGCATGGAGACAGGAGACGCTTATCAGGTGCGAGTCAACGATCAACAAATGGCATTGAAGGAGCTGCCGGGTCTCATTACTGAAACAGGCGGTGTTCTTATCCAATATCGATTATCTAAGCTAACGCTTGAAGATATTTTCATGAAGGTTGTGACGGCATGATGATGTTGAAAAAGGAATTTAGGGAGTTATTCACTAGTTATAAAATCTTATTTGTGCCGATCATTTTTACGATTTTAATGATCACACAGCCTATTACACTCAAAATGCTGCCAGATCTTTTATCGAAATCGGCTAATTTACCAGAAGGGTCTACATTTTATATACCAGAGCCTAGTGCTGGAGAAGCTTTAGCCAGTGCATTGAGTAAATTTGATTCGCTCGGCGTGTTTATCCTCATTATGATTGTGATGGGGACGATTGCTGGAGAGCGTGCCTCTGGGGTGACGGCGATGATTATGGTGAAACCGATCAGTCGAATGAGTTATTATGCCTCAAAAATATGTGCCTATGCCTGTTTAACTTTGTTTAGTTTGATAGTGTCGGTGTTAGCTTCCGTTTATTATGTGGACATTCAATTTGGGCATGTGGATTGGGGCAATGTGTTAAAAGGAACGCTTTTGTATTATCCGAACCTATTGCTCATTGTGGTGTCGACCATTTGTGCATCGGCGTTCTTTAAGCGTTCAGTGACTGCGGGCGGCGTTTCCCTTTTGTTCAACCTCATCCTGTTTACCGTTCCTTCGTTTTATGAGGATACATTAGGGAAGTTTGCACCTAAAGGTGTCACAAGTGCGGCTGAGGAGATGATTCATAGAGGGACTTATTCGGATCAGGCACTTACAAGCTTTCTAGGTGTATCGGTATTGATTGGTTTCTTTTTTCTCATCGGATGGTTTCTTTTTAGAAAACAAGAATTATAGCATGGTGTACCCTTTGGATATGAAAATCTAAAGGGTTTTTTATATATTTAGTAAGTAATAAATAAGATGTAAATACATATTGTCATGATTTAAATGTTGAAATAATATATACTTAGTATATAATTACTCCGTAAAGGGATGGGAGGAGTTTGCAGATGATTCAGATCAAGCATGTGAAGAAGGAGTTCATTCAAGGCCAGGAGCGGACTGAGGTGCTGAGGGGCGTTGATTTGACGGTAGAAGAAGGGGAGTTTGTAGCGGTGATGGGACCGAGTGGTTCTGGAAAAAGTACATTACTTCAGCTGTTAGGCGGGCTTGATCTGCCTACTGATGGAGAGATTTTGATAGATGAGCATCAGTTAAGTGAGATGAATGAGAAAGAGAGAACGATTTTTCGCAGAAAACAGATTGGGTTTGTGTTTCAAAATTATCAGCTGTTGCCTACGTTAACTGTCGAAGAGAATGTGGCGTTTCCGCTGCATGCAGATGGACGTTTAACAAAGGAGAATCAACAGACGGTTGTAGAGCTGTTAGAGGCTGTTGGCTTGAATGGACTTGGGCGGAAACGGGCTAGTTTGCTGAGCGGCGGGCAGCAGCAGCGTGTAGCGATTGCAAGAGCTCTAGTCAATCAGCCGTCAGTGTTGTTAGCAGATGAGCCGACGGGGAACTTGGATCGGCATAGAGCGGAGGATATTTTGGCGTTAATGTGCAAGTTCAATCGAGAAAGCAAGCAGACGATTATCATGGTGACGCATGATATTTTCGCAGCAGGATTTGCGGATCGAATCATCCTTTTTAAAGACGGTGTTATTGATCAAGTGATCTCTAGAAAGGATGATGATTATGCTCAGTATGTGGCGAATTTCATGGCGTAACATGATTCAGCATAAAAAGAGGTTCGCCATTTCTGTCTTAGGCATCATGGTGGGGATCGCTTTTGTCACGTCAATGCTCATTGCCGATCGAACGACAAATGATGTGTTTCATTACTATGAGCAAATGTATGTCGCTGATGCAGATTATTGGGTGTTGAGTGATGATCATACATATGATGAGGAACAGATCTCCTCCATTTTAAAGCATCCTGATGTGACAGGATCATTATTAGCGCTGGATAAACAGACGTTTTTTGATGTAGAAGGTGATCACTCTCTTAACCAACGGGCGGTGCGAATTACCGGGGTGCAAGATCAAACGAGCTCTTTACTGAAGCTGCCTGTGATTGAAGGGCGTTTGGATAATCAGGGGTTGGTCATACCAGATGTTGTGGCAAAGCTGTTGAATAAAAAAGTGGGAGATACCATTCGTTTTTCTGATTTGGGCGAAGCGAAGGTATCTGCCATTGTGGAATATACACAGCTGCTTTCAAGTCCGAGTGACTGGAAGAGTGCAGAATCATCGAGCTTTCGTGTGATGGCGCCGCTTGATATATTGAGAGACTGGACGGGAATGGATGATCAGCTTTCTTATATGAGATTTCAGACAAATGAAGGCGGGGAACAGCTCTTTCAATCTTTACAGAAAGAGTTCAAGGATGCCGATGTTTTTGTCCAGCCTGTGGTGGCGGATGACCGGCAAAGTAATGACATTGGCGGGTTGTACACGTTCTTTTACCTCATCGCAGGGCTGTCGATGTTTATGAGCGGTTTTATCGTGTTTAATATGATTTATACAAGTGTGATGGAACGGAAAAAGGAATTTGCGATTATGAAGAGCTTTGGTTATACGCAGGGCTCTGTTTCTAAGCTGATGTTGATTGAGGTTTTGATCTTGGCATGTATTGGAACCGTCATTGGGGTGCCGATTGGGGTTTGGCTTGGAGATGTGTTCATGCAAACACTGCTTGGTGTGTTTGCTTTTGATATGGTGTATTCGTTAGATTGGCAAGTACCTGTTGTAATTTCAGTGATCATTGGTATTGTGTTCCCTGTGCTGTTTTCGTTATTTCCGATCTATCATGCAGGGAAAACGTCTGTGCTGCTGACTTTAAAATCCACTACCCAAACTTCTACACCGAAGAAACAATCGGTCATTAGAGCGGCGATAGGGATAGGCTTGCTTTCATTTGTATGGGTGGATCATCCGGCTGCTTATCTTGCCATTTTAGCCAGCATGGTTCTGTTATTCCCATTTTTCCTGCTCTTTTTGAACCGGTCGTTGGCGCCTCTTTTGAAGCTGGTTTTTGGCTATCCAGGTCATCTATCAGCGCAGCATGTCACGCAGCAACTGAATCGAAATGCTAATACGGCGGCGATTCTAGCTGTTGGGATTGCTGTGATCTTGCTTTTAAGTGCGGTCATTGAATCGGCTCCAGATGGCTATGAAAAAGAGATTCGTCAAACGTATGGAGGCGATCTCAGGGTTACTTCTGAAGCCCCATGGACGAAAGCGGATCAAGAAAAGCTGTCATCCTATGAGGCTGTTGAGCGGGTGGAACCGATGATGGAAGCGGCTCCTTTGACATGGGAAACGGCTGATGGAGAGAAAAGACAATTTTCTCTGATCGGCGTAGAGGAAAAGGGACCGTCTTTTATAGAAGGTGACAATAAAGGCGATTTGTATCAACATTTAGCAGAAAAGCCCTCTATCGTGTTAGGAGAGCGTGCGTTTGATGAATGGGGTGGGCGTATTGGAGAGAGTGTGTATCTCAATGCACCTTCTGGCCGGCAGCAGTTACAAGTCATTGATGTGGTCAAGACTTCTCATCATTCAGGTTATGTGGCATTTGTCGATCAGGCATTTTTACAAGAGGATTTAGGGTGGACGCAGCCCCTTGATATCCTGCTTACGTTAAAAGACAAAGGTGCCGGTGAGACTTTACGAGATCAACTATGGGAAGACTTTGGGCAGCGGCTTTCAAAGGTGAAAACAGTAGAGGATGAGATTGAATCAACGACATCGGCTTTAACTGGTATGAACGAGTTAATTTCTATGATGCTCATTTTCATTATGGGGCTCGCGAGCATTGGAACAGCCAATACACTGTTGATGAATACGCTTGAACGTACATCTGAGATTGGCACCATGCGGGCGCTTGGGCTGACAAAACAGCAGGTGAGAAAAATGATCGTTGGAGAAGGTGTGCTCATTGGGTTATCAGGTGTGATTGGTGGCATTTTATTTGGTGTGATTCTTCTATATGTCTCAAGCCAATCTGATTGGCTCGGTGGATTTGTTTCATTTCAGCTGCCATTTTTGCATCTAATGCTGGCAGTGATCGCAGGAATTGCACTCAGTTTAGCGGCTTCGTGGATTTCTAGTGCGACAGCGAGTAAAATAGAGATGATATCAACTCTCAAAGAAGGTTAAATCATATGTCAGTGAAATACGGAATTTTAACATCGCTCTGTCAGCAGCAACATCATGGATATGAATTAAAGCTAGAGCTGGAGTCATTGCTCGGAATAAAAGGAAAAATCAACCCGGGTCAAATCTACACGACGCTTGATCGGTTAATTCGTGATCAATTGGTGACAGCAGTGGGAATAGATGACCAAGATCGAAAGTTGTACGACGTGACGGAAGAAGGCAGACAAGAGCTTGAATCATGGCTGTTGGCGCCTGTTCCGTATCATGCTGTAAAGGATGATTTTCACTTTAAATGGGGCTGTGCACGGAAAATCAGATTTCATCAAGAAAAAGAAATGCTTCAGCAGCAGAAAGCCGTCATCATGAAAGATGTGATGGAACTCACGAAGCTGAAAACGGAATGTCTTGTGCAAGGTGATGAGAGTCGGTACTTATTGATTTCTGGCACGCTGCTTCATTTAGAGGCGGATTTGAATTGGATTCATCAAATTGAGCATCGGAGCGGAGCATCATTTTAGAGAGGTCTTTCTTTTGAAGAAAGGTCTTTTTTTTTGGCTTCGTTCGGAGCATACGCAGATAGGATGGGAAGAAAGTTTGGTATGATAGGTGTAAATTGATTGTATTTTCAGAAAAGGGGTTTGATCAATGAAAACATCACGTAATCCTGAGACCATTCACACGCCAGTTGCACCGTACATCCATCAAATAGAGACAACAGGGCCGCAGCGTTGGTTAACCTTATCAGGACAAGTGGGGATGGAAGTCGATGGGACCATCCCGGCGAGCCCGATGGAACAGCTCGAGCTAGCGTTAGAGAATGTAAAACGCAATGTAGAAGCGGCAGATATGAAAGTAGAAGATATAACAAAGCTTGTGTTTTATTTGGTAGGTGAGTTTGATGCCGAGAGTAGAAAACGAATCATGGGTCAGTTTTTAGGAGACCACCTGCCTTGTATGACGATGATTTATGTGGTGGCTTTGGCTTCACCTGCTTTAAAGGTCGAGGTGGATGCTTGGGCTTGTCGGGATATGGATTCGGTTTGAATTGGTTTATTTAATAGATAAAAGGTTGGGATGATTGATGCCCAATCTTTTTTGTTTTGTTATCTTTTAGTATTTTAAATGATTATAATTCTCTTACCCTTTTATACCTCATATGGTAATATTGTGGTAAATAATAAGTGGGTCTAATTACATTTACATTCCACCGTAAAAACACCATAGATCAGCATACATCACTCTAATAAAAGGGAGAGATTTGATGCCATTCATGGAGGTTCAGAATGTAAGCAAACGATATAGCAATGGTGATGGGATAGAGGGTCTTTCATTTTCCATTGAAGCAGGGGAGGTTGTGGCGCTGCTTGGGCCTAATGGTGCGGGGAAGACGACAACCATTCGATGTTTAACAGGTCTCTATCAACCTGATCAAGGGGAAATACTCATAGAGGGATTTCCTCCTGGTCATTCCCATGTCCAAAAACAAGTAGCTCTTATTCCAGATCAGCCATATTTGTACCCAGATTTAACGGTTGCTGAACATGTTCAATTCCGTGCGAGGGGCTATCATAAAGGTTTAAAACAGATCAAAGAGAAGGTATTTGAGGCGTTGAAAGAAGTACATATCGAAATGAAGATGAACGAATTGTGCGGAAGGCTTTCAAGAGGTCAAAAACAGCGTGTCGTCTTAGCAGGGGCCATTGTGCAAGATGCCTCCCTTTTTATTTTAGATGAGCCGACTGTTGGGTTAGACATCCCTTCGAAACAATGGCTGTCAGATTGGCTGATACAGAAGAGCCTTCAAGGTGGTTCGGTTCTTGTGTCCACTCATAGTCTAGAGTTTGTTCTTGATACGGCTAGCAGGGTGATATTGATTCGAGATGGTGCCATCATGAAAAGTATCGCTGTTCCTAAGCGGCAGGAAGAACAAATGAAGTGGCGGACAGAAGTCATTCAACTTCTAGGGGAGTGGTCTAGTGAATAACACGCTTTCCCTTTTATGGATGAAATCCCAAAGGCGCTTGCTCAGTAAAAATCAAGAAAAGAAAATGCCCTTTCTGATCTTGCTACTTATGATGGCTGCCATCGGTTTTCAGCTGAGCGCAGTCTCAAGTATGGGCGATTGGAATGCAAGTACAGCTGGATGGATCATTGTCGTTTTATTTGTTCTTTATACTGGCTTTGGCTTGTTTTCGAATAGGCTGCCTAGTCAGATGAACGATATCATGTGGTTGTATGGAAGTGGTGCTTCCTTATGGACAGTTGTGATGAGTGTATGGGTATATCACATTCTTTGGCGATGTGCTTTTCTCATTGTTTCTGCTGTGATGGCTGATATCCTCCTTCTTTGTTTAACGCAGCAGTACTTTTTTCTACTTGGTAAATCACTCCTGTTAACAGCGCTGTTATGTATGATCGAAACATGGATGATTGCGGTATCTTGTGCAAGAACCATTCAAGTATATAAGCGAGTGCTCTTCATTGGTTTTATACTGATATTTGGTTGTCTTTCATTGCTCACTTTGAATCAATTGATATTGAAACAGTCGTCTATGATGGAGATATCTGCTTCTTTGATGTATCAAGTCGGACGCATGATAGAGGAGTTTTCATTCATTTCTGTATTGATATTACTTGGAGTGATGATTTTATCTTTCATGATGATGTACAGGTCGAGTCATCGTATAGAGATGATGGAGTCGTTAGTCAAAGAGGCGGCATTTTGGGAGGAATTTGAGGGGAAACAGGTTCATGCAAATCCAATAAGTTCAAAGAAAAGCAAGACGTGGTGGGGGCTTTCAACATTAACGGGCATCTGGGCTTTCCTTTGGCTAGAAATATTGATGATCAAAAAGTATGCTACCTTCCATCTGTTATCTACCATGCTGTTGATCGGTACTTACTATGTCGTCAGTTCTTATTTTTCAGATTGGTTGACTCTATTCTTTTTGGTCATTGGTGCATCTGTCCTGCTCAGTTCATATTACGCTGGGATTGTAAGACACGGGCAAACGGGAGTACTGTATCTTTTTCCGGGTGCCTTATATCAAAAGATTCTTCTATTGGAAGTGTTTCAAACCTTTTGGTTGTATGGTGTCTACTTGATTTCTCTTATCTTGTTAGAGATTCATGATGTCTTGTATTGGGCCATTTATGGGGTAGGGGTTTATATTTGGTTTTTGACCATACGGCTCTTTGCCTTTACGCAGCCTTTGAGACGAGAAGCGAGTCTTTCTTTGGGCATCTATTATCGATCATTGCTCATCGGATCTGTCATAAGTGCTGTGGTCATCATTGGGATTCATCTGTTCACTGATGGCTGGTTTACAACGATGACATGTGTATTTGCTGGATGTGTATGTTATGTGATGTGTTATCGATGCCGTGGGACTCATTAAAAAGAGGAGTTGATTGTCATGAAACCAGAAGATAAGCTATCCCAATCGGTTCAACGTTTAGTCAATACCAATGAAGTAACGATCGTTCAAGCCATGGGGGAGTTAAGGAAATCAGGAAAAGAGGCAGTGCCAGTGCTTGTTGAAGCCTTAAAAGAAGAGGGTTCTTTGCGGAATATTGCAGCAGCGGTTCTTGGTGAATTTGGAGCAGATGCAGGGGACGCAGCAGAAGCTCTTGCCAAACTGTTAGAAAGTGAAGAAGAGGAGACAAGAATGGCGGCTGCGATCTCACTCATGAGAATTGGTCAGCCTAGTTTGCCATTTCTTCTGCCTTTGGCAAAACGCTATAAGGGTCCTACTTGTTTTTGGGCGTCGTGGTGTATCTCTTGGATTGACCCATCAAAAATCGAAAAAAATATGTACGAGTGCCTAAAACAGGAACAAGAGAATCCATCAGGAAATGTGGCACCTTTTGCTGCAGAAGAGGCATTAGGAAAAATCATTGCCTTTCAATTAAAAGAAAAGGGGGATGAGTAGTGGAAACGCAAATACATAAATGGCCTGAGCACCTTCCTTGGATTCAATCTTCACATCAGCGGTGTTTACCTGAAGGGCATACTCACCTTCTTTATTTTTGGTCAGTTAACTGTCCGCATTGTGAAGAATTAACCGACCACATTCTACATAGTGTGGATCAGTTGAGTATCCATTTAACCTGTGTCCATGTTCCATATACGGAAGAAGAAAAATCGATAGAGGTTGTTTCGAAATATGCGGAGGAAAAGAATCTCATTGCTCCCATTGTGTTGGATCAAGATTATGAGATTGTCACAAAATATAAAATTCAAGGATTGCCAAGTTTTTGCCTCATAGATAAAGAGGGGCAATTAATTGATCGGAAAATGGGAGATACCGGCTGGGAAAAAATATTAAAAAAACTAGAAAAATGATCATAATTAGGGTTATGGAGGAGAGCGTTTTGTTTCAATCAAACCAAGAATTGAAAAAAACGGTGGTCTTTTATGCAGGTGTGGGAGCTGTTTTGCTGATTCTCATGCTGTTGAAATGGCTGCCGATTTCTGCAGACTGGGAGTTGCCGTTGATTTTGTTTGGATTGGGGATTTTGTTTTATGTGAAGCGTGTGCTTTTTAAAGAAGAAAAAGATCATAAGGCATAAGTTTTCTACCGAGGTGATTTAAGAAAGGTACAGTTGATGAAAGGTAAGTAATAAAAGGTTGGATGCTGCATCCAACCTTCTATTACTTCCTGTATTGAGTTTAAAAACAAGGGAATGCTTTTATAGTCTCAGAGCAGTGTTTGAATCAAATTTTAAAAATCCAATGTCCTCCATGTATTTGAAATAGCGTTTGATTAAATGATCATCCATAGGGGGATAGGTCATTCCATGTGCTTGGAGAACCGTTTGAGTATTTGTTGAGTCAAAATGCGCCATGTTTTCGTATAGTTCCCAGACTGTTTTGTCTCGTTCTACCTTTTCAGTGAGCATTGGAAGAAATGGCGTAAGGGCGTTGTCTGCGTGTTGGTCGCTTGCTTGAATGAGAGCTTCTACCCAATCGTTATATGCTTTCTTTTCTAATGGATAGCCTATTTCTTCTGTGATTTTTTGGAAAAATTCACCTAATTCCATGCTTTCTTCTTGAGGTGGGACGAGGTGATAGGCTTTGCCGAAGTTGGCTGGATCCTTGCATATGGTTGTAATGGCTTTTGAAACAAAGTCGACGGGTACGAATTCTTTTCGTTGATTCGGTAGCTCACCGTAAGCCTTTAATTGGATGCATCCTTTGATTAGTCTCGCCATGTAATCCTCTGTATTATGAACGCCTGTTTGACTGTCGCCCATGATGAAGCCGGGGCGAAGGACTGTGATCGGCACGCCACGTTTTTTTGCTTCCCACATGATTTTTTCTGCCACCCATTTACTTTGAGAGTACCCAATGTCCTTTTCTACAATAGGAAGATAAGCATCGATGGATGTATCTTCAAAAAGAACGGTCGTGCCATCTAGATACCCGGCAGGTCCGAATATGGCAATGGTCGATAAGAAATGAACAGGCTTTACCTGTTCTGTGCAGGCGAGTTTGATGATATTTTCTGTGCCGGTGACATTTGTATCCTTGTGCATGTGATAGGGCTGAACGTAATTGACTTTTGCTCCATTATGATAGATGGCATCAATGGTTTGGGCGAGTTGTTGAAATTCCTCTGTTGAGAGCCCTAGTTGAGGCTTGTCCAAGTAACCTACAATCGGTTTTAGTTGTTTCAGATAATGTTCGTCCCATAGGTGATATTTCTCCATATTTACTTGTATTCTCTGTCTTGCGTGCTGTTTGTCTCTTGCTCTGATGACACAATAGATTTGGATGGAGGGATTCATTCGAACAAGCTCTTTAATGAGATAAGCGCCTAGAAAGCCGGTTGCTCCTGTTAATAACACGGCATTCTGCTTAAAGGATTTAGAATCGAATAGGTGCTTTGGCTGAATCTTTTCATCTAAAAATCCCTCTGATGTGAGCTGTTGTTTCGGCTCAGGTGTTTGATTTTGTAGCATAAGATGAACTTGTTGAATCGTAGGATGTTCATAAAGGGTGCTGGCAGGTAGTTCAACGTGTAATGTTTCCTGCATACGCATTAAGGTTTTGGCGGCAAGGATGGAGTTTCCTCCTAAGTCGAAGAAGTGATCGTTTGTGCCAATGGGCTCTACCTTTAATAGGTCTGTCCATATTTCACAGAGTGCTTCTTCGGTTTGATTGGTTGGTGCGACATATTCAGTTTGCAGTTTGGGTCTGTCGAAATGATGTCTTGGTAGTGCTTTTCGATCGACTTTTCCATTTGTGGTCGTAGGGAAGTTTGTCAATAGAACATAATGTGCAGGGCGCATGAAATCAGGGAATGTTTTCTTTGCATAAGTTTGAATGGTATATAGATCCCATGTCTTTTTGTTGGACGGAATGATGTATGCAATGATGCGTTTATCCCCAGGTATCACTTCTGTGGCTGTCACCAAACAGGATTTAACACTTGGGTGCTGAATCAACACATGCTCAATCTCGCTAAGCTCAATACGAAAGCCTCTAATTTTGACTTGGTCATCCTTTCTACCAATATATTCAATCAGCCCATCAGGTTGTTGTCGAACAAGATCCCCTGTTTTGTAATAGGTTCTTCCATTCCGTTCGATGAAACGTTCCTTTGTTAGGTTTTCTCTTCGCCAGTAGCCTAATGCTAGTCCATCTCCCGAAGTGATGAGTTCCCCTATTTGTCCTTGAGAGACAGATTCACCTTGTTCATTTGTGATGTCAATGATGGTTCCTGCTACAGGTCTGCCAATTGGTATACTGACGAGATCATCCCAGGTGTCTGGCAGTTGAAAAGTTGTTGTGAAGATTGTATTTTCTGTCGGGCCATAGCCATTAATGATGGTCGTATGTGGGAGCTCCTTTAATGCTTGATGAACGACTTGAGGAGACATGACATCTCCGCCAGAGACGACGTATTTAACTGATTTGATATCGTTCAGGTGTAACTCCATCATCAAGTTGAACAATCCAGTAGTTAAAAAAAGAATCGATACATCATAGTCTTTAATGGTTTGACTGACGAGTTCAGGAGTCAGTTTTCCAGAAGGAGGAATAGCGAGTGTCGCTCCATTTAATAAAGCGGACCATATTTCAAATGTAGAGGAATCAAAAGAGATGGTAGATAATAATGCTAAGGTATCAGAAGAATTAACGGGCAGAAAGGAAGGGTTATGCGTTAGGTGCATGATACATCTATGTGTAATGACAACACCTTTTGGTTTTCCTGTTGTGCCAGAGGTATACATGATATAAGCGGCATCAGAAGGTTTGACATCAAAAGACGGGTTTGACGTTGATTGTGTAAGGATGAGATGTTTTTCTTTATCTAAGTAGATAGTAGGAATAGGCAAGGAGGTTAGGCTTTGAGTGACATGTGATGTTGTGAGTAAAAACGATAGTTCGGCATCTTCAATCATAAATTGAATACGTTCACTAGGGTAATTTATATCTATAGGCACATATACGGCTCCTATTTTGGTGATAGCGAGAATAGAGACAATCAATTGTGGTGATCTTTCTAAGGCTAGGCCAATATGAGAAGCTTTCGTTACGCCCATTTTGATTAGGTAATTGGCGAACTGGTTACTTTGTTTCTCAAGTTCAGCATATGTGATGTTCTGATGGTTGCACGCTAAAGCTGGATGATGCGGCGTGTGAGTGGCGTGGTGTCTCATGATATCACATAAATTTTGATCATTCATGATGATATTCCCCCTCTAGAATTTGATAGATTAGGAATGTTATTCCTAAATCCACCCAAAGTGTATATGAAGAAATATTCATTGTCAATGAAGGTCATATTAACAATGAAATGTAAAATTTATATAATAATTGAAATAATATGCAGATATATTGTCCTATTTAGAGATAAAATGTATGGGACCCTCGGCTTTTTCCTTGAATGAGCGTTTTGATGATCAAGAGGAGATGAAAATAGGGGGAAATTGAATCATAAGATAGGCTGGATTCACTGATAGGATGAAAGATCACTTTTTTATTAGAAATATATATACTATTTCGAAAAATATTTGGTAAAATATACAGGTATATCTTAAATTTGTTATATATTGTTTAAGGAGCTGTCGTGTTGAAGGGATCTAGGGTTGAGTTTATTGATAGTTTACGTGGTTTTAGTTTATTAGGTATTTTGATTGTGAATATGCTTAATTTTCAATATGATTATGATTTTGAGAAGATGTTTGATCCGAGCATATGGGGACAGGAGTTTGGGGTATATGTGACGGAGATCTTGTTCCAGGGGTCATTTTATCCGATTTTCTCCTTTTTGTTTGGGTATTCTTTTATCAAGTTGATTGAATCCACAAAGGCAAAGGGGCTGAATACGAATGCCATCGTCGTTCGCCGCGGCTTTGGTCTTATTGTGCTTGGGATGCTGCATTACATATTCATTTGGAATGGTGATATTCTCTTATATTATGGAGCATGTACGTTTTTCTTGATGATGTTTTTAAGCAGCCGGATCAAAACAATGCTGATTTGGTCAGGTGTGTTAGGTGCTTTGTCATTAGTGGTTTTACCATATCTGATGACCTTTGTTTATGGAAATGATGATTTATTAACTGATGTGTATGCGAAGGGTGCATACGGTGATATTTTATTGAGCCGGGTGACGATTGAAGACGATATGATGATTGTGACCATTATTATGGCGATCGTGACCATTACGATGATGCCGATCTTGGGTTTTCTATTCGGTACGATCATGGTGGGGCCATTTGCACTGCTTGGCATGGCGATCGGGAAAAAAGGTCATTTGACAGAAGAAGATCGAGGCATGGCTTATCGTAAAGGCTGGGTTTGGATGATTATCATCGGGCTCGCTTTAAAATGTGCGACGTTCAGTGATGCTCCTTGGAGCGAAATGGTGTTGACGTTAGGAGCCTATGTCCTGACGATCGGTTATATTCAAGCTTTTATTGTCTTCTACTATTCAAATGCTGCACAAGGGTTGAAACGTTTGCTTGCAGGACTGGGCCGATTGTCTTTATCAAACTATTTGGCTCAATCTATTATTTGTACAACGATTTTCTATTCTTACGGACTTGGGTTATTCGGACAAATGGGCTCAATGTTTGGACTGGTACTTGCTGTTGGACTTTACACAGCTCAGCTGTTCATCAGCTATCTCTATTTGAAAAAGTGGAGAAGAGGGCCTGTGGAATGGCTTATGGGAAAATGGGTATATTGGAGATAAATTGATTTGTTGAGGAACCGCATGGCTGAAGAGCTGTGCGGTTTTTTAGTTGGATCGCATTCAAAAAAGTTAATAAAAGGAGTTGAATATTTTTTCAGTGTGTATATAATGTGTATATAGTGTATATACAATATTTCATTGCGAATACCAGTACAGAAAAAAGAGGTTTTTTATATGCAAATTACGATTTCTAACCATTCTAAGGAGCCTATCTATGAGCAAATTACGACACAAATCAAATCGTTGATCTTAACGGGTGAGCTTGCAGAAGGTGCGGGACTGCCGTCTATCCGAAAGCTGGCGAAGGATTTACAAATCAGCGTCATCACAACAAAACGTGCATATGAAGAGTTAGAGAAGGCAGGATTTATTTATTCGATTGTCGGTAAGGGATCATTTGTTGCCGAGCAAAACCTAGAGGTCATGAGAGAGAAAAAATTGAAGGTGATTGAGGAACAGCTTGGAGCGGTTGTTACAAACGGCAAGGAATTAGGCTTATCTTTTGATGAATTGCAGCAGTTATTAAAGTTCTTGTATGAGGAGTGAGATGAGTGGAGCACGTGATTGAATTCAAAGGAGTATCAAAACGGTTCAAAGGCTTTTCTGTGCAGAATCTTGATTTACAGGTCAAAAAGGGCTTTGTTACTGGGTTTATTGGAGAAAATGGAGCCGGTAAGTCGACCACGATTAAAATGATCATGAATTTGTTAAAACCAGATTCTGGTGAGGTTAAAATTTTTGGATTAGATTATCGCACCCATGAAAAAGAGATTAAGGAACGAATTGGCTTTGTTTACGATGCTAACGTTTTTTTCCCAGGATTGAATTTAAAAGACATCAAACGAATTGTGGCACCTGCCTATAAACGCTGGGATGATAGACTATTTTATCAATATATTGAACAGTTTGGCCTGCCGCTTCATAAAGCGATTAAAACATTTTCAAAAGGGATGCAGATGAAGGCATCGCTTGCGATTGCGCTGTCGCACCATGCAGAGCTGATTATCATGGATGAACCAACTGCTGGGCTAGATCCGGTCTTTAGAAGAGAGCTGCTCGGCACGTTACAAGAATTGATGATTGATGGAAATCGAACGATTTTTTTCTCAACGCATATGACGACTGATTTAGATCGCATCGCGGATTATATTGCGTTTATACAAAATGGAAGATTGGTCTTTCAACAGTCAATTCATGAGGTGGCGGAGAATTATGCGCTGGTGAAGGGGAGCCTGGATTTGCTGGATCGAGACACAGAAAAGGCGTTTATTCATATTCAGCGTACGGCAGCCGGATTTGAAGCATTAACAGATCGGATTGATGAGGTGAAACTTATTTTTGGGGATGCTGTTGTCATTGAACCGGCGTCGCTTGAGGATATCATGTTTTATTTGAAAGGCGGGGTTGCGCATGTTTCATTTAATTAAGCGTGATGTGATTTTGCAAAAGAAGCAGTTACTTATTTTTATTCCGTTTATCTTATTTTTCATTTTTATGGATGTCCATCCAGTATTAACATTTCTAGTCGCTAGTGTCTTTATTCCATTTAACACATATGCTTATGATGAGAAGGCAGAAACGAATATTCTATTAAATTCCTTGCCCTATACACGTAAAGAAATTATCGCATCACGTTATCTTGGCGCTATTTTCTATATGAGTATTGCGATCGTGCTGACAAGTGCTGCATTATTTGTGTTTGGGAAGCTGTTTTCGCTGTCAGATATTGCGATTGGCAGCGGGTTGTTTTTATTGTTCGCAGCATGTACGTTTCCATTGTTTTATATCTTAAAGCCTGGTTATATCACAACGGCAGTGATCATTGGCTTTATCGTCTTATCTGCTATGGGACCGCCTGTTGTTCTCTATTTAGCAGAGCAATTCAGTGGGATCACTGATTTTATCATGAATTTATCGATCCCTATTGTATATACGGGGTCAACTGTACTGATTATGCTCATCTACTTGCTGTCTTGGGGACTTTCTACTGCGATTTACCAGAGGAAAGTGTTTTAAATCAGATGATCACATCATTTATAGAGAATCATTCATTTTGAGGTAGGCCTTTCAAAATGGATGATTCTTTTTTGCATCCGGTGAAATTGACATACAGAAGAAAAGAGGTTATTGTTAATTAACATAATGTTAATTATTTTTAACATATTGTTAAATAAATCATCCTTTAAGAAAGGAATTTGAAATGGAGATTAAAAATAGAATTAAGGTATTACGGGCAGAAAAAGACTGGACACAAAAGGATTTGGCAGAGAAGTTAGGTGTGACTCGTCAAACTGTGGCAGCGATTGAAAATGGTAAATATTCTTTGTCTTTAAAATTAGCATTTCAAATTGCTAGGACATTTGAAGTTGATTTGTATGACGTATTTCAAGAGGTCGACAAGGAGGAACAACAATGATAACGACGATCATACTTTATTCTCTCATTACCCTTTCTATTTTAAGCACGGCCTTTCAATTTAAGAAAAACCGTGAATATAAACATGATGAACGAGGTCAATTTATTTTAGCGAAAGCCGGAAGTTTTTCCATTATAGGTGTGGCTTTAGCCTATATATTGGTTGCTGTCGTTCAATCTTTGGTCCATCAATTCTCATCTCCAACAGAGTGGTTTTATATAGCAATTACGTTTATGTATGTATCAAGTGTTTGCGCAAATACAATCGGCATCATCTATTGTGAAAGAAAATATTAATTTTCATCGATGGATGTAAGCTAGAGTTCTTCATCATGAAGGGAAGAGAAAACCAATGAAAAAAATATTGAGAATCATGTTGATCTCCATAGGCACCATTATCACGGTCATGGTTGTTTTTCTAGCTACTGTTTATTTTGTAAACCTCGTTAGTAATGAACGGGAGAAAGGGAAAATAGAAGCTTATGGGCAAAAGGTCTTGGTGGATGGGAAGCAGATGAATGTGCTCATTGAAGGCGATGGGAAAGAAACGATTGTCCTTCTCCCAGGCTATGGAACTGCTTCACCCGTGCTGGATTTTGAACCGTTAGTCAAGGAGTTATCGCCATATTATAGAGTCGTAGTGATTGAACCGTTTGGTTATGGTTTAAGTGACGACACAGATAAAGTAAGGACAAGTCAAAACATTGTGGATGAGATTCATGAATGTTTGCAAAAACTCAATATTAAAAAATATACGCTAATGGGTCATTCGATTTCTGGCATTTATGGATTAGAATATGTGAATCAATACGAAAAAGAAGTCCAAGCCTTTGTTGGAATTGATAGTAGTTTTCCTAAGCAGGAGGATGCAGATGAATTGCCAGTCTCCAGCTTACAGCTGCTTCATCAATCCGGCTTTTACAGATTGATAGTGAAAATGAATCCAGATCAACTAGTGATGCCTAAAGTAGATGATCAAACGAAAGCTCAGATTAAAATGCTGACTTTCCGAAATTTCTTAGATGAAAGCCAAGCTAGTGAGGCAGAAAACTTTAGAAACAATTTTAAAAACGCTCAACGCCTACATTTCCCTAAGAAGCTCCCTGTGGCTTTCTATCTAGCGGATCAAACGGAGAAAGAAACACCAAACTGGAAACCAATGCATGAAGAGCTGCTGAAAAATGTAGACCACGGAAAAGTCGTTACTTTCAAAGGTGGCCATTATTTGCATCATACGAAATCAAAAGAAATCGCAGATGATGTGAGGAAGTTTCTATCGAACAACGAGCGCTCACGTTAGCGTTTTTCCTCCTCAGCTGGACAGATGAAACATCGCAATTTTGATCAAAACGAGTGAACTGATTTGTTTTATGATCAAGAAGAGGTGAGGGAGATGATGTATAGTCGGGTGACGCAAGAGGTGATTTCTTATTTGGAGTCGCATTTGATGGATGAGCTGTCGCTGAAACAGGTGCATGAGAAAGTAGGATATTCACATTTTCATTTGCTGCGTGTATTTAAACGAGAAACCGGGCTGTCGATGGGGGAATATGTGCGGAAACGAAGATTAGCTACGGCTGCACAGCTTCTTTTGTATACGGATCAGGGGATTTTAGACATCGCTTTTTCGTTACAATTCCAATCGCAGGAAGCCTTTACGCGTGCTTTTAAGCATCTTTATTCTTTACCTCCCGGAATGTACAGGTCCATGATGAGAGACATGCAAATGAAAAAGGAGGAAGATTCGATGACATTACATGAAGCAGTACCTGGCTGGGGTTTGAGTGGTTCACATCCGCATATGTATGAGATGGGTGTTGATACAGCAGAGTTTCATACGGGAAAGCAATCAGGTGTTTTATCATCTAAAGAAGGCGTACAAGAAGGACAGTTTGCGACGATGATGCAGGGGTTTCAAGCAAAAGAGTATGTAGGCAAGCGATTGAAGCTCTCTGCTTTCTTGAAAACAGAGAATGTATCTTCAGCAGGAATTTGGATGCGGGTAGATGACGGAAAGGGTGATACGGTGCAGTTTGATAATATGCAGAATCGACCTGTGACAGATTCTACGGAATGGAATCAATATGCGATCGTATTAGATGTTCCTACGCGTAGTGAATCCATTCATTTTGGAGTGCTACTCAGCGGTCATGGAACAGTCTGGGCTGACGGTTTTCGATTTGAGGAAGTGGATGAGAAAACACCTACAACGAATATGGTGGAGGCTTCGGCTCTGCCAGATGTGCCGATGAATTTGCATTTTGAGCTTGAGAAGACCGTGTGAGCGGTCTTTTTTTGTTGTATACAAATCTGCATGAACCGTTTATAATGAAAAATATAAATAAACATACCGACGGTCGGTATGTAAAAGGGGGCGTTTGAACTGGCGCGAAATAAGTATCCAGAAAAGACGATGCAGCAAATTTTGGACGTGTCGACAAAGTTGTTTCAGGAAAAGGGATTTGAAAAGACAAGTTTGCAAGATATTATCCATGAATTGAATATGTCTAAAGGGGCTATTTATCATCATTTTAAATCGAAGGATGAAATATTACGCGGCGTGATGGATCGGCAGTTTCGTTATGCAACCGAGAAGCTTGAGGAGTTAATTGAGCATACGGAGGCAGCTCATGCGAAAGAGAAGCTGCAGCTTATTCTGGAGCAGCTTGTGGCAGACCCGCAGTCTCATTCGATTGATGGGATCTTGGTTGATCAGATGAAAAACCCACAATTTGTGATTGAAGGCATGAAGACAGGTGTCAATCAGGATGCTTTGAGAATCAAACAGTTAATCATTGAAGGGATTGAGGATGGTTCGATGGAAACTGCGTTTCCTGGTGAAGTGGCAGAAGTATTTTTGCTTCTTGTGAATATATGGTTGAATCCCACCTTGTTTGTACGCAATCATGAAGAAACGGTCCAGCGTTTGTGTTTTTTAAAGCAGATGATGAAGGGTCTTGGCGTGGATATTGTGAGTGATCTATTTATTCAAAAGGTGACAGCGCACTATGCTGAAATTGGCGGGTATGATCTGCCCGAAAGATAAAGAATGCCAACTGATAGGAGGATGACGTATGATTCATTTTATGAAGGTTGAGCTAAGAAAAGGCCACATGAAGCAGTATATTCAAGCTAGTTTCATCGCGAGTATTGTGCTGCTAGTATTCATCTATTTTATTGCGTTTGCTGCAAAAATTGAACGCGAACCGGGTTTTCAGCAATATACGAATATTTATTTGTTAACGAGTACAGTATGGATGATCTTTTTTTCTATCATCACAGCTATGCTGTATTGGCGTGTAGGCAAGACTGTTTATCAGGAACGCACATCCAATTCAGTGAGATTCCTTTCTCATATGATATGGATGGTGTGCCTTTCAACGTTTGCGATGATGTGCAGTATCATTCCTTCGTTTGTTGTGTTTAGTGTGACTGAATTGTTTTTCCCTATTGTTCACGATACGCTGACGGCAGGTTCTCTGTTTCAATTGATGAAAACATTCTTTATGTTGATTGTTTGCGTTCAAGCGATTGGCATGATGGCGATGAGAATAGGCTTGAGCAAAAAATCTGTTTTGATGACCGTCCTGACTGCAATTGTTTTATGTGCTGTTTTAGGAAATGTATCACTCGCCATTTATGGCAATGATCAAATGAATCTCATCCTGTCAGGAGTGATGATTGCAGCAGTCCTCATTGTGATCTTGGAATTGTGGAGCCGCATCGGCCGGCTGCAAACGAGGTAATTCATGATGGGAAAAGGATGGAGACATGTGAAGCATACGGTTCAAATTGAAGAAGCAATAACGGAACTTTCGTTAAACTGGCTGGTGGGAGATGTTCGCCTTTATCACCATGATCATCCTTATTTATTGATGAAGCAGACCACCAATCACGTATTCCCCCATCGGTATTTACTGCATCATCAAGTGCAGGAAGGCAGGCTAGTCATTCAAGATAAAAGAAAACGAGCGATCAGCTTGGGGCTTCATCTTCATCAAACGAATTTGGAGATTTACCTCCCTCAGGCACAGTTACAGTCCTTGTCTATTCATTGTAAAGGAGCAAATCTATTCTTGGATGGACTGAAGGTGAAGAAGGCTGACTGCCAATTGATTTCTGGAAAGTCCATGTTTACGGGAGAAATCAAGCATCTGCGCTTGCAGACAGTGGGTGGACTTATCTCTAGTCAACAGCTCAACACGCAGACATTGAGCCTGCGTACTACTTCGTCAAAAGTGGAGATGGTAGGTGCTTTTTCAGATATTGATCTGAATTTAATAGGCAGAAGGGTACAGATACATTCAAAGGCCATGCTGCATTCGCTCAAATCGACGTCAACTGGATCATCTGTCAAAGTGGCGATTCCGGAAAATGATGGATTTATTTGTTATGTGAAGAAAAGATCAGGTACTTTTCACAATGACTTTCCTTGTGTTGATGATCAGGATAGAATGGTTTATAAAAATGGAGGGAAAAGCTTTGAGGTCGATATAAGGGGAGGTTCTTTTCTATTAAGTGATGGTCATTGAAGCGATGATGATCCTCTGATTCGATATATCAATATAAAATAATTTGAATATCTTTTTATGTCAGAATATTTTGTTAATAGTGTTTTCCTCAAAAAAACAATTGTTTTTTAAGGGTAGATTTATTATGATAATATACATCGAAAGATTGAAGATTTTGAATCAGAATGAAAATTCTGATTTTTTATTTTTTATGTTGTTTGTTGATGAGGGGGAATAGAAGTGGCTCAAAAGGAATTAAAGAGAGGGTTAAGTGCTCGTCATATTCAAATGATTGCGCTTGGCGGCACAATTGGTGTTGGCTTATTTATGGGGTCAGCTAAAGCCATTCAATGGACAGGTCCATCGGTTCTTCTAGCGTACGCAGTGTGTGGTATTTTTATCTTTTTTATTATGCGTGCGATGGGAGAAATGTTGTATCTTGAACCGAGTACGGGATCGTTTGCTACATTTGGGCATCAATATATTCATCCGCTTGCGGGGTATATGACAGCTTGGAGTAACTGGTTCCAGTGGGTCATTGTTGGAATGTCTGAGATTATCGCCGTAGGTGCTTATATGAAATATTGGTTCCCGGAGTTACCGGCGTGGATTCCCGGATTAATCGCCATGATCATTTTAGGTGCGGCCAACTTGATTTCGGTTAAGTCATTCGGTGAGTTTGAATTCTGGTTTGCGATGATCAAGATTGTGACGATTATTTTAATGATCATTGCAGGTTTAGGCATTATTTTCTTTGGGTTTGGCAATGGTGGAACAGCGATTGGTTTGTCTAACCTTTGGGCGCACGGCGGATTCTTTACAGGTGGATTTAGCGGTTTCTTGTTTGCATTGTCCCTAGTGATTGCTGCCTATCAAGGGGTAGAGCTCATTGGGATTACTGCAGGTGAGGCGCAAAATCCGCAAAAGACGCTGACAAATGCCATCAAAAGCATCATCTGGCGTATTTTGATTTTCTATATCGGTGCGATCTTTGTCATCGTAACTGTGTATCCGTGGGATCAGCTGAATACGCTCGGCAGTCCATTTGTGGCGACGTTTGCGAAAATTGGAATTACGGCAGCAGCAGGTATTATTAACTTTGTTGTCATTACAGCAGCGATGTCCGGCTGTAATAGTGGAATCTTCAGTGCGGGACGTATGCTTTATACATTAGGTGTGAATGGACAGGCACCTGCTTTCTTTACAAAAATTTCGAAGAATGGTGTACCGTATTTTGGGACATTTGCTGTGCTGATTGGTTTAGCGGTTGGGGTGGTCTTAAATTACGTTTCTCCGCCAAACATTTTCGTTTATGTGTATAGTGCGAGTGTCCTTCCTGGTATGGTGCCTTGGTTTGTGATTTTAATTAGTCACATTGGCTTCAGAAAGGCGAAGGGGGCAGCGCTTGATCAGCATCCGTTTAAGTTGCCGCTTGCGCCATTTTCTAACTATTTGACAATCGGATTCTTGCTGATGGTGCTTGTGTTTATGCTGATTAATCAGGATACACGAATTTCTCTCATTGTGGCAATTGGGTTCTTGATTTTAGTGGTGCTTAGCTTTTTTGTATTTGGAATTGGTAAACGAAAACCGATTGAAACAGCTTCTTCTGATCAAACGGTGAAATAATCAAAAGCCTTGCGGAGTGGACCCGCAAGGCTTTTGTCGTTTACAGAGAAGCTTTGACACGCTGAAAGACATCTGGAAAGTTGGTGAAAAGACCGGTGACGCCGTATTGCAGAAGACGTGTCATGTCTGCTTCGCTGTTTACCGTATATGGATGAAGGAGGAGTCCATGGCTTCTGACTTGCTGTACATTTTCAAGTGTCAAAGCTCTAAAATTCGGTCCGACCCCCACTGCATACGATTTGATGAAGTCGAGCTGATCATCTGTAATAGACGTCATTTGTGCTCTATCTAATAGCTGTACTTTTGGAAGCCGAGGGGCGAGTTTCTGCAATTTTAATAGACTTTCTTGGCTGAAAGATTGGATGATGACCTGCCCTTTTCTCGTATGTTTTCCAAGAAGATGATGTTTCTTTAAGACAGCCAATAGCTTTTCTTCCATTTGCGGATAGATGTCTGGTTTTTTGGTTTCAATATAATAATTTTCTCGTTTACCGAAGTAGCGTAATACCTCATCTAATGTGAGGACTTGCTGTCCAATAAAGTGGGCATTTTGTTTGTCGGGGTTGGCTTCGTTAAACCATGCACCGGCATCGAGCTGTTTGATTTCGGCGAGTGTGAGGTCTTTGACCCAGCCGGTTCCGTTTGTCGTCCGGTCAACCGTTTCATCGTGCATGACGATGAGGTGTCCATCCTTTGTCATTTGAAGGTCAAGTTCGAGGTAATCTGCATTCATCTTTGTGGCGAGCTTGTAGGAAGCTAGGGTATGCTCTGGGGCATACCCTGATGCTCCGCGGTGTGCAACGGTTAAAATGCGATCTGGAGATAAAAGATGTTCATGTGCCGACATGGTGGTCGGCACCCAACCAAAAGACAGTAAAGCAAAAGAGAGTAACACGAAAGCAAGTAATCTACTTTTCTTCATATTTTATCCTCCTTTTACGGTAACTGCCTCCATCATAAGAAATAGATGTAAAGGGCATGTTGGGCGGAGATGAATCTTTTATGTGATTTTCATTAAGCTTGCTCTACGCGCTTTCCTGTATTCCATGTCATGGCGAGGAACACAATTGCAAGGATACAAGAACCAACTAGTAAAATGAAACCTCCTGTCCAGTCATAGTGATCGACGACGACGCCCATCATGGCATTAGCAAAAGCAGAGCCACCAATATATCCAAAGAATCCTGTCAACCCGGCAGCAGTGCCAGCGGCTTTTTTCGGAGCGAGATCAATGGCTTGCAGTCCAATGAGCATGACGGGTCCGTAAATTAAAAACCCGATGCTGATGAGGGCAATGTTATCAACCATTGGATTGCCAGCAGGGTTTAACCAGTACACAAGAACCGCAATTAATACGCCAATCATAAAGAGGACGCCAGCAGGTGCGCGGCGGCTTCTAAAGAAGCGGTCACTAATCCACCCGCACAATAATGTACCAGGGATGCCTGCATATTCATAAAGGAAATAAGACCAGCGTGAATGCTCTGGTGAGAATCCTTTTGCTTCTGTTAAATAGGTAGGTGCCCAGTCTACGACCCCGTAACGGACAAAGTACACAAAGACGTTGGCAATGGCGATATACCAAAGGAATTTATTGTTGAGTACATATTTAAACAAAATCTCTTTTACGGTTAATTCTTTTTCTTGATCTTCATATTGTTGTGCCGGATAGTCATTTCGGTATTCTTCGATTGGCGGAAGACCAGCGGATTGCGGGGTGTCCCGAACGAGAAGAATGATGACGAAGGAGACGATAATGGCGATGATGGCAGGGAAGAAAAAGATACTTTTCCACGTCGCAAACAAAACAATTCCTAATGTAATAAGCGGTGCAAGAATCCCCCCGCCGATATTGTGAGCGACGTTCCAAATGGACATTTTTGTTCCACGTTCACTCACCGAAAACCAATGCGCCATCGTTCGTCCGCATGGCGGCCACCCCATTCCTTGAAACCAGCCGTTTAAGAACATGAATAAAAACATGATCCATACACTGGATGTCACCCATGGAAATGAGACAAATAGAATATTGATAAGAGCTGATAGAAAGAGTCCAGCGGCTAAAAAGTATCTTGGGTTACACCGGTCTGAGATCATCCCCATAATGAATTTACTAAAGCCATAAGCGATTGAAACAGCCGCCAGTACAAAGCCTAATTCACTTTTTGTGAACCCCTCTTCCTGTAAATAAGGGATGGCAAATGCGAAATTTTTGCGCAGCAAATAGTAGCCCGCATATCCGATAAAGATTCCCAAAAAGACTTGCAGCCGCAACCGTTTATAGGTTTCGTCTGTTTTGGCATCATCGAGCCTGTCGATATGCGGAGCTGGTTTAAACCATTTGAACATAAACATCCTCCTCTTGTAGATATGACTGAAACAAAAGTACGAGGTCTGTCTTTGATCTTGTACTTTTTCAGAGACAAAAGAATTGATAACGCTTTCTTTTGTACTCCCATCATATCGGATGGAGAAGATGTTTATGATGAGGCTTTTGTCATTATTTTGGAAAAACAGTTCATGAAGTGATGAAAAAAATCCGCACAATGGCGGATTTTTAATAATGGTTAAATTGATACATCAATTTTTGCAGCTTTCTTTAGTTGATCAATTTCTTTTTGTACTTCTTTTTGCTTTTCTTGAGATTCTAACTGCTTCTTGATTTGTGATTTGACGTCTTTGAAATCAGGTGCTTTTTGTTTTTGTTTTTTCATTTGTTCGGCGTATTGGTCATAGTACGCTTTGACGTCTTTTTCAGACGCAGAGGCTGATTTAATTTCTTTGTCGACATATTGGCTGTATTTGATGCTGTCGGCAATATCATTTTTCAGCTGATCCATTGTCAGTCCGCTCTTTTTGAGTGCTTCTTCAAATTGAGCATTGTCTTTAAATTGTTTCTTTTCTTCTTTTAGCTGCTTATCGACTTGCTTGTCAGAGGCTTTATAGCCCTTCTTCTCAGCATCTTGCAGGATGAGTTCTTGACCTACTAGCGCATCAATGGTTTGTTTCTTGACAGCTTTTGCGCCTTCTTTAGATGTTGGGTCTTGTCCTGACTGCTGAAGTTGACCTTGAATGGTCGATAGAGCGCTATTGTATTCACTGCCTGTGATTTTATCTTTGTTGACGGTCGCAACGACCTTTTGATCATCAATTTTTTGTGCGTCTAATTTCTTTTGCATCTCTTCCATTTGCTTTTGCTGCTCTTTTTGGTCAGCCTGTGTTGTTTCCTTGCTTTTGGCTGAATCGTTTTGCTTATCCTGTTTCGTATCGTTTGATGAGCAGGCTGCAAGCCCCACTGATAACAGACAAGCAATGAGTGTATATGATACTTTTTTCAATTATTTTCTCTCCCTTCGGTATGAGAACATCTAGTGCGCATTCTAACCGTTTTAGAGGAAAAATAAAACCGTATAGACGAATTGTTAGCGGATTGACATTTTTTTTATCTGTTTGTCCTCATTTTGTCTTCTCATAGTCATCATATGACAGCTTAAATTTGAAATAATTGTTCCATCGCTTCGTCGAGATTGGTGATCGGCTGGCGGCAGCTGTAGTTTTCACAAATATAGACTGTCGTGCTGTCGTTGATCGTTTTGTAATCTTTTGCAAAAGGTGCGAGCCTTGCTAATTCTTGCCCTGTTTCGGCAGTTAAAATGAGATCAAATGGCATGAATCGTTTTTGCAATGCTTGTAGAAGCTGTTCTTTTTGCGGATCGCCCTTTTTCCCGAGAATAATGATTTCTCGTTTTACGGCATATTGGCTTAATAGTCCTTGTAAAAAGGCGGTATGTCCGCTTGGATAGGAAGAGACATCGACGTAAAAGGCGCTGAACATCTTCTCTAGTGTCTCGATCCAGTCTTGACGTCCGATCATTCTGCTTAGTTTCAGAAGCTGTTGGAGTGCGGTGCTGTTACCAGACGGCATGGCCCCGTCGTATACTTCTTTTTCCCGAACGATAAGCGCTTCTGCATCTGAGCCTGAGAAGAAAAAGCCCCCGATTTGCTCATCCCAAAACAGTTCAAACATATTTTCAGCAACGGCTCTGGCTTTTGTCAGCCAATCTAGGTCAAAGGTCGCTTCGTATAAAGACATATACGCTGTGAGCATGTGCGCATAATCTTCGATAAAGCCTAGATGCTTTACGTCCCCTTCCCTATAGCGGACCATGAGGCGTCCCTGTTGAAAGAGCTGTGTTTCGAGAAAAGACATTGCCTGTTTTGCCATGCGTATGGCTTCTTCTACATGAAAGACACTCCCTGCTTTGGCAAGTGCGGAAATCATCAGCGCATTCCATGAGGTGAGTACCTTGTCATCGATTAGCGGTGCAGGTCGCTGCTGTCTTACAGTGAGTAAGATGTGTCGAGCGGATTGCAGTTTGGAATGAAGGGTTTTGTCGTCGATTGAATATGCTGCCTTGATGTCATCAAATGAGGTGGAAATGGTATGAGGGATGTTCTGTCCTTCAAAATTTCCTTCCTCTGTGATGTGGTAGACCGCACAAAATAAAGTGCCGAGGTCATCGCCTAAATGGGTCATGATCTCCTTTTTTGTCCAAACGTAATATTGCCCTTCCTTTCCTTCTGAATCGGCATCGATTGCCGAATAAAAAGAGCCATCACGATTCATCATGTCTCGTTTGATAAATTGAATGAGGTCCTGGACAAGCTTTTCGTACTCATGATGTTGAGTGATTTGATAGGCTTCAGTGTAGGCATTTATTAGCAAGGCGTTATCATACAGCATCTTTTCAAAATGCGGCACAAGCCATTTTTCATCTGTTGAATATCGAGTAAATCCAGAACCAATATGATCATAAATACCGCCGTTTGCCATGCCGTTTAACGTTTTTGTGACAGCATATAACGCATTTTCTTGCCCTGTCCATTCAAAATAACGCATGAGAAACGTGAGCATATGAGGCGCAGGAAATTTAGGCGCAGAACCGAAGCCGCCATATAGCGTATCAAAGCTGCTCATGAGCTGATAATAGGCTTTGTGAATCGACTCCTGAGTGAGCGTATTTTCTGTCTGCCCTGCTGCCTTGATTCGCAGATTATTTGTTGCCTTTTCTGCCAATGATTCAATATGATCTCGATCGTTGTGATATGCATCCAGCAATTGCGTCAGTGCTTCAATGAAGCCAGGACGGCCGTAAGCACTTCTTTTTGGAAAATAAGTCCCCGCATAAAACGGCTTTTGATCAGGCGTGACAAACACGTTGAGCGGCCAGCCGCCTTGCCCCGTCATCATCTGACAAACGGACATATACATCGAGTCAATATCTGGACGCTCCTCACGATCGACTTTGATTGAAATGAAATGCTCGTTTAGGATGTCAGCGACTTGTTGATCTTCAAAGCTTTCGTGTGCCATGACGTGGCACCAGTGGCAAGTGGCATAGCCGATGCTTACCAGCAAAGGCTTGTTTTCTTTTTTTGCTTTATCAAATGCTTCTTTTCCCCATGGATACCAGTTAACTGGATTATGGGAGTGTTGGAGAAGGTATGGAGATTTTTCAGTGATTAATCTGTTGGGTTTATTGTTAGTAGACATGGAATCTCCTCCTTTCATATTTATTTATCAAATCTTTTTGAGTGTAAAGGGTGATGGGCTTAAGGAATTTCATCTGAATTTAGATAGTACTACTTCAAAAAAGTTACGTAGGATAATAACCGATAGTTCTTTATTTTGAAACTGAGCAAAAATCAAAAAACTATAATTAGGTCAAAGATTTATAGGGACTGCTGTGGAAATTTTAACTTTCGATAGATTTGTTTTCAATTCTTTTATTCACTTCATTAATTATGAAAACCTATATTAATGCCTTTTAAATGGAATTTATTGCTATATTTATCTTGTGTGTATTTAATCATTAATAACAAGCTGTTATAATAGCTTTGTGTTTTTATGAAAATATGTGTTAAAAAGTGGTGTTGGAAATAAATATATACTATTCATTCTAGTAATCTCTTCGTTTGGTGGAGAAGCACTTTTAGCACATTTAATTTCAATAGGTCTAGCGGTGACTATTACAGGAGTTACTTATGTTGCATAATTTTAGTTTAAGAAGCATAAAAGAACATACATTCAAAAAATCTAAAAAATAGGTATATGAGAAGGTGTAGATATGTTAGTTATTGATCAAAATCCAAAAGGTGAGCAGTACTCCAAATTAATTGATTTGGCTTTCGAAATTTGTGATGAGTTTCATTTAGTTTTAAGAAAAGATATGGGATCTTTAAAATCTTTTGATCCCTTCCTAAAAAAACTTGAAAGTTCATTGAAAGAGATGAAAGAACAATCGGAATGGGCTAGCACAATGCTATTTAACAATACAGCAAAAGTTTATTACTATTATACAGATGAAAATGCGAAGAGTATTCTAAAAGAATTCGCAAATTCTTTATATGATTGGGAGCAACCAAATTTGCCAGAAGACTTGTCCTTCTTCAAAAATGGAGAAGAATGGCTGGTTACATCTTCTCATGAAGAAGAAAGTTATATAGATACGGAAAATGATACAGAGATACAAAGGATATTAAGTATACCAGAATTAAAAGTACATATGGAAAAATGTGATTAATGCTATTTAGTATTCAATAATAGTGTATTGATATAAAAGTAAGGAGGCTAATAAGATAGTTTCCTTACTTTTAAAATGTTATGGGCGTTCTCATTTATTTCTTAATTAAGATGTATTGTTTGTGTTCCAATAGAAGATTTGGACTTTAAATGTTTCCCAAATTGTTGAGTCTTGAAATTAATAACTAAATCCAAACTCTCATCCTTATCTTCATCCTCAAAACCGTCTAAACAGGAATATAATTAATATATCAGATAGCTGAGGTCCGTGATCAAGTGTCTGTGAGGTATTCCCATCATGAAAAATCAAGGGCTATAAACCCTTGATCAATTCATTGTATTCTTTTTACTACTTCAATCGTAATGTTTTAACAAGATGGCTGAATTATGTCCTCCAAAACCAAAAGAATTGGATAGCCCATATTTCAATGGAAGCTGTCTCGCTTCTAATACAACATCTAAATTGCAATCTGGATCTTGTTTCTCTACATTAATAGTTGGCGGAATCATTCCTCGTCTCAAACTTTCCACTAAAGCAATCGCTTCTACTCCGCCTGCAGCACCAAACATGTGCCCAGTCATTGACTTGTTCGCAGTTGTTGGAATTTCGCCTGAACGATCACCAAATAATTTCTTAATGGCTAGAACTTCTGAACGATCACCTACTTGTGTACTTGTTGCATGAGCACTAATAACATCGATTTCACTTGTTGATATATCTGCACTTCTCAATGCTTTCTTCATGGCTAAGTAGGCACCCCTACCTTCTGGGTGTGAAGCGACCATATGATGTGCATCTGAACTAGCCCCGTATCCCACTACTTCACATAATATCGGCGCATCTCTAAGAATTGCGTTGTCTAATGACTCTAATACTAAGATACCTGCGCCTTCACTCATAACAAAGCCATCTCTATCTGTATCGAATGGACGACTAGCTCGACTTGGGTCATGGTTTCTAGTAGATAGTGCATGTGCGTTTCCAAAACTAGCCAAAGATATCTGGTTGACGGCAGCTTCTGCTCCACCGGCAAATATAATATCTGCTTCATCGTTTCGGATCGCATTGAAAGCTTCACCAATAGAAGTGTTCCCGATAGAACAAGCTGTGACTGGTGACAATGATGGCCCTTGTGCGCCTAATTTAATGCTGATTTGGGCCGCAGCTGCATTTGAAATCATCATGGGGACAAGGCTGGGGCTTACTCTCGATGGACCTCGTTTATCTAATACATTCACCTGATCAACAAGCGATTGTATGCCCCCGATTCCTGAACCAACATATACGCCTAAACGTTCAAGATCCACTTGATCTAACTGTAATTGTGAATGTTCTAATGCTTGTTCGGCTGCTGCTAAGGCAAACTGACTAAAACGATCTAATCGTTTTGCTTCTTTTCTCCCTAATATTTCATCTGCATCGAAATCACGAACGATTCCAGCTATTTTTGTTTTATAATCAGTCGTATCAAAAGAATCAATGTGAGATATTCCCGATTGTCCTTTCATGAGTTGATTCCAAAAGCTATCTATATCATTTCCAAGTGGAGAAATAACTCCCATTCCAGTAATGACAACTCTTTTCATGATCATTCCCTCCTTGTTTTTATTAACTTTAGCCATTGTGTTATCCTATTACAAGTTGTTGTTTATCCTAGTATAATGAATAATATTTTAAAAGGAGACCTTAATGAAACCTGAAACAAGACTTCAAGCATTATCAGAATTTCTAAAAAACCAACGTTCAAAAATCACGCCTCAAATGGTTGGTTTACCTGTAGGAACCCGCCGAAGAACACCAGGACTCAGAAGAGAAGAAGTGGCTCAACTAGCCGGTGTGAGTCTTACTTGGTATACATGGTTAGAGCAAGGCAGAGATATAAAAGTATCTACTTCGGTATTAGATGCGATTTCTAGTGCATTACAATTAAATAACGATGAAAGGAGATATTTGTACGCTTTAGCGTTAGAGGAAGGTGTGAAACAATCTTATATCATTGAGAATGAGAAGGAAATCAGTCCGGCTTTAGTGAAAATTCTGCAGGAACTTCGTTATTGCCCAACAATTATATCTGATAGAAGAAGTCAGATTGTTGGGTGGAATCAAGCAGCAGCTAATGTATTTTTGGACTTTGAACAAATCATCCCGGCAGAAAGGAATATCATCCGCTTACTATTCGCAAGAAAGGAATTTAAAAGTTTAGCCGTGAATTGGGAGCATTTTGTAAGAGGATATATCGCCATATTTAGAACGTATTATGGACAGTATGTGGCGGATGACTGGTATGAGCAATTTATAGAAGAAATGGAGCAGGCATATCCTGAGTTTCGTAAAATTTGGAATGAAAATGAGATCAGCTATGCACCTGAAGTATTAATTGAATTTCGTCATGCTAAGGTAGGGAAAATGTTGTTTAATCTCACTTCATTACAAGTGTATGGGGATACTGATTTAAGATGCAGTGTCTATACTCCAGTTGAGGATACTGAAACGGAGCTTAAGTTGAAACGTTTAATTGAAGGGTAGCTATCGTTTGGATGAAGTTATTGAGTGCATTAATATAAAATAGATCCTATGCAAATCAGTGACAAGTGGCATAACCGATGCTGATGAGCACGGGTTTAGTTTCACGTTGAGGCTTCTTGCCCCCAAGCCTATATCTTTTCTGGTAAATGGTGTTTATACATCTCAATAGCATCTGTATGTTCTTTTAAAATACTCATTGTTTTTGGATGGGGTCTTACATATATCAAAGGATAGTCGATTTCATCTAACTCTTGTTGAGTATGAAAAGCTAATCTCTCATGGTCAAGGGAAAATTGAGCATCAATTCCTGTTTTGTTCCCGCGTGAATCTAATCGAATCCATCTATTAAGTGAATGAAAAAATACAGCATTTAATGCGTGAATGCAATATCCTTTATCTGGCGTATCGAACAACATTAATCGCTGGTAACAAAAACCTGTGGGTATTCCCTGTGAGCGCAACAGGGCAGCCAATAGGTTCGACTTTGCGTAGCAAATTCCCTCTTTAAATGTTAATACATCTGATGCATGACAAGTCACTCGTTTGGATTGAATATCCCATGTATGGGATATTTCATCTCGAACAAACTCATAGGCTGCTTTTGCTTTTTCTATTTCTGTCTGCAAAGGGTTGAAAAGTTCATTTGCAAGTGTACAAATAATAGGATTAGAATAATCAACTTCATTTAATTCGAGTAAATAATCATTAAAGTTTTTCGATTCACATGTCATATTCATTATAATGTCTCCTTTTCTCTATACTTTTACTGCAGAAGGTCTATTTTTTCACCAACACATATTGTAAGTTTTCTAATTCAAACATATCAATCAGTTCATCGATCTCTTTAAAATCGATATGTTTTCCAAACCGTTTTTTGCTTAGGTCAATTTCTACGTCCAATTGATTATCCTTTTCTTTCGTTTCGAGTCCATCTACACAAGAATAGATTTCGATGGTTTCTCCTTTTGACAGCTCTTTTTCAATGAATTTAAAAAGTGCACGAAGAGAATGAATGATGTCTAATTCATAAACAAAAGGGTGCGTGAATTTGTTTCTTACTGCTTCATTGACGGGATCTAGATAATCAATGTGAATCCCTTCGAAATCCTCTTCTGTTTCAAATACTTCTATCAAAAGATCATCTTTTTGATAGATTTTGGGCTTTTTTTGTTTTTTATCAAACATGCTGATATTGAGTTCAGAGAATGGTTTATAGGTAGGATTTTGACCAATGGTACCAAGTGGCAGTTCTTTGTTTGATCCAATATAATGCTGTAAAGTCATGGGTTGCCCTCTTTCCTTGAAATATTCCTTATAGCGTTGATTATTTCCTTTTTACCAATTTAGAGGTGAATATGCAATGGCTTTTAGCCTCAAACAGCATAACTTGACATATCGGTATTTCTAGATTGCCGCGGGGATTGCTGGGCAGCTTGTCATTGGAATGGTCATTGATCATTTTGGCTGGTTCCATAGCTTGGTGATTTCACTTGATCTCAAACGCATATTGGCATTGTTCTTTATGCTGATCGCTCTTTATTTTATTTACAAAGGAAATAAGCGCTCTCGAGAGAAAGCGAGTGCTTAAAGAGAACGTGCTGCTGCGACATTTGCTCTCAGCAGCTCTTTTATACTGATTCATCATGTTTGACTAAATACCTGTCAGGGTATACTATCTGATCATAGGGAAAAGAGAAAGGAGTGTTAAACGTGGAGTATAATCAGCAGATGAAGAATCGTCTTCGCAGGATTGAAGGGCAGATTAAAGGAGTTCTTGCGATGATGGAGCAGGGAAAGGATTGCCGCGAGGTGGTGACGCAGCTGTCTGCATCACGCAATGCCATTGATCGTGCAATGGGTGTGATTGTGAGTACAAACCTTGAACAATGTGTCCGTGAAAGTCTTGAGCAAGGCAAGGATACAGAGGGGCTTGTCAAAGAAGCGGTTGAGCTCTTGGTGAAAAGCCGGTAAGAAATTCCTCAGCCTTTGGAGGTTGACGAATTTTTTTACTTGTTATAATATACCCTTACCGGTATGTGTATATATTTTTTGTTTTTAGTATACCCCCATGGGTAATTTATATAAGGAGGAGCATGATGGAGGAACAGAAAAAACGAACAACAATTGTTTTATTTAGTGGAGATTATGATAAAGCGATGGCCGCTTATATTATTGCAAATGGCGCAGCAGCTTATGATCACGAGGTGACTATTTTTCATACTTTTTGGGGGCTGAATGCGTTGCGTAAGGAAGAGATGGTGCCACTGAAGAAGGGATTTTTAGAAAAAATGTTTGGCAAAATGATGCCGCGTGGCGCTGATCGAATGGGGCTGTCAAAGATGAATTTTGCAGGAATGGGACCGAAGATGATCAAGCATGTGATCAATAAACACAATGCCATGACCCTGCCGCAGCTCATTGATATGGCGAAGGAACAAGAGATCAACCTCGTGGCATGTACGATGACGATGGATCTTTTAGGGCTGCAGGAGAATGAATTACTAGCAGACATTCAATATGCCGGTGTGGCAGCGTATTTAGCAGAGGCAGAAATCGGGAATGTGAACTTATTTATCTAGGGGGGTGTCCATACATGATTCAAATGCTTTTGCTCATCATTGTGATCGCTTTGCTTGTGAGCCGTTTTCTTCCCGTACGGGGTGTGAAACAAATGGACGTAGCTCATCTGAAACCTAAATTGCATAGTCGGCATCAACAGCTGATAGACGTGCGATCACCTTTAGAGTTTCAAACAAATCATATAAAAGGATTTCAAAATATCCCCTTACCACAGTTAAGGAATCGAGCGCATGAGCTTGAGAAAGACAAAGAAGTGTATGTGATCTGCCAAAGCGGGATGAGAAGTATGCAGGCGGCTAAATTGTTAAAAAAACAGGGATTTACCCACATTACGAATATCAAGGGTGGCATGAATGCTTGGCGATTATAGGTATAAATAGGCTTTAAAATATACCCCCACCCCTATAAGAAGGAGGAAAAACAATGCAGCAACCAACAGTAATTCTAGATGCAAAAGGATTGGCATGCCCAATGCCCATTGTCAAAACGAAAAAACAAATGAATGAGCTCTTGCCAGGAGATGTGCTTGAAGTGCAAGCAACCGATAAAGGGTCTACAGCGGATTTAGCAGCTTGGTCAAAAAGCGCCGGTCATGAATTTTTAGGAACAAAAGTAGAAGGACAGGTGCTTCATCATTTGATTCGTAAAGGCGGAGCGAAACAGGAGGAGGAGCAGTCAATGATTTCGGAAATGTCGTTGAACATGTTTCAACAGAAGGTAAAAGAAGATCAGTCATTGTTTATTTTAGATGTACGAGAGCCAGATGAATACGAAGCGGGTCATATTCCAGGAGCTGTTCACATCCCTCTCGGTGAGGTGGAACAACGTGCTGAAGAATTGAACCGAGAGACGCTCATTTACCTCATCTGTCATTCAGGCAGAAGAAGTGAATTAGCCGCACAAAAGTTAAAAGAAAAAGGATTTCATCAATTGATCAATGTAGTGCCAGGCATGAACAGCTGGACAGGAGAGATTGAAAAATAGGAGCTGAATGAAACGATGACTGTAAAAGCAATGACAGCAGAACAGTTAACAAAAAAGATCATCAACAAAGAGCCGATCTTTTTGTTGGATGTACGAAACGAATCAGATGTGCAGGACTGGAAAATTGAAGGGAAAGCCGTTGAATATTTAAATGTGCCTTACTTTGAGCTTCTTGATGGCGTAGAGGATATGGTGGAGAACATACCGGATGACCTAGATGTACTGGTCGTTTGTGCGAAAGAAGGCTCCTCTATTATGGTGGCAGAGATGCTGTCAGAGGCAGGCAGAACGGTCCATTATTTGCAAGGCGGCATGAAGGCATGGAGTGAGTATTTAGAGCCAGTGAAGATCGGTGATTTAACTGGCGGTGGAGAGTTGTACCAATTTGTGCGAATGGGCAAGGGGTGCTTGTCCTATATGATCATGTCGAATGGGGAAGCTGCGATTATTGATGCGGCTAGAATGACGGAGGTCTATACGCAATTTGCTAAAAAACATCAAGTCACGGTGACGCATGTGTTTGATACGCACCTTCATGGAGACCATATATCTGGCGGGAAAAAGCTGTCTGAACAGACTGGTGCTATCTATTGGCTACCGCCAAAAGACGCCGAAGAGGTGACATTTGATTACAATCACCTTGAAGAAGGACAGCGTGTGACGATTGGAGCGACGGAGATTGATATTCATGCCCTTTATTCACCGGGCCATACGATTGGTTCAACCTCTTTTATCGTAGACGGCCGTTATCTCCTTTCAGGTGATATTTTGTTCATTGATTCGATCGGAAGACCTGATCTAGCCGGTATGGCGGAGGACTGGGTAGGTGATTTGAGAGAAACCCTTTATACACGATATACGGCGCTTTCGGCAGAATTGATTGTGCTGCCTGCACATTTTATGATCGTGGATGAGCTGAATGAAGACGGGAGCGTTTGGAAGGAGCTAGGCGCTTTGTTTGAAGAAAATCACGGGCTGAACATTGAAGATGAAGACGTATTTAGACAAATGGTCACGCAGCATCTACCTGCACAGCCAAACGCTTATCAAGACATTCGGTCTACCAATATGGGGAAGCTGCATCCAGACGAGGAAGCGCAGCGAGACATGGAAATTGGTCCAAACCGTTGTGCGATTCGATAATGTTCAATAAAATAAAGAAGCGAGGGATGATCAGATGACATCAGATCACATTTTAGACGTAACCGGGCTTGCATGCCCAATGCCAATTATTCGGACGAAGAAAAAAATGAACGACTTGGCAGAAGGCCAAGTATTAGAAATACATGCAACAGATAAAGGGGCCAAAGCTGATTTGGCTGCATGGGCTAAGTCAAGCGGACATGAATTGATCACGCAGACGGATGAAGGGCATGTGCTGAAGTTCTGGGTGAGAAAAGGGTCCTAAAGGGGAGAGGGGTATCTATGAGGGAGCCCCTTTTCCTTTTGCAAAGGAGGAGACCAGCGTGGATTTTGCATTTTTCATTACTTTATTTATCATCGGATTTATTGGTTCCTTCTTATCAGGAATGGTCGGAATAGGAGGATCGGTGATCAACTATCCCATGCTGCTTTATATCCCGCCTCTAGTCGGAGTGATGGCATTATCGGCACACGAGGTTTCAGGGATTGGTGCCATTCAAGTACTATTTTCGACACTCGGCGGTGTGCTGGCGTATCGAAAAAGCGGATTTTTACATCGACCATTAATTTTATATATGGGGAGCAGTATATTGGCAGGGAGTTTATTAGGCAGCTATTTATCACATTTCCTTCCAGAGAAAGGCATCAATTTAGTCTATGGTCTGCTTGCCATTGTCGCTGTTATTTTAATGCTTGTTCCGAAAAAAGGTCAGCAGGCAGAAGCGGATGGAGAGGTGACCTTTCATAAAGGACTGGCGGCTGGTATTGCCTTTGTGATCGGAAGTGTATCGGGTGTATTAGGTGCAGGCGGTGCCTTTATTTTAGTGCCGGTGATGCTATCGATTCTCAAAATCCCTGTGCGGATGACGATTGCCTCGTCTCTGGCGATTACGTTTCTCTCTGCGATCGGCGCATCGGCTGGGAAAGTGCTGACTGGTCAAGTCATGTTCATGCCTGCGCTTATCTTAATGGTAGCCAGTTTGATGGCCGCGCCGATTGGGGCGAAAATTGGCCAGAAAATCAATGCCGTTTATTTGCAATGGGCGCTTGCCGTGATGATTACAGCCACAGCGATCAAAATCTGGGTGGATTTATTATAAGAAAAAGACCAACAACTGAGAGCAAGGGCTCTTTTCCATGTGTTGGTCTTTTTTATTTCATGTCATCGTGCTCGATATACGTTTCAAGTGCAGGGTGGTACTCTTTTTGATAATGAAGATTGGGGCATGTTTTCACGACTTTGCCTTGCAAGGCATTGGACTTCGAGACATCTAATGCTGTTTTACATTTTGGACAACGTTCGTTAAAAATTGAGAGCCAGCGCTTCTTAGATCACCACTCCAGTTAAAGTCTTAAAAACCGATTATATTAATATGAATTATAGGGGATTGTGTGAAGGAGGTCAATGGATATTTGGCTCTTTTTAACAAAAAAGAAGCATCGTATAAGATGCTTCAGCGTGTAGACAAATCCTCGCATTCTCTGTCAGCCCTGCATGCTGGCGCTCATGATTTTTAATTTCGCTTCGCAAGAGTCCGAAGGCTTTCCGTCACGCTGAAAAGAAGACAAAGGGCTAAAATAAAGTTCATTTTAGCCCTTTGTCAACAATTTGAAGTATGATTAGTAGGCTTTTGCCCAGAACACCATATCAGAAGCAGGTTTCCCGCAGCAGACACATGTGTCAGAAACGGATTCTTGTTCAAACGGGATACAGCGTGATGTTGCTCCTGTTCTCTCTTTGATGTCGTTTTCGCAGTCTTCATCACCGCACCACATGGCTTTGATCAACCTGTTTTCTTCGGCAAGAAGCTGCTCGATGTCTTCGATTGTGTGGGCGTTTGATGTTTTTTCATGTAATCGTTCTTTTGCTTTTTCGTACATCGTCTGCTGAATGTCTTCAAGCGTGGACGTGATGGTTTGTTCAAGTGCATCTAATGTGACGGCTTGCTTTTCACCAGTGTCTCGTCTTGCGAGCATCACTTGGCCTTTTTCCATATCCTTTGGTCCTACTTCTACGCGTAATGGGATGCCCTGCATTTCGCATTCGTTGAATTTCCAGCCTGGCTGTTTATCACTTGCATCGATGTCAGCGCGTGCGATGCGGGCGAGTCGATCCTTTAATTCATAGGCATGATCGAGGACACCTTCTTTATGGGAAGCAATTGGCACAACACGTACTTGGGTTGGCGCAATGTTTGGCGGCAGGACAAGCCCTCTGTCATCGCCATGCACCATGATCATAGCGCCAATGATTCTTGTGGTGAAGCCCCATGATGTTTGCTGGACATGCTCTAATTTTCCTTCTCGATTTAAAAATTCAATGCCAAACGCCTTGGCAAATCCGTTGCCGAAGAAGTGAGAAGTGGCGGTTTGCAGGGCTTTTCCGTCATGCATCAAGCTTTCAACCGTATAGGTGAAGCGAGCGCCAGCGAATTTTTCTTTCTCTGTTTTTCTTCCTTTAATGACAGGGATCGCTAGAAGCTCTTCACAAATAGACGCATAGACATGGAGCATTTTTTCTGTTTCTTCAATCGCTTCTTGCTCTGTCTCGTGACAAGTGTGCCCTTCCTGCCAGAGGAATTCAAGGGTTCTAAGGAATGGACGTGTTGTCTTTTCCCAGCGGACGACATTGGCCCATTGGTTATATAGCTTTGGTAAATCACGATAGGAGTGAATGATGTTTTTATAATGCTCAGCGAACAGCACTTCAGAGGTTGGTCTGACGCAGAGTCTTTCTTGTAATTCCGAATCACCGCCATGTGTCACCCACGCCACTTCAGGAGCAAAGCCTTCGATATGATCCTTTTCTTGCTGGAGAAGGCTTTCTGGGATAAAGAGCGGCATATAGACATTCTCGTGACCCGTTTCTTTGATTTGACGATCAAGTTCGTCGCGAATATTCTCCCAAATTTTAAAACCGTATGGCTGAATAATCATACTGCCTCTAACGCTTGAATAATCGACGAGACGCGCCTTTGTGACAACATCTGTATACCACTGGGCAAAGTCGTCTTCCATGCTTGTAATTTTCTCAACAAATTGTTTCTTTGACATTGCAGGTTCCTCCTTTTTAAAAACAAAAAAGCTGTGCTTTAAGTTAGGGACCATTCCTGGTGGTACCACCCTAATTTAAAGCACAGCTTTACACTCGATCATGATAACGGTATGAACCGCTGTATGAAACAGAACTAAATCGGCAGGTTCACTTGAAGATCAGTAGGAACTTCTCAGCACCGTTCCCTCTCTGGTAAAGATCGATTCAAGCTACTATTCCAGATCTACGTTGATCCTTGTTCGTTGATTTTTCATCAGTTTACCTGTAAACGGGGGAGAAAGCAAGTTGGTCCGCAAGTTCATTTCATGCCTTTCTGAGGTCGTTTATGTCGAAGAGCCATTGGCAAACATTTTCTGTTTTTGCAGCTTGCACGTTATGGAAGGCTATGCTAATATATTTGAAGAAAAAAATAGACTTGTATAACCTCAATAATATGGTTTGAGGGTTTCTACCAGGATCCGATAAATCCTGATTACAAAAGCGCGCTTTCCTTTTTTGTAATCAGGGTTTTTTTGTTTGTCTGCACCCTGTATCAAAAGTGAAAGCCATGATATAGAGAAGGGATGTTAGACATGAACTGGAGAGTTTATTTATTAGCTGTTTCTACTTTTGCGGTTGGATTAGTTGAGCTTGTGGTCGGGGGCATTTTGCCAAGTTTAGCAGAGGATCTCAATGTGTCTCTTGCGACAGCTGGGCAGCTGATCACGGTATTTGCGATTGTGTATGCTATTTCAGCACCGGTGCTACTGACCGTCACAGCCAAAATCGAACGAAAGCGTCTTTATTTAATCGCATTATTGGTCTTTACATTAGGCAATGTATTCACATATTTTAGTTCCACCTTTGCCCTTGTCATGATCTCTAGGGTCCTGATTGCCATGAGTACAGCGCTTGTTGTGGTGTTATCATTGACGATTACCGCCAAGCTGGTGGAACCGGCGCATCGAGCGAAAGCATTAGGTCTGATTTTTATTGGGATTAGCTCATCACTTGTTCTTGGTGTACCGATCGGTATTTTTATTACAGAGAGCTTTGGCTGGAGAGTGATGTTTTTAGGAATCAGTATTCTGTCAGCCATATCCATGGTGCTCATTTATTTTCTATTGGAGAAAATGCCTGTTGAAAAAGTCACACCGCTTAAAGAACAAATTCGTTCTTTAGGGCATCCGAAAATTTTCAGTGCGCATTTGATTAGCTTGTTCATGCTTGCTGGTCATTATATGCTGTATTCTTATTTCACGCCATTTCTGATGGAAGTTCTGCATATGACTCCGTTTTGGATTAGTATTTGTTATTTGGTCTTCGGGCTTGCGTCGATTGGCGGGAATGGGTTTGGCGGCTGGCTGAGTGACAAACTAGGATCAGGGAAAGCCATTTTGCTGGTGACAATCGCGTTTGCCATTGTGATGTTTATCCTTCCTTATACAGCAGGAGTGTTTATGCTCTTTATGGTGATGGTTGTCCTATGGGGTGCTCTTAGCTGGGCACTGACACCTGCTTTGCAGAGCTATTTGATTCAAACAGACCCTGTGACGTCTGATATTCAGCAGAGTTTGAATACATCCGCTTTGCAAATTGGGATTTCCATTGGATCAGCAGTGGGCGGCGTCATGTTTACAATGACTGGTTCATCCGTTGACTTGGCTAAATTCGGAGCTATTTTTGTGCTGATTGCCTTTAGCTGTGCAGTGATTTCATTAAAGAGACCGCCGCTTTATATGGATCGTCAGCATCAGGCTGAATAGAAGAGAATAAGATCGTTTAGCTGCCTCATCATAGGCAGCTTTTTATTTTTTGAAAACCACACCTTCACTTTTACCAGTAATGACTTCTTCTCCATGCTGATTGATATAACGGGAAAAAAGGTGGACACGATGGTATTTTTCAAGGGGTTCTACCTTGGTGACGGCCATCTGACAGGTAATGGTGTCACCTGTATAAACAGGGCGTATGAAGGTACATGTCATCTCTTGACCGATAAAATGAAACTGACCGCCAAGCTTCGTGGCTAGACTTGCTGTGAGAAAACCGTGTACCATGAGCCTGCCTTGATCATCTAGCACGGTATGATGTTTGCCAAGATCACCTGTCATGTTTCCAAATTGAATCACATCTTCATGCGTATAGGTTTTGCTTGTTTGAAATTGATCGCCTGGTCGAACCATCTGTTTTTTCAGCTCCTTTTTTTAAATGTACCAAAGGAGTGAATGAATGTACATTCATTTTTGTGGTGAGATGTTGGAAGCAAAGAAGAGACAGGATGCCTTTCTTTGCCCTTGATAAGTCAGGAAAAATGTCATCTTCTATTCAAAAACTACCATTTCTCCAATTGGTTGAAATCCGGCACGCTGATAGATATGTTTGCCGTCATTTGAGGCTTGTAACATCACACACTTTTGTTTGTTATCTGTCTGGGTCAGAAGGTAATGAAACATGTCACTGCCAAGTCCTCTTCCGCGGTGTTCTGCCTTTGTGATGACATCATAAATACCGTAGCTGTCTGCTGTTTCGATCAATAAGCCCGTTGTGACCGGTTTGTTGTGTTCATATCCAACGAACATGCGGGTACTCGGGTGTAATCGTTCAATCGAAAAGCGCTGGAAATAGCTGTTTAAAGAGATTGCCTCAGGTGATCCTTCGAAAAGTTCGATAAATAAATGTTGATAATCGAGAAAGGTTTGATTGTCAGTCACTTCCTTGATCGTAAGCGATTGAGAGGTCCTTTGATCGATGTCGTTTGTATGTTCAAGCATCATGATGGTATTGCGTTCCACTTCTTGAAGCCCATATTTCTGCATGATATTCGACCAATCGGGGTGGAGCAGGCTTTGAGTGATCCATGTGCTGAATGTTAGTTGCTGTTGCTGCATTTGTTCGATGGCAACTTCCACTTTTTGTTGATCTTGTATGTGCGCTGAAATGGGTAATAACAAATTGAACGTGTCAGTTGATATATGCGTGTTTGATAGAACGAAATCTTCCGTTGATAGGAACGATCCGTTGACAACAGAAGAAAACAAATTTATTTTTTCTTCTAACTGGCGAATGGCCATTTGCTGCTCTGTTTTCATTCTCTCACCTTCTTTTTTTGATTGAGGGTTACCTATCATAAATAATAGCAAAGAAAAGGAAATTGTGCGGTCTCTTGTAATCTAGTAAAAAAGTTCTCTTATTTATCAGGTCTGATGACCCATTCTTTTCCTCATCCCCACATTTCTTTTGACTCCTTTATTGATTATTAGTACCATTTTATTAACCAGTTAAGAGTGGAGGTTCAGATGGAAACAAACGAGCAGATTGTCTTAAAAGCGATTCAAGATTTGATTATGCATAGGGAAAAGAAACGGAACGATCCAACAGATCCACTGATTACCACGACTGATACACTCAAGCAAGATTGGACACTTACACAGCTTCATATTTTATCTATGATTCAAGCAAACCCTAATGAATCCAATAATACATTTCTTTCACAACAACTAAAACTATCAAAACCAGCCATTACTAAGGCTGTGAAAAAGCTCATCGAAAAAGGCATGGTCGACTATTGCCACCGGCAAGGTGACAAGAAATCCGTCTATTATTCACTCACAGAGGAAGGCACACAGCTTGCGGCACTGCATGATGAGCTTCATGAACAGGCAGTCTCCTCCTACTTAGAATTCCTCCATGAATTTAATGAAGACGAGTTACAGGTTATTGAGCGTTTCTTAAAGGCTTGGAAGGAAAAGATATAAATAACGGACCGAAAGCTTTCTATAAACTAGATGCTTTCGGTTTTTTTATGGTAAAATTAACATATATTGACGTTATTCGTGATGATGTGAAAAGGGGGGAGCTTCTTTGGGGGAAGAAATGATGGAAAATTTTAAAAAATCAGCAACCATCATGCCGTTCGTCGGATTGTTTGTCAGCTTGCTATTATTTGTTTATTTTTTTGGTATCACAGGAGTTGAAGGGTCGATTTGGGCTGCTGCATTGTATTGTGCTCTGCCCTTTTTAGGGTACACGATCTTCTATCTGCCTGTATGTATTTATTTTAAAGTTAGTAAAAAACACTCAATCCATAAAAATGAGGAACAGACGTGATTGTGGTCAGCGCTTGTCTTGCGGGATTAAAGGTCCGTTATAATGGCAGCCATCGATTAGATCAACGTATCGAGGAGCTTGTGCAGGAAGGAAAGGCGGTAACAGTTTGCCCTGAGCTGCTTGGCGGCTTCTCTACACCAAGACCTCCCGCAGAAATTATTGGTGGAGATGGTCATGATGTCTTACGGGGGCAGGCTTCTGTTGTTGATGTTCATGGAACAGATGTGACAGAGATGTATGTAAATGGTGCACAAGACACGCTTAAGCAGGCTCAGACTCTTGGCGCAACATCCGTCGTGTTAAAAGAGTACAGCCCTTCCTGCGGAAGCCGGATGATCTATCGGGGAGAGTTTAACGGGAAGACAAAGGCTGGGGACGGTGTGACGTCTGCCTTGCTGAAACAGCATGGGATTCAAGTATTCTCTGAGGAGGATGATTGGACCTCGCTGTTTGTATAAGGATGGCGTGAATTGAAGGAGGAGTTAGGTTGAAGAAGTGGATCATTGGTTTAGTAGTCGTTATTTTCATCGGAATAGGTCTTTATTTTATGATCAATGCCAAAACATATGCTTTTGATGATGTGGTCTCGATTGATAAAGATAAAGTGACTTCCATTCAAATTGAGCATGATGATGAGCGCGTTGTGGTGGATAAGAAAGAGGATATTCAAAAGCTGCTGAAGAAATTTTCGGGTATTCAATTAAAGAAAATAAACGAGGCTAAAAAAGCCTCAAAAGAATCTTATTGGATCAGAGTGTACGAGAACGAAAAGCAAACTTATGGTCTGACTTTTTATGACCAAATCTTTTTAGAGACCTATGATGGTTCTAAAACAAAAAATCGAATCAGTGAATACCAAATCGTTGATGCAAATCAAGTCGATATTGGACAATACATCAAATAAGATCATTCAGTCTATGAATGGTTTCAGCGTGTAGACAAACCCTCGCATTCGTTGTCAGTCCTGCGCGCTGGTGCTCACGAATGACAAATTCGCTCCGCGCCAGTACTCGTCCTTCCTAGACTGCAAAGGTTTTCTATCACGCTGAAAAGAAGACAAAGGGCTAAAATCAAGTTCATTTTAGCCCTTTGTCAACTATCTGAGATCATTCAGTCTATGAATGGTTTATCTTCATGCATGATCTTTCGTACATTCGGGTATAGTGCATGGTAAGCAAAAATGAAGCGGAGGTTTGTTTGATGAGTGGATTAACAGATACAGTCACATTAGCAAACGGAGTGAAAATGCCGAAGCTTGGCTTTGGTGTATGGCAAGTAAAAGATGGGGATGAGGCTGTGAATGCAGTCAAAGACGCACTAGAAGCGGGCTATCGCAGTATAGATACAGCAGCGGCCTATCAAAATGAAGAAGGTGTTGGCAAAGCCATTCAGCAATCAGGCATCTCTCGCGATGATCTGTTCATTACGACAAAAGTGTGGAATAGTGATCAAGGATATGAGTCAACGCTTGAAGCCTTTGAAACGAGTATGAACAAACTTGGTCTGGATGTATTGGATCTTTATTTAATCCATTGGCCGGTTGAAGGCAAATATAAAGAAACGTGGAAGGCGCTAGAAAAGCTGTATAAGGATGGCCGCGTGAAAGCCATTGGCGTATGTAACTTCCATCAGCACCATTTAGAAGATTTATTAGAAGAGGCAGAAGTGGTACCAATGGTCAATCAAATTGAGCTGCATCCGAAGCTGACGCAGGAGCCTTTACGTGACTACTGCAAGGCAAAAGGCATTCATGTAGAAGCATGGTCGCCATTAGGCAGCGGGAAACTTCTTAACCATCCGGTGCTTCAAGATATTGCGAAAAAACATGAGAAGTCAGTGGCGCAAGTCATTCTTCGCTGGGACTTGCAGCATGGCATTATCACCATTCCGAAATCTGTGACGAAGAGCCGAATCATCGAAAACACAAACGTATTTGATTTCGAGTTGTCCGCCCATGAAATGAGTGTCATTGATCAGCTCAATGAAGATGAGCGCACGGGTCCAGACCCAGATAACTTCGATTTTTAATATAAGAAAAGCACGGGCGGGATGCCTGTGCTTTTTTATTTGCCGGTAAGTTCAGACCGTTTTTTGAGGCTGATAGGTCTCAATGATTTGAATGGCGTCGACAATTTGCTCTTTCGTATAGTTTCCAATCAAACAAAAGGTTTCATCTTTACGTGCAGCATGGTTTGCCACTGTATGTGCTGCTTCCTCTAGCTGAGCTGTGATGCCAAGCTCACGCATCGTTCTAGGTAATCCGAGTGTTTGATAGAGCTCAAGTAATTCTTCTACTTCCGTCATACGGTTTTCTGCGGCAAGCTGAACGAGAATGCCATAGGCCACTTTTTGTCCATGTAACACATGATGTGTTTCATCAATAAATGTTAATCCATTATGAACGGCATGGGCTCCTGCCATTCTGCCATAACGTCCTCCATAGCCGCCGACTGTTCCGGCTAACGTAATAATCGTATCTGTTACATCTGCAAAGGCTTGAGAAAGCTGACCTGTTTTTAAACTGCTAACGGCTTCTTCACTATGAGTCAGAAGAATGTCACGAACGTACACTGCCTGCTTTAATGCAGCATGTACCATGAGTGGCAAGGTGCCTTTTGTGTTGCGAATAATGGCTTCCGCTTCATACCATTTTGCCAGCGTATCCCCAATTCCGCTTTGGAGATAGGAAAGAGGAGATGAAAGCAAAAAAGTATGATCAATTAACGTGAGATAGCTGGACCGCTTATGATAATCGACCCTCATGAAATTCCCTTTGTCATCATAAATGACGCTGAGCGGTGTAGAAGCCGCACATGTCCCAGGAATCGTCGGCACCATGATCACTTCAATTTGGAGAGCGTCGGCAACAGACTTCGCTGTATCTAAAATCGTGCCGCCACCGATCCCGATGATCACGTCTGAACTCTTGAGTTCTTCCGCAATTCGTGTGATCGCATTTGGTGAACTGTAACCTTTATGCTGAACAACAGGCCACTCGGATGGAAGCTTTGTGTACTGTGAAAAGGCTTGATATGAGTCATATCCTGTCACTATAGCTGGTGACTGAAAGGGAGTAACAAGTGACTCGATTTCATGATAAATCCCCTTTTGAGAAATAAACTGGTTAGGACCGCTTCTGACGATCTCTTCTGGCTGGATCATTGACTTATGCTCCTTTACGAAATCATATAGTACTTAAATCATCTCATTTTACAGAAAGTTCTGTCAAATAAATGGACAATATGAGACCATAGACTCTTCCGTTTTATGGAATTGAACTGCTGACATTGCCTTAAGGTATGTATTTCCTGTATGATATAAAATGGTATGTTTTGATTAAATTTAAGAGGTGTTTATATATATGGAAAAACAATATCGTGTATTACTTTACTATCAATATGTCCCCATTGAGGATCCAGAAACGTTTACAGCAGAGCATCTAGCATTCTGTAAGGAACTTGGTTTGTTAGGTCGTATTCTTGTTTCATCTGAAGGCATAAACGGAACCGTTTCTGGTACCATTGAGCAGACGGACAAGTACATGCAAGCATTGAAAGAAGATCCACGCTTTGCGTCCATGCCAATTAAAATTGACGAAGCAGATGGTCATGCGTTTAAGAAAATGCACGTCCGCCACCGAAATGAATTGGTGAATTTAAGTCTTGAAGATGATGTGAATCCGTTAGAATTAACGGGGAAACATCTCAGCCCAGTTGAATTTTACGAGCAAATGCAATCACCTGATACGGTCGTGATTGATGCACGTAATGATTATGAGTTTGATGTCGGTCACTTCAGAGGTGCTGTGCGCCCTGACATTGAGACATTCCGTGAATTACCTGAGTGGATTCGTGACAACAAAGAGATTCTTGAAGGGAAAAAAATTCTGACGTATTGCACAGGCGGCGTACGCTGTGAGAAATTCTCAGGATGGTTAAAGCGTGAAGGCTTTGAAGATGTATCCCAGCTTGACGGTGGAATTGTCACGTACGGAAAAGACCCGGAAGTTCAAGGAAAGCTATGGGACGGTCAATGTTATGTGTTTGATAACCGCCTAACGGTTCCAGTCAATCAAACAGAGCACGTCGTGGTAGGAAAAGATTTCTTCACTGGCGAACCTTGCGAGCGTTATGTGAACTGTGCGAACCCTGCATGTAACCGCAAAATGATTGCAACAGAAGAAAGCGAGCATAAATATATGCGCAGCTGCAGCCATGAATGCCGCACAAGCGAACGTAACCTTTATGTGAAACAGCACAATTTATCTGAAGAAGAAGTTCAAGAAAGACTAGCTGTCATTGAAAAAGAACAAGCAATCTCACAAGGATAAGAGGGTCTCCCTTTTATCCTTTTTTCTTTGAATGATACGTGTTCAGAGGGAAGAGGAAGTCATTACCTCTTTCTTTTTTGTTTTGTTTTTTTCAAAATAAGGGTAAAGGTAGTTAATCAGTCTAATAGATTGAACAGTTGAAAAAGCGCTTTCTTTTGAAATAAGCATGTTCGACTATTTCAGAAAATGGAGAATTGAGAGATAATATAACAGGCAAAAAAATGAACAAAGATAAAAGTTCAGATCAGAAAGTATTTGCCAATGGAATGAATGGTGAGCTGCTATAAAAGAAAGGCGCTTGCTCGACACATGCTCTGTATTTTAATCGAAAGGTGTTATGAACATGAATCATTTGCATCGTAGGATGGGAACTTTCGCTTTAATGATGGTAGGTCTTGGCTCAATCATTGGTTCAGGATGGCTCTTTGGTGCGTGGCGGGCTGCTCAAATCGCCGGCCCTGCTGCTATTTTGTCATGGTTGATCGGGATGGTTGTTATTTTATTTATCGCATTGTCTTATAGTGAACTCGGGTCGATGTTTCCAGAGGCAGGCGGAATGGTCAAATATACGCAATATTCACATGGCTCTTTTATTGGATTTATCGCCGCTTGGGCAAACTGGATCGCCATTGTCTCAGTGATTCCTGTTGAGGCAGTGGCATCCGTTCAATACATGAGCTCATGGCCTTGGGAGTGGGCAAAGTGGACAAGCCATTTGGTCACAAAAGGGGTTTTGACGACCGAGGGGCTCATGGTGGCAAGTGTGCTGCTGGTGATTTATTTTCTGCTCAATTATTGGACAGTTGGGTTGTTTTCAAAGGCGAATACATTCATTACGGTTTTTAAAATCGTCATTCCAGGATTAACAATTGGTGCGCTCTTATTCGTAGGTTTTCATAGTGAGAATTTTACTTCTGGAACAAGTATTGCGCCGAACGGCTGGGCGAGTGTGCTCACAGCTGTCGCAACATCAGGGATTGTGTTTGCTTTTAATGGCTTCCAAAGCCCGATTAATATGGCAGGAGAAGCGAAAAATCCAGGGCGTTCGATTCCAATCGCCATTGTTGGATCGATTTTGATTGCAACGGTCATTTATGTGCTGCTGCAAATCGCTTTTATTGGCGCTGTCGATCCGTCAATGATTGTGAATGGCTGGGGGCATTTGAATTTCAACTCGCCATTTGCTGACCTTGCCATTGCGCTAGGAATCAACTGGCTTGTCCTTATTTTATATGCAGATGCGTTCGTTTCTCCTTCTGGAACAGGGATTACGTATACGGCGACGACGTCTCGTATGATTTATGGGATGGAAAAAAACAAGTACATGCCAAGTGTACTTGGCCGTCTGCACCCAATTTATGGTGTGCCTCGTCCAGCGATGTTTTTTAACTTAGGCGTATCGTTTATCTTTCTGTTTTTGTTTAGAGGATGGGGGGTTCTCGCTGAAATTATCTCTGTGGCGACCCTGATTTCCTATTTGACAGGACCTGTGACAGTAATGACGCTGAGAAAGACGGGCACAGATTTATATCGTCCACTGCGAATTAAAGGACTCAGCATCATTGCTCCGCTTGGTTTTGTCTTTGCATCATTGACACTGTACTGGGCGAGATGGCCGCTGACGGGTCAGGTGCTGTTCATTATTCTCATCGGTCTGCCAATCTATTTTTACTATCAAGCAAAAGCGAAGTGGAAGGGCTTTGGCCGTCACTTTAAAGCAGGTGCTTGGATGGTTGTGTATTTGCTTGTGATGATGACGATTTCTTGTCTCGGCAGTGATAAATTTGGCGGGTATAACGTCATTCATTATGGTTGGGATATGGCGCTCATTGCAGTTGTGGCATTGTTATTTTATATGTGGGCACTCAAAAGTGGATTTGAAACAGAGTTTTTAGAAGATGCGAAAAAAATCAATGATGAACTGCGTGCTTCTCAGAAAGAAGCCGCCTCATCTAAGGAATAACGGAAGGGCTGCCTGAATACTGCGGGCAGCCTTTTATTTGGATGAGTGATGCATGACATGTTGCTTTAGCCAAGTGGTAACGCCGTGTAGAACGGTGGCTGTCACAAGACAGATAAGCGCATATCTCCATAGCTGATCTAAGCCTTGTCCACTAAGCCAAAAAACAATACCTAGAATAAAGAGAGTCAGAATGAACATGAATAAAAAAGATGCTGACCAGAAAAAAGCCTTCATCGAAGGTCACCTCCTCGGGGTATTGTATGCAGGCCGAGGGAGGATCAGACCAGCAAGAAAGAAGTGAAAATGTCGTTAAATCTATTTCAAAAGTCAGATAAAAACGCCAAGTGATTTGACAGTTGTGTTAAGATGAGAGCATATTTTGAGTGTAGATGGCTGGTTATAGACGGAGGTGTTTGGAGATGCAGATTCAAAAGGTTCTAAACAATAATGTCATTAGTGTGATAGATGAACAAGGAAAAGAAATCGTCGTCATGGGCAGAGGCATCGCTTTTCAAAGACGTCCCGGCGACCCGGTGGACGAGGCGTTAATTGATAAAGTGTTCCGCCTAGAAGATCATTCCGTACATGAGCGGATGAAAATGTTGCTTCAAGAGGTTCCATATGATGTCGTCAAGGTGACCGAGGAAATGATCCAATACGCACATACAAAGCTGAACCGAAGATTAAACGAAAGTCTGCATGTATCGCTGGCAGACCATATTCATTACGCCATTGAACGATTAAAGAAAAACCACTTGATTGAGAATTCGCTGATTTGGGAGATTAAACGTTTATACAAAGATGAGTTTCTCGTGGCGAAGGAATGCCTTAAGATGATTGAAGATCGTCTTCATATTGAACTGCCTGAAGATGAAGCGGGCTTTATTGCCATGCATATCATTAATGCAGAGCTCAATGAAGACATGAATACAACGGTCAATATCACTAAAGAAGTGAATGCCATACTGACCATTGTGAAATATCATCTGAACATGGAATTTGATGAAGACTCGCTCAACTTTTATCGTTTTCTCACACATTTACGCTTTTTCGTACAGCGTCTCATCAACGAAACGTTACTCGTCAGTGAAGATCAAGATTTATATCAGCTGATTAAAGTGAAATATCCGAAGGCGTACGAATGCGCAAAGAAAATCGCGGAATATGTGTATCAAACATATCATCGCGATCTAACATCAGAGGAGATGCTCTATCTATCGATTCATTTGAATCGACTCATCAAACGAGAAAAATAAAGATAGAATTTTAAAAGAAAGCGTTGACATCATAAAAAGTGAGTGGTACTATTTGCTCATAAACATAAAAGAATACGGTTTCACAATGATCGTCTTAGAGGATTGTGACTGTTCGGCAGGCAAAACCTAAACGTTCACTGAAAAAGCGCAATAGCAAGTTGCGACTATTTTTGGTGCCCGTTTAGGTTTTTATTTTGCCTAAAAACGTATTTTTTTGAAAAAAAGGGGGTTTTTGTATGAGTCATCGTCAATTAGCAGAAGACATTATCAAACATATCGGGACAGAGAAAAATGTTCATTCATTGGTTCACTGTGCCACAAGACTTCGCTTCACATTAAATGACAGATCAAAAGCAGATAAAGCGGCCATTGAAAAATTAAATGGTGTGGTGACTGTCATGGAAAGCGGCGGCCAGTTTCAGGTGGTCATCGGCAACACCGTACCAGAGGTATATCGAGAGATTGGGGAGTTTACGAATCTATTAGAGGATTCCACTTCTTCATCTGCTAGATCAAGTGAAGAAAGTACAAGTCTTTTCGGAAAATTCGTCGACATTGTTTCTGGAATTTTCACACCGCTTCTAGGTGTTATGGCGGGTGCCGGTATTTTAAAAGGACTTCTAGGCATCTGTATCAATGCAAAATGGTTATCACCTGAAGATACGTCGTATCAAATTTTATTTGCCGCATCAGACAGCTTGTTCTACTTCCTGCCGCTGCTACTCGCATTCACTTCTGCTAGGAAGTTTAAAGCGAATCCATTTGTCGCTGTGACGATTGCAGGTGCACTGATCTACCCGACTATTCAAGAGCTCACAAAAGGCGGCGGAGATGTGTCGTTCTTCGGCATTCCGGTTGTCTTAATGTCTTATACATCAACGGTTATCCCGATTATTTTGGCAGTGTTTGTGATGGGATATATCGAACGTTTCTTTAACAAAGTCATTCATGAAAGTGTGAAAAACTTTATTACACCACTGATTTTACTGGTCACGGTCGTTCCACTGACGCTGATCGTATTTGGACCATTTGGTGTGTATGCAGGGAACGGAATTGCAGCCGTCCTGCTGAAAGTATTCTCCTTTAGCCCTACACTTGCCGGTGCTTTAATTGCGATGGCATGGCAGGTTCTTGTCATCTTCGGTATCCATTGGGGGCTTGTGCCAGTCATTTTAAATAATATTGCGGTTCATGGAAAAGATCATATTAAGCCGGCTACTGCGCCAGCTGTATTTTCACAAGCCGGTGCTTCCATCGGTGTTATGCTGAAAACAAAGAACAAAAAGCTGAAATCATTAGCTGGATCAACAGCGGTTTCTGCTGTATTTGGAATTACAGAGCCTGCTGTATACGGCGTCACACTTCGTTTGAAAAAACCATTTATTGCAGCGGTTATCTCTGCCGGTGTCGGTGGTGCCATTATCGGTTATTCACAAAGTATTGCGATCGCGTCAGGTCTTCCGAGTTTACTGACACTTCCGATCTTCTATGGTCAAGGATTTACAGGATTCTTAATCGGAATTTCCGTTTCATTTGTCCTTTCAATCGTCTTAACCTATTTGATTGGATTCAAAGATCCTGTGGATGAAGAAGATGCTCCTGCAACTAGTTCTGTACCAGCATCTGAAAATGAACATGGTGTCAAAGCAGCTCATGTGAAAAGTCCTTTATCTGGCGAAGTCATCAAGCTAGAAGAGGTGCAGGATAAAGCCTTCTCATCTGGCGCATTAGGTAAGGGTGCAGCCATTATTCCATCAGAAGGCAAGTTGTTTGCACCAGTAACTGGAGTCGTGACAACGGTATTCCCAACAGGACATGCATACGGTCTCACCTCTGAAAGCGGAGCAGAAGTACTCATTCATATTGGACTGGATACTGTACAACTTGGGGGCCGTCATTTTACGCCGAAGGTTGAGCAGGGCCAAACCATTACAGAAGGTGAACTGCTTGCGGAGTTTGATATTGAGGCCATTCAAGCAGCAGGTCTTTCTGTCACAACACCTGTGATTATTACCAATTCCGGTGAATTTAGCGATATCATTGAGACAGAAGAAAAACAAGTGACACCAGGACAATCATTTTTACACTTAGTTTAAGAAAGGGAGGACATAATCATGAGATATTCAACACTAGCACCATTTCCAAAAGACTTTTTCTGGGGCGGATCGACTTCCGCCTATCAAGTAGAAGGTGCATGGAACGAGGATGGCAAGGGACCTTCAGTCATTGATATGAGAGAAAGCTATCCTGAAGGAACAACTGATTTTAAGGTAGCCAGCGATCACTATCATCGATATAAAGAGGACGTGAAGATGTTTGCAGAAATGGGCTTGAAAGCTTATCGTTTCTCCATTGCATGGACACGTATCATTCCAGATGGAGATGGGGAGATCAATCAAAAGGGAATTAACTTCTACCATTCTCTCATTGATGAATTGCGCCGCTATGACATTGAACCAATTGTGACGATGTATCACTTTGATTTACCTCATGCGCTTCAAGTGAAAGGCGGCTGGTCAAATCGTTCGACAGTCGATGCGTTTGAACGTTATGCGGAGGTTTTGTTCCAGGAGTATGGCGAGAAGGTAAAATATTGGTTGACCATTAATGAACAAAACATGATGATCTTACATGGATCAGCTCTAGGTACACTGGATCCAAATTTAGAAAATCCGAAAAAAGAACTATATCAGCAGAACCACCATATGCTTGTGGCACAGGCGAAAGCCATGACGCTTTGTCATCGTTTGCTGCCTGATGCGAAAATCGGACCAGCGCCAAACATTGCCCTAATTTACCCGGCATCTCCAAAACCTGAGGATGTCATTGCTGCGGCTAATTACAATGCGATCCGCAACTGGCTATATCTTGATATGGCGGTATTCGGTCGTTATAACAACCTTGCATGGGCATACATGAAGGAAAAAGACATTCTTCCTGTGATTGAAGAGGGAGATATGGATATTTTGAAAAGTGCAAAACCAGACTTCATTGCCTTTAACTACTACACATCTCAAACGGTTGAAGCGAGTAAAGGAGATGGCAATGATGAATTTGCCCGCGGCGGAGATCAGCATTTAAAATCTGGTGAAGATGGCGTCTACAAAGGCGGCAACAACCCGTTCTTAAGTAAAAATGCATTTGGCTGGGAGATTGACCCTACCGGTTTCCGATCAACGATGCGTGAGATTTACGACCGCTATCAGCTGCCTCTTATTATTACGGAAAACGGGTTAGGCGCTTTTGACAAGTTAGAAGCGGATGGATCGATTCAGGATGATTATCGAATTGATTATCTAGAAAAACATATTGAACAAATCAAATGGGCGATCACTGACGGTGTTGAGGTATTCGGGTACTGCCCGTGGTCAGCCATCGACTTAATCAGTACACACCAAGGCTGCTCAAAACGCTACGGTTTTATCTACGTCAACCGTGATGAATTTGACCTGAAAGACCTGAAGAGAATTCGGAAAAAGAGCTCTTATTGGTATGAAACATTGATCGAGCAAAATGGAGAGAACATCGGGAAGTAACAATATCACACTAAAAAACCCCTAATTTTTAGGGGTTTTTTTCTCTTCATGACTTGTAACTATATCAACTGGATGTATCAAGTTTTCATCATCATTATCCTCATCAGTGTAAGGCATAATAAGTGAATCCAATTCTTCCTTATCATCAACTAAAGCAACGTAAGTTGTATAATCCTCTAAATCTGATGGGAACAATTCAGCTTGACCAACATTACTTTTCAATGCTTGGTCAATAGCACTCTTTAATTCTATTAAACCCTCACGATTACCAATAATATAAGAATCCATATGCCAACTTTTTTGAGCATATATATGACAAATCTTATCTCTATCTTTCATTCTCTCATTACACCCTTCCTGAAGAATTTAATTGATTATGTGCCAACACGCCAACCACATAAAACGTCAAACGTCTCTTTGGCTTTTATGGCGTCTAACAGCTTTTTATCTCTTTCAAGAAGACTGCTTTGTATGTATGCTTGCTGTTTTTTCAACTTGCTGGAGTTTACCGATCACATCTTACTCTCTACTATCATTATACCCCGAATTTCATCTCATTTATAGACTGTTTTCCGCCCACATCAGCCCGTATACTGTTATACGCAAGTCAAAAACGATAAGGGATGTGGCTGTATGAATGACAAGAAAGATGTTTTAGATCCTGGGCCGTTTTTTCATGGGACGAAAGCGGAATTGAAGATTGGGAACCTGCTTGAACCGTTGCATTTATCCAACTATCAGGATAAACAATCGAACCACATCTATTTTACTGGAACATTAAACGCAGCCAAATGGGGAGCTGAATTAGCCCGGTCTGATGCAAAAGAGAGAATTTATGTTGTAGAACCGACAGGCGAGTTTGAAGACGATCCGAATTTGACTGACAAAAAATTTCCCGGTAACCCGACCCGTTCCTATCGATCGAAATCCCCTTTGAAAATTGTCGCAGAATTAGGCGCTTGGGAAAGACATTCCGATGAAGAAATCAACCATATGCTGACGTCGTTGAAAAAGTTAAGGGAAGAAGGAAAAAATGTCATATACGATTGATTCGTATGTGAGGAATAGATGAATAAAAGGCCGCCCGATTTCACTTGGGCGGCCTTATGTGCTATTGAAACAGGACATGCATCAGCTCATCAAATGTCCTTGCATGTGTCAAGGAGTGAAGGCGGTCAGGACTGTCTAACAAATCGACAGCTTGTTCAAAAAATTGATTCATGCAGGCAGCGTCATCTTTCTGAATGGCTAACAAGAAAATCAGAGATACTTGATCGCCCTGCCAATCAATTGGCTGTTTCAATCGTGCAATTGCCACGCAGGAGGTGCCTTCATTTGTGATGAGCGGGTGAGGCATTGCAATCCCCTTGCCAAGATAGGTCGATGACATTTGCTCCCGCTCCAGCACGGAGGAACGAAAAGAAGATGAAACAAGCTGATACGCCTCCAGCCGGCTGCAAAGCGTATCTAATACCTCTTCTTTGCTTGAAAGGTTCACATCCAACAAGGTCAATCGTTCTTGGAAAAAAGCCATCAGCTCCTGCGAAGGGGCACCGTGTCCGTTTAACAGGTGAATGACCTCACTCACACGCTGGACATCATGATGTTCAAAAAAAGCATTCACTTGAATGATTGGTTTCCCCTTTGGTGCGAGAGGTACGGTTGTAATAATCACATCACATGGCAAAGTGGTGCTAAAAGCGTAATCCTGATAAGAATAAAGCTCAACAATCTCAAGCTCATGTTGAAAGGCCGCCTTCAATTTAATTTCAAGCAGACGTGCCGTTCCTAGTCCAGACCCGCATACAATAATGGCCCTCTTTTTTTGTGAGGTGTCAAGATGACTTCTTTCAAATGAAGCAGCAATATGTAAGGCAACATATGCCGCTTCATCTTCATTTGGCGTCCGCACCAGCTGTAAGGCATTGAGTCCGCTGACGGCCAAATCAAACGGATAAGGGTAAGATGTTTTGATCTCATGCAAAAGCGGATTTTGTAAAGACACGCCGTATTGAATTCGATTTAATAATGGCTTCATATGCAGCATCAAATCTTGACGCAGGATATCGTCATCTACAAAACGATGACCGCTTGTTTTTTCAATGTGCTGGAGAAATCGTGTCACCGCCTGACGTACTTCTTCTGTCGTTTGGTGCTCATCAATTTCTTTCCACGTTTGATTCGCTAAGAGATGCATCACCAAGTAATCTGTTTCATCCTCTGATAAGGTGACATGAAACGTGTCGCTTATTTGATGCGTGATCTTTTGAGCGATTCTTGTTAACACTGGCGGTCTTTGTGTGTGAGTAGTACTGGCGGGTATCCGCTGTTTTTTTTGCGTTTGTTGAATGGCAATCGCTAAGTGAATCACTAAATTCTTTAGGGCAATATCTTTAATGAGCAGTGATTCTTGATATAGATTTGTCAGCACAATGGATCGAATGGTTTCAAGTGAAATGTCAGGGAAATGAAGCTGTTCCCGCTCAGTTATATGAGATAGGGCGGGTTCTTCTTCAAGCAGTAAGTCTGCGTAGCACGTCCTTTTTTGCAATTCGTATCCGTCTACTTTTAAGCCAAATCCAGGCTTTGAGACAAGGGTCATACCGTAACGGGCTAACAGCTCCCGTCCTTTTTTTAAATCACTGCTGACCGTCATACGGCTGATGAACAATTCTTCTGCTAATTGATCAATTTTTAAGTAGTCTGATTGAAGCAATAGTTTTCTCATCATAAATCGTATGCGCTCTTCTGGCATGACGGGTACGAGAGAGCGGGCAGGAAGCTTTTGCTGATGGAGCCAAAGCAGGAAAGCGTCTTGGTCACTTGTTAAGAGCGTATACCCTTTCCCGCGGATGGTCTTGATCATGGCTCCAGCTTGTGTTAACAGCTCGTTTGCTTCTTTGATTAAATTGCGGATGGAGCGGTCAGATAAGCGAAAAGAGGCAGTGAGCTCCTCCAGCTTCACGAACCCTTTCGTTTCAAATAGCCGCTGAATGAGCTGGTAGGTTCGAGTATCTGCCGTCATCATCATTGCGCCGCTCCTTGTTCCTTTAAGGCATCAGCTCCAAGGGCGATGGCTCCCATTAAACCAGATAATCCGTCAAAGGAAGGCTTTGTGACGATTTCATTTAATGGCTTTGGTAGTTGTAAGTAACCATGAAGCCGCTCGTCTGTTTCTTCAAGGATGAGCGGCAGCAAGGCCGGCTGTTTCATGACACCTCCACCAAAAATAATGCGTTCTGGTGAAAGGGTGAGTAATAAATTTGCGGTCATTTGCCCAAGATAATAAGCTTGAAGTGACCAGGCAGGGTGCTCCTCTGGCAGCATTTGTGCCAATGTATGATAGCGGCCTTCTATGGCAGGTCCAGATGCCAATCCCTCTAAACAATCATGATGGATCGGGCAGCAGCCCCCATAGGTGTCATGAGGGTGGCGCTGAACGGTGATATGTCCCATTTCTGGATGAAGCAGTCCGTGAATGAGGCGGTTTTCAATATAGGCACCGCCGCCGATTCCCGTCCCAACCGTGATATAGATCAAGGAATTTGGTCTGTCTGTTTCCGTTGAAAAACGAGCTTCACCGAGCGCCGCACAGTTCACATCCGTATCAAGCTTCATAGGGAGACCGAGTGCTTGTTTTAAGGTTGAGAGTAATGGAAATTGGCGCCAAGCTGTTTTGGGTGTTTCGAGAATCGTTCCATAGCTGGGGCTGTGTTCTTTTACATCGACAGGTCCGAATGCGCCTATGCCAATCGCATCAACTGGATGCTCTGTAAAGTATTCGATCACTTGCCGGCATGTTTCTTCTGGGTTCCCTGTTGCAAAGGAAGTCATATGTTCAATCGTTCCGTCTGTTGTTCCGTAGCCGCAGACAAATTTTGTACCGCCTGCTTCGATGCCTCCAATTCGCATGATCAATGCCCTCCATTAAAGAGAGGCGGAATCCAAATGGATCCCGCCCCTACATGTTCATTTTTTCTTTACAATGTAGGTTTGTACCTGACAAGGTGTGAGCGGTTCAATGTGTAATGATCCATGTTGTGCTTTCAGTATATGTCCTTCAGGTGTTTCGCCTAAATTCGCTGTTTCTCCATGTTGTAGAGATGAACTATTGATTGAAGCGGCTGTTTGACGTGTTAAATATGGATTGAAGAGACGAATGACAATGCCTGTTCCATGCTCTTCTTTTTTCAAAGCGCTTAGAACGGCCCCGTCTGTTTCAATGTCAAGCAGGCTATAAGTAGATTGTAAGTCTTCTTTTTCATCTCGGAAAGAGAAAATTAAACGACCGTTTAAAAAGTCTGCCCGCTCGTAGCACTGAACCGGGGTGGTGTAACGTTTAGCAAGCTGAGCCAAGTGTCCTTCACTTACCGCTTCTTGGCTATAGTGCATGCCAAAGGAGAATGATAGCGATCCTTGAAGCTGGGCATCAGGTGTTTCCACGATTTTTTCTCCAGAAGCCCGGCCGGGACGGTAAAGAAGGTTTTCTTTCCCCATTTTTCCGAAACAGCGGAAGAGTGTGTAAGCAATGGTTGTGTAGCCCGCGCCTGTGATTTGGTATTCTCTGACGCAGTCCGTCAAAAGAGAGACACCATATGCTTCATCGCGAAGTGCAACAAATGATTGCATGGGTTCAATGGTAATCGGTTTTTCTTCCCAATGTTCATTGTTCCACCATTCTAGCTCTTGCGTCAGCTCCGTTGGACGTTCGATGGTGCCAAACTGTTGATCGCTGAGTGATACGTTTGACGCAATACCTGTATCAAAGAGTACCCGTAGACGGTGGTCTAGCGCATGGTTGTCAACATTCACATGAAAACGGATGACCGCTTCATCTTTATTTAAAGCCACCTTCGCTGTGATCGGGAGGGAAGTCGTCCCCTTTTGCTCCGAACGTTCCTCTAAATCATATGGGACAGTCAATTGAAGCTTGATGGTGAGCTCTTCCTGTAAACTGCTTTTCGATACGGTAATGTCTGCTGATGAGATATCTTTAGATGATACATAAAGATCCTCACGCGGTGGTGAATAGTTATAAGAATCCCCATCATCTCCGTTGTCTTCAAAGATCATTTGCTCAGAGAACGTTCGTCCAGTCTGTTTATCCGTAATTTCTAATGACCCATTGTCATTTGCTGCAATGCGGTAAAACGTATTTTCAATGACACGACCTTCTGTTTTTTCCAAAATGGATTCACTAGATTCATCGAAAACCATGCTGACTTGTGTATAACCAACGGGTGGCAAGTCGACTGCTTCAATGAGTAAAACAGCTTTCCATACTTGCTTTGGCATGTACACTTCTTTGCTTGGGTTAAGTGAAATCTGCTGTGCTAAGACATAATCTGTCACATCGGTTTTGCTTTTGACTGTGTAGTGAAGAGTTCGTCCATCAGCGTCTTTTAGTGTAAATGGACGTTCTGTGATAAAGGTTTCGACTTCAATGACTTCAGAGCGCTTTGAAGGTAGTGTATTAAATAAAGTGAACGTGATTTCTTGCTCAGTTTGCAGCCGGATGGCGATGAGACGCATGTGTAAGTCCACCAGATTCTCGGCGATTTCTTTTGCCTGCTTGTAGCGGAAGAAAACGTCTTGATTCGTCGTATCACTGTTACAGCCGCCAATGCTGTCATGCGCTGCATTTTCAAACATGAGGTACCAAATATCACGCACCGTGTCATGCGGATAGTCATGTCCGAGTGAATAACTGATTGTAAGGATCGGCTCCATCACATTGACAAGATAGTTTTCAATTTGGTTGTTTAAGATTTTCAAATCTGCTCTTGTTGAAAAAATGGACTTATGAATTCGCATATGCTTGGCATGAATGAGTTCTCCTTCTAATGTCTCAAAAGAAGTCCGCTCTTTTTTCACTGCTGCAATGTAGTCTTCTAAACTGCTGATTTGATAGTTATGCTCGTCTATTTCATTGGCTTTTTCTAATAAGTCAGGCAGGTTTTTACGAATAGGCGCTTGGTCAAAGCCATTTGGGAAATAGACATTCTTTGTCGTGGCTTTTGCTTGCAGCGCCCCGATTTTTTCAGAAAGAAAGGCTTGCAGGTCTTCATCCTTCTCAGGAATATTTCCTCCGTAGTAGTAGCCAAATGGCAGATTCACTGCAAACACTTCACTGCCATCCGCCCCGCGCCAATTAAATTCTGTGTGATTCGTCATATGATCAGAAACGCCGCGCCAAAAGGCTGTATCGACAATACCAAAGCCTTGATAAATTTGAGGCATTTGTGCAGATTGACCGAAGGAATCAGGGACATAACCGACCTTCATGACATGTCCAAACTGCTGACAGCGCTCAATCCCATATTGCAGGTTCCGTACAATCGATTCCCCAGAAATAACGAGCTGATCCGTTTGTGTATACCACGGACCGATGATGAGGCGCTTTGCTGTGACGAGCTGTTTGATTCGATTTTCATCCTCTGGGCGCCATTTCAAGTAATCATCTAGCAAGGATGCTTGTGCATCGAGCATGAAGTAATGGAACCGTTCATCTGTTTCGAGGGTGTCCAATATGTCCATTACGCTTTTCATTAAGTAGATACGGGAGCGGGAGGTGGTAAAATACCATTCCCGGTCCCAGTGAGTATGTGGAATCACATGTACATTGACAGTCATTGTGTAACGACACCTTTCTTTGTTCAAATTATCCTTCTAGCACAAGGTCAAAATCATCTTCTTCTTTCTGCTTCTGATCATGTTCGGGCTTTTGGGGTTCTTTTTTCTCAGAGAAGTTCACAAGTAGGTTGGCACCAATTCCAATAACAAGTGCGCCAGTTAGCGCGCCGATTAAATACGCCCACCAGTTTCCTACTGAGAAGAATCCGTATAGTCCGCCAATTGGCGGCATGATGTCATGGACACCTAATAAGGCAGCAACCCCGCTTCCTGCAGCACAAGCGACGACATTCAGCGGAATCAATTTCAAAGGATTGACGAGTGTAAAGGGAATGGCTCCTTCTGTAATCCCGATAATCCCCATCACAAGGCCGCCTCGTCCAGCTTCTCTGAAGGTAGGAGAGAAGTTGCGTTTTCGAATCAATGTCGCAAGCCCGTATCCTAGCGGCGGAATGACAATCGCGATATTGACGAGAATGGCAGGAAGATAGACACCTGATAGGAAGAGTGCGTTACCAGCCATCCAAGCTGATTTATTCACTGGGCCGCCAAGGTCAAAGCCAATCATGGCACCTAGAATGAGAGCAAGTGCGAGTGTGCTCGTTCCATCTGCGACCATGCCTTTGATCCATTCAATTAATGCGGTGTTCAAAGCTCCTAATGGACCGCCTAGCAGAACGGACATGAGAAGTCCGGTTAAGCCAACAGTAATGAGCGGTAAGATGAGCAGAGGGACGAGTCCAGCTGCAGAGCCTTGAATTTGAATTTTTCTTTTCACAAAGAGAGCGACATATCCGGCAAAGAAACCTGCAATGACGGCGCCGATAAAACCAGCATTTGTTGAGCTGGCAAGAGCTCCGCCGATAAAGCCGGCCGCAAGACCAGATTTATCCGCAATCGAATAGGCAATAAAGCCAGCGAGCAGTACGTTCATTAAGCCAATGCCTGTCCAGCCAACCTGTTCCATCAAATAGGCACCATGTAAAATGCCGCCTGCATCTTTATAGGCGTTTAAATCTGACACACCAAAACCTAACCCGACTAGTTTGGCTAAACCAACGATAAGTGAAGCTCCGATGATCACCGGAAGAATATAAGAAATACCGGTCATGAGGTGGCCTTCAATGACTTTTAATTTTGCTTTCATTCTGCTTTGCTCCTTTCTATATGGCATTGCTCTTGTTTATTGGGATTCAGATTTTTTCTTTTCAACCAGCGCAACGGCTTTTGTGATGATTTGCTCGGCATTTTTTAGGGCGCGTCCGATTTCGACACGAACAGTAGGAATACCTGAGAAGCGTTCAGCGTCGTTAATATGCTGATTGGAGGCGATAATGCAAAGGTCTGCCTGCTTGGCTTCCTCTGCTGTAATGCCATTCACCTGTCCCATAATTCCTTGTTGTTCGATTTTAATCTCGTGTCCAAGCTGTTTACCCGCATTCTCTAATGCTTTTGCTGCCATTGGTGTATGAGCTAACCCTGCTGGGCATGAAGTAACACCGACAATTTTCATTGTGTAATCCCCTCTTTCAATTGTTGTTCAATGACTTCGTAATAATAGTCTGCTGTTTGACCGGGTTGAATCTTTTCGATGAAAGCAGGCTCCATTAAACTTGTGGCAATGCCAGACAGTAATTTGAGGTGTGTGACATTGGCCTCTTCTAGTGGAACGAGCAGTGTAAATAAATAGCTTGTTGGCAAATCGTCGAAGCTTCCCCATTCAATGGGTTGTTCAAGTTCTAAAAAGAGAAGTGAAGCCGTTTGAACAGCAGAGCTTTTTGTATGAGGAATCGCAAAACCTTGCTGAAGTCCTGTTGAGACTTCGTCTTCGCGTTTCAACAAATCTGTTAATAACCCTGACTGATCATCTGTAATGTGAAGGTCTTCAGCTTTCTCGGAAATGTATTGTAAAATCTCATTCTTTGATCGACCGTTTACTTGTGTAAAAACATGATCTTTTTGGAACAAGCTGATCCCTTCTCTCTTGTTTGTTAAGCGCTTACAATTTGATTGTAATGTACTTTTCGACATGGTTAAATAGCATCATTTTCCGTTTGAAATGGCAAAAAGTTTATGAAGCGATCAGACTAGTCATCTGAATATCTCAAATCCTAGCTTAAAACGAGTTTAATTATGTCAAAAATAGATTCTACTAAAAAGGATTCTGTGATATTCTTCCAAGGTATTGTAAAAGATAAGGGGGTCTTTTCATGTTTAAAAAGCAGGTCAAATCCTGTGTGGTTGTACTCATGGCCATCATTCTATGTATGGCTGTATTACCTGGGTACGAAGCATCAGCAGTTAGTAAAGGCACAAGTGTCAATGAAGCCATTGGGTTGAAAGATGGTGAAGTCATCTCAGGTACATTACAGAATGAAAAAGAAGAGTCATGGTACCAAATTACGCCATCTGCAGATGATGTGGCAAAACATACACATATGCAAATTTCTGTCAAAAGCAAACAAGTGTTATCTGTATCGGTCTACCCAAGTAAGGATAGAGCGATAAAGGATGACACTTATTCGAGATATCGTGTGGACACAGCAAGTGGAGAGACAGAAATCAACTTCCCGCATGCATGGTCAGGTCCTTACTATGTCAAAGTGCTGTATTTAGGTTCAGAGGAAGACAGCCGTGATGAGGAAGAGGATGCAGCATATACAATCGGGTATAAAGGTGCGAATCTTCCGCCATCTGAACCGATTTTCCCTGAAGAAGAAGAGCCAACGATCATCATTATTGAGAAAAAGCATGGACGTGAAATTCTTCAATCCATTCGTACGATCGAAGACAAACGATTCAATGAAACAGCCGATGGTCAGAAGCTGACACGTCTGCTACAAAAAACAAAGCCGTTTCTCAAATCTAAACTCATCAACAATCAAAAAAAGCAGCAAACGGTGTACAATCATTTGCTGACATTAAAATCATTGCTGAATGACGTAGAGAAAAATGGTGCATTCAGCGGTCATATCGTCACAGAGAAAGAGCAACAGGCGATCCGTTCCCTTTTTGATATGCTCAAAGAGGCAAGTCCAGCCTATTTAAAAAAGGAATTAGAAACAGTGGGGCAAAAACTAGGAATCGATCAGCTTGAAGGAAAATCGATCGGTTATGTATTAGAGAAACAAAAGCTTGTTCCAGAAGAAAAGGTCAACACAAACAAAATCATCTTTAAATTAAAGGATGGTCAAACGCTTCAATCCGCAAAAAAGAAGATGAAAGGCTACGGAATTCAAGAAAACCGTGTGACATCTCAGTCAGTAAATCCTTTATTTAAAGGAATGTATGTTTACGATGTACCGGCAGGGAAAGAATCAGCTGGCAAAACGCTTAAAGCAGGCACAGCTGTGATCAAAAGCACGGCGAGAAAGCTTTCTAGTATGCCGAATGTTGAATTTGCAGAGCCTGTACAAACGTATCGTGCGCTCAGCAATGACGCGCAGTATGGTTACCAGTGGCCGCTGAAAAACAGTGCGCAGAACAGTGGGAAAAAAGGCGCTGATGTGAAGTTTGAACAAATGAATACATTGATTGGTACAAGCAAAATGAAGCAAACGTTAATCGCTGTTGTGGATACAGGTGTCGACAGCCGTTTGTCTGATTTAAGCGGAACGGTTCGCACAGACTTAGGTGCCAATCTGATTGGCCGTAATAAAGATGCAATTGATGACAATGGCCACGGTACCCATGTGGCAGGTATCATTGCAGCAAAAGCCGATAATCATTACTCCATGGCAGGGCTGAACCAACATACAGGTATCATCCCAGTCAAAGTACTGGATGCGTATGGAAATGGAGATACAGAGCATATTGCTCTTGGCATTAAACATGCAGTGGACAAAGGTGCAAAGGTCATCAACATGAGCCTTGGCGGCTACTACAGCAAGGTCATTGAATATGCGATGAACTATGCTGCACAAAAAAATGTATTAGTGGTAGTGGCGAGCGGAAACGATGGCATTCCAGAAATGGGTTATCCTGCGACTTCCAAGTACGCCATGGCAGTTGGGGCAAGCAATCGCATGGATATTGCTGCTGAATTCTCAAGCTATGGGAAAGGATTAAGCATGTCTGCACCAGGGTCTGATATCCCAAGCTTAATGCCTGATGGGAATGTTTCATACCTGAGCGGGACATCAATGGCTACACCGTATGTTGCAGCAGCAGCAGGATTACTGCTTTCTAAAAATCCAACCCTGAAACCAAATCAAGTGAGAAATATTTTACAAAATACAGCGGATGATATTTCATTTAAAGCTGTTGATGGAACAGATGACATTTTCTATGATGAATATGACGAGCCTGTTGTTGATCCGAAAATTCCGGGTATCGATTGGATGACAGGACATGGCAGACTCAATGCTTTTGCCGCGTTAAGCGCTGTTGAATTAAACGCATCAGTTAACAAAGTAGAAGATCAGCATCAAAAGGTGACAGGAAAGGCGAAAGCCGGCGCTGCCATTTCTGTGTATAGAGGCAAAACCCTGCTTGGAAAAGGCACGGCAAGCAAAAAAGGAACCTTTAGTGTGAAGATCAAGCATCAAAACAAAAATAAAGTGCTTCACATCAAGATGTCAAAAGGAAAGGCTGCGACTTCGCTCAAAACGGTCGTGAAAAAGGGCAAAGCGCCAGCTAAGCCAAAGGTGAATCGAGTAACAGTGAAAAGTAAAACGGTCAAAGGAACTGCGGGTGCAGGCTTGACGATCAAGGTGAAGAACAAATCAAAGAAAGTCATTCAAACGGTCAAAACCAATAGCAAAGGCGCATTTACGGCTAAAATCAAGCCGCAAAAAGCCAAAACCGTCTTGTATGTGACAGCTTCAGATGTGAGAAAAAGAGAAAGTAAAGCAGTGAAAGTTGTTGTGAAAAAATAGTCTTGTAGCTTCCCTTTTGAATAAAAAGGGAAGTTTTTTGTTTTTTACTGGAAAAATGACAATAACTGTCGATAGTAATATAGTAGGAAAAAAAAGGAGGATTTATCGATGAAAAAAATCATGTTTGCTTTCTTTCTATCATTGCTTCTCGTTTTCCCAAGCTTTGCACATGCAGAGGAAACAGGAGCAGTACCAGCATCCGTACAAGTAACAGGCGTCACAGCAGCAGACGGTGGTATGGTCAATTACGGTTCTGGCAGTAAATATCGTGTAGGTTCATATTATCCAGCTACTTTTAAAGGAACATTAAAGGACACAAGTGGTCAACTCATGGCGAATCAGCCAATTCAGCTTTATTTTGAAGCAGCAATCAAATCATATGCTCAAACAGCGACAGGTACAACAGACGAGAATGGACAATTTTCACTAACGATTCAAGTTCCTGCAGGTGCAGGCTACCGTACATACAATAATGCAGGCTGGTCTACACATTACTACGATATCGTTCCAGTGACTTTCACTTCAAATGACATCACGCTATCTTCAAATGTGACAAGTGTGTACCATTTGGCATATACATCACGTTACTAATCTGCTAGAAGATGCGACTTGGCGCAAGCCCTGTCGTTTTCATAGAAAAAAAGGATGTCAGCTAGTGACATCCTTTTCTTTTTGTTAGCAAACCTGCTGGGCGGCAACCGAAAGAGTCGATAAACAAACACTCATGAGCCGTTTCTCCCAGATTCGATCGAGCATTGAGCTTTACATCTTGAGCTTTGATGGATAAGAACTTTGAATACTTGAGCTTTCAGCTTTGAACGTTCAGCTTTGAGCTTTTATCATGGATCATCCTAAGATGATCATCAGATGAGGAGGGAATGACCTTTCCCTCGGAGGTGTTTAGTCCTATCGATTTTCGGCTCACTAACAAAATCGACTAGTCGATCTGTATTTTTGTCAAGGTATTGCTTTCTGATAAGGAAAAATCCACTTCCATTTGGAAATCTTCAATCTCTTTCGAAAGCTGTTCAATCTTCACTCGAAGACGAAGAGGGTCAATGATCGCCGCCTCATTTTCAGCTAGGAATGACTTGACGATCTCTTGGTTGGCAGCGGCTTGTGTTTTTCCGTCTTTCCCAAATAGTGTTTCTAAATGTTGATCCAGTCTCTTTTTCACATCTTCATTGATTTGTTCTGACCGGTCAACCAGCTCTGTGTAGACCTTTTTTAATTTTCGTAAATAACGAATATCGTAATCTATGGATGTCTTGCGTTCAATGGCTTCTGCTACGGTCATACTAACACCCGCCACCTCAATCGTTGTCGTAGCATTCGACACAACAATGGCTGATTTAATGGCATTTCGGCGTTTGATTAATGCTTGAATCGATTGGTCATCTGCTTTTGCCTTTTTTTCTACTTCTTCTTGATTTTGAAATCCGTTCTGTATATGTTTCCCGATGATCAAACCACCGAGTACGGCTTCATCAATCGTTCGGCTGATTCTTTTATCTAACATTTTCAGTTCACTTAATGCTCTTGTAATGGTCATTTCCATATTAACGACAGCTCCCTTGATTCATCCTGAAAATCATAGATTCCTATCATATACCAAAATGTCTTTGTTTTGCTAGTGATATCCTTTTTTGGAACAAACAAAAAACCTGGTGCTATACACCAGGTTTTTCTCGTTTTTTCTGAATCCATGTTGTCATGTAATAGGCAGCATAGCAGAGTGCGATAAAAGGGATACCGCAGATAAGAGCAATACGCTGATTTGGATCAAAAGCAATGCCGATCACAGATGCAAGGCATAGGAGGAAGGCAGCAATCGGAACCACCGGATAGAGCGGGGTTCGGAAAGATAAATCATGAAGCTGTCCGCCATCCTGTAAGAATTTTTTGCGAAACATGAACTGTGAAGCTGCAATTCCCATCCATACAACAACAACGGCGAGTCCAGAGATTGAAACAAGAACCAGATACACCGTTTCAGGTGCGATGACACTCGATAGCAAAGAGAGAATGCCCCCAATCATACTCAAAATGAGTGCATTCAAAGGAATTCCCTTTGACGTCAATTTTGCCAGCTTTTTAGGTAATGTTCGTTCTTCAGAAAGGGACCATAGCATGCGAGATGAGGCGTATAGCCCTGAGTTTGCAGCAGATAAAATCGCTGTCAGAATGACAAAATTCATGAAATCTGCCGCATAAGGAATACCGATGCGGTCAAATACCACAACGAAAGGACTTTTGATCACCCCGGCTTCTTCTACAGGAATTAAGCCGGCTAAAACCACGATCGTTCCGACGAAAAACAGGACAAGACGTAGCACAGTCGTGCGAATCGCCCGGGGAATGGTCTCATCTGGATTGACGCTTTCGCCCGCAGCAATCCCAATCAGCTCAGTACCCGAAAAAGCAAAATTAACAGCCAGCATGGTCATTAATATCGGTAAAAAGCCGTTTGGGAAGAGACCCCCATCTCCAGTGAAGTTAGAGAAGAACGGAGCGGCCTCACCGCCTTTTAGTGGAATCAATCCAAACATCGCCGCTCCGCCAAGAATAATAAAGAGAATAATAGCCATGACTTTAATGCTAGAAAACCAAAATTCCGATTCTGCAAAAAACTTAACTGTAAAAGCATTGAGTAAAAAGATGAGAAGCGCAAAAACACCGCTCCACATCCAAACCGATGTGTCCGGGAACCAGCGCTGCATTAAAAGACCTGCCGCTGTAAATTCTGAACCAAGTGCCACGGTCCATGTCAGCCAATAAAGCCAAGCCACTGTATAGCCAGTGCCGGGCCCAATGTATTTTGTTGCATATGTGTGAAAAGCGCCTGTAACCGGCATTGCGACAGACAGTTCACCTAAACAGAGCATCACGAGGTACACAATTAATGCCCCAACCAGATAAGCCAAAATCGTTCCCGCAGGTCCGGCCTGATTGATCGTATATCCTGAGCTTAAAAAGAGTCCTGTGCCAATCACGCCGCCTAAAGAAAGCATGAACAGGTGACGGCTTGTCATTTTTCGTTGATATTGTTGTGACTGATCTTTTGCTTGTTCCATGTCTTCCCGCCCTTTTGCTTAAAAGTATGTGTGTTGAGTCATGATGCTACGATGTTGCCTGTTTTAAGATATCGGTAATATCCTCTGGTGTCGTCCGGCAGCAGCCGCCGATGATTTGTGCGCCGTCTTTATACCATTGCTGCGCACATTCACCAAATGTATGGTGAGACGTATCTCCGCTCCAAACCTTTTCTTCAGGGTCATATAATTCCCCTGAATTCGGATAGACGACAATTGGTTTGCTCGTCCCTTTTTTCATCTCCTGAATAAGAGAAGACATATATTGCGGCGGTGTACAGTTTACGCCAACAGCAGCGATCTGCTCATATGGCTCAAGCGCTTGTACACAGTCTCTCAGCAGATCCCCTTCACTAATGTGCTGACCATCCTTTGCACTAAATGTAATCCACGCATATACACCGCTGAACTCATCCTGCAGCAGTTTAGCGATAGCGATTGCTTCAATGAGACAAGGGATGGTTTCACAAGCGAGAATATCTGCACCAGCCTCTACTAATGCTTGAATTCTTGGTCTGTGAAAATCAATGAGCGCCTGTTCTGTGAGTCCGTAATTTCCCTTATATTCTGAACCATCAGACAAATAAGCGCCGAAGGGCCCCACAGATCCAGCGACAAATGGTTTTGCCCGCTCTTTACGTTGTGTCTCATCCTGCCAAAACTGCTCGCACGCTTCTTTTGCTAACGTGACAGATCGTTTCATTAATTCGATGGCTTCTTCTTTTGTATAGCCTTTTTCAGCAAAGCCATCAATTGTCGTTTGGTAGCTGGCTGTTGTTGCACAGTCAGCACCTGCTTGGAAGTAGTCCAAGTGTACTTGCTGAATCAGTTCTGGCTGTTCAATGAGGATTTTGGCTGACCATAAACTGTCGTTTAAATCACAGCCCTTTCGTTCAAGCTCCGTTGCAAGTGCACCATCTAAAATCAATGGTGTGTGAGCCTGTAAACGGCTTTGAATAGGATTCATATAAATCAAACAGCCTCCTTTGTCGATCGGAAATAATGGATATGATATGAGGCAGTAGTTTAAATGACTAAAGTGTTTTTGTCAAGGAGAGGAATAAGCATCATACGACGGAAAAACCCTGAAAACATGCGGGTTTGAGTGCATAAACATACAGTTGAAATAATAGAAAACCAAGTCATTGACAGCCTCTAAAAAGAGATATATATTATGGAAAGGTTCATTTCAGAAAGCTTCATCAAAAGGCGCCGTCTTTTGATTTTTATTTTGTCCAACGACTGTCTTCTTTCGTGCAGAAAGAGGGTTTTTTATATGCTTAGAAAAGGAGGAAAGAAGAAATTGAAAAAATGTGTAAAAGATATTGCAATGATTCTAGTTGGTTCTTTTTTATTTGCTGCAGCTGTGAACATGTTTGTCATTCCACTTGAGTTTGGTGAAGGCGGCGTAACGGGGCTGTCCATCATTTTCTACTATATGTTTGAGATTGCGCCGTGGCTGACAAACCTTGTGTTGAATGCGATTTTATTACTTGTGGGGTATAAATACTTGGACAAGAAGACCACGATCTACACAGTGGTAGCTGTCGCAAGTAACTCTCTATTTTTACATTTGACCACTACATGGGTGGTGAATGTCCATGAATTGATCATTGGTTCTATTTTCGCAGGGATCATCATTGGTATTGGCATTGGTCTTGTTTTAAGAGCGGGCGGTACAACAGCGGGATCTGCCATTCTTGGGCGAATTGCGAATAAGTATCTAGACTGGAACGTGAGCTACGCCATCTTGTTCTTTGATCTGATCGTTGTTTTTGCTTCTTACTTTATTATTGGTGCGGAAAAATTAATGTTTACGATTGTGATGCTGTATGTGGCGACTAAGGTGATGGATTTTGTCATAGAAGGGCTTAACACGAAAAAAGCAGTGACGATTATTTCTTCATGCAAAGATGATATTGCAGAAGAAATCAATCACACCTTGGATCGAGGCGTGACCATTTTAAACGGTCGCGGTCATTATTCGAAGGAATCGAAGGAAATTCTCTATGCAGTCATTCAAAAACAGGAGCTGATGCGTTTAAAGAAAATCATTAAGAAAATTGATCGAGACGCATTCGTTGTTGTCCATGACGTGCGTGATGTGTTTGGAGAAGGATTTGTGAATATATAAAAAGTAAAAAAAGACACCTCCACTATAAAGTGGGGGTGTCTTTTCATATGTTGAGTGATCTTATGTTTAAGGGACTATTTTTTCAAGGTATCATCTTTTTTCTCGTTACTTTTCAGAAAGAAAAAACGTATACACTCAGCAATGGCGGCTCCCACCACAAACAGGATGATGGGTGTAATGGTAAAAGGTTGTTTGAAGATGAACAAATACACGATATAACACAAAGTTAGTGTAATGACTAAAGTGAGATAATTACTCCACATTTTTTTCAAGGTCATCAGCTCCTCGTTTTTTAAGGTCTACCATTATTCGGTATTGGTTGGGGTGAAAAGAACTAGCCACTTTCAGCCGTTCTCATCACTTTAATTCGAGTTGAGTGTTCGTAAAACTTAGTATGAAGTTCATAAGGATAAGTCATGGTGAATGAACTTCTTAATTCCATACAATTCAGCTTATCCCTTTAAAATAAAGAGATTAAATGAGTTGTTTCCTATGATATTCGTTCCTGTGTATGTTTGTTGTCTACAATAGACACACGCTAGATTTATCTTGATCAGGTGAAGCCTTGAAGAAAGAGAAACTTCCTGAATGAAAATTTATAGGGACGTTGAGAGTGAAAAGTTGCAAAAGATACCTCTTGTCACATCATACTATGTATTGTATAGTATAAATAGTTAGGAGTTGTAATCATGAATGCACAATTAAAAAAAGGTTTACTTGAATTCTGTGTACTGGCGGTATTAAAGAAAGGCGATTCCTATGGTTATCAAATGATTAAAGATATGTCCCATTGTATTGAGATTTCAGAATCGACATTATATCCGATATTAAAGCGGTTAGAGCAAAACAATTATGTGGAGACCTATTCACAGGAACATAACAGTCGATTAAGAAAATACTACCGGATGACAAAGAACGGACGGGAGCATATCGCGCAATTTTTAGCGGAATGGGATCAAGTGATGGCGATTTACGACTTTATTTCTGGAGGACAGGGCAATGAATAAAAAAGAATTTTTAGCTAGCTTAGAGAAGCATCTGCATCGTCTAGGCGAAAAAGAAAGTGATCGGTTCATCGAGTATTACGATGAAATGATCGAGGATTATCAGGAAGATGGCTATAGTGAACAGGAGGCAGTTCATCAAGTCGGTCACCCTGCCATTATTGCTGAAGGGATTATGAAGGAACAAGGAATCAAAACCATTCAGGTGCCGACGTTTGGAGAAAAAGCCACAAGACTCTCCATCCTCATTTTAGGCTTTCCGTTGTGGGGCAGCATTCTAGCAACAGTCTTCCTGTTGATTCTTTCTGTGTATATGGTGGTTTGGTGCATTCCACTCGTGACAGGAACAGTGACGCTAGTTGGTCTGCTCGGCGGTTTTTGGAGCATCATTGGTTCTCCGTTTATCTTTCAAGACGGTTTGCATGTGGTGGTGACGCAGATCGGAGTTGGGATTCTTCTATTAGGTGTCGGATTATTAAGCGGCATAGCCACGGCGTATTTGACAAAGCTATTTGTGCAAGGGACTGTTCAAACCACTAAGGCATTCATGGGAATGTTTAAAAAGAAGGTCGTGAGAGTATGAACGTGAATGATTTAAAAAAGCAATGCATTAAATGGGGGATCATCTTCACCGTTGCCGGAGGAATTGTCATGGCAATTGGTTTTGGACTTTCAGGCTTTGACCTAGATGCATATCAAAATAATGACCAGTACAATGTGTTCCGCACGATCAATTGGAGCAAGCCATAAATGAAAGACCCGCTTATGCGGGTCTCAGCGTGTAGACAAACCCTCGCATTCGGTGTCAGTCCTGCGCTTCGGTGCTCACGAATGTCAAATTCGCTCCGCGCCGATGCTCGTCCTTCCTAGGGCTGCAAAGGTTTTCTATCACGCTGAAAAGAAGACAAAGGGCTAAAATCAAGTTCATTTTAGCCCTTTGTCAACAATCTGCGACCCGCTTATGCGGGTCTTTTTTCGCTCTGGCAACAAAGAAAAAATAACAGCAAAGTGCGCCAAGGTCACAGAGCATAATAATCAGCCCCATGGGAAAGGCAGTCTGGCTTCCAGCTAAGCCGACAAGGGGTGTCATGCATGCGCCAAGAAGCATTTGTGCCACACCGATGAGGGCAGCGGCACTTCCAGCATGCGCACCGTGATGTTGCATCGCAAGAGAAGGAGCAGACGTGCCGACAATCCCAACGCTAGAGACCACAAAAAAGAGCGGGATGAGGATGCCATAAAGCCCTGCATCAATAGAGATCATCACACACAAGGTGACGCCCCCTAAAGCAGCTGTCAGCAGCCCAATGCGAAGGACTTTCTCCTCACCAATTTTCGCAGCAACGCGGGCAAATACTTGTCCGGCTGTGATGATGCCAAGACTATTCACCGCAAAGGCAGCACTGAAGCCCTGCGGAGAAAGGTTGAAAATCTCCTGCAGTACAAACGGTGATCCAGAGATATACGCAAACATGGCGGCGAAGACAAGTCCTTGTGAGAGAGCATATCCGACAAAGAGTCGATCGCTCGCTAGAATTTTCATCGCACCTAGGATCTGTTTGAAGCCTCCAGTCTGTCTACGTTCCACAGGTAAGCTTTCTTTCAATGAAAACATCGATCTTAGGAGCATGAGTGCCCCGAGGATTCCTAGCAGAACAAACACACCCTGCCACGTCGTGAACCGTAACATTTGTCCGCCCACGATCGGTGCCGCTGCTGGAGCCACTCCGTTGACTAACATGAGCAAAGCAAAGAATTTCGTCATTTCTGAGCCTTCATAATGATCTCGTACGATGGCTCGTGCAATGACAATGCCTGCTGATCCAGCAAGTCCTTGAATCAGCCTTAAAAGAATGAATGTCCAAATTGATGTGACCACTGTGCATAAAAGAGAGGCCGCAATAAAAATGATTAATCCAATCATGAGCGGCTTTCTTCTGCCGACTGTATCACTGATTGGACCTGCAATCAGCTGTCCAAGCGCAAGTCCAATCAAACAAGCCATGAGACTTAACTGAGACAGCGCCGTGCTTGCTTCAAAGTCACGGGCGATATTAGGTAAAGCAGGTAAATACATATCCATTGCCAGCGGTGCAAGGGCTGTTAAAGAGCCAAGAAGCGCGGCAAGGAGGAATCGATTTTTTTTCGATTCTTGGGGATAAGATAAAGAATTCATATGATGACACTCCTCGTATACGTCCTCAAATCAGCATAATGAATCAAGCTTTCCATTTCAATCAAAATTTTCAAAGAAAATTTCGTGCAAAATAATTGATCTTTAAAAGAAGACTCTTTACATTGAATGAGTAGAGAAAAGAATCAGATCATCGGCATGCAGTGATTGCATGATACGTATATCCATTCATAGACAAACAGGAGGTGCTGGCATGGAGCAGCAAGAGTTGATCATTCGTCAAGCAGTGAGTGAAGATCATGAGGCGATCACACATGTGCTGATCAAATCATACGCACAGTATGAGCCTCAATTTACAGAGGAAGGCTGGCAAAATTATTCTGCAGCCCTGCGAGCGGCTGTAGATAACCCAAACATGGAGTTGATGCTTGTGGCCGAGCTTGAGGGCAAGGTCGTGGGGACCCTTCAAATGTTCCGATCATCAGAACAGGCATATGACAAGCCGGAGATGGGCATTACTTCAGCGATTGTCCGGTTTTTAGGGGTAGATCCTGATGTGAGAGGAAAAGGTATTGCAGAGTCCTTGTTGCGTAAAAGTATAGAACTGACGCAATCGTGGGGCGAGAACGTCCTGTACCTTCATACGTCGGATAAAATGCAGGCCGCCATTCGTTTATATGAAAGAATGGGCTTTGAACGGGCACTTGATAAAGAATTTGTGAATCAAAATGGGACCCATGTGAAGAGCTATCAGTATGTGATCAAAAAAGAACAGCCGGCTGGCTCATAACACGCTGCATAAGAAGAGGAAGAGCATGTCCTGCATGGACGGGGCTCTTCCTCTTTCTCATGATACCCATACGTTCAGTGCCATATATGAAAAGCACCATGAGATTAATCCGAACATGACAAAGAATTTCAACACATGTTCATAAGGGGTCAGCTTTCGATCTCTTTTCGTTTTCACAAGCCGCCAGTAAAGGGCATAGCCACAAAAAACCAAGATGATTTGTCCGAGTTCTGCTACGGTTTCGATGATTGTGATTCCGTTCATTTGTTTTCACCTCACCATATGTCTTCCATAGGCAGCAGCAGTGAACCTTTATTTCTTCAAAAAAAATCAGTGTATACTAGAATAAGAAGAAGTAGATGTAGAAGGGGTTGTGACCGATTGTTTCCGCTATATGCAAATTCTTGGGATGACGTCATTGAGAGAAAAATCAAATACGATGATCAGGTTGTGGAACATACGTGTCAGCTGTTAGACGCACAGGAGCAGCAAGTCGTGTTGTTTCATAAAATTCAAGAACCATTTACAATGGTTGCTGGTGATGGCAGTGTCACGATTCCAAAAGGGAGTTATACGACCGCCTATTATTGGACGGACCGGCCTTACAATGTCTATTTTTGGCGAGATGATCAAGGCAATGAACTTGGCTCTTATGTGAATATCGTCAGACATACATGGTTTGAAGAACGGGCGGTTGTTTTTGAAGATTTATTGATTGATCTACTCGTTCTTCCGAATGGTGATTTCTTTGTTTTGGATGAAGATGAACTGCCGGAGAGTTTAGCTTCCTTTGAGCAGGGCTCGGTTCATCGAGCACTCCGTGATGTCATCCATTCGATAGCGCACATCCTCGATCAAGTGAGGCTGGATGCGAAAGGGAAATATCATCACACCCTGTTTCAGAAGATGTTGAAATAGAAAAAACGATTCCTTGCTGAAAGGAATCGTTTTTTTATCAAACCTTGATCCGGTTTAGTCGTTTTTGTAAATCAGTTTTTGTTTTAGATGCTTTTAGTTGTTTGACCGCACTTTGAGCGGTTGCTTTTGTTTTCTTTGTTCGTTTGGCTTCGGCTTTTTTGACTTTTTGTTTGGCATCTGTCACTTTCTTTTGATAGGCGACTTGTTTTTTGACTTTGTCGAGCCGGTTTTGCAGGCTTGTTTTTTCTTTGCCTTTGGATAGCTTTTTAATAGCCGTTTGGGCACTTTTAATCGAGCCTTGGGTTTTACTTTTTTCAGCTGATTTGACCTTCGCTCGTGCGTCACGAATATCAATGGCTGTTTGGACTTTTTTGACTCGGTCAGTGAGTGCGGTTTTTTGCTTGCTGGCAGAGAGTCTGCCAATTTTCGTTTTGGCTTGATCAACATCTGTCTGTTTTTTAGATGTTTCGGCTGTCTTGACTGCGCTTGTCGCAGCCTTTAAAAAGGTTGACTGCGGCACATATTGCACGCGGCCATAGCCGAATTGTGGATCTTTTCCTTTTGCGCCAAGATCCACTGTATAGCTGCGCAATAAAGTGCGGAGCTGAACATTTGTTTTCTTAGGATGTAGCTGTTTTAACAGCGCCAGCATCCCTGTGACATGTGGTGCCGCTTGTGATGTACCCGTGGCATACCAATATTCATTTTTCAAATAGGTACTGATGACGTTCTCGCCGGGAGCGGAAAATTCAATTCCTTTCCCCGTATTAGAGATGGAGGCGAGTTTGTCTTTGTCAGTCGTTGCGGAAACAGCAATGACGCTATTGTATGCGGCAGGATAACTAATCCCATTCTTCTTTCCATCATTTCCACTTGCAGCAACGACCAGCAGTCCTTTTTTGTATGCTTCATCAACTGCTGAACGTAAAATCGGAATGTTATCTTCAAAAGCTAGACTTAGGTTGATAATGTCCATCTTATTGCTAATCGCCCAATCAATGCCTCGGAGCAGACTGTATAAGTCGCCTTCTCCCTTTTTATCTAAAACTTTTACAGCATACAGCTTTACACCAGAAGCGACGCCGACCGTACCGTAATCATTATTGAGCGCCCCAATTGTACCGGCGACATGTGTTCCATGTCCTTCATCATCTTTGTAAGAAGACGTGTAATCGACGAATGATTTACCACCGGCTACCTTTAAATCTTCATGTGGGAAAATACCAGTATCGAGAACGGCTACTTTCACATTTTTCCCTGTCACGCCTTCTTTGATTGCTTGCTTTACATTGAGCTTCTGCAAGTTATAAGATTTTTGTACCAAAGCATCCTGACCAGTAGTAGCAGCCGTTTTTTTTACGGTAGCAGCAGCGAGTTTGACCCTAACGTTTTTTGAAACATAAGCGATGTTTGGGTCTTTTTTAAGTGAGGTGACAGCTTGCTCATCTGCTGTCACTGCTACAGCTGGAAGATGTATGTATTGAGCGTTCACTTTTTCACTTTCTTGAATAGCCGTTTGTTTTCCTTTTTGATTTTTATAGACGATGATGACATCTGTTTCTTTTGGTGGTGCAGCTGCCTGCGAATGGAAGGGCAAAGCAGTTGTCAAAGCAAGAAGAAACGCGATGACCACGACGATTTTCTTTTTCAAGGCAATGGCTCCTTGCATATGAGGTGACCTCCGTCTTTTTTTCTTTATTATATCGGAGAAATAAGATAGATGGTTAGAAGAATCATAGTCTAGAAAGAAAGTTTTTTTCACACGTATCCCGAAATTGAATTTCATAGAATTCTAGTAGACAATAGAGAGATCATAATATGAGAAAGAAGGACATGCCGATGAATGTAAAAGAGTATATGACGTATGATGCGACGGGACTGGCGTCACTTGTGCAGAAAAAGCAGGTCACGCCCGAAGAGCTTGTACAAGCTGCATTTACTAGATTGGAAGAAGTGAATCCAGTACTAAATGCGGTGATTCATACTAGACGAGATCAAGTGTTCAAAGACATGAAGTCACTGGATGCGGATCAGCCGTTTGCTGGTGTTCCGTTTGTGTTGAAAAATATATCGCAGGGGCTGGAGCATGAACCTTTGACGGCGGGTGCTTTGCTGTTAAAGGATGTAAAGGCGCAAACAGATTCCCACTTTGTCCGTCGATTGAAGCAGGCTGGGCTCCTCATGATCGGTCATACAAACACACCTGAATTCGGATTGCGAAATGTGACAGAACCCTTTTTATATGGTCCGACGAGAAACCCTTGGAATGCTGACTATTCTCCGGGCGGTTCAAGCGGCGGGACGGCAGCAGCTGTGGCAAGCGGCATCGTACCGGCGGGTGGAGCGAGTGATGGCGGAGGGTCTATTCGGATTCCGGCATCCTTTACTGGTTTATTTGGACTCAAGCCAACAAGGGGGAGAACACCGGTCGGCCCGGGTGCAGGAAGGCAGTGGCAAGGAGCTTCCATTGACTTTACACTCACAAAAACAGTTCGAGACAGTGCAGCCCTGCTTGATTTGCTTCAAGTCATTCAGCCAGAGGCTGCGTTCCAAACGCCATTATATGACGGCAGCTATCAGGAGGATTTGGTGAAACGAACCTCTTCTATGCGAATTGCTTACAGTGTAGACTCTCCAGTAGGCACGAAGGTGAGTGAGGAAGCAAAGCAGGCAGTCTTGAACACTGTGAAATGGCTGAGTGAACAAGGGCATCAAATAGAAGAAGTGAAGCCGGACATTGATGGTGTCCATCTGATGCAGCAATATTACGTCATGAACAGCGGTGAAATGTCTGCCTTATTTACCTCTCTGGCTCGTTCATTCGGGCGTCCGGTGAAGCCGGAGGAGACAGATATTGTGGCATGGGTACTGGCGGAAGCAGGAAAAAATGTGACGGCTGCTGCTTATACAGAAAGTCTTGATGCATGGGATATGGCCGCTGCAAAAATGGCCGCATTTCATCAAACCTACGATCTATATGTGACCCCAGCTACTGCCTATTCGGCTCCAAAGGTTGGCGAGCTGATGCATAACGATCAAGAAATGGCTGCATTGTTACGTGTGTCATCCCTTTCAATGCAAGCACAGCAGGATCTGATTTATGAAATGTTCCTCAAGAGTTTGACCTACACACCATTTACACAGCTGGCTAACCTAACCGGCCAGCCATCTATGAGTGTGCCAGTTCATCTCACAGAAGCAGGCATGCCTTTAGGCGTACAGGTGACAGCACCGAAAGGAAAAGAGGACTGGCTGCTCAGACTGGCGTCAGAAATAGAATCATCCTCATTATGGAAAGGAACGCATCCATTACTGAATCAATAATACAATGGCATCGACGTTGGTCTATGGAGGAAAGGAGTGTCACACGTGAGTACGAAGGACAAAATTATTCAAACGGCCGCACTTCTTTTACGTAAACAGGGGTATCATGCGACAGGGTTGAATCAAATCATTAGAGAGAGCGGCACGCCGAAAGGATCTCTTTATTATTACTTTCCAAATGGAAAAGAAGAGCTAGCCATAGCAGCCGTTGAATATATGAGTCAAAGGGTCATCGATCAAATTGAAGAAAGCTTTGCCTATTCTGATGACCCATATGTCGCCGTCGATCATTTTATGACAAATATCATTCGGGGTTTTATGGAGCAAGAAAGTGAAAGAGGGATACCGATTGTCTTACTGGCGGCAGAGTCAAAACCTGAACATACAAAACTTCATGCTGCATGCAAACAAGAAATGATCCGCTGGCAAGAGCTTGTCAAAGAAAAACTGATGAATAGCGGATATGATGAAACAAAAGCGGATGAGCGGGCATCTCTCCTTCATTCAATGGTCATCGGCGGATTATCAATGACTACTGCATTAAAGCAAACGACACCTTTAGAGCACGTAAAATGTTACCTTAGACACTTATTTATGCGAGAAGAGTAAAATCTCTCGCATATTGCCTATCTATTATATCAATTGGTCTATATAATAAAGATAGTCAATTAGTCATGAGGAGTGATGGGATGTCGGAGCAACCACAATCGATCAAGCAATCCGAAGATACCTCTTTTTATACCGTGTCCGGTTCGGGGGAGCTGTATGGTTTGGAAAATCAGCTTGTACATGTGCTGGCAGAAGCAAATCAAACAAATCAACTGTTTGAGCTTGTCTTAATCACAGGTGGGAAAGGTGCTTACTTTCCGCTGCATTGTCATGAGACGCTATTTGAAACCATCTTTGTGCTAGAAGGGAAGCTGGAAGTGATACTGGACGGTAAAAAGTATATGGTGACGGCCTGCGATTATATTCATATTCCGCCCAAAACAATTCATGGCTATAGAATGCATAGTCACAAAACACGGTTTATTTCTTATGCACTGGGCGGGCAAATGACAGATGTCTATCAGCAAATCGGAAAGAGGCTGTTGCAGAATGAATGGCCGATGACTGATAGCCCATTTGATGCAGACAGCTTTCATCAGGCTGAAAAAGAAAGCGATATCATGTTGATGCACGGCATTAGGGAGCTATCCAATACAACCAAGCCAGCTGTTTTGTTTCATAGTCAGCTCCCGCGCGCAGTGCAGCCATATGTGCTGGAGGCTGGTGAAGGAAAGCAATACATGGTCGAAGGTCAGCTTCATGAGCTGATTGCGACAACGGAAACAACAGGAGACGGATTTAGTTATTTTGTGATTGAAGGGACAAAGGGAAAAGGGTTACGTTCGCATTATCATGAAATGCATACAGAAGCACTTTATTGTGTTGAAGGCAGAATAAATCTTCAGTTAAACGGAGAAAATATTTGCTTGATGCCGGGGGATTTTGCCTATATTCCTCCGAATACCGTTCACTCGTATGAATTCGTATCTCATTCAAATAAAATGTTGGTTTTGCTGCTACCTGGCTATATTGAGCAAGTGTTTGAACAATTTGAAGAAGCACAAAGTCCAGGAATGTGCCCTTATTTTATACAGGAAGGGAATATGATGGAGGGTGGGGAGACCTCTGCTCAGTATGATTTGGTGTTTGTCGAAGATAAATAGCTGTGTAACGCGTTACACATATTGAAGTAAACAACCTGCTGAATCAATCGGCGGGTTATTTTGTTTTCCCTTATGGAACAGCATCCCTATTCATATGTATGAACCATCCATTCAAGGTGAAGCTATAGACATGATGACCTTAGCTAAAGGAGGAAATGCAGATGAGAGCTGTCACCTATCAAGGGAAAAGCCGCATTGCGGTGAAGGAAGTAGCTGCGCCATCTATACAAGATCGTGAAGATGTCATCGTTCGGATAACATCTACAGCAATTTGTGGGTCAGATTTACATTTATATCAAGGGAATTTCCCGCTTCCTATCGGCTATGTGATTGGGCATGAACCGATGGGGGTGGTAGAGGAAGTCGGGCCGGATGTCACTGCGGTGAAAAAAGGAGATCGTGTCGTCATTCCATTTACCGTGGCGTGTGGTCAATGTCAGTATTGCCATCACCATTTAGAAAGTCAATGCGATCACTCAAATCCTCATTATGATTCAGGCGGACTTTTTGGATACAGTGAGAAATATGGGAATTACCCCGGAGGACAGGCTGAATATTTACGAGTGCCCTTTGGAAACTATACACCATTTAAGGTGCCGGATGATTGTGAGTTAGAGGATGAACAATTGCTGTTTTTATCAGATGTTCTGCCAACTGCTTATTGGAGTGTAGAACACGCAGGTGTAAAAAAGGGTGATACGGTCATTGTGCTGGGGTGTGGACCTGTTGGGTTAATGGCACAGCAATTTGCTTGGCAAAAGGGCGCAGAGCGGGTCATTGCTGTTGATTACATAGACTACCGCCTTCACCATGCAAAACGAATGAGCGGCGTAGAAGTATTTGATTTTACAGAAGACCCTGACATGGGAGAAACCCTAAAAGAGCTCACAAAAGGTGGGGCGGATGTTGTCATTGATTGTGTGGGGATGGATGGGAAAAAGTCACCGCTTGAAAAGATTGAACAGAAGCTCAAGCTGCAAGGCGGAACGATAGGGCCCATTCAAATTGCCACAAAAGCCGTGAGGAAATGCGGGACTGTTCAGCTGACGGGTGTGTATGGAGGTCTTTACAATATGTTCCCATTGGGTGCTTTTTTCGCAAGAAACGTCACGCTGAAAATGGGACAGGCGCCAGCGAGAGGGTACATGTCAAAGCTTTATCAAAAAGTGACAACCGGGGAAATTGATCCTAGAGCGATCATCACACATCAATTGCCGCTAGATGACGCAGCTCATGCGTATCACATATTCAATGAAAAACAAGATGATTGTATAAAAGTCATCTTAAAGCCATAAAAAGAAGGCTTAGGATATTTCCTAAGCCTTTAATGTGTACTCGTCCATCATTTTTTCGATTAATTCAAAAAATGTTTTTTTATCTTCTTCTGATAGGTGATTGAACAGTTGATTGACAAGCAGCTGACGATTGTCGATCATTTGTCTGGCGATTTGTTCACCTGATTCAGAGAGTGTAATCCATACCGTACGGCGGTCATTGTTATTTCTAGAGCGGATAATCAGCCCTTCATCTTCTAAGTGATTGAGAGCGGTTGTTGTTGCGGAGGGAGATAATGAAACTTCCTGCAGAATATTTTTCACAGTACATGATTGATGGCGGTAGATGATGCGTAAAATAAACCCTTTTACATTCGTGACGTTTTTGGGGATATTCTCTTCATCTATTCGTTTCGTCGCCTTTAAATACTTTGTCAGTGCATGGTCTAACAAACTTGCCTCTAGCTCGAAATGTTGCATTCTCCATACCTCTTTTCCTATTGCATTCGCATTTTCCGATCAATTACTAGGTCTATCTTATCATAATAAGCATCATCATTTAAACCAAAATGGAAGACGGCTATAAAATTACCTATATTATCAATTAATAAAAGGAACAATTCCAAAATGAAATGATTTTACTTTCATCTCTTTTTATTTTAGAATGTGAATGAGATAAAATCTACCAATCCAATTCTCTGGAAATTGGCTATTGGACATCAAACGTTTGGAGATGAAGATATTGAATACTTTACAGGCATTACTAAACGACAGAATGGAACGCTCTTCACAAATTGAAGCGGTAACTGGCGGAGGTGTGTCTTATACATTTGAAGAATATGCAAAACGCATTGATCAGCTGGCACATTACTTACACCGTAAAGGAATTCGAAAAGGTGACCGGGTGTGCTTTATTTGTCAAAACCATCATCACTTTTCTACGATTATGCTGGCAGCCATTAAAGCAGGTGCAGTCGCCGTACCGCTTAGCTGGCAGCTTACCTCTTTTGAGCTAGAAGGTATCTTGAAAAAAGCAGAGCCAAAGGCTTTATTTTTTGACCGTGAATTCCGTGACATCATTGCGGCAGTGAATGTGTCTTTAGAAGATTGTCTCATGGTGGAATCTGGTGTCAATGCGAAAACAACACAGCTGTTTGAAAACATATTGGCGTCTAATGATGGAAGTGATCTTGCTGAACAGGTATCAGAAGAAGATTTGGCCATGATTTTATTCACCTCAGGTACAACAGGTAATCCAAAAGGCTGTATGGTCGGACATGGACGAATCTATCAATTTTTAACACGACGTGGGAATCGAGGATTTGATCTGAAAGGAAAACGGTACTTGGCAAGTCATCCGCTGTATCATATGAGTTCTATTAATCACTTGATTGCAGCTGCAATTGAAGGGTATACGTTAGTCTTCTTACATGATGCAACACCGAAACGCATTTTAGAAACGATTGAGAAAGAAAGAATTACGTTTATGATGGCTTTCCCATCAGCTTATACGTACATGCTAGAAGAAATGAAGCGCGGTTCGTACGATCTCTCATCTTTTGAAATTGCGATTTCTGGTGGTACGAAGGTACCGGTACGCTTAATTAAAGATTACAAAGAAGTAGGCATTCAGATGATGCATGGCTATGGAAGTACGGAAGCGTGGGTTGTGAGTGCGTGGCATCCAGCGATGGGCGAGGATAAGATGGGCTCTGCTGGTAAAGTGGATCCGGATGTAGAAGTCAAAATCGTGCATCCTGAGACAGAGGAGGCGCTGCCAGCTGGAGAAATTGGCGAGGTCGTCATGAGAAGCCCATTTTATTTCTTAGGCTACTATCATCAACCTGAAGCGACAGAGAAAGTGCTCAAAGATGGCTGGTTCCATATGGGGGATGCAGGCTATCTGGATGAAGACGGTTTTCTTTATATCACAGGGAGATACAAAGATGTGATTCTATACGGTGGGGATAATATTTATCCTGACCAAGTGGAAGAGGTCATTGATCAAATTCCAGGTGTAATTGAATCTGCTGTCATTGGGGTACCAGATGACTTATATGGTGAAGTACCAAGTGCGTATATCGTAAAAGACGAATCTGTCGATTTCTGCGAAGAAGATGTGGTGAATTACTGCAAGGAACGTTTAGCAGATTACAAAGTGCCATCCATTCATTTCACGCAGGATCTGCCAAAAAATAAACTTGGTAAAATCATGAAGAAAGATTTACGTGAATTGGTTGTGAATGCGTAGGACCTATTCTGCTATAATGAAATTTGAATGATTTTTTTGTTTTTCTAACGTTTTGGAGGGAAAGGGTTTGCGACATATACTTCGTAAGAAACACATTCACGATTTGTTAGAACAGAGCAGACAGCAAAAGGTAAAGAAAACACTGGGCGGGCTCGATCTCACGCTCCTTGGCATAGGGGCTGTCATTGGGACGGGGGTCATGGTGTTAACCGGAATTACAGCAGCTAAAGATGCAGGACCGGCTGTTATTTTCTCCTTTGCGATCGCAGCGATTGTGTGCAGTTTAGCAGCACTTTGTTATGCAGAAATGGCTTCCGCGCTGCCTGTGTTCGGCAGTGCGTACATTTATTCATATACCACAATGGGTGAACTCGTAGGTCATCTCATGGGATGGACGTTATTATCTGTTTATATGCTGACTGCTTCAGCTGTAGCGAGTGGCTGGTCGAGTTATTTTAACAGCCTGCTGGAGGGGTTTGGAATCTCAATTCCACATCAATTTTTAGCTGGTCCAGAACAAGGCGGATATATGAATTTGCCAGCAATTATCATTGCTTTACTCATTGCGTGGATCCTATCTAGAGGAACGAAAGAAAGTAAAAAATTCAATAATATCATGGTGTTTGTGAAACTTGGCATTATTGTTCTTTTCATTGTAGTAGGTGGTTTTTATGTAGAGCCAGCCAATTGGCAGCCGTTCATGCCGTTTGGTACGGAAGGGATTATTGCTGGAGCCGCTGCTGTGTTTTTTGCCTTTTTAGGATTCGATGCCATTTCGGCTTCTGCAGAAGAGGTGAAAAATCCACAGCGGAACCTGCCAATTGGCATTATTGGTTCATTGCTCATTTGTACGATCATTTATATTGTCGTTTGTTTGGTCATGACAGGCATGGTGCACTATACGAAGTTGAATGTGACAGAGGCAATGTCTTATGTATTGCAAAGTGTCCATCAACATAGCGTGGCTGGTATTATTTCTGTCGGTGCTGTGATTGGATTGATGGCTGTGATTTTCGCCAATAATTATGCGGCAACTCGAATTGCTTTTGCGATGGGGCGGGACGGGCTTTTGCCTAAAGTGTTTTCTAAAACAAACAAAAGTGATACACCTGTTGCAAGTATATGGGTGATTGGCGGGATGACAGCTGTTATTTCAGGGTTTATTGATTTGAAGGATCTGTCCAACCTAGCCAATATCGGTGCATTATTAACGTTTGCGATGGTGAGCTTATCCGTACTCATTTTGAGAAAGACACATAAACAGCTGGAAAGGGGATTCCGGGTTCCGTTTGTACCAGTTTTGCCAATTATCTCGATGGGGTGTTGTGTGTTTCTGATGCTCAATTTACCAGGCCGGACATGGCTGTACTTCGGGGTTTGGCTGATGATCGGTGTCGTCATGTACGCAGCATATTCTAACAAACACAGTGAATTAGCGAAATCTGCTTGAGAAAAAGGTGCAAATCCGTTGACGATTTGTGCCTTTTTTCATACGATTTGGGATAAGCTATATAAGAGATAATGAACGGAACAAGAGGAGGATGAGGGAAATGATCAGCGTTAGTCCTTATATTGTTGTAGAAGACGTCAAAGAATCTCTTCAATATTATCAAGGAATTTTTGGCGGAGATATTCGTATCTTAAATGAACATCAAGACCGTGTATTGCATGCTGAGCTGCACCTTGGAGAATCACTGCTCCACTTTTCAGATACATTTGGCCGCACACCAAAACCGGAGAATCTTCGATTGATCATGCAGTTTGACAATGAGGAAGAGTTAAAGGCTGTATACGAGGCGCTTGAAGCTGACGGAGATGTCCTTGTGGAATTACAGGATACGTTTTTTGGCGCACTTCATGGACAAGTACAAGATCGGAAGAATGGTTTGATATGGGTGCTGAATTATATGAAATAAATAAAGACCTTCACCCTTGTGAAGGTTTTTTTGTGAGTGTTTTTATTTTCTGAAAAATGGAAAATATGCTATGTTGGAAGAATGATAAGACATGGGGAAAGGGTGGAAAAGGAATGGATCAAGTTGAGTTTCAATATATTCAAACAAACGGTATAAAGCTCCATACGGCAATGGCTGGTCCTGAAGATGGCCCACTGCTGGTTCTGCTGCATGGATTTCCTGAGTTTTGGTATGGTTGGAAAAATCAAATCCGCCCCCTGGCTGAGGCAGGGTATCGTGTCGTTGTTCCTGATCAAAGGGGATACCATCTGAGTGACAAACCGGAAGGAGTTGAATCATACGTCTTAGACAAATTAAGAGATGATATCGTGGGATTAATTAAGGCGCTGAGCCCAAATCAAAAGGCTATTGTCGGCGGACATGATTGGGGCGGAGCGGTTGCTTGGCACCTTGCTTCAACCCGTTCTCAATATGTAGAGAAATTAATCATCGTCAACATGCCGCATCCTCGTGTGATGATGAAGGTCCTTCCGTTTTATCCGCCGCAGTGGAAGAAGAGCTCTTATATCGCGTTCTTTCAGCTTCCAAATGTACCGGAGGCAGCGCTTCAAGAAAATCACTTTCAAAGACTGGATGAAGCCATTGGACTGTCTGCTAGACCTCATCTGTTCACGAAGGAAGATGTCTCAAGCTATAAGCTGGCATGGACGCAGCCTGGAGCCATTACGTCCATGTTGAATTGGTATCGAGCGATTAAAAAAGGCGGCTTTGAAAAACCGATTTCCAAACGAATTCTCGTTCCTGTCCGCATGATCTGGGGAATGGAGGACAAATTTCTAAGCAGAAAGCTCGCAAAAGAAACGATCAAGATTTGCCCAAATGGACAACTGATTTTTGTCGATGATGCGACTCATTGGATCAATCATGAAAAACCAGATGTCGTGAATAAGCTCATACTCGAATTTTTAACATAAAGAAATAAGCTCTGATCATATGACCAGAGCTTATTTGTTTTATCCGATTTGATTCTTTTTCAAGGAAACCGGTTCGTCGTCCCAGCATTCAATCTCTTCATTGTTTGGAACGGCATTTTTATAGAAAACAGGATCTTTGCCTTCTTTTTTCTGTCTCATGTAATCCTTCAGTGCTGCAAAGGCGACTTTGGACAACATGGTAATGGCAATGAGGTTGACGATGACCATGAGACCCATGAATAAGTCGGCTAGACCCCAAACGAGAGGAACAGTCGCAACAGCTCCGAAAAGAACCATGCCAATGACAGCAACACGATAGATGTTGAGCCAAATTTTATTCGCTCCCAAGAACTCAATGTTCGTTTCACCATAGTAATAGTTACCGATTAACGTACTAAAAGCGAATAAGAAAATCATGATCGCCAGGAATCCAGAAGCCCAAGGCCCAATGTGCTGGCTTAATGAAGCCTGAGTTAGCTCAATTCCTTCCAGATTGGTTGTTTTATACGCATCAGAGAACAAGACGAGAAAGGCTGTACTTGTACAAATAATTAATGTATCTGTTAACACACCAAATGCTTGGATTAATCCTTGTTTGACTGGGTGGCTCGTGACAGCAGTTGCTGCTGCGTTAGGGGCACTACCCATACCGGCTTCGTTTGAGAAGAGACCGCGTTTAATCCCTTGTAACAATGCTCCACCTAATGTACCGCCGGCAAACTGTTCAAATCCGAAAGCGTGTTTCACAATCGTGCTGATGACACCTGGTAGTTCAGTGATATTTGTGATAATGACAAAGAAAGCAATCCCGATGTAAGCAACGGCAAGAAAAACGACAATATATTCAGATGCTTTTGCAATCGCTTTGATTCCTTTGAAAATAATGAACGCAAAAATAACAGCCATAACGATTCCGACAGTTAAACGATCTAGGCCAAAAGAGTTTTTAAAAGCGACGGTGATTGTATTTGATTGCACTGCGTTAAAGACAATCCCAAAAGAGATCGTGATCAGGATGGCAAATAAAATCCCCATCCAGCGCTTATTTAACCCTTTTTCCATGTAATAAGCAGGTCCACCGCGGAATCCTGTTTTATCTTTTACTTTATACACCTGAGCTAGTGTACTTTCAACAAAGCTTGAAGCAGAACCGATAATTGCGACGATCCACATCCAGAAGATTGCGCCAGGTCCACCGATCGCAATAGCGATGGCAATCCCTGTGATATTCCCTGTTCCTACACGTGCTGCCATACTGATGGCAAAAGCTTGGAACGGTGAGATTCCCTCTTTTTCTTTTCTTCCTTCTTTTAGAACACGCAGCATTTCTTTCAGCATTCTGACTTGCAGGAAGCGTGATCTATATGTGAAGTAGACCCCTACTCCAAGTAACAGAGCAATGATAAGATAAGTCCAAATAAAATCATTTGTAGTTGTTAAATAAGATAGCAAAGCTTTTTCGTTCATAACATCACCTCTTCGATTTCATCACTGTTCTTTTTAAAAAATACTGAGATCCCACTCTTTGGCGAGTTTCTTCAGCATCATGACACCGGTAATACTATTTCCACAATCGTCAATGGCAGGACCATAAATGCCGATACCGCAGCCTGTCTGAAATGGGAATTCTCTTCTTGCGCTTGGCGGAACGCAAGCCATGATTCCTCCAGACACACCACTTTTGGCTGGAACGCCTACGAAAGCGGCAAAATTACCAGACGCATTGTACATGCCGCATGTCAGCATCAATGCCTTTGTTAGTCTTGCGATATCTTTTGGGATGACTTGGACTTGTTTAAAGGGATGGTAGCCATCACTTGAAATAATCAGTCCAATCAAGGCGATGTCCTCTGTTGTGACCTCAATGGAACATTGCTTTAAATACACTTCTAACGTGTCCTCGACATCTGATTCTAAGTAATTGGTTTCTTTTAAATAATAAGCAAGTGCCCGGTTGCGGTGTGCAGTTGCCCATTCTGATTGATAAACCTCTTCATTAACAGAAGGACGCTTCCCTATTAAGTTTTCGATTAAATCGAAAATATATGCTAGCTTTTCTGTAGAAGTCTTTCCAGGAAGGATGGAGGATACGGTAATAGCTCCAGCATTAATCATTGGATTAAAGGGCTTCCCTGGTTTATGCATCTCAAGGCGGTAGATGGAATTAAATGCATCACCAGTTGGCTCTACATCTACCCGATCCAAGACGTACGGAACGCCTCTTCCTAAACAGGCAGCTATAAAGCTGATGACTTTTGAGATACTTTGCAGGGTAAAGGGAACGTCCCAATCACCATAATGTACAGATGATCCATCTGGGCCTATCACGCTGATACCAAGTTGAGAGGAATTTACTTTTCCGAGTGCTGGAATGTAGCCAGCGTTCTGCCCGTTTTTGTAATACGGACGTATTTCTTCTGCCCATTGATCAACAGAAGACTGGCATGCGTGTTGTGTATTATTAGAAATTGCTGTTTTCATACGATTCCTCCAATCAAAAATCAAAAAGTACCCTATTGAATTGGCGGATGACAAAAAATGCGATCAAATAGGCACGAAAACATGTTACACATCTTCAAAGAACTTGTCATGCGCTGCTTGTACCACTCCTTTACACCTAAATATATGTTCAAATGAAGGCTTTGGCGGCGAAACAACAAAAAGGGTTTTTAGTGAAAATTCAGAAAACGCTTACATATAGTTTCACTAAAATTGTTCATTCAATTTATCTTGGAAACTACACAATCTGACGAAAATCTACAGAAAAACTTACAAATAAAAATCAGTCTGCATGTAATTGTCTAAACAATTCCCATTATTGTAGACAATCTCCAAATCGTAGAATAGCTGAAAGGTCACCATGCCTTCTCGGAGAATAGTCATAAAAAATGATTTTGAAGAGAGAAGTAGCCGTGAAAATAATTTTTTTGCTCATTGTGAAGCAAAGAGTCTCCTTGTATACTGTGGCTATGTAAACAGGGGAAGGGATGTCAGTCATTTGAGTTTAAACCAGCTTGTCAAAAAAGACGCATTTATTTTGATTTTTATGATCGTCATTGTGCCGCTTGCGGGAGAGCTGAAGTTTTATCCTGTGAATGAAACATTTCGTATTAGTTTTGGGGCACCTGCGTTTTTCTTTTGCTTATTACTTTTAAGAAAATCAAGACCATTGCTGCCAGGGTTTTTAACAGGCGCAGCCATTGTCCTATTTCGGGTAGGTTTAGATCTTATTCAGCAAAAAGCTGATCTGGCTCTGTCATTTTATCAGCAGTTTCCGAGCTTCTTTTTTTACTTTACTTATGCTTTTCTTTTCTTTGTTGTCCGTACAGGCCGTTTCAAGCAACGTTCCATTTTTATTGGGCTGATCGGACTGATGATTGAACTGCTGGCTGATTTTGTTGAGCTGTTTGTACAATTTTTAGTGTTTGATACAACCATGACTTTCTCAAAGCTGAGTGATATGATCCTCATTGCATTTGCTCACAGCTTCGTGGTCATCAGCTTTTTTAATATGATGAGGCTGTATGAGGCACAATCAAGAGAGAAACAAATCATGAAGCAAAATGAGCATATGATGATGGTCATTTCAAATTTATATGAGGAAACAGTTCATTTAAAGAAAACGTTAAATCATACAGAGCACATAACGCAAGAATCCTATCGGCTCTATCGTCTGCTGAATGAACATGAGGCAGGAAAGAAAGTGAGTCAGGAGCTGCTGAAGCTTGCAGGGGAAATACATGAAGTCAAAAAGGACAATCAGCGTATTTACGCTGGGCTTTCAAAGCTGATTTCAAAGGAAAATATGCAAGATTATATGAGGGCAGAGGATCTTGTTCAAATCGTGATTCGCATTCAAGAGAAATATGCGCTATCTCTCGGGAAGAACATTTCCTTTACATCTGATATAAAAGGCATTCACTTGCATGAGTATCATGTGTTCATTTTCTTATCGCTGATTAATAATTTAATGGCAAATGCAGTTGAAGCAATCAAGGATGATGGAGCCATCTCACTCGTATTAAAAGGCAGTCATGATAAAATAGAGATTCGGGTCGAGGATGATGGACCGGGTATCCCTGAGAAATTGAGAGAGATTGTATTTGATCCTGGATATACCTCAAAATTTGATGCATATGGAACACCGTCAACTGGGATTGGCTTATCCTATGTGAGAGAGCTGGTTCAAGAGCTGGACGGTCAAATCCAGATTGAGCAGAAAGAAACGAAAGGAACAGCTTTTCAGCTTGTCCTTCCGATAAAAAATTTAATACAGAGAGGGTGAGTGTATGCGATTTTTCATTGCAGATGATGATCGTGCAATACGCTCGATTTTAGGTCAGATCATTGAGGATGAGGATCTAGGAGAGGTCGTGGATGAAGCTGATGACGGCATTGGATTAGAAGCGCATTCATTGAACCTGAAAAAAGTAGACATCCTTCTGATTGATCTTTTAATGCCAGCTAGAGACGGCATTCAAACCATACGTCATATTCACCCTGAATTCAAAGGAAAGGTCATCATGATATCTCAAGTAGAAGCAAAAGAGATGATGGCAGAAGCCTATGAACTTGGAATTGAATATTATATTCATAAACCCGTCAATCGAATTGAGATTGTCAGTGTCATTCGAAAGGTCATGGAGCGGATCAAGCTCGAAAAATCAATTTACGATATTCAAGCTTCTCTTCGGCATGTGCTGCCATTAGAGCCAGTGATTTCTCATGAGACAGGTACTGGATCAAAGCGAAGAACGATGAAAGAGGCAGGGGAATTCCTCCTATCTGAATTAGGAATTGTCGGAGAGAGTGGCTCTAAGGATTTACTAGAGATATTGATCTACTTACATGAAACGCAGACAGCCAATTCTCATGAGGTGAATTTTCCGCCATTAAAGCAACTATTTATCAAAACGGCGGAACGAAAGCTTGGTCGTGGTGCGGCGGATGTGGAAGTGATGCGGGAAGTGAAAGCAGCAGAGCAGCGAATTAGACGAGCCATCCATCATTCCTTAAATCATTTCGCATCACTTGGGCTCACAGATTTTTCAAATCCTAAATTTGAGCACTATGCGTCGAAGTTTTTTGATTTCACTGATGTCAGCCAAAGGATGAAAGAAATGCAGAAGACTTCTTCATCTGCAGGGGCAACAGGCAGAGTCAATACGAAAAAGTTCGTGCAAATCTTTTATTTTGAAGCAAAGCAGCTATTCGAAGGGATGAGCTGAGGGAAATCTATTGGAATGATTGGAGAAAATAAACAGAGACAGAGTGCTTTTGACTATGAGCCGCCTTGCTCTTTTAGACGTCTTTGTTATTTATCTGATCATTCTGATTTTTCTTTTTTCTTGAAAATAAAACTCTCCTGTGCAATCGTTTGTTAAAATAGTGAGGTTAGACTAGAATGTCGGAGGTTTTATTTTGGGAAAAATTAAACGAAATGCGCTCTGCCCATGCGGAAGCGGAAAAAAATATAAACATTGCTGTGGTCAAAAGTCAGGCGGAGAACAAACGTCTGAGCTTGTGTTTAAGGAAGCTGTACAAGTTCAAAAGGATTTAATGAATTATGCGTTCTCTAAGCATCAGAGAGCGATCAATCAATTCATTAATGAGTTTTCTTTCCTAGCAGATATGGATAAAGAAACGCAACAAATCTCAGTCTTTCATTTGAGTGTATGGGGCATTTTCTTCCGCCCATTAACAGATAAGAAAGAGACCATCTTCCAAGAATTCCTGACAAAAAAAGCAGAAGATATTACCCGTCCTAAAACACGACAAGTGGTTGAATCTTGGACAGACATGGAGCCATCTTTGCTTTTATTAAATGAAAAAACGGACGAGTCTCTTTACTTTGAGAATATGGTGACAGCTGAGAAGGTTGAAGTTGATGTGAAGCCGGATCAAACCGTGCTGCCAGAGAAAGGTAGTCTTGTTCTAGGTTTCCCTGTTCAGTTTGAAGAAAAAGCAGAGTTTTTCATTCAATATACGATGTTCGCGAAAGAGTTTACTGATACGCTTCTTCTTCAGGTTCGCCAGCTCGTTGAAGCACATGAGGCAAACGGAGGAGCACGCAGCACATTTATGAGAGAAGCCTTCCCTGAAGTGCTGAAGTGTATGTTTGCGAAGCAAGAAGTTGAAGAAACAGAAGCGCCTGCTCAAACAGAAGGAAGTACAGTAGGACTATCAGCAGATCGGATGGACTGGGCTAGTGACGTTCAGCTGGAAACAGCCAAGCTGATTGAAGACGGGATGAAAGAGCACGGTGACCAAAGCCTGACAGATGGCGCTTTAACCGTTTGGAAAGCTTACTGTGATCAGAAAGCACCTGTGATCCGGAAAGCGGCGTCATTTGCTGCAGGAATCGAATATTATATTCATTCACTTGCAAGCGATGCCCCGCTTTCTCAAGCACAAGTTGCTAAAAAGTATGGCATTAGTGCGTCCACTGTATCGAGCCGATTTAAAGATATTGAAAAAGCGGTCAAAGAAGAGCAAGAGACGACTGTATCATAGCATGAAAAAAGACGCGGCACCTTTCAAGGAGCCAGCGTCTTTTTTTCATCATCTTGTTTTAATAAAACCACTCATGTATTGCTCTGTATTATAATCATTGAGGTCAATTTTCCACTGACCATCTCCGTTACGTTTCATTTTCACTTCATACTCAGCAGGGCTTGAGACTGGAGGAAGCTTTTCAAACTCAGATGCGTACATATTCAAGCTTTTCTTATACAATTCTTCTTTCGAACGGATTTTGCCGTTGTAAAACTCATCTCTTTGTTTGTCTAGTTTGTCTTTTAAGTTAGAAGCATCAATACCGGTTACTTGAGCGACAACCTTCGCTTCGTCATCTGAGATGGTTTTCACACTTGTTTCCACTTTCGCTTTATCCTTCATTGTATTTTGCATGCGTTTGTACATGGATAAAATATCGCGGTCACTGACTTCGTTTCCATATATGCCTGCACTTCTCTTAAAGTCTTTCACAAACATTTCGTGATATTTATTAACGACATCTGATTGATTGTCACCTGTTAATTCTGAGAATTGATCATTCTTTTTGTCAAAAACAATGATATCTGTATAAGCAGATAGTGCTTTTGCTGGGTTATCTAGCTTTTTCGCTGAATCCAGTATCTTTTCGCCATCTAGTTCAATTTCGATCGAATCGCTGTTTTTCTTGATGCTATCTTGGTACACGAACTGATATTTTTTGCCTTTATCTACTAGGAAATAAAGCGCTCCTGATAGTGATTTCCCTTTGTTCAATGACCCAAGATCAAGGCGGTCTTTACTGCCGTAGAATTTTAAATCAGAGACTTTGGCATCGTCCTGATAAAGGGTGAAATCAGAGTTATATAGTGAAAGGGCTTTGTCACCTTTGTTGGTGATCGTCAGGTTGACTTTTAACACCAATTCATTGTCTCGCAAGGTAGTTGTTGAGTCTTCTGGTAACGTATATTCGTAGCTATTCACTTTTACCTCTGCTGTTTTTGTTGATTTTTGGTCAGCCTTTGTTGATTTTGCTGAGCTCTGGCAGGCTGCAGAGATGATCATCACGAATGAAATCATGAGGAGTGCACTTATTTTTTTAAGATTCACAGTTGATGCTCCTTTGCTTTTCTTTCGTCATTTTCTTCCCGCTATCTGACTGAGAAAAAAGAAACAGATAGAATGGTATATTCGGGTGTTAAAGGGGAAAATCTCCTAATGACGATTTGCACTATTCATTCTATCGAATTTCATTCGTGATGAGGAATAGGTTGTAGTCCCTATCTTTGATAGATTTTTACACAAATACCTATAAAAAACGGAATTTAATAAGTATAATATACTAGTTAATAAGAATTAATTTATCTATTTATCATGAGTTTTAAATGTTTTGTGTGTAAAAATCTTGAGACGGAGGTAGTTTTCATTTCAAAAGATGTGTTAGGATTCACATCGCAAAGCTTTTCGTTTAAGTGTATCTTCATCATACGAATCTGTTTCTTTCAAAGCGTCCACCTCCAGATTGATTTTCAGAGAGCAGAATACTTGAATGTTGAAAATGATTCATGGGAAAATAAGGATGATTAAGCAGATAAGGGAGATGAGCTTTTGAAAAAAGTAACGCTTGGACGAACTGATTTACAGGTGAATCCGATAGGGCTTGGAACAAATGCAGTAGGTGGCCATAATTTATTCCCGAATCTGAGTGAAGATGCAGGGCGGGAGCTAGTAGAAACTGCTCTTGATCATGGTGTCAATTTCTTAGATTCTGCTTTTATTTATGGGCTGGGCCGTTCAGAAGAATTGATTGGCGAGATCATTGCCAAAAGAGGCGGCAGAAAAGAACTGGTTCTTGCGACAAAAGGGGCTCATAAAGAAGTAAACGGGCAAATTGAACTGGATAATAGCCGTGATTTCTTAAGACAGCAGGTCGAAGACAGCCTGAAGAGGCTCCAAACTGATTATATTGATTTGTACTATATGCATTTCCCAGACGGCCGCACGCCGCTGGATGAAGTGGCAGGTACTTTAAAGGAATTGAAGGATGAGGGGAAAATCCGGGCAATTGGGGCATCAAACCTTGATTTTGAACAGCTTCAAACCTTTAATCGAGATGGACACCTAGACGTGCTTCAATCAGAGTATTCTCTGCTAAAACGTCAGGCAGAACAAGACCTTCTCCCATACTGCGTGGAGCATGGGATTTCCTTTATCCCTTATTTTCCATTGGCGTCAGGCCTGTTGACTGGGAAGTTTACAAAGGATGCGACATTTGATGATATTCGAGCAAAGGACCCGCTTTTCCAAGGCGATGCTTTCCTTCAAAACCTCGAAAAAGTAGACAAACTGAAGACCATTGCGCAATCAAAACATGCCGAAACAGCCCATGTAGCGCTGGCGTGGCTGTTGGCGCAGGATGGCATTGATGCCATTATTCCTGGTGCAAAACGAGCCGAGCAAGTCTTACAAAACTTGAAAACAAACGATGTTCAATTAACAAAAGAAGAAATCAACGAAATCGATCAGATCTTTTCATAATATAAAAAATAAGGTGCCAAGTAGCACCTTATTTTTTATGCCATTGTGAGAGGAATCTTGATCATGAGCCTCAGGTTTGGAGAACGATACGTAAAATCAAGCGTGCCGTCTGCCTTTTCAACAAGCTGATGAATGATATAAGTACCCATACCTTGATGATCACCGCCTTTTGTCGAGCGGCCAAACGTCTTGAACAGATGATCTAATACGTGTTTTTCCATGCCCTTAGTACTGTTTTCGCAATGAATCAAAAAGAGCCCGCTCCGTATGGAAGTCGTGATCGAGATGCTTCCCTCGTTCCCGGCTTGCTTCGCTTCAATAGCGGCGTCTAATGCGTTATCAAGCAGGTTGCCAGTAAAACTCACCTGATCCGCTTTAGAAAAAGGAAGAGAAGAAAAGGGTGCTTGAAGATCTAGTGAAAGGGCAATCTCCTCTTTTTCAGCCCGCTGGAAAAAGGAATGAAGGGTGGAGGCCAAATAAGCATTTTCCCCTTTGATCCAAGGAAAATGTTTCACGTATTGCTGAATCAAATCTTTGATCTCATGCTCGTCATTCGATGCGGAAAAGGCATTTAAATGTCTAGCTGTTTCATGGTGTTTACTTCGCAGCTCAAGCAGCAAGTCATTGGTCCTCGACTCAGCATGAATCAGCTCTTGAAGCCGTCCATTTAATCGTTGCTCCGTTTGCATCACCTTGAAGGAAAGAAGATCGGCTGTCAAAATGATGATGACAGTTAAAAGATGGCTTAGTCCATTTCCGTGCGTGAGAAAAAGTGAAATGCCTGAACAGGTGATGAGCACAAAAGCGCCTAATATCACGTAACCACTCATACCTAGCCAAAACCTTTTGTAAATGAAAAAGGTGTAAAGGCACATGATGCAAAAGGTCAGAAGCCACACCATGCTTGATGACAAAGGCAGAACAGCTTTAGCAGCAGCTTGAACTGCAAGACCGAGCCAGATGAGCGTATATATGCGAAATCCAAGATAGAAAGCGTTCACGTTCGTTCTCCTTAAAAGTAGTATTTCTTAAAGTATTCTAATTGCTGCTTCGTCATCATGGCTTTTTTATCAGTCCCTTCAAAAGACACGATAAATGAATTTTTGGCATACGCCGAAAAGTTCTTAATGTAATGAATATTGATGATAAACGAGCGGTGGGAGCGGATAAAGTCTTTCTCAGCTAAATCACCTTTTAACTCGTTGAGAGTTTGGTATGTTTGAATATCTCCTGTTGTTGTGACAATGGTCGTCGACCTGCCAGTACGTTCAACAAAGATGACATCCTTTTTTTGCAGTACATGGATATCTGATTGCTGCTTGATGAGAAGCCGTCCGTGAATGCTTTTCTCCTGCTTGGTGGACATGTAGCGCTCTAAGGATTTGGCGATTCGATCAGCTTGATAAGGCTTCATAATATAATCATGGACATTCAAATCAAAGGCATGGACAGCATACCCACTGTTTCCCGTCACAAATACAACATCCACATTCAGTGCATGGGAGTGAATAAGGTCTGCTAATTCATAGCCTGACATGCCAGGCATCTCAATGTCTGCAAACAATAGATCAATGTCGCCCTGTTTGACCTTCTCATATGCATCCTCCGCTGACTGCGTCACAAAAACGATGTCAACGGCATCCATTCTGCCGACAATGGCATGCAGCTTTTCTAAATCCACTCGGTAATCATCGACAAGACCTACTTTTATCATAAAAATCACCTATGACTCTTCTTATTATTTGTCTATTTTACCATTTGTTTTTTAAAATGGATCATTTCAAGACAGAAAAAGGACGTTTCGCGACATTTTTATGTCAGACAGGCGGTATTTTTTCTATCATAGACGTAGATAGTCGAAAGGGGCGAACCAAATGATTACTCTCAGCGATTGTAGTTGCTGGTTTACAGATAAGAAAAAAGTCGTAAAGGCGATGAAACATATGACATTCTCCGTGAAGGAAGGAGAAGTCGTCGGCATCTTAGGAGAAAATGGAGCGGGGAAAACCACATTATTACGCGCCGTTGCCACATTATTAGAACCTACGCACGGATCAGTCACTGTCGCAGGCTTTGATACAGTCAAAGAAGCAACTGAAGTGAAGAAGCGAATTGGGGTCTTGTTTGGCGGTGAGACGGGACTTTATGACCGTTTGACGGCTCGTGAAAACCTTGAATACTTTGGGAAATTATATGGCTTAGATCAGCATGAAATCAAAGCAAGAATTGAGGATTTGGCAAAGCGATTCGGGATGAGGCAGTACATGGATCGCAAGGTAAAAGGATTTTCAAGAGGGATGAAGCAAAAGGTGGCGATTGCCAGAACATTGATTCATGACCCTGACATTATTTTGTTTGACGAACCGACAACAGGTTTAGATATCACATCGAGTAATATTTTCAGAGAGTTTATTCATCAGTTGAAACAGCAAAATAAAACGATTCTATTTTCAAGCCACATCATGGAAGAAGTCAGCCTGCTTTGTGACAGTGTCATGATGATACATCAAGGGGAGCTCGTGTACAAAGGAACGCTTCCAGAATTATATGCACAGGAACAAAGTGAAGACTTGAATTACATCTTTATGTCGAAGCTCGCAAGGGGGAATGCATAATGTGGAAAACCGTCTTTTTAAAAGAAATGACAGATTCGCTCAGAGACAGGAAAACGTTGCTCTTAACAGTTTTGATCCCTCTTTTGACGATGCTCGGACTCGTGTTTTTCTACGAAAGCATGATCGCTGATCCAGGCGATAAAACGTATACAGTCGCAATCAATGAAAAGCTTCCGTCCGATATGAATGACATGATCAAAGAAGTGAAAAACCTGAAACTTGAAACATTTGATGACCCGCAGCAAGCCGTTAAAGACGGTGAGGCAAATGCTTATCTAGAAATGCCAAAAGATGCAGGCGATATGCTTCAGCATCAAACATCGTTTGCCATTAAAGTCCATGGGTATCCAACAGATGATGATTCAGTGATTGCGGTTCAAATGCTGCAATCATTGCTTGAACAATATCAAAATCAAGTCGTAGAAAAGCGTTTGGCACAGGATCAGATCAAATCGTCAGTGATTCATCCGTTTGAGGTGCAATCGGTTGATGTGCAAGAAGGAGAGGACGGGGATGGAGAAAACGGGATGACCGCCATGCTGCTGTCGATTCTTCTTCCAATGATTTTAGTGACCTCTGTGATCTCAGGTGCTTTGCCAGCTGCGCTTGATATCGTAGCAGGTGAAAAGGATAGAAAGTCAATTGAAGCTTTATTCCTGACACCGGCCAGCAGACTTCAGCTTTTAATTGGAAAATGGCTAGCTGTTTCTATGTTTGGTATATTAAGTGGCATTGTGGCGATTGGCATGCTGCTGCTCTCTACATTGCTCTTTACAGAAAAGCTGAAACAAGCGCTGAACTTCGGAGATCAAGTGTGGAGCATCATCGGTGTTATGTTTGCGGCATTAATTATTTTCTCATTCATGGTATCCATGATTGAACTGCTGCTCAGTGTCGTTTCAAGCTCAGTGAAAGAAGCACAATCGTACATGTCCATGATCATTACACTAGGTGTGATTCCGATGTTTTTCACCATGAGAGCAGGCGCTACGCAGCTAGATACGTATTACTTTGCGATCCCATTCCTTAATATTCACGCACTATGCAAGCAATTGATGTTTGGCATCGTAGACCCGATGTCGATTGCCCTGACGCTCGGCTCCTCGGCGCTGACAGTGATGATCTTGTTTGTCATCGTGAGAAGTTTGTTTATGAAAGAGAAATGGATGCTTGCGAAATAAGGGAATGACTTTAATAATAGAGGACGTAAAGGTTGTTGAGGAAATCTCGACAACCTAATTTTGTTTGAAATTTACAACCTTCCTTGTATTAGACAGAAAAATTGCTATATACCTTGCTAAGTAGGCCTTTATAATATGCGTTCAAAATAAAAAAGATTGTAGAAAAACATTAATTTCTCTACAATCTGAATCCATATGATATAAACTGCAATTTTTTATTTGTTAATGAGAGTTTTATTTTTTTTAAAAATTAGGTTAGTAATTGTTCCAATGACTAGTGAAACTAATAATGCTCCAACTATTGCACCTATAACTGGTCGTATAATCCCATCCCCAGGCATTATACTGAGTATAAGAATCAAGAATATAACTAAAAAAGATATAATGTAATCTTTTTTTCTAAAAATCAATTTTAATCATCTCCTTGTAGTTTAACGTATTGTAGTTGACTTTGAGATTTTACCGTTTTTATTACAGGTAATTTCATTTCTGACATCTTTATATTGAAGGACTATACCCACACCACTATATTCAATTCCATAATGAGCATTAAACCTTGTGAAGACTGTAGCTGATGTACCTTTTGCGTTTCGGGTTGTACCTTCTCCATAATTATCTACTTGCCATGCAACGCCTCCCCACCGTTTTTTAACATATCCATCTTTCCAATAAGCTGTTACAGATTTTCCAGTGTATTTAAACTCTCCTTTAGTGTACACTTCCCACAATGGTATGCCAACCCAGCTATAAGCCACATATTTTTTACTGACTGACCCTGTATATTTAGTTTTTGCACTTGCTGTTTTTGGCCCTATTGCTTTAACTACACTTCCTAATACAGGTATGTTTGATAGCGTATCGTTTTCTTCTTTTAACACATCCGGATTTTCAGCGGTTAAAATTTCTACAAAGAAAGTGTCTTCATTAGTGAAAATAACATTAACATTTTCGTTAATTTCCTCAACCTTGAAATTTCCATTTTTAATATTATCTTGCATATACTCATCTAGATCTAGAGTTTTTGTTGATTCGTCTAGTGAACTTGTTTCAGGTAGAATTGTGGTGTTTTCTAATCTTTTGTCGATCTCCTTTTTTGTTTTTTGTTCTGTTCCAACTACATCTTGTAAAGTATCTTCTATTTCTTCATCTGATTTCACATTGTTTTCCTTTAATTCTTGAATAAATTCTTTTTCAGTTGTACTCAAATTTTTATTTTGTGTTGCTGAATTGTATGTGCTTGCAAAAGCCCAGTTTTTTGGTAGTGAGTTTGGCGCGATTGAAATAAGCACTACAGTTAGTAATATAATAGATATTTTCTTAAACATGCCCTTTCCTCCTAGAAAAATAATATATTATAACAAAAAAACCATATAATTATATAAAATACATTATTTAATGGTTTTTTTCTATTTTTATTATGAATAACTGTTGGATAGTCATATTTTGTTGCGTGTGAAGTGATTTCATTAATTTTGCTTCTTTAAACTTTTTAATTTATACTCTTTCTATTTTTTAAAGTAAGATGAAAGTTCTTTGTATGTCGGAATCAAATATAGACATCAATCAAAAAAAGACTAAAGAAAACCCCCGGGAACCGGGGGTTTTTCTTTAGTTCTTGATGAACTTTTCAACCAATGAGCTTGTTTTGTAGTCGTTCAAATCAAGTTTCCATTGGTCGATATCGTTTTTCTTCATGTTCACTTCTACTGTTTCTTCAGAAGATGATGGTCCTAATTTTTTAAATTCATCTGGATAGATAGAAAGTAGATATTTCTGTGCATCATCATAAGATGCTGTACGGTTTTTGCTGTAGAATTCAGTTGCTTTTTCTTTTAAACGATCGACAAGCGGGCTTGCATCAATTGGTGTAAGTGTCACAGTCACGACAGCTTTATCACCGCTGATTGATTTTGTTTTCGTTGATACTTTTGATTTTTCAGCTAATGTTTCTTTTACAGCTTTTAGAAGCTTATCAAGGTTTTCGTCTTTTGCTGAGCTAGATGAAATACCAGAAGAAGAAATGTAGCCTTGTTTGAATGATTTATCAAATTCGTTTACGACAGTTGATTTGTTATCACCTGTTAGTTTTTCGAAATCGTCATTTTTCTTACCAAAGATCATGACATCAATATAAGAAGAAAGGGCTTTTGCAGACGCTTGAAGTGTATCTGCCTTTTTCATCAAGTCTTTTCCTTTAATATCGAATTCTAGTGTTTTGTCATCTTTTTTCGATCCAGTACCAGGCTCTGTGTAAACCAATTGATAGTCTTTTTCTTTATCAACCACAAAGAAAAGACCACCTTTTGATACTTTACCTGCATTTAGAGAGCTTGAAGATAATACTTCGTTGTAGTCATCAGGAGAGATGGTAGACACCTGAGCGTCATCTTGGTAAAGCGTAAAGTTGCTTTTATCCACATTCAATGGTTCTTTGCTGATGTTTTTTACAGATACATTCACTTTTAGGACATATTGATCATCCTGAACAGATGTATCGTATTGAGGTGGTAAAGTGTACTCAGCACTTTCTACTTTTACTTCAGCTGCATCAAGGGATTTTTTTGTATCGCTTTCTTTCGCAGCAGTTTTGTCTTTTCCACCACTACAAGCAGCAGCGACAACAGTTACACACAAAATCAGAAGAAACAGGGATAATTTCTTTTTAAACATGAGATGTTTTCCTCCTCGGGTTTTATGGTGAATTTCATTGGAAAGCTTTAGTTCATATCGTTCTTTTTGCACAAAAAGAAAAATACTGTATGTTTTTTACTGTAGAATGAAGCGAAAGTACTGTCAATACCTCAGTGCGTTCGAAAGGTTCATCCACTTCAAGTAGTAAAAATGACACTATGTTGAGAGGAGAAATGTGTATTTTATTGTTTGAAATCTCCTGTAAAAACTCAACATTTTATATTTTAAGGTTTTGAGTCGGATTATTGAATAGGTTCAAATGACTGTTTTTGAAGAAGATGTAGCAAATAGAAGGATTTTTATGACTTGTAAATGAGTCGTTAGTAATGAATATTTTTTCCTGTGATGTGTATGATCACTAGGTTTGTGTGTTGTTGACATAGAGACACTTGTCCAGCGAAATGTTGAGGTATTTAGACAGGCTCTCGACACGGAATGTGTCTTTTCCCTTCAAAATGGCAGTCATCTACACAGAAACCCTACATAAAATAAAAGAGAAATGAATGGGAGGTGGATGTATGGCAGTAGTAAGAGCGACAAGCTCTGATATTAATTTAATGGCCAGACTGCTGAGAGCCGAAGCGGAAGGTGAAGGGAAACAAGGGATGCTGCTTGTAGGAAATGTAGGCATCAATCGTTTGCGTGCCAACTGTTCTGACTTTAAAGGGCTGCGTACGATTCCACAAATGATTTATCAGGAGCATGCGTTTGAGGCAGTCACGCATGGCTATTTTTATCAGCGAGCACGAGAAAGTGAAAAGACACTTGCACGGAGGAACATTAATGGTGAACGTTTTTGGCCTGCGAAATTCAGCCTTTGGTATTTCAAACCGCCTGGAAATTGTCCATCCACTTGGTACAATCAGCCGTTTGTGGCAAGGTATAAATCACATTGCTTTTACCAGCCCACAGCTGAAACTTGCGAGAATGTTTATAACACCTTTTAGCTTGATGAACAGCACAATCCTTTGTATTCAAGAGGATTGTGTTTTTCTTTTTTTCAAAATGGGTAACCATTGTGTATCAACAAGATGAAGCACGTGATTGGAGGAAATGAAGATGTATCAAGATTTAAAAGGGAAAACAGCCATTGTGACAGGTTCTTCTAAAGGGATTGGACAAGCCATCGCCTTGAGGTTTGGACAAGAACAAATGAACGTGGTTGTGAATTATAAAGGTGATGAAGAGGGTGCTGAAGAAACAGTACAAGCCATTCAGCAGCATGGAGGTAGGGCGGTGAAAGTACACGCAGATGTCTCCAAAGAGGAAGGGATTCAGGCGTTAATGGATGCAGCGCTGGAGAATTTTAACGCACTAGATGTGTTCGTCAATAATTCGGGATTTAATGGTGAAGAAGCAATGCCGCATGAAATGACGTTGGAACAATGGCAAAAGGTCATTGATGTGAATATCACAGGCTCATTTTTAGGAGCAAAGGCAGCGATCGCCTATATGATGGAACATGATGTGAAAGGATCAATCTTGAATATATCCAGTGTCCATCAAGAGATCCCGCGTCCGTTCAATGTTCATTACTCTACTTCTAAAGGAGGAATGAATATGATGACGAAGACGCTGGCTCTTGATTATGCCGAAGCGGGTATTCGGGTCAATGCGATTGCACCAGGTACAATGGCAACGGAATCAAATGACGACCTTCAAGATGAACAGAAAAAACAAAAGCAGCTTGAGAAAATTCCAATGAGAACGTTTGGCGATCCAAAGGAGATTGGGTCCGCCGCTGCATTTCTCGTATCGAAAGAAGCTGCCTATATTACAGGTACTACATTATTCGTTGATGGAGGAATGACGCTTTATCCTTCTCAATTAAATGATGAATAATAGAAAAACATCCGCCCCATTAGCCGGCGGATGTTTTTTCTTTGTAGCGGTGTGCTGCTTTTGCTGGTTTGCCGAGCAGCATAGGATACTTGCTCAAGAAGGAGATACATGGCACCATGAGCAGCAATGTACCGATCGTATAAAAGAGCGTCCAAGAAAGCTGCGCTGTATCAGAGATATTGATGCCTAGTCCGTAATAAACAAATGCCTTCATGATATCGATACCGGCAAATTGCAGGACGAGAATCACAATGGAATGACGTCCGAGATACGTCAATATCGTGGACGTTTTCAATTTGAAGCTTAAATAAATAACAGCAGCTGAACCGAGCAGTGCACAAGCATAAAAAATGAATAGATCCCCATAGTCATTGACCCGCATATCAATTCGTGAATTAAAGCTTTGCATATATGCAGTCAGTACAAGCAGACCTGTACATAACAGAAGGGTAGGATCTGTTTTTAATTCCACAAACCATTGTTTTGCTAAAAATCCGATTGAATAAAACACAACAGCCGTTAACGAAACGTTGGCATTCCAAGGGAGACTCTGGTTTAACAATAGCGTGGAAACATATCCGGCTCCGCCGCAAAAGACGGTCAGTAAAATCAATACAGCTGGTTTTCCTTTTGTCAGACGATGCATCAAGAAAAACAACATTTCCACTAAAAAGAGCGTCGTTAAAAACCAGATGGCTGGGTTATGCGTCAGTCTTGCTTCATCGGCATTTGAAATGAAAATTCCCGTAAATGGAACGAAGGGATCAATATCTGTTTGCCCCTTAAAGGCGAAAAATCGGGTCACCGTGAACCAGAAAACGTACGTAATAATGGAGAAATAGAGATAAGGTAAGAGCAAGCTTTTCGCTTTTTTCTGTATAAATGACATAGCAGGTTGTGAGGATGATCGAAACATCATACCTGATAGTAAAAAGAAGAGTGGCATATGAAAAGAATATATAAATTGCTTGAATGAATCAGGAATGGGTACATGTGCCATAACGACGAGCAGAATGCCGATTCCTTTAGCCGCATCCACCCAGTCGAGTCGCTTATTCAAGGCCAGTCATCTCCTTCCTTCTCAGCATTGTAAACCGTTACTTCATATGTACCTCTACTATATAAAAGGTACACCTACCATGCGTTTACAGTTCGCTAACGATTAGAAGACACATTTGCGATCAGATGACAGAAGGAAGCTTTTTGACATCTCGATGTTACATTTCCCGTTTTTTATGACAATGTAAAAAAAGAAGCCAATGAAAGATTGGCTTCAAAATAGTTCTGCGATTCGTTCAAAGGAACGCTGTTTTTCCATTGGATCAAATGAATTGTTTAATATCATCATCTCGTCCGTTTGATAGCGGTCCATTAAGATTTGCAGCTGCTCTTTCACTGTTTGCTTTGAGCCAACAATCATTCGCTGGCGGTTTTGTAACACTTTTTTCTTTTCTTGCTCAGTGTAATGATAGTTCTCTGCTTCTTCTATAGAAGGAACGCGACTGTCCAGCCCTTTTTCAACCCGAAGTAGCCATAAATCTGTACTGGTGGCAATGCGGCTTGCTTCCTCGTCTGTGTCTGCGCAGATCACAAAGACAGCAAACATAGACTGAGGCTGACGTGAGAAAACGGATGGAGAAAAGTGTGACCGATACGCTTCAAAAGCTTGCCGGCCTCGTGCAGGATGAATAAAATGTCCGAAAATATAGTTGATTCCAAGTGATGCCGCCTGGATGGCACTGTTTTCCCCGAGTCCAAGCAACCAGACTGGCGGATAAGAATCAACGAGCGGAGCCGCTTTCACGCCCGCATGACGATGACCGGAAGGCAGGCTGTCAGATAAGTAAAAAAGTAGGTCCTCCAGTTGGCGGTCAAATTGAGATAGTTCTTTCTTCACGCCGTCTGTCAAAGCGAGTCTCGTCCGTTCAATTCCGCCTGGGGATTTACCAACCCCGATCTCAATCCGTCCAGGGTAAAGGGCTTCAAGCTGGCGGGTGACTTCTGCTACTTTAAAAGGGCTGTACTGCGGGAGTAAAATACCCCCAGAGCCTGTACGCAAAGTCGATGTGTGTGAAGCAATATGTGCCATTAATATTTCAGGCGCTGTACTCGCGAGTCCTCTCGTGCTGTGGTGTTCAGCAAACCAATACCGCTCATACCCCAGTGTTTCCGCAAGCTTGGCCAGCTCTGTCGTATGAACCAATGTTTCTTGTGCGGATTGGCCTTTAGGGATGGCGACTTGATCTAATATATGAAGTGATGGCATCATCAACACCCTTTCATCAATACGTTGAATTCTATCCATAAGTATAAAGAAAGTCATGAACGGAAGGAAATGAAAGGGTTTATCACAGCTATGTACATGAATTTTCTATATCAACATATGAAGTGGATGCGCGCCCTGTTTTTAAGTGAGAGGCGGTGTAACGGGAACATTCGACAATGTTTCACATGAAACACTTCTTTTACGACATGAATCATTTTTGTCATGGATCTTTCTTTAAAAAAATATCATCATATTGAAACCTCTTTTATACATAGATCGTATATACTAGTAAATAGAAAAAAGAGTAAGAGGCTCCAATGTCATTTCATGAATTTTGTCGAATTTTCATGTATGATGATTTTAATAGGGTCCATCGCTTAATAAATAGATTTTTATTATGCTGGAGGAGTGATTGATTTGGCGATTACATTAGAAAAAGGTCAACGTATTGATTTAACAAAAGGAAAAGCAGGACTAACCAATATTCTAGTTGGACTTGGCTGGGACCCTGTGTCACAAGGCGGCGGTTTTCTTGGAAAGCTGTTTGGCGGCGGAGGCGGCGCTGATATTGATTGTGACGCTTCAGTGCTGATGCTGAAAAATGATAAGTTTGTTGAAAATAAAGATTTAATTTACTTTGGTAACTTGAAAAGCAAATGCGGCAGTGTTGAGCATACAGGTGACAACCTGACAGGTGAAGGAGACGGAGATGATGAACAAGTCCTCGTCAACTTAAGCAAGGTGCCAGGCAATGTGAATAAATTGGTGTTCGTTGTGAACATTTATGATGCACTTAGAAGAAACCAACACTTTGGTATGATTCAAAATGCTTACATCCGAATTGTTGACCGTTCAAACAATCAAGAATTAGTGAAATATAATTTGAAAGATGAATATGCAGGTAAAACATCATTAATCGTTGGAGAGCTTTATCGCCACGAGAATGAGTGGAAGTTTGTAGCTGTAGGAAATGGTACAAACGATGCGAAGCTTGCCGATATTACGAGAAACTACATTTAATTAGAAGGGAGAGGTTCCTAGTGGGAATTTCTTTAGCGAAAGGTCAAAAAATTGATTTAACAAAAACGAATCCAGGTTTAACAAAAGTAGTCGTAGGTCTTGGCTGGGATGTAAACAAGTATGATGGCGGACATGACTTTGATCTAGACGCAAGCGTATTCCTTTTAGATGCAGCAGGGAAAGCAAACTCTCCATCTGACTTTGTCTTCTACAATCAAACAACTGGCGGTGGCGGAAGTATCGTACATACAGGCGATAACCGTACAGGTGAAGGAGACGGAGATGACGAGCAGGTCAATGTTGATCTTTCAACTGTACCAGCAAGTATTGAGAAAATCTCCTTCGTCATTACAATCCATGATGCAGAAGCACGCAGCCAAAACTTTGGACAGGTGTCTAACGCTTACGTCCGTATTTTAAATGCGGCATCAAATGAAGAGCTCATTCGCTATGATTTGGCAGAAGACTTTTCAATTGAAACAGCGATTATTGTAGGTGAATTATACCGTCACGGCGGAGAGTGGAAATTTTCAGCTGTTGGATCAGGCTATCAAGGCGGACTTGCCCGCATTGCAACAGACTTCGGCTTAGATATCGGGTAACGCCCGTTTTCATATTTTCAGAAGATAGGAGAGATACGAATATGGCGATTCAGCTTTCAAAAGGACAACGTGTCGATTTAACGAAAACCAACCCAGGGCTGACAAAAGTGATGATCGGACTTGGCTGGGATACGAATAAATATTCAGGCGGAGCCGAATTTGATTTGGACGCTTCGGCTTTCTTAGTAGATGCAAACAATCGTTGTCAACAAGATACAGACTTTGTGTTCTATAATAATCTGCAGCATCCAAGCGGCAGTGTCACTCACACCGGTGATAACCGTACGGGTGAAGGAGATGGAGATGACGAGCAAATTCTCGTTGATTTCTCGAAAATTCCTGCTAACATTGATCGTATCGGAATTACAGTTACGATTCATGATGCAGAGGCGCGCAGCCAGAATTTTGGACAAGTCTCTAATGCATTTGTTCGTGTTGTAAATGAAGAGGGCGGGGAAGAATTGATTCGTTTTGATTTAGGGGAGGACTTCTCAATTGAAACAGCTGTCGTCGTATGCGAACTATATAGACACGGCAGCGATTGGAAGTTTAACGCAATCGGAAGCGGATTCTCTGGCGGACTTGCAGCTCTTTGTCAAAATTATGGGTTAGAAGTGTAAAGAGAAGAAACAACTTCATTCAAGAGGCGCTGCCAATGACTCATATGAGGGTATTTTCCAAAGTGAGAAAGAAACAGCGATCAAGAATAACAGCAGGCGAAAGCCTGCTGATGCTTCTACACTTATAGGAGGAAAACCAGTTGGACATTTTGAAACATATGTTGGACACGTATGCCTCGTTTTTTGATTGGCATATGTGGGCAGAGGTATTAACAAACCCTGTCTCTTGGGGGCTTATCGGGACCCTTGTCGTGCTTGAAGGTTTGTTGTCAGCGGATAACGCACTTGTATTAGCTGTTATGGTGAAACATTTACCTGAAAAGCAGCGTAAAAAGGCATTAACCTACGGATTAATTGGCGCTTATTTCTTCCGTTTTCTATTCATTGGCGTAGGGATGCTGCTTATTAAGTTTTGGTGGATTAAGGTTCTAGGCGCTGCATACTTAGCTTGGCTGGTCATTAAGCACTTCTGGTTAGGTGACGGAGATGACGAAGCGAAGGAATTGAAAAAAGAAGGCTGGATGATTCGTGTATTTGGCGTCTTCTGGGCAACTGTTATTTCTGTAGAAATTATGGACCTTGCCTTCTCGGTAGATAGTATTCTTGCTGCATTCGCTGTATCTGAGGAAGTATGGATTCTTCTTTTAGGTGGAATGCTTGGAATTCTGATGATGCGTACAGTGGCACAATTATTCCTTGTGCTCATCGACCGTATACCAGAGCTTGAGAATACGGCATTTATTCTCATTGGAATTATTGCCATCAAAATGGGCTTAAGTGCTGCTCATATTGAAATCCCGCATCTTGCATTCTTTGCGATTATTATCCTAGCGTTTATCGGAACGTTTATTGTTCATAAAATCAATAAGAAGAAGCATCAAGGTGTAACAAACGAAGCTGCAGCTTCAAAAGAAGAATAGGACGATCAAAAAGGAATGGAGTTGACTAGCGGCTCCATCCTTTTTTGAATCATCAAGTCATTACAACAGGAGGTGGCACTGCATGCGATATTTTCGTTTTTTATCAGAGACGAGGCAGCACGATATTTTTTTTAAGCGGCCGGCGGCAGTTCATTCATTGACGCCAAGGCATGTACTTGCGCATGCATTAGGTGCTACTTTGTATATGCCTGCGACAAGACAGGATGTAGCAGACATGCTGCTTTCGCAGAAATATGAAGCGCTTTGCTCTGTTGTGTTTTGCTTGGAGGACGCCATTGGTGATCAGGAAGTGGACATGGCTGAACAGAATATAGTGGCACAATTGACCTGCCTTTCTGAGACAATTCATCACTCTCCAGAAATGGCTGAGCATTTGCCGCTTTTATTTATTCGGGTTCGTTCGCCCAAACAGCTGCTCAAAATGGCAGATTTGCTCGGTCCCTCTCTTCATTTACTAACTGGTTTTGTGTTTCCAAAGTGCTCCGTTCACAATGCAAAGGAATATGTGAACAGTTTGAAACAGGCTTCAGCACAAACTCAGAAAACACTATACGGAATGCCCATTTTAGAAACACCAGATTTACTAGAAAAAGAAACGAGATATCAGGTGTTGTCTGAATTAAAGCAGATCATGCTGAATGATGAGGAATATATTTTGAATATTCGCATTGGGGCAACGGATCTGTGTGGATTATACGGCATTCGCCGTGATCGCGAGACCACCATTTATGAGATCAGAGTCATTGCTGAGTTGATCACAGATATCATCAATTATTTTGGTCGTTCTTTTGTGATATCAGGAGCTGTATGGGAGCATTTTGGACCGGCACGAAAAGAACAAAATCCATTCATCCGTGCAATTTCTAAGAGCGGTGAGTCTTCCTCATCTGAACTCGATCATATGCAAGGTCTGCTCAAAGAGACAAGGCTGGATGTGGTAAATGGTATTCATGGCAAGACAGTCATCCATCCAACACATCTCAAGCCAGTTCAAAGCATGTACGTTGTCACAAAAGAAGAGTACATGGATGCATTAAGTATTTTAGAGCATGCAGATGGTACAGTCGGCGTGATGAAGAGTACCTTCTCTAATAAAATGAACGAAACGAAGCCGCACTATCGCTGGGCGGAAAACATTTTAATGAAGTCAGACATTTACGGGGTGTTTCATGAAAATAGAAGCTATATCGACATACTCACAGAATCAGAAGCCGCATACGCTGAACATCTTGGAACATATGGAGGTGGAGCTTAACCTCAAAGGGGGTACGCTTCAGCTTGAAAAAGAACATCTTTTTGACATGGCGGCACGGGTGAACAAAAAGAGAGCCTTTTTATTTGTTAGTAAGGTGCTCGGGAAACATATGCCTGTTCACCCGTTGAAACCACTCCTCGTCTCAGGTCTTTTGGCAATGGCTTATGCAAAAGAACAAACAGGCAAGACGCCCCCGCATCAAGACGATATAGTAGAAGCACTAAAAACGAATGATCATGTTAAGTTAACCGAAGCCTATGCTGCGCTCAAAAAAGAGAAGCTTTCGGCGGTAAACGAGCCGATTGTGATCGGCTTTGCTGAAACGGCAACTGCGCTTGGTCATGGTGTGTATGACGTCATAGAAGGAGCATCTTACATTCATACGACACGTGAACAGCTGTTGGATCTTGATCCTTCACTCGTATTTGAAGAGGAACATTCTCATGCGACAGATCAGCTTTGCTACGCAGACGACGCCTTACTTCGGACGGATCGCCCGATTGTGCTAGTAGATGATGAGGTCACGACAGGCCGGACAAATATGAACATCATTCGGGATCTGCACGCAAAGCACCCTAGATCCTCTTATACGATTCTATCCATTTTAGATTGGAGAACAGAGGAGCACGAGGAAGCGATGCTTCAGCTTCAAGAGGAGCTAGGTGTAAATATCACATCATTATCTTTATTAAAAGGGCAGATGATGTTTCGGGGGACAACGCTGGATGAGCCTGCTTATTCGTATGAAATTGCTGCGCAAGAGAAAAGACCTGAACTCTCTTTTCATTCTCTTCAACCCTTCTTTAAGCAAGTGCCATATTCACTTTCCCATGCAGTCAATCCGGCGGGGCATTCGCCGTATATCCATGAAACAGGTCGTTTCGGTTTAAGCGCAGCGGACACGGACGCCATTGATCAAGCAACTGCTGAGGCTGGGCTGAAGCTTCAGCGAAAACGAAAAGGAAAACAGACACTCTGCTTAGGAACAGGAGAATTGATGTATGTGCCGATGAGACTTGCAGCTCATATGGGCGAAGGTGTCCTTTTTCATTCGACGACAAGAAGTCCGATTCATCCGGTTGAAAAGGAAGGGTACGCTGTTCAAAACGGATTCGCATTTTTGAGTCCAGAGGATGCCCGCATTCAGCACTACGTGTACAATATCCCTAAAGATCAGTACGATGATGTCTTTTTGTTTTTTGAGAAAAAGGTGTCTCAAGAAGCTTTGATGCCGCTGATCCACTTATTTGCTGAGCGGCATGTGAAGCATGTGCATATTGTGACTTTATCAGATGAGGTGAAGGTGAATGGCTAACGTGTATACAAAGATGGGAAGCTATCCAGAGCAGGACGTAACCTTCTTACTCAAGGATTTATCGTCGATTGAGATGGAGAAAAGTACTGAGGAGCGGGAGCGCTCTATTCAGAGCGGTGCCCATTACTCAGAAATGCTGCCAATTGAATATAAGCCGACGGCATCTTATATGGACTTATTCTATCAATCTCTTGAAGAAAGTAAGCAAAAGGTAGCGGAAGCCGTAGCGGTTGTCGCAGAACAAATTGTGAAAAAGCGAGGATTTCAAACCGTTCTTTGCAGCTTGGCACGGGCTGGGACACCAATCGGGGTGCTCATTAAACGGTATATCAGAAAGACGTATGGTCTCGATTTGCCGCATTATAGCATCTCTATTATTCGTGACCGTGGAATAGATGAAAATGCGCTACATTATATACTCAAAGAACATCCAGGTTTTGAGATTGCCTTTATTGATGGTTGGACTGGAAAGGGTGCTATTTCCAAAGAGCTTCAAAAAGCGGTGCTTGATTTTGAACAGAAGTATGGAATTCGTCTTTCGAGTGAGTTAGCTGTGCTTGCTGATCCTGGTTATTGTACAAATGTTTACGGAACGAGAGAGGATTTCCTCATTCCAAGTGCCTGCTTGAATTCAACGGTCTCTGGTCTAGTTAGTCGAACGGTGCTAAACAACCGCTGGATCCATGCCGATGATTTCCATGGGGCCAAGTATTATGAAGAGCTCATTGATGAGGATGTCTCTAATCTGTACGTGAATACAATTGAAGAAGCATTTTCTGAACTTAAGGCAAATGTACAAGAGAAAGCAGAGACTCTGCTCGCACAAGGAACGCCTCCTGACTGGCGGGGGATGACCTCCATTGAAGCAATTGGTCAGGAGTTCAAAATAGACAATACACATTTGATTAAGCCGGGCGTCGGTGAGACGACCCGTGTGCTGCTCAGAAGAGTCCCTTGGAAAATACTCATTCAGCCTGGATCTCGGGAAAAGCTCAAGCACATTTTACTACTCGCAGAGGACAGAGGCGTGCCCGTCATTGAATATGCCAACATGTCCTACACATGCTGCGGGCTCATCCGCCCGTTGGAGCAATCGTCATGAAGAACATCGCATTTGCCAGTGATTTAGACCGGACACTGATATACTCACATCGAATGCTTGAGCAGTATGCATACAAGGGAGCATACGAATTAATTGAGGTGCTGGACGACCGGCCGCTTTCCTATGTGTCGATTGAAACGAAAGCATCCTTACAGGCAATTCATCAAGCAGGCTGGTTTATCCCAGTGACGACAAGAACGACAGCACAATTTGAACGAATCACTCTCTTTCAGCAAGAGATTAAACCAGAGTATGCCGTCACGACAAACGGCGGCTGTATCCTTCATCACGGCAAGCCACTTGAGGAGTGGCAGGCGATTGTAGATGAGAGACTGCAAGAGTGTATGCCAGTGATAGATATGCTGCGGGCGATCTCTGAACTTCCGGTTGCCGCTTGGGTGAAACGTACTCGAACAGCTGAGGGAAGATTTCTTTATTTAATTATGAAAGACGAGTTTCTTTCTCATATTCCGCTCGCTGAATTAAGGCTGTGGGGTGAGGAGAGAGGCTGGCAAGTTTCCCTTCAGGGCCGAAAGCTGTATTTTATTCCAAAGCCGCTCAATAAGTGGGCTGCTGTTGCTTTTCTAAAAGAAAGGCTACACCTTGAATATGTATATGGTGCGGGCGACTCCTTGTTAGATGCTGATCTCATACGTCAAGCGGATAAAGGCTTCGCTCCGAGTCATGGGGAAGTCTTAGATGTTGATCTATCGCTTGAACCGACGACAGCCTCTGGCATGGCGGCGGCAGACGAAATCGTCGCTTCTGTCGCAAAGAAGATGAACACAGCAAAAAAGCCTTCGATTCGATAGCAGAAGTAGAAGGCTGAATGATATGATAGTAGTAGCTTTCGAGAAAATATAGGAGAAAGGAAGGAGCGGCGTGAGTTATAAAGAAATCAATGTAACCCAGACACGGGCGAAACAGGAAGCCTGGAAAAACCTGCTGAAAAAGCCGCTCCCTGAACGAGACGGCTACGTCAAGGACGAGCACACTTTATCCTTGCCGCGTCTCGCTGCCCGCGTCCTTGGAACTCCGCATGATGCAACCGATTATTTTATTTATTTACATGAATTATACGAAACTGACGGCATGCATATTTTAAGTGAAACCCTCAACCGGCATATTGAGCCGGAGCACTTTCAAGCGCTCCAGCGGATTCATATGATCAATCAGGAAGAAAAGGGATTGTCCGTGAATCGATTTGTGGCTTTCTTAGACGGTGAACAGCTCATTGTCCGTCATCCAAACCCAGTGATGAACCGGCATATTCGCCTTTCGTTAATCCAGGTGTTTGAACATTTCAAGCAGTTGCATGAAGGGGGATTCCAGCATCCTGATTTCCGCCGCGTGCTGCTAGATGTAGTGAAGTTTTCAAATAATCATCTAGGACCATGGCTGAAGGAAGTCAATATGGAAGAAAAAATGCCAGCTGTCATTTGGTATGGAGAGGCGAATAAAAGTCAGCTTTATTTTCTTTACTATGTCATGCTGATTGGTTGTGATGTGGTGCTGTTTCATCCAGAGGGCAAGGATCAATTTCGTGAATTAGATCCAGAAGAAAAGCTGACTTTTATTGATCAGTATCCAGGGACGTCAAAGCTTGAACCGTTCCCTACTGAAAAGCCTGAGAGGAAATCAACGGTGGCGTATCGTTCGACAAGAGAGCTTGAAGAGGTACTTCACACAGAAGATTCCATGCTGTATAAGCCATGGCAATTCAGAGATCATACCCCTCATTCTATTACGCTAAAGACAACGTATGATGAGCTGTTTTTAATTGCAAAGGAACGGTCGTTTATCCGCCCGAATTTCAAAGCAGACCGTGACACCATACAGATTCCGAATCTATTTGCGAAGATGATGGGGGTGACGAGAGACAAGCGAGAATATTGGGACCGTATCCATACGCTAATGGAGGGGAAAGAAACGAAAACGATTCGTCATTTCCCTTTCACACAAGAAGTGTCTTCGAATTATCAATTTCATTATCAGCATGCACTTTCTAAAGCAGGAGAGGTTGACCCTGGTTTGTTAATGAAAAGCAATGTGTGGCAGTTCTCGCATTTGTATGAGGGCACGCAGCGTGCGATCGCAGAGGCCATTTCTCGAATTTGTCAGCATCCGAAGCTGTTAAAAGAAGGTCATGAGACCGAATTAGATGTGCGTATTTATTTATTCAAGCAGCTTTTGCATATGAACCAAGATGTAATTGAACTCATCCAAACCTTTGATTATGCCCAGACCGTACCGAAAGTGATTTTATACCATACGGAATATAATGGTGAGCTGACTCGTTCTGATGCGGCTGCCCTGATTTTCCTAAATGAAATGGGTGTGGATCTCTTCGTGTATCATCCCGCCGGCTATCAGTGTATAGAGCGGTATATAGACGATCAATTATTTGATACACATTGGCTTGATGAAATGGTCATGAACCAAGAGTTTAAAGAGCCGTCCATTGTGAGAAAGTTATTTCAATCCATTAAAAACCGATAAGGAGATCAAAGCTTATGACAAATACAAACGGAAATGACATCATTTCAATTGATAAAGAGGAAATCACGATTGAAAAGGCAGACGATATTCGCGTTCAGCTGCGCAATGAACCAGAAGTCCAAAACATTGCGAGACAGATTGATGCCAAAAATCAGCTTGAACTGCTTGAATACGGAAAACAGCCGGCTGTCGAAATCTCTAAGTTTTCTGACCGTATCCTCTCTATGATGCGTTCAACAAGTGTCACAGACTCTGGAACGATGCTTACACAGCTTGGAAAGATCATGGATCGTTTTGATAAAAATGATTTTGACGAGCCTAAGGGCGGTTTGTTATCAAAAATCTTTAAACGCGGTGGCAGCATGATCGAGAAGATTTTCAGCAAATATCAAACGCTCGGTGCAGAAATTGAAAAAATCAATGTGGAAATCAGTAAATACAAAGATGAAATGACCAAATCGACGGTTACGCTTGAAGAAATGTATGAGCATAACATTCAATACTATATGGAGCTTGAAAAGTATGTCGTCGCAGGGCAAATGAAGATCGAAGAATTAAAACAATTGGTTCCTTCTTATGAAGAAAAAGCGGCGGGGGGAAACCAGCTGGCACAAATGGAGCTAGATACGCTTCGTAATGGGATTCAAGCGCTTGAAGAGCGTGTATATGATCTTGATATGGCACGGATGGTGGCACTTCAAACGGCACCGCAAATCCGTTTGCTGCAGCGTGGTAATACGAAATTAATCGGGAAAATTAACTCTGCCTTCATCATTACGATTCCGATTTTCAAAAATGGAATCATTCAAGCGGTAACAGCGAAGAGACAAAAGCTTGTGGCTGATTCCATGAGTGAACTGGACAGAAGAACGAATGAAATGCTGAAACGAAATGCTGAAAATATCTCAAGTCAAAGTGTTGAGATTGCTAAATTATCAGGTCGTCCAAGCATCGACATTGAAACGATCGAATCATCCTTTAATACGATTGTACAAGGGATGAAAGAGACGAAGCAGATTGAAGAAGAAAACAAACGATTACGTGAGGACGGAACAAAACGTATGCTTGAACTTCAAGATAATATTAAGAGAGCTGCCCTAGAGTCCTAAAAAAACAGGCTGTCTGTAACGAAAGTTGCAGGCAGTTTTTTCATGAATTTGATTAAAATTTGAGAAAAAAGGTTTTTATGTGACCTTTTTCGGGTAAATCCTGTTCAGGGGCATGGTTCACCCATGAAAGAAAAAGCCCGCTACCACAAGGATTCGACTTATTTTTTAGCACAATAAGGGATTTTCAGTAAAATATTGTCTGGTGAGAGGAAATACCCCGTAAAATATGTAGTTTATGAAGCATTCTATAGGATTTACGAGTAATACGGCGTATAAACTGTAATCACCAGACCTCTATATGGAATTCATACATATTGTACGGAAATAAGCGAATTCTAAAGATTGTTCGCATCATAACGCTTATGTTACGGTTATAAAGATGCTAATTTGGAGGGAAAAAATGAATTCTGAAGAGAGAAAGATCAAAATCAAGATAAATAATGTATCTAAAATTTTCGGTAAAAATGCTAAAAAAGCATCTCAAATGCTTGAAAAAGGGAAGACAAAAAGAGAAATCCTAAAAGAGACCGGCGCAACAGTTGGTGTCAATCGAGCAAATTTTGATGTGTATGACGGCGAGATATTTGTCATCATGGGGCTATCAGGGAGCGGAAAGTCCACACTTGTGCGGCTGCTGAATAGGTTAATCGAACCAACCTCCGGCGAAATTTATATTGATGGGGATATGATAACAAATATGTCAAAGGATCAATTGCGTGAAGTCAGACGGAAAAAGATCAGCATGGTCTTCCAAAACTTCGCATTGTTCCCGCATCGTACCATTCTGGAGAATACAGAATACGGGCTTGAATTGCAAGGTGTAGAGAAAGAACAGCGCCGCTCTAAAGCGCTTGAATCTTTAAAGCTTGTTGGACTTGAAGGTTTTGAAGAGCAGTACCCAAATCAATTAAGTGGCGGTATGCAGCAGCGTGTTGGATTGGCACGTGCACTAGCTAATGACCCTGATATTTTGTTAATGGATGAAGCATTCAGCGCACTAGATCCATTAATTCGTAAAGACATGCAGGATGAATTGCTTGAGCTTCATACGTCTGTAGGAAAAACAATTATTTTCATCACGCATGATTTAGATGAAGCGCTTCGTATTGGCGACCGCATTGTCCTCATGAAAGACGGGAATATCGTTCAAATCGGAACACCAGAAGAAATTCTGATGAACCCATCGAACGAGTATGTTGAACGTTTCGTTGAAGATGTAGACCTTTCTAAAGTATTAACCGCTGGTCATATTATGAAACGTGCAGAAACAGTTCAGATTGATAAAGGGGCACGTGTTGCGCTCACGCTCATGAAGAACCTTGGTATTTCGTCTATCTATGCAGTTGATAAGAAAAAGCATTTATTAGGTGTTATTTCTGCACAAGCAGCGAAAAAAGCGGCAGAAACGGGTGCGTCGCTAGAAACTGTTCTTGATAAAGAATTTACGACAGTATTGGAATCAACGTATTTAACAGAGATCTTTGATGCAGTATCTGATGCGGCAAATATTCCAATTGCCGTTGTAGATGAGAAAAATAGAATGAAGGGTATTGTGGTCAGAGGTGCATTGATTGGTGCATTATCAGGAAATGATGAATATATCAACATGTCTTCTAACAAGCTAGAGGAAATTAAAGCACAAGAGCCTTCTGCACAGGAGGTAGAATAAGATGTTTAGTATGAGTGATTTACCTAGAATTCCGTTCGCGGATTATATCGATCAATTTGTTGACTGGTTAACATTAACCTTTGGTGGTTTCTTTGATGGCATCACAAATGGATTAGCTGGAACAGTAAATGGTATTGTAGCTGCACTTGGCGTCATTCCATCTATTATTTTAACGCTTATCTTTGCTGGCATTGCTTGGTGGATCAGTACAAGAGGAGTTGCTCTTTTCACACTTATTGGATTCTTACTGATCGACTATTTAGGCTACTGGCAGCCAATGCTTCAAACGCTTGCGCTCGTTCTGACAGCTGTGGTCATTTCTATCGTGATCGGGGTTCCGATCGGTATTTGGGCATCACAGAAGGAAACGGTGCGTAAAATTGTCACACCTATTTTAGACTTAATGCAGACAATGCCTGCATTCGTATACCTTTTACCAGCGATCTTCTTCTTTAACATCGGAGTAGTACCTGGCGTTGTGGCATCTGTTATTTTCTCTATGCCGCCAACGATTCGTATGACCATTTTGGGGATTAAACAAGTACCATCTGATTTGATTGAAGCAACAGAAGCTTTTGGTTCTACGACATTCCAGCGTTTGTTCAAAGTTCAGCTTCCACTTGCTACAAAAACCATCTTAGCTGGTATTAACCAAAGTATCATGCTTGCTCTATCCATGGTCGTCATTGCGGCAATGGTTGGTGCACCAGGACTTGGTTCGGAAGTATATAGTGCGGTAACACAGCTGAAAACAGGGATTGGTTTTGAAGCTGGTATTGCCATTGTTATCGTAGCGATTACACTGGATCGTATTACACAAAACATTAAAACGAAAAAAACCAGGGGGAATGCTTAATGTGGAAAAAGTCTCTCTACATTGGGATGACCGCCCTGCTTGTCTTTTTACTAGCCGCTTGTGGTGCAAAGTCGGACTCAAATGCGAGTGCAGCACAGCAAGTGAATAAAACCATTATCGGGATTGATCCGGGTTCAGGTATTATGGCGCTGACGGATCAAGCGAAAAAGGACTACGGTTTAGAGGATTGGACGGTTGTATCTGCCTCAAGTGCAGCGATGACAGCGACATTGAAGAAATCGTATGACCGTAAAAAACCGATTATCATCACTGGCTGGAATCCTCACTGGATGTTTTCCCGCTACGATTTGAAATATTTAGATGATCCGAAAAAATCATATGGTGACGAAGAAGAAATTCACACCATTTCTCGTAAAGGATTTGCGAAGGATCAGCCGGAAGCAGCCAAAATGCTCAGTCAGTTTAAATGGTCTCAAGATGATATGGGTGAAGTGATGCTTGATATTCAGGATGGCGTCAAACCAAAGGATGCTGCAGTTAAATATGTGAAAAAGCATAAAGATCAAGTAGCGAAATGGACAAAAGGCGTGAAAAAGTCAAACGGTGACAAAATCAATCTTGCCTACGTTGCGTGGGATAGTGAGATTGCAAGTACCAATGTGGCCGCAGAGGTATTGCGTGAACTTGGCTTTAAAGTGACCTTGACTCAGGTTGAAGCGGGCCCAATGTGGACAGCAATTGCAACCGGAAGTGCTGATGCATCATTATCTGCATGGCTTCCAAATACGCATAAAACGTATGCAGCGAAGTTTAAAGGAAAATATGATGATCTCGGTACAAGTATGAAGGGTCTTCGCATGGGTCTCGTTGTTCCGACTTATATGAAAAACGTCAACTCGATCGAAGATTTGAAAAAATAGCCAATTGTATAACAGTTCCCTTATAATAGAAGGGAGCATATGGAAAAAGCAGTCTGCTCAAAAAGCGACTGCTTTTTCTTATATATAAGGATGGTGGATGAGTTGTCGATGGTGGAAAAACCAATGATGATTTTCCTGCACGGTGGAGGCGTAAGCAGCTGGATGTGGCAGGAGCATATGGAAATATTCAAGGAAACGTATGAATGCTATACCCCTGATTTTATTGGTCACGGGACAAGAGCAAATGAAACGTCGTTTTCCATGCGAGAAAGTGCTTATGAAATCATTTCATGGATAAAGGAGCATGCACATGGCCGTACAGTCATTCTAATTGGCTTCTCTCTAGGTGCACAGGTAGCCGTTGATGTGTTATCGAGAGAGCCAGACATCGCAGACATCGCCATCATCAATAGCGCCCTTGTGTTGCCATTACCATGGCTCTATTTGATGGTAAGGCCCATTTTACCTCTTACATATCCGTTATTAAAGAAAGATTGGTTCATCCAGCTGCAAGCAGAAAAGATGGGACTTCCAAACGATGTACTGGATCATTATGCAGCGGATTCCAAACAATTGCAGAAGAAGACGTTGCTTACGATGTTTCAAGAAAATCTTCATTACAAGCTCCCTGAGACGTTTCAACAAGCGAAGGCACGGATTCTTGTGACAGTGGGAGAAAAGGAAAAGGGCATTATGACTAGGTCAGCAGAAAAAATCACGAATGCACACCCGAATGCAGCCGGGTTCATCGTTCCTGACATTGGACATACGTTTACTTTTGAAAAGAAAGAACTTTTTGTCGACATGATCAAAAGCTTTATAGAAGCGCGTGCGTTACCAGAGGAATTAAAGGAAATAAGGAAGCTAGGCCATTTAGAAAGTAAAGATGAGCATAAAAGGGGCAGGCATGTATAAGACACTGTATGATATAGATATAAAACGCTTACAGATGAATGGGTGTAGTGGTGGAAGCTCGTAAGTGAGCCATGAAGGAGGAAGCATGAGTAAAAACTATATCATATTTGGTGCGAGTCAAGGATTAGGGGATGCCTTTGTAAAAGGTCTTCCTTCAAGTGGAGATACAGTATGGATTGTGTCACGAAGTGAACCAAGCAGTTTGAACATAGACGATGGGGTGCGTAGAATTTGGCTGAAGATCGATTTATCAAGCCAAACCCATATCCCTTTTATGCTCGAAGCATTGAAGAATCAAACAATTGATGTACTTATTTATAACGTAGGCTTATGGGAGAAACGCGGCTTTGAAGATGATTATTCTTTCGATCTTGATCAACCGGAGGATATCGCTCATTTAATCAATGTGAACGTTACCTCAACGATTACCTACATCCAAGCTCTGCTTCCGCATGTAAGGACATCTGGGAATGGAAAGATCATCGTCATTGGTTCTACTGCGGGACTTGACCATACGAATTTGTCTCAGGTTTCTTTTGTTGCTTCTAAATTTGGGCTTCGTGGTATTGTGAACGCACTAAGAGAGCACGTAAGGAAAGATAAAATATCCGTTACCTGTATCAATCCAGGGGAGCTGGCGGCAGAAGTTCCGTACGAAGATGGCGCTGAAAAAGCCATTGCTCTGTATGATGAAACGAGAATACCTGTACAAGATATTGTCGAGCTTGCGAGATGTGTTATTCATCTATCAAGGGTGTCCTGTGTGAAAGAAATCAATGTCCCGGCAATGACAGATGTGAATGCGTAAAATAAAGGAGACCACCCGCTTCAGGAAAGACGGGTGGTCTCCTTTATTTTAAGATGAATGCTGCTGAAGTGTTTCGTATACAGCTTCCGTCAAAATCTCAATGCCGGTAAAAATCGCAGAGCGATCGAATGTCATATAAGGGTGATGAAGCCCAGGTTTTAAATCACAGCCTAAACCGAGCATCGTCGATTTAATATGCGAAACCTTTGCTGCATAAAAATGAAAGTCCTCTCCGCCTGTCGTCACGATCGGTGGATCGAGCTGTTCTTTGCCTAGCACTTGCTCTATGGCATGTGACATGATCTCCACAGCTTCTTCATTTAATGTCGCAGCTGGAAGACGATGATCAGTTGAAAGTGTGATAGAGGCGCCAAAAGCATCCGCTACAGAATGGCATGCTCTTTCAATTTCCTTTTCTAATTCATCCATCACTTCGTTTGTCTGCGCCCGAACGTCGAGTGTAAAAGAGGCCTTGCCAGGTATGATGTTGGAGCTGCCGCCGCCTGCATTTAAATTGGTCATTTTCACAGAATGGGCGACTCGTGGATCGACATGGATATGTGCCAGTCTCTGCACAAGCGTAGATGCAACTTCAATGACGTTGACCCCAAGATGCGGGCGTGCACCGTGAGCTTCCTCCCCTAGAATGGTCCCGACGTAATGATTACTTGATCCGTGCAAAATGGCAGGAGCGCAGCGTCCGTTTAAGGTTTCTTGAATTGGGCGCACATGCACCCCGTATAAATAATCGACGTCAGCTAACACACCTTTTTCGATCATCTTTAAAGCGCTGCCTCCTCTTTCTTCGGCAGGCTGAAAAATGAATCGGATCGTGCCACTTGGAAGTTCTTTATCTTTCAATGCCATGAATGTCCCAAGTGCCATCGTCATATGAGCATCGTGTCCGCATGAATGGTTGGCTTGAAATACGCCATCTACTTCCTGCCACAATGCGTCAATATCGGCTCTCACAGCGACTACTGGTGCGCCTTCCCCAATTTCACCGATTACCCCTGTACAGTCTTCAAATGTTCTCGTTTTACAGCCTAATTTCTTTAATAGATCTTCAATATAAGCAGTCGTATTTGTCTCTTCCCAGCTGATTTCTGGATGGGCGTGCAGATGTTCAAAGATGTCTGTCACGGTTTGTTTCATCTCGTTTGTCAAAGTTGTCATGAGAAGCCTCCTTGCTGACAGATAATCTGCCAAAACATTCTTTTAGTGAAATAATATTGATCTTAAATATCATCAGTGTTTATAATATAACAAATCATTTGATTATTCTGAAAATTAAGTGAAATTTCGATCGGGACAAAGGGGTTTTGACAGATGAAAACAGCGACAGTATCAGCACCTGAGAAACAAAAAAGAAAACTTCAGATGCCGGATGCATATGTACTCTTATTTATGATTGCTTTAATTTGTACGATCGCAACGTATTTTGTACCAGCCGGTGAATTTGATCGAAAAACGTCAGGAGAAATCACAACAGCTGTTCCTGGCAGTTATCACCGTATAGATCAATCACCAGTTAGTCCGGTTGGTTTTTTTACAGCGATTCAAGAAGGGATGGTTGGTTCATCCTCTATTATTTTTCTGATTCTTTTTACTGGCGGAACCATTGCGATTTTGGAAAAGACAGGTGCCATTAACGGGATGATTCACAATGTCATCAGCCGGTTCCAAACGAAACAGCTATTGTTTATTTGTATTGTTGGCGGATTGTTTTCTGTACTTGGGACGACCGGAATTGTGGTGAACTCGGTCATTGGTTTTATTCCTATTGGAATCATTGTGGCACGTTCTTTAAAGTGGGATGCAGTGGCGGGAGCGGCGGTTATTTACATCGGCTGTTATGCAGGTTTTAACGCAACCATTTTGTCTCCATCTCCATTAGGTTTATCACAAACGATTGCAGAACTGCCGATTTTTTCTGGTATTGGTCTGCGTGTCATCATTTATCTTTGTTTTCTCCTATCTAGTATTGTGTACATCTATTTATATACAAAACGCTTGAAAAATAAAGAAAAGGGAAGCCTGCTTGGTGACGAGTGGTTTCCAGCTAAAGGGCTAGGAGGAGCTGATGCGGAATCTGTGGACAAGCCTGAATTCACCGGCAGACATAAGCTGATTTTAGCGGTGTGTGGTTTGTCGCTTGGGGGTTTTTTGTATGGTGCGCTTCAGCTTGGCTGGACCGATAAGGAAATGGCTGGTGTGTTTATTTTCATGGCAATTGCTGCTGGCCTGCTTGGCGGATTAGCTGCCAATGATATTGCAAAAACGTTTATTGTCGGCTGTCAAAGCCTTGTATACGGCGCACTCATTGTCGGCATGGCACGCTGCATTTCAGTCATTTTAGAAAATGGCAAGCTGCTTGATACTGTGGTGAATGGGCTTGCGAGTATGCTGACAGGGTTTAGTCCAATCGCTGGTGCGATCGGCATGTATATCGCCAGTGCGCTCCTTCACTTTTTGATTTCATCAGGGTCAGGGGAAGCGGTTGTCTTTATACCGATTCTTGCGCCGCTTGCTGATTTAATGGGTATCACGAGACAAGTAGCGGTAGAAGCAGTGATGCTCGGTGAAGGGGTGGTCAACTGCGTGAATCCGACTTCAGGTGTGTTGATGGCTGTCTTGGCTGCAAGTGGGATTCCATACGTGAAATGGCTGCGTTTTATGGTGCCGCTTGCGCTCATTTGGTTCGTCATCGGCCTTGTCTTTATTTGTATCGGTGTCATGATCAATTGGGGACCTTATTAAATAAGAAAGAAGCTGCCAAAGAGTGTTTGGCAGCTTTTTTCTTATGAGAAAATGTATGGGGACAGCGGTTTAAAACCACAATAAGAGTGTTCACAAAATGGCTACATTATTTTTTTGAGCAATCCCCTTGCAAAAGTTTGTGAAGTATTGCACAATAAGAATGTGAAATATTTCACATAAGAAAAACAACCTAGTTTTACTCAGGAGGATGAGATAAATGACAAACGAAAAAGTAAACAAAGTAGCACTTATTGGAGCAGGTTTTGTCGGCAGCAGTTATGCCTTTACATTAATAAATCAAGCAATCACAGATGAATTGGTAGTCATCGATTTGAATCAAGACAAAGCAATGGGTGATGTCATGGATTTAAACCACGGGAAAGCATTCGCCCCGCATCCTGTGAATACTTGGTATGGAGATTATGAGGATTGTCAGGATGCTGACATTGTATGTATCTGCGCTGGTGCAAACCAAAAGCCAGGTGAAACGAGACTTGATCTTGTTGAGAAAAATTTAAATATATTTAAAGGCATTGTAGACAATGTGATGAAAAGTGGATTCGATGGTATTTTCTTAGTTGCTACGAACCCAGTTGATATTTTGACATATGCGACTTGGAAATTCAGCGGACTGCCAAAAGAACGAGTGATTGGTAGTGGAACAACGCTTGATACGGCAAGATTCAGATACATGCTTAGTGAGTACTTTGAAGCAGCGGCGCACAATGTGCATGCGTACATCATTGGAGAGCATGGGGATACAGAGCTTGCTGTTTGGAGCCATGCGAATATCGGAAGTGTACCGATCACAGAATTAATGAAGAGAAATGACCAATACAAACAAGAAGATTTAGACGATATCATGGAAAATGTCCGTCATGCCGCTTACCAAATCATTGAGAAAAAAGGCGCGACTTATTACGGCGTAGCGATGAGTTTAGCCCGTATTACTAGAGCCATTTTACACAATGAAAACAGCATTTTGACTGTCAGCACTTATTTAGATGGAGAATACGGAGCAGAAGATGTCTACATTGGTGTACCTGCCCTTGTGAACCGAAATGGTGCAACAGAAATTATGGAGCTCGCACTGAACGATACAGAAAAAGAAAAATTCGCACACAGTGTGAATGTGTTAAAAGAAATTTTAGCTCCTCATTTTTAATCAATCAAAGGCAACCTATCTGAGCAGAAAAGGATGAATCACTATGTGGCAGCAAATATATGATCCGTTTGGTAATGAGTTCGTCAGTGCATTGGTGGCCATGCTTCCAATCTTGTTTTTCCTACTAGCATTAACTGTATTTAAGTTAAAAGGGGTATTAGCTGCTTGTTTTACCTTGATCGTCAGTTTTGTAACAGCTGTTTTCTTCTTTCATATGCCAATTGAAAAAGCATTATCTGCTGTGGTGCTCGGTGTATCTAATGGGCTGTGGCCGATTGGATATATCGTCATCATGGCCGTATGGCTCTATAAAATTGCTGTGAAGTCTGGAAAGTTTGATGTCATTCGTTCTAGTATCGCAGGAATTTCTCAAGATCAACGGTTACAGCTCTTATTAATTGGTTTTAGTTTTAACGCATTTTTAGAGGGAGCCGCTGGATTCGGTGTACCGATTGCGATTAGTGCCGCTCTTTTAACAGAGCTTGGGTTTAAACCACTGAAAGCCGCCATGCTCTGCTTGATTGCAAATGCTGCGTCTGGCGCTTTTGGTGCAGTAGGTATTCCAGTTATTACTGGAGCACAAATGGGGAATATGACGCCGCTTGAGCTGTCTCAAACCCTTGTGTACACCATTCCGTTTATTTCTTTCTGTATTCCGTTTCTGCTTATTCTCATTGTAGACGGCTTTAAAGGGATCAAAGAAACGCTTCCAGCCTTGCTTGTTGTAAGTGGAAGCTATGCGATTCTGCAGGCTGTTACAATGGTCACGATGGGCCCTGAGCTTGCCAATATTATTTCAGCTTTAGCGAGTATGGGAATTTTGGCTTTATTTCTTCGAAAATGGCAGCCGAAACATATTTATCGTGAAGCAGGGGCACCAGCCATTGAGAAAAAACAAACGTATAGCGGGGTTGAGGTGCTGAAAGCATGGTCTCCGTTTTATATTTTAACTGCCGTCATTACTGTATGGAGCCTACCAGCTTTTAAAGCATTATTTGCTGAAGGAGGACCGCTTAACTGGACAACCATTTTAGTGAAAATGCCGTTTCTGCATCAGCAAATTGTGAAATTACCACCTATTGCCCAAACAGAAACACCGATTGATGCGATCTTTAAAATTGATGTTATTAGTGCAACAGGTACCGCCATTCTAATTGCAGTGATGCTGACAGGATTGTTCAGCAGACATATTACATTAAAAGAAGGGGCTATCTGCTTAAATGCAGCGGTCAAAGAGCTTTGGGTCCCTGTTCTTACAATTTGTTTTGTTATGGGCTTTGCCAATTTGGCGAACTTTGCAGGTCTAAGTTCTGCTATCGGACTAGCGCTTGCTAAAACAGGCGATTTATTCCCGCTTGTCAGCCCAGTGCTTGGCTGGATCGGCGTGTTTATTACGGGATCTGTTGTGAGTAACAATGCCTTATTCGGCAACCTTCAAGCAGTCACCGCTTCTCAAATCGGCTCTCAGGCAGGTTTGTTAATCGGGGCAAATACGACCGGTGGTGTGATGGCGAAATTAATTTCGCCACAATCCATTGCCATTGCTACAGCAGCTGTTGGAGAAACAGGTAAAGAATCTGAGCTCTTCCAAAAAACAGTGAAGTACAGCTTCATTTTGCTCGGCATCGTATGTATATGGACATTCATTCTTGCTCAATTTATATAGGTTGATCGATTGATTGAAAAATGGAAGACTGAGAGATTTCTCAGTCTTCAGATTGTTAACAAAGGGCTAAAATGTACTTTATTTTAGCCCTTTGTCTTCTTTTCAGCGTGAAAGAAAACCTTTGCATTCTAGGAAGGACGAGCACTGGAGCGGAGCGAATTCGGCATTCGTGAGCACCAGAGCGCAGGACTGACAAAGAATGCGAGGGTTTGTCTACACGCTGAGACTGAGAGATTTCTCAGTCTTTTTTTTATGTAGATTCTCGTGTGACAAGCCGAGTAGGTAGCTGAATATGTTCACGTTGTAATGGTTTTTGATCTTGGAGCAGCTGAATCATTTGTTTTACAGACTGCTGGCCAAGCTCGACGATGGGGATGTCGATGGTCGTGATCGTTGGAGCTGTCACCTCGCAAATGTCTTGATTGTCATAACCGATCACCGCTAAATCCTTAGGAATGTGATATCCATATGAAATGGCTTGTTTAATGAGGCCTGCTGCCACTTGATCATTGCCGGTGAAAATCGCATCCGGCGCATCCGGCATCCGGTGGATTAAGTCCATTAAACGAAAGCCGTCTTCAATGGTAAAAGCCTCGCCAAACAGCCAATCTTCTTTAAGCGGCAAATCGTGATCAGAAAGCGCATCAAGATAGCCTTGCTTTCTTTGTTTTTGCGCTTCACTGCTTTCTGTATCAAAGCAAAATCCAATGGATGTACGCCCTGATTGAATCAAGTAGTCAACCGCTTTATAGGCAGCTTCCCGCTCATCATATCCGATAATCGGAATGTCTGCTGTTTGATGAAATTCATTTGCCATGACGATCGGGCCGTTTGCTAAAAATGGCTCGATTGTTGCCCACTTATTTTCTAACGCCCCCAATATGACACCATCTACTTCTTTTCTTTTTAATAATTGAAGCCCTTCAAGTTCTACTGATTCTTGATAAAACGTCTGGAGCACGATGGCTTTATACCCTTGATCCAGTGCTTCCTTTGAAATGCCTTTAATCAATTGTGCAAAAAAAGGATGGTCCACAGCTGGAACAGACACAGCAATGGTTTTGGTCTGATGTGACCGAAGGGTGCGGGCTGCTGAGCTTGGTGTATACTCCATTTCCTTCATCACCTGTAAAATGTGCTGGCGCTTTTCTTCGGATACATATGGATGGTTGTTCAGCACCCGAGAAACAGTGGTCGTTGAAACCCCGCAGCGTTTGGCAATTTCATAAATTGTACACATATTAACAAATCCTTTACACAAAGTTATTGTTCTGAAATCGATAACATCATTTACAATGTGAAACAAGTTAAATATTAACAAATGGAATTGATTAATTGGAGGGAATGGAATGCAAATATTGACGAAGATATCAGGTAAAAGCAAGGATTATCTACCGTTGCTGGATATGATCAATCAAGGTGTTCAAGTAAAGGCTGATTCAGTTGAAAAGAATCTAGCGAATGATAAGCTTGCTGCGTTCCTTGAGCAAGATATTGCGCGTACAGGTTTGGAAAAAATTCTCTTCCATTATAAACAAAATAAGGAAAAAAAGATACCGTTCCTGCCCGTCGATAAACTGATTTCAGAGGATGAGATTGATGATATTATGCAGGTGCTGAAAGAAGTATTAAGTTCAGGCCGTTTTACATCAGGCCCTTATATTCCAAAGTTTGAAAAGACGCTCGCAGCATACTTAGGGAAAAAATATGTCATTGCCACATCAAGTGGAACAGATGCCTTGATGATCAGTTTAATATCAGCAGGCGTCCATCCTGGAGATGAGGTCATCCTGCCTGCCAACAGCTTTGCTGCAACAGAAAATGCAGTGCTTGCGATTGGTGCGGTTCCAGTCTATGCCGATATTGATCCAGACACCTACTGCCTAGCGCCGAATGAAATAGAAAAGCATATCACAGATAAGACAGTATGTATTCTCCCGGTTCATTTGTATGGAAAGCAAGCGGATATGAAGGCCATTTCGACGATTGCGAAACGGTATGGTCTATCGATCATTGAGGATGGCTGTCAGGCGATTGGCAGCAGCGGGCTTGGAGCATTTGGAGATGGACTTGTTCTCAGCTTTAATCCTTACAAAAACCTTGGAGTTTGCGGGAAGGCAGGAGCCATCGCGACAAATGATGAAGCCCTAGCAGAAAAATGCATGGAAATCAGCTATCACGGTTTTGAACCAGGAAAGAAAAACGTAAAGCGCAGTGACTATGGCTTTAATTCTAAGATTGATAACTTACAGGCTGCAATCGGGCTAGAACGAATGAAATATTTAGGTTTACAAAACTTTAAACGCTTTTACTTGGCAAAGAGATACATAGATCAGCTGCAAACGCTGGAGGACGAGGGCTATATAAAGCTTCCGAAGCTGACAGAGGATCATGTATGGCATCTATTCCCGATCAGAGTGGTGAAGGGAAGCCGAGATGAGCTGGCAGAGAAATTACTGGAGATGGGCATAGAAACAGATGTCTATTACCCGATTTTATCGCATCAGCATCAAACGAATCTTGTTTCTCAAAAGTATAAACAAACGGCACTTCCACATACGGAAAAAGCCGTACAGCAATTATTCCACTTACCGCTTTACCCAGGTATGCCGCTGCAAGATCAGGAGAAAGTCATCGAGGGGGTCCATCATGTTATCAAATCTTCCATTCAATAAAAAGCTGGTGCATCAACCGCAACATCCGCAGTGGATCGTCTTCTGTGATTTCGATGAGACCTACTATTCTCACGGAATGACCGAGGAGCAGAGAGAGGATGTAAAACGGCTGGAAGCTTTTGTGGCAGAAAAGAGCGAAGCCGGACAGCTCATGCTGGGCTGGGTGACGGGAAGCAGCCTCGATTCTGTTACGAGCAAAATGGAGAAAGGCGGTTTCTATCAATTCCCGCATTTTATTGCGTCGAATTTAGGAACTGAAATCGTGTATACATCAGATGGGAAATTTGGACAGCCGGATGCAGAATGGATGAAACGGCTTGATGCACAGGGCTTTTCAGACGAAAAAATTGAAGATATTCTGCAAGCCGTACGTGAAAAGGGGATCACCCTTAGGCCGCAAACGCAGCTAGGCAGCTCTGGGTATAAAAAAAATTTCTATTATCAGGAGCAGGATGAACGAACAGATCTCCATCATCTATCGTTCATCCAAACACTTGCGAAGGAGCGGGGTGTGGCGGTGAACATCAACAAATGCAACCCACTTGCGGGTGACCCTGCGGATTGCTATGACGTTGATTTTTTACCAGTGGGAACAGGAAAGGATGAAATCGTTCGGTTTATGCTGAATCAATATAACCTGTCAAAAGATAAGGGCTTTGCTTTTGGTGATAGTGGGAATGATCTGCGGATGCTTCAATCCGTCACGCATGGCTTTCTTGTCCAAAATGCAACAGCCGAAGCCAAACGGCACCATCATCAAATTTGTCATCATGGGTATGCAAAAGGAATCTATGAAACATTGAAAACAGTGATGTATAAACATGAGGAGGCACATTCATGAAGAAAATTGGAATTGTTGGAGCAGGGAATATTGCAAAAGCACATGCTAGAGCATTATCAACGATCAAAGGTGCAGAATTATCTGGGGTCTATGACTTGCACGAATCCGTCGCACAAGGATTTATTAAACAGTACGGCGGACGGGTGTATGCCAGTATCGAAACACTAGCGGATGCATCAGATGGATTGATCATTGCTTCCCCTAACTTCTGTCACAAGGACCATGCCCTTCAGGCGCTTAGAGCAGGACAGCCGATTTTATGTGAAAAACCGATGGCTGTATCGTTAAAAGAAGCGAAGGAAATGGTGGAGACAGCCAAACAGTTCCAGGTTCAAGCCAGTATGGGCTTTAACTATCGCTATTTATCCTTTGTGAATATTTTGAAGAACTTGATCGCCAATGGTGAATTAGGACGCGTTTTGACAGTACGGACACATTTTAAGAAAAATAGTGCCCTTAGAAGAAAGACATTTTCGTGGAGAGACAGCGGCGAAAGTCTGCGTACAAGCGGTGCATTAGGAGATTTAGGGATTCATTTGATTGATATGCTGTGGTACTTATTTGGCAGTGAAATGAAAAAAGAATCCCTTAATACGAAGATGCTGACACATGTAAAGGAAAAAGAAGAGAAAAAGGTACAGGTTGATGACCATACCGAAATTTTTGGGCAAATGGAGAATCAAGTGTTCTTTCATTTGGTGACGTCCAAAAGTACGCAGCCGGAGGAATGTGGATTTAGTGTAGAAGTAGTGGGGCATGACAAGGTTTTTAAATACCATACAAACATGAAAAACGAATATGAGATCAGTGATGGCTTGTGTGTAGAGCGTCATCAAATGCCGCAAACATTGCTGACAGATCCGCCGAATGAATTTTATGGATGGTCTGATACATTCCGTGATCAGCTGATGCATTGGGTAAATACAAACTCATATCCATCTCATATGAAGGTAGCTGATTTTGAAGATGGTTATCGCGCGCAGGCTGCGCTGAATACGTGCTTCGAGAGGGAAGAGGCTGTCGTCTCTGCCCGCGCATATTAATGAAGAGGTGGAGCGGAGGATATCATGACTCCGCTCCTTTTTAGAGGAAGTGAAAAGATGAAAAAGGTGTTTTATTTTGGCTGTATCTTTTATTTTTTTATTGGGACCATTCATGTGTTTTTTGGCAGTTTAACGCCTTATTTGCTGTCTAGTTATGAGAAGGGTCCTGGGGAATTATCTTCTTTAATCTTCTTTCAGTTTATTGGCTTTTTGACAGGCGTTCTTTTGTCGCCCATTCTTGTGAGGAAAAAAGGCTACGGCGCTGTTTTGACGATGGGATTGCTGCTGATGATCGGAGCGCTTCTTCTTGGCCTTTTGGTGCCAGGTTGGACGATTCTTGTGGTGGCAGGTTTTTTCCTTGGGAGCGGTGCTGGCAGTCTTGAGACAACGGCCGGGGCGTATGTCATTTCAATGGCAAACAGTGCAAAGCGAATCAGCATCATGGAGGTCTTTTTTGGATTAGGTGCGCTATTATTTCCTCTATTGATTCTGCTGACTGTGACAGAGGAAACGTGGCATTATGTGTTTTTATTTCAAGTCGGTGCACTGACTTTTTTCCTTATGCTGTGGCTTACTTTTATGAATAAGCTCCCTCGTGGGCAGATGGCGGCTCCTATTCAAGACATGAAGAAACCGTCCTTGCTGTTTGATCGAGGGAATCGAATGATTGTGGTGCTGATGATCTGTTTTGCGTTTTTCTACGCAGGAATTGAAACGAACTTTGCGAACTTTTTACCGTCGATCATGCTAGAAAAAGGGGGAGACAACTGGGGTCTTTTTGCGGTCTCTACTTTTTGGACAGCGATCGTCATTGGCAGAACTGTCATTGCGAGAAAAGCCGATCAGCTGCATCCGCTGCGTTTTTTAAAGTTAAGCGCAGCGCTGATGATTGTACTGCTCGCCGTATTTGCTCTAGCCACCCACATCGCCGCGCAGCTAATTCTTATCTTTTTCATCGGTCTGTGCGCAGCTGGCATGTTCCCCATTGCCTTGACGGCTTCTGCATTAATGATTGAAAATGCCATCGACGAGGCCACGAGTTATTTTATTGCCGCCGCTAGTTTAGGTGGAGCTTGCTTGTCCTTTTTGATTGGGTTTAGCCTTGAGTGGGCAGGTGCGGCAAGCGCCGTCTTTGTTTTCGCCTTTTTAGCTGTTCTCCTTTTTGCGGCTGCCATTCAAATGAATCGATCTCGGAAAAAAGAAACCATACCCACACAGCCGCCGGCGATGAAAGCCGATCGATAAGCAGCTGCTCTGGTGGCTCCTCCTTTTGTATAGCTTATCTTCAGAAAAGGTGACGAAGGACTTGTACTAAAACAACGAAAGCGTGAATAACATGTACAAGTCAGCATCAAAAGGAGGACGTCTATGTGGCGGTGTTTTTTGGTTATATCTTTTTAGGGTTGTCACTTTCAGCGCCTGTTGGGCCAGTCAATGCAGCCCAAATCGACAGAGGGATTAAAAGTGGATTTTGGCACGCTTGGATTTTTGGTGTGGGGGCTATGGCTGCGGATATTGTCTATATGCTCCTCATCTATTTTGGTGTCGCCCAGCTTTTGACTGCACCTCTTGTGAAAACCTTTTTGTGGCTGTTCGGCTTTTTCGTTCTAACCTATACCGGTATTGAAAGCCTTCGTAAAATCAATTTGCAGGAAAGTCCAAAGAAGGATGGAGGAAACACGTCGATCGGGCATTCATTCATGACGGGCTTTTTCATTTCTCTTTCCAATCCGCTTAGCATTTTATTTTGGCTTGGAATCTATGGCAGTATTTTAGCCAATACGATCGAAAAGTATGGAGCATCTCAAATGCTGATGTATAGCGTGGCTATTTTTATCGGCATGCTCTTATGGGATTTCTGTATGGCGCTACTCGCCAGTACGTTTAGACGGTATTTAAATGAACGAATGTTGCACGGCTTATCCGTTCTGGCAGGTCTCTCTTTACTTGGCTTCGGTGCCTATTTTGGATATCAAGGGATCATGGCGCTCATTGGATAGAATGGTTGATAAGAAAAAGGGCTAAAATCTAAATCATTTTAGCCCTTTTTCATATTTGACAGAAATAGGACACTCTTCAATAATGATGGAAGATACATAAAATTGAAGGAGTTTTTGCCATGCGTATGTTCCTGCCAGCATTCAACTATGTGTGTATGCTGATTTTGTCTGTGATCACAGCGACATTTGTTTATACCATGTTGTTTGCCCCACCTGATACGAGATTCAGTTATGTGGAGGTCACCAGTCTTTTCATTTTGATCGCTTATGTCCTATTTGCTACACCTATCCAAATGGTTTTACACCGTCATCCTGAGAAGTTTCGACGCCGTGATTTACTGGTTTATTTTATCGGGGCGTGGGTGGTTTGTACGGCGCTCGCATTATGGATTGATTATGGTGTTGTCGTCTTTATTAGCTACAAAGTTTATCTATTTAGCTTTTGTGCGGCCTTTATTTATTGGCTGCTTGATTCCGTCTTTTTAAAGAAGAAACAATCATAAAGGCTTTTCCCGTTTTTTCTCTTGAACATGAACGTGTATGACCTTCGAGAGTCCGCTTGATACAAAAGCAAGAGCCGTCATCAGAAGGACCCAATATAGATTGCTAAGGTCAAATCCAGTATAAGCGAAGATGAAAATCATCGAAATCACGGACGTTAATATGAGGACAGGCCATATCCGTTTAAATAGCAGATAACCAACAAATCCCCAAAGGAAAGCCATCACTGGTAGTGTAAATAAGATCAGATACATCGGATGGAGAAAAAGAAGACGCATGTCATTCACCCATTTCTTTTATAATGACCAACTCTATTAGATAGAGGCGGCTAAATGATGATATGCAGAAGCATACTCATACATGATTAGATAAATGGAAGTGAATTCCTGCTTCATCCGGCAAATCAACCACCTTGTGAATGTCCAGTGAAAGTCGTTGAAGGACAGTCACCACAGCTTTTTCCTCCTCATAGGCTATGGAGAAGACGCTAAAACGAGGTGGAAGAAAATGGCCCAGCTGTATGCAAAAAGTTGCCTTGATCAAAATCTACGATCACTCGAAGAATGGAAGCAGGATGCCTTCACACAGTTTGGAGAGATGGTAGGGGATGAGGCAGATACATTTCCGTGTGTACCAGGCAGACAAGGATTTTTTCTCGATCATTTACGCTATGGATTTGTCGGTGATCTGCGGGGAGACGGGGCAGTGAATGAGTTAGCAGAGCTGCTAAAAGAATATCAAGGCTGCGCTAAACAAACTGGTCAATACGCTTCATTTATCTGCTTTTTTGAAACTCCGCAGGATTTAAAGGAAAGCTCAATTGAAGAATTTGAGCAGCAGTTCTGGTCATTGCTTCAACGGTTACATCAAAAAGATGAAGTGCCATGGCCAGCAGAGATTCCACTGGACCCTCATCACCATGAATGGGAGTACTGTTTTCATGGCGAGGCTTATTTTATTCTGTGTTCGACACCAGCTCATAAGCTCAGAAAGAGCCGCCACTTTCCATATGCCATGATGGCATTTCAGCCTAGATGGGTGTTCGAAAAATTGAATGGATCGACCAAGTTTGGACAAAAAATGAGCCAGCTCGTTCGCAAGCGGCTCAAAGCATATGATCAAGTTGACGTCCATCCATCATTAAAATGGTACGGTGATCCAACAAATCATGAATGGAAACAATATTTTCTCTCAGATGATGAGGCGGAGAAACCAGCCTCCGCCAAATGTCCATTTACTGCTTTAAAAAACATGATGAAATTATGATGCGGCCTGATCCTGTTTCCACTTTTTTCTCATAAAGAGTACCATGATGCCAATCACGGCGATGATCCCAAGGCTTATAAAAAAGCCGGGTCGTCCGCTTGCCTCTGTCAGAGTGCCTGTAACGGCCGCACCGATTAAGAGCAGGGCAAGAACCGTTTCACACGTTTGACGAGTAGATGGTTTTGACAGCTTTTTACTTGATAGCAGAATAAACACCCATGTGTATAAAAGAGTTAAACCGGCTGCTGTTGTGAGATGCTCATATATGTGTTTGGACAAAAAGAGTGCCAGCAAAATCGAGACAATCAATCCAGCAGCAGTTAACAAGATCGAAGACCATCTGACATGAGATGGTTCTTTTTGTTTAAAACAAGCAGGTGCATCGTGATGTTCCGACATCGTGCCAAGCAGCGTCGTGACTGCATAGAGGGAGGCAACCAATGTGGAAAACCCAGCAATAATGAAAATGCCATTAAAGATATGAAGGAAAATCGATAAATGAAATGGCTCCAGTGATGTAATAAATGGACTGCTATTCTCGTTAAAGGCTGTCACTGGAACAAGCAAAAGCGCAAGTCCGATGGAGACGATATAAATGACAGCAAGAATGATCAGCATCACACGTCCAGATTTTGCGGCGTCTTTCGGGTCTTTTAAATGAACCGCCATCAGCCCCATGACTTCAATTCCCCCGAAAGCATAAAACGCATAAATCAGCCCATTCCATAAACCGAGCGGGCCGAGTGGCATCCATTCATGGTCTTTATTTGGCAGGTGGAGGGTGGGCCTATGCTCTGTGAGAATGCCGCATAAAACAAGAACGGCAAGGACGACAAACAATAGGATCGCCCCGGTTTTCAGCACGGCAAGGACATTTTCCGTCTTTTGAAAAGAAGAAAGCCCAATGATAATCACAAGCAGGGCAAGAGCGGAATAAATCGCTGAAAACACCCATAGTGGAATGGATGGAAACCAGTGACGAGTAAAAAGAGAAATCGCCGTCAGTTGACTCCCTGTGATCAGCATTTCTGAAAACCAATACACCCAGCCATTACTAAAACCCGCCCAGCGCCCATAGGCTTTTCGGGCATAGGAACAAAATGATCCCTTATCTGGGTTCTCGGCTGTCATCGCAGCCAGGTGTTTAAAGACGAGATATGTGCCGACTGCCGCAAGCAAAAATGAAATGCAGACGGAATAACCGGATTTTGTAATAGCGATGCTGGAACCAAGGAAGAAACCAGTGCCGATTGTACAGCCGACTCCGATAAGTGAAAGCTGCCACCAAGATAAAGATTGTTCTTCTTTCAATGCATGTGCAACACCTTTCTGATTCAATAGCATTAGCTTGTGACCGCCTCTTTTTTTTATACATGATCAAGAGGACGATTTGGGCATACTGTCAACATGGAAAGGAGTGCATGTGATGAACGGAGAATACGTGATTTTACCAAAGGATGGATTTGGCTTTCGGTTAGGAAAAGGACAATGTATGCGAGTGGTTGATGTCGAAGGGCAGCAAGTAGCAGACGTGATGGCCTATCATGAAAAGGATTTTTATGAAAAATTTGATCAAGGCGCTACAATGGATAGCCTGTTCTCTTCCAAGGTGAAAAAGGGAGATCAGCTTTATTCTAATTTATATAAACCAATGTTTACGGTCATTGAAGATACAGTCGAATGTCATGATTTATATATGCCTGCGTGCCGGCAAGAAATGTATCAGCTCTTATACGGCAGGACGCACCTAGAGGTCATGCATACATGCTACGATAATCTCAGAACGGCTTTTGAGCCATTCGGGATTCCAAAGGAGGATATGTATTATCCTTTTAATGCGTTTATGAATACAGTCATTGATGAGAAAGGAAAACTGTCTGTCGAGCTACCAAAATCGCTCCCTGGTGATTACATTCGTCTGCGTGCAGAAATGGACCTTATCGTCGCGGTGTCTGCATGTCCTGCCGACATTGGAAAATGCAATGGCTCAAGCTGTACATCCATTCGGGTGGAGATTGATTGAAAAGGAAAGACCAGTCAAAGAGACTTGGTCTATTTCGTTTGTGAATGTTTGATCATTTATGAAAAAGGGGAACGTCTAAAAAATATCTTTTTTCAAAACATGATATAATAAAGTGGCTAAAATCGTAGGTAAATCAATTGAAATGGAAGTAAAACCTGTTCTCTTCATGTAGAGGATGCTTAGGAGGAAAAGTGTATGAGTTTGCAGAAAAAAATCAGCCAAGAGTTGCATGTGCAGCCCTCAATTGACCCAAAGCAGGAGATCGAAAAACGGGTTGGATTTCTAAAGGCTTACTTGAAAAAGACCGGTGCAAAAGGATTCGTTCTCGGTATTAGCGGCGGACAGGATTCAACGCTTGCCGGCCGTCTCGCTCAGCTCGCTGTAAGTGAGCTTCGTCAAGAAGGAAAAGAGGATGCTGTCTTTATTGCAGTCCGTCTACCGCATGGCACGCAGCAAGATGAAGACGATGCGCAGCTGGCTCTATCATTTATTCAGCCGGACAAGTCTTGGAAATATGATATCGCACCTGCCGTGACGGCATTCAGTGAACAATATCAAAAGGAAACAGGCGGCGCGCTGTCTGATTTTAATAAAGGGAACGTCAAAGCACGCATGAGAATGATCGCACAGTATGCCGTCGGTGGACAGGAAGGCTTACTTGTCATTGGAACGGATCATGCAGCTGAAGCTGTGACGGGCTTTTTCACGAAGTATGGTGATGGCGGTGCAGATGTCCTTCCGCTCACAGGTCTGACGAAACGCCAAGGACGGACGCTACTAGAAGCGCTGCAAGCACCAGAGCGTCTATACTTAAAGAAACCAACAGCCGATCTGCTTGATGATAAACCTCAGCAAACGGATGAAACAGAACTCGGCATTACGTATAATGAAATTGATGATTACTTAGAAGGTAAGCCCGTGTCAGATCAAGCAGCAGAAGCGATTGAAAAACGCTATGTTCAATCAGAACATAAACGCCAAGTACCCGCTTCCATGTTTGATGACTGGTGGAAATAAAATAAGTGACCTCTCCAGTAGATGGAGAGGTTTTTTTATGTCAAATTTCAGCTGAATTTGACAGAATGAAACGAAAATGGTTCATTAATTAGTAGAACGATCTACATAAGTCTGTTTGACTAAATAAAGGGTAAATTGAAGAAGAGTGGTAAAATAATTAGTTCGATTCACTTAATTTCTCATCAAAAGACAGTATTTTCAGAAAAAATGATTGACGATAAAAACGAATGCGCTTACAATGAAAACACATTCCAAAAAGTGAAATTGAATTCCACTAGACGGAATAAAAGGAGTCGTTCATCTCCAAATAAGTGGCTAAAGGAATGATTCACACAATGAAAAATCGAAGTGCACTGGAAATATACAAAGAAGGAGGCGCTTGGTGGGAGACTGAGATTAGTCATATTCAAAAAAATTCAATTGAACTTCGCGGCTATCCAATTGAAGAGCTTATTGGTCAATTATCGTATCCACAGATGCTTTATCTACTGCTTGTTGGTGAATTACTAGATGATTCGAAGGCAGCTCTTTTTGAAAGTGTTCTTGTCGCAGGTGCGGATCATGGGCCAAGAGCACCGTCTATTGCAGCGGCAAGAATGGCGGTTACGTGCGGCATTTCGTTTAATTCTTCTGTTGCAACAGGGGTGAATCTATTAGGTGATATTCATGGCGGAGCTGGTGAAAAGGCGATGCGTATGTTATACGAAGCCAAAGCAGCCTACGATGAACACAAGGATATCAAGTCTGCTGCAAAGCAAGTATGTCAGACATGGTTAGCTCGCAAGGAAAAAATTCCGGGAATCGGTCATCAGCTGCATGATGATGATCCGAGAGTGAGACGGCTGTATGAGCTGAGTCAAACATATGTGCAGCAAGGTGATATCAGCGGAACGTACTTACGGTTAGCTGAGGCGATTAGACATGAACTTGAACAATTAAAAGGGAAAAAAATTACGATGAACATAGATGGTGTATCTGCTGCGATCCAATGTGAATTAAACATTCCAGCTGAAGCGGCAAAAGGCATCTTTTCCTTATCCAGAGGAATGGGCATCGTGGCGCATGCATATGAAGAGCTGACAAAAGGTGCCCTAGTGAAAGGTCCTTGTCCGAATGAAGAAAGACTTGTTCGTTATGCGGGGATCGGGACGCGTCACTTGAAGGAGGGTGAGAGAATTTGAGTGAATTGAAAGCGTTGTCATATATAAACGGCGAATGGCTGGATGCAAACCATGTCAAAGAAGACATTATCAATCCATACTCTGGGGAAATGATCGGTACATCCTATCTTGCCTCCTCAGAAGATATAGAACAGGCGCTTTCTATTGCGCAGCAAGCTAAAAAACAATTAGCGGCAATATCAGCATTAGAACGCTCAACGCTTCTAACAAAGGCAGCTGCCTTATTGGAAGAACAAAAAGAGCATTTTGCAAAACTCATTTCTTTAGAATTAGGCAAACCGCTTAAAAATACAAGAGATGAAGTCTCACGATCAATTGAAACGCTGGCGCAGTCAGCCGAAGAAGCCAATCGACTAATTGGTGAGACCATTCCTGGCAATGTATCTTCCCGTGGACAGAGAGCAACGGCGATGACATTTAAAGTGCCGGTTGGGGTTGTGCTGGCGATTACGCCTTTTAATGCGCCTCTCAACTTAATTTGTCACAAAATTGGTCCAGCTTTTGCGGCAGGGAATGCCATTATTTTAAAACCAGCACCGCAAACATCAGCTGTTGCCACAGCGTTTGTTAAGCTCCTGCTTGAAGCAGGGTTTCCTGAAAAGAGCCTTCAGCTTGTGATTGGAGGAGTAGACGCCGGCAAACAGTTAGTCACTGATGAAAGAACCAATCTTGTTTCTTTTACTGGCGGTGCGGTGGGCGGAGAACATATTTCAAACTCTGCTGGATTAAAAAAGGTACTGCTGGAACTCGGAGGAAATGGAGCGACGATTGTCCATCATGATGCAGATATCGAGCAAGCCGCATCTCTTTGTGCCAAAACGGGCTTTAGCAACTCTGGTCAAAGCTGTATTTCTGTTCAAAGAATTTATGTCCACAAGCAAATTATGTCGTCATTTACTGAGACACTTAAACAAAAAGTAGAGCAGCTCGTCGTTGGAGATCCGCTGTCTAGTGAAAGTGATATCGGCTGTATGGTCGATGTACAGGCAGCAAAACGTGTGGAGGCTTGGATACAAGAGGCAGAGAAAATGGGTGCCGAGCTTCTATCTGGAGGACAACGAAATGGCGCAAGCATCACACCGGCTATTTTGCTAAACCCGCCAAAACAAGCCAAGGTCGTCTGTGAAGAAGTGTTCGGTCCAGTCGTCAGCATACTCCCATATGAGGAGCTGGATGAGGCAATCAAAGAAGCAAACGATAGTCGATATGGTTTGCAGGCAGGTGTCTTTACGAATCAGCTGGATGTTGCGTTACACGCAGCAAAAGAGCTTGAAACTGGCGGCGTAGTCATCAATGGGACATCGAATTTCAGACTAGATCACTGGCCATATGGCGGGATTAAACGAAGCGGTATTGGAAGGGAAGGCCCGCGTTTCGCCATCGAGGAGATGACCGAAACCAAAATGGTTGTGCTACCAAATGGGCTATAAAGGGGGCAGATGGATGTGAATGTCTTTCAGCAAAAGTTAAAAAATGTGCAAAATGGCGGTCAGCCAATGATTTGTACGCCGCTCATTGGACAAACAAAGGAAGAATTGTTTCTTGAAGTTGAGGTGTTAGCTGAGAAGAAGCCTGATGTGATAGAGTGGCGAGCGGATTTTTTCAATCACCTCAATGACAAGGAACAAGTCATCGCCACCCTGAAAGGGATGATCGAAAAGGCAGATAGCATCCCATTTTTATTCACCATTCGTTCTGAAAAAGAGGGAGGCGAACGCATCTCACTCTCAGAGGATGAAAAGGTTTCCCTGCTTGTCGAGCTTTGTTCCACTCAGCTTGTGGCTGCCGTTGATTTTGAATTAATGCATGATGTCTCGCATATCCAGCAAGTCAGTCAGGCGGCTAAGAGAAACGGGGTCATCTTGATTGTGTCGTACCACGATTTCCAGCGTACCCCTGCGGCGGATCGGCTTGTGGAGCTATTCACCCATGCAGAATCGGTTGGCGCCGATATCGCAAAGATCGCCGTCATGCCGCATTCCTATGAGGATGCATTGACACTGCTTTCTGCGACGGGCAAGGCGAACAAGCATCTGTCCATCCCCGTTATTTCGATGGCGATGGGGGAATATGGCGCCTTCACAAGAATGGTAGGTGGACTCTTTGGGTCTATCATGACCTTTGCTGTAGGGAAAGAAAGCTCAGCACCTGGACAAGTTGCGATACAGGATTTGAATACCGTTCTATCGATTGTGTTTTCAAAGAATCAGTGAGTAGCAGATTCATAGCTGCACCGTGAGAGGAGAGAAACATGAAGAAGAATATATCTACACAGGTCATTCAGTATTTAGAAAATCGAGGAGTTGAGCATATCTTCGGTCTGTGCGGCCATACGAATATTGCTTTTTTATCAGCGCTAGAAAAAAGCCGTATTCAATTTGTGAATGTCAGACATGAACAGATAGCGGCGCATGCAGCAGACGGTTATGCACGAGCGAAAAAACAGACGGCTGTTGTGCTCAGTCACTTAGGTCCTGGACTCACCAATGCGGCAACAGGCGTAGCGAATGCTGCACTCGATTCCATTCCAATGGTTGTCATTGCAGGAGATGTTCCAAGTCATTACTACGGAAAGCACCCACACCAAGAAATCAATCTTCATTCCGATGCTTCTCAATACGAAATTTATCGCCCGTTTGTGAAAAGAGCATGGCGAGTCGACATTCCAGAATTATTTCCAGAAATTTTATCAAAAGCGTTTCAGTTAGCTGAAAGCGGCCGCCCTGGGCCAGTCCTGATTTCAGTTCCGATGGATGTGTTCTCAAAAGACTTAGATGTGTCGTTATTTGAACAAATCGCTCATCATACACACACCGTTGAAAAACCATCTATTGATGATCAAACAGCGAATCGGATATTAGATCGATTGCTGCAGGCAGACAAACCGCTCTTATATGTAGGGGGAGGCATTTTACTAGCCGATGCAGCAGAAGAGTTAAAGGCATTTTCTGACCATTTGAGTATCCCTGTTGCCCATTCTTTGATGGGGAAAGGGGCGATGCCAGATGATCATCCAATGACCCTTGGGATGACAGGGTTTTGGGGGACGAAATTTATCAATGATCAGTGTAAAGCAGCGGACTATATATTGGCTTTAGGCACCCGTTTTGCTGAAGCAGATGCGAGTTCGTGGGAATCGGAGTATACGTTCAATTTCCAATCAACCAAGCTCATTCATATTGACATTGATCCGAATGAAATTGGCCGAAATTATCCTGTGGAAATTGGAGCGGTAGCAGATCTCAAGCAGGCGTTGACCGTACTCAATCGTGTGGCGAAAGAAAGGCTGCCAGAAGGTCTGGATCGCCCTCAATTGAAAAAGGACATTGCGGTATATCGTGAGGAATTTCAGAAGAGCAATTTGACGAATATTCAAGACGAGTCTTTCCCGATGAAACCACAACGTATTTTGCAGGAAGTGCGGGAAGTATTGCCGCCTGATGCCTTCATTACAACCGATGTTGGCTGGAATAAAAATGGGGTCGGACAGCAATTTCCTGTATACACGCCAGGCACTATTTTAACCCCAGGTGGTTTTGCGACGATGGGATTTGGCGCTCCCGCTGCACTTGGAGCAAAGATTGCCCAGCCTGACCGTGTCGTTGTATCACTTGTCGGGGACGGCGGATTCGGTCAAAATCCATCTGTTCTCGCAACAGCTATGGAAGAAAACATTCCTGTCGTGTGGATTGTGATGAACAACAGTGCGTTTGGGACGATCGCCGGCTTGCAAATGGCACACTATGAAACGACATACGGCACTGTTTTTAGAAAAGATGGAGAAAGCTATTCGCCTGATTTTGCAGCCATTGCAAGAGGTTATGGGATGAAGGGGATCAAAATTACGGCGGCTTCTGAATTCAAAGAAGCTTTGGCTGAAGCGATCGCCTCTCAGGAACCATGTGTCATTGATGTAGCGATGAAAAATGATCCTGTGCCTACTGATGGACATTGGAACATTAATGATATTTATTCACCAAATACAAAACGTTCACATGTCAGTGTGAACTAAACATGACTAGGGAGGAATCAACAATGAAAATTAAAGTATTAAATCCATTTCAAGACGGTCATCCATTATGGTTAGGTTTAGATCATCCAGAAGAGAACATGATTCGGAAGGTGTTTCAAACGATCACACCAGATACCGTTGGATCAGAGCATATGATGGCAGGTCTCACTATTTTTGAGCCGGGCGAAGCAAGCTCGGTACACAATCACCCGGGTTCAGAGGAATTTGATTATGTGATTAAAGGGTCTGGCGAAGTCATTTGCGATGGAGAAAGACAATCATTTAAACAAAATGACTTTATGTTTATTCCAGATGGTGTCTCACATCAGCATGTGAACACAGGGGACGAACCTTTATGGCTGATTTGGCTCTATACACCGCAAGGGCAGCTTCCGAAGGACTAAAAAAACCTTGCACGAGAGAAAGAAGAAAAGGGGCTAAAATAGAAAGCATTTTAGCCCTTTATCAATTGAATGAAAGGGAGTCAAGCAATGAATAAGAATACACCGCTTGAAGGAATCAAAATATTAGATGTTTCAACGATGATTGCTGCACCATACGGCGCGGTGCTTCTAGGGGATTTCGGTGCAGAGGTCATTAAAGTCGAGATTCCTGGAAAAGGTGATACACTGCGGCATGTTGGCCCTTTTGCAGATGGTGAACCTTTGAGATGGTCAGGGCTTTCAAGGAATAAGAAATCTCTTACACTCGATCTACACAAAGAAGAAGCAAAAGACATTTTTAAAAAGCTTGCAGCGCAGGTTGATGTGATCATTGAAAATTTTCGTCCGGGAACACTTGAAAAATGGGACGTTGGGTACGATGTATTAAAAGAAATCAACCCTCGTTTAATTATGATTCGAGTTTCGGGTTATGGGCAAACCGGTCCATTTAAGGACAAGGCGGGGTTTGGTACACCTGCGACGGCGTTTAGCGGCTTTACATATATTCAAGGGTTTCCAGATCGGCATCCAGTCAGCCCGTCCTTTTCCCTTACGGATTATATCGCAGGAATCTATGTGGCGTTTGCCACTGTGACAGCGATGTATTACCGTGACACACATCCAGAAGGAACAGGGCAAATGGTGGATTTGGCTCTCTATGAATCTGTGTTCCGCATGTTAGAATTTTTGGTTGCTGAATATGACAAGCTAGGGAAGGTGCGTGAACGTTCACCAGGGTTAAGCGGTCATTCAAGCCCTGCCGGCACCTATGAGACAAAGGACGGGCATTATTTGGTTCTTGTGACGAGTACAGATTCGACCTTTAATCGATTGGCAGAGGCGATGAATCGCTTAGATTTACTAGAGAACGAGAAATTCTCTGTGAATGCAGCCAGGCTGAAGCATAACGATGAAATGGATGCGATCGTCTCGCAGTGGATTGCGTCCAAAACAAGAGATGACGTCCTAGACATTCTAGATACACATGGTGTGCCTGTGAGTCCGATTCTAAGCATTCGGGATATCTTTGAGCATCCGCAATTTAAAGCACGAGAAAATATTGTCGAGGTGCATCATCCACGTCTTGGAAAAGTGAAGGTGCCTGGAATCATTCCGAAGTTTGAAAAAACCCCCGGTCGTATTCGCCATATTGCGCCTGATTTAGGTGAACATAATTATGACATTTTAACGAATATGCTTGGCTTCACAGAAGAAGAGTGTAAACAGTTAGAAGAAAAAGGGGTCATTTAAGACACTCAACCGATCCGCACGCTGCGGAAACAAAGGAGGATGGTTATGAAAGTGCATTCAGAACTGAAGGGGAACGACTTGCGGCCTGCTTATGCGAAACCAACAAAAGCTCGTTTCGGCATCTTGATTCTGTTGTTTTTTATTACCGCTATTAACTATATTGATCGAGCCAGTGTATCCATTGTTGCACCTGCGATTCAGTCTTCATTGCAATTGAACCCTGCCTTATTAGGCCTCATCTTTTCAGCATTTAGCTGGACCTATACAGCCATGCAGATCCCTGGCGGCTTTATTCTTGATAAGTTTGGATCAAAGGTAACGTATGGAATATCACTCATTACTTGGTCTATTTTCACCGGTTTACAGGCGTTTGCGAATAGCTTTGCCTTCTTATTTGGCTGCCGTTTGTTTATCGGAATTACAGAATCTCCCGCATTTCCTGCGAATAATCGCATTGTGACCACATGGTTTCCAAGGCGGGAACGCGCATTTGCAACAGGGGTATATACCGCTGGAGAGTATGTGGGGCTTGCATTTGCGACACCTCTTCTTTTTTGGATCATGACAACTTTCGATTGGAGAACCGTCTTTATCACTGCTGGTGCGCTCGGTATTATATTTGCTTTCTTTTGGTACAAGTATTATCACGAACCAAAAGAGCATCCAAAGATCAATGAAGATGAATTAGAATTGATCCGTCAAGGCGAAGGACTGACTGTGGCATCACAGGAGAAATTGAAATGGGCAGACTTTGCCGCACTTTTAAAATATCGTAAATTGATTGGACTCTATATTGGTCAATTTTCTGTTGCGTCTACCCTCTTTTTCTTTTTAACATGGTTTCCGACCTATTTAGCAGAGGCGAAAAATATGGCCTTTCTCAAAGTGGGTTTTGCGGCATCCCTGCCATACATCGCTGCATTCTTTGGAGTGCTGTTTGGAGGCTATGTGTCTGACTGGCTGCTTAAAAAGGGTGTATCGGTCAATGTAGCGAGAAAGCTGCCGGTTGTGGTCGGTCTGCTTCTGACAAGTACCATTGTTTTAGCGAATTTTACAACGAATATCCCGCTTGTGCTCACTATTTTATCCATCGCATCCTTTGCGCAAGGACTGTCTAATATCTCCTGGACCATGCTGTCTGAGGTAGCACCAAGAGAAATGGTCGGGTTGGCTGGCGGCGTATTCAACTTTTTTGCTAACTTATCCGGCATCATCACCCCGCTGATCATCGGATTCATTGTATCGGCGACAGGCTCTTACAACGGCGGTATTTTATTCGTCAGCCTAGTGGCATTAGGCGGAGCGTTGTCGTATATCTTTATTGTAGGTAAGATTGAACGGATTCAATTAAAATAATAGAGAGTAAGAAAAAGAGAACTCATTGGGTTCTCTTTCAGCGTGTAGACAAACCCTCGCATTCGGTGTCAGTCCTGCGTGCCGGTGCTCACGAATGTCAAATTCGCTCCGCGCCAGTACTCGTCCTTCCTAGGGCTGCAAAGGTTTTCTATCACACTGAAAAAAAGACAAGGGGCTAAAATCAAATTCATTTTAGCCCCTTGTCAACAAACTTGAAAGAGAACTCATTGGGTTCTCTTTTTCTATGAATAAAAGATGACGGTGATGATCGTTGCACATGCGATCCCCATGCTGATATAAAAACCAGCAAACCAGATATTCCATCGAGTGATTCGGTAAGGGTTGACCTTCATCAAATCGGCTAATAGGGAGACAGATACATTATATGGGCTAAACATGACCGTTGAGGTTCCAGCGATAATGAGCATGATTGCGATGGGAAGGGCAGGCAGTTCATGAATGACAGGTGCCATCAAGCTCACTAAGAGAGCAAGCGAAACGAGCGGGTGGAAACCGCAAAGAGCGGTGATGAGAAAATACAGCCCGATGACCCCATAAACCCAAATGGCATGATCTGATATACTGACGATAAATGCTTGAATCGGCTGCAAGCTGTTTGTGACAAGCAGCATATCGACAAAGAAGCCCGCGCTTAAAAATAGACACATATAATTGGAGAGCTGGCGGGTCCGTTCTTTCCAATGGGGAATAGAGACGGCTACATATTGTTTTCGTTTTTTGATGATAGACGAGAATAATAGAGCGAAAGGAATAATCGTCAGCACAACAGCGAACAGATAACCTTTCCCAATCCAGGCGTCAACAAGCGAAACGACTGTCATAAAACTGAGCAGCATGAAAGCAAGCTGAATGGTTTTTCTCTTGATGCGATGAGGGTTGGAGTGAGCTTCTGCCGGCTGGATGATATGCGGCAATCGTTTGCTTTGACGAGAAAACAGCAACCAATCCGTCAACAGCACAAGCACCATTAAACAAAAGGTAACGGGTGCAATCTGATAATATTTCAATTTGGTTGCATCAATGGTGACACTCACCAGTACTTCGACAGGACTCCAGCTAAGACATAGCGCATATGACCTTAAAAGATTGCGCGTATAAAGGTGCTGTTTGACTTGTTCCTGAAGGGCGTTCAGCGACGGTTTCAAGGATGTATATAATAAGGGAATCGTTGCGATATTTAAAAACATGCCAAGAACATGAGTGACAAATGAACTCTTGCGATAAAGCTGATTTGTACTTGTTGTATGTAAGGTAAGCAGTTTATTTAATTGAGTATCGAAATGTCCAACATGTATGAGAGAATGAATAAATGGCAACATGAAAAATAAAGAAAGCAAGCCTAGCATGGAATGAAAATGAAGAAAAAGCGTATGCAAAGGCTGTTCTGACCAGAAAAATAACACCAATCCAATCAAGAGAAACATAGCACCCGTTTTCAAATAAAGTCCATTGGCCTTCTTAAAGGAAATGGTGAGCGAAGTAGCCGCCAGCAGACCAACCAAATAGGAGAGAATGGGAGCAGGGAATAGTTGATGAACGATGTATAAGCTAATAAGAAGTGTGAAAATGAGCAGGTAGATCATGATATCTCCTCCATCAAAACATCTATCGGTTTTATTCCGTACAGTGGAATTTGTTTTCTTTTAATGGAACATTTAAAATGGATTATAGCAAAATTGGTTAATCATGTCGATAAGAAATCAAAGGGGAAAAGGAGAAAGTGAACATGGCTGATAAAAAGTCAAAAGAAGAATCAGGATTGCGTACCGTTCAGCGGGCTTTGGATATTCTTTCTTGCTTTAGCGAAGAACGTCAAGAGTTGACGCTAACGGACATTTCAAAAGAGATGAACTTAGCAATGTCTACCACAACGAGACTGCTCAAGGCACTTGAAATGAATCATTTTGTGGAAAAGAACCAAGAGACGATGAAGTACCGGCTCGGTCAAAGACTTTATCTTCTCGGTTATATTGCTGGGAAGTCCATCAAATTGAGGGAACTGGCAAAACCGCTCATGTACACACTTCGTGATGAAACAAAGGAAACCGTCAACCTGTATGTGCTCGATCACAAAAGCAGGGTATGTATTGAACAAGCCGAAGGGCTGCAATCGATTCGGCATCTTGTGAAAATCGGTGAGAAGCTGCCGTTATACGCTGGTGCTGGTGGAAAGGTGCTACTTGCTTTCCAAAGCGAAGAGTTTCAACAGCAAGTTTTCGCATCTGAGGCTGATCACATGACGATGGAGGAATGGCAAAAAGAATGTCGTCATATTCTTGAAACGCATACCGCTTGCAGTATTGATGAAAGGGAAGTCGGATCGGCGGCAGTGGCGGCACCGATCTTTAACATTCATGGGGAGGTGCAGGCATGTTTATCCATATCTGGACCGACCCAACGATTTACTGAAGATGTCATCTCTCAATTGCAGCAAAAAGTGAAAGAGCATGCCGAGAAGCTCTCCGAACAGCTCGGTTACGTCGTCAAACACAATTTTTAAGAATGCCTATCTTTTCTCAGTCCATTTATCATATAATAGAAACATTATGTAGCATTCCTTGTCGTAAGGAGGACGTGTCACGAACATGAAAAACAATAGAGAGATTCCTGTGAGACAGCGAAATATTGTCCTCATTGGCTTTATGGGCGTTGGGAAAACAACCATTGGGCAGCTGGTTGCCAAAAAGTTATATAGAGATTTTATTGATGTTGATCAGGAGATTGAGAAAAAGTACAACATGACGATTCCAGAAATGTTTCAGCAAAAAGGAGAAGATTTCTTCAGACAGGCTGAAAAGGACTATATCGTCGATTTATGTGAACATACTCAGCTAAAGATCGTGTCTCTTGGAGGCGGTGCGTTTAAACAGGAAGAAATCAAACGATCTTGCTTAAAGCATTGTACGGTTCTTTTCCTTGACCTATCTTGGGAGAATTGGAAACAGCGGCTGGATATTTTAATTGAAAACCGTCCTGTTCTTCATAACCGTACGCTTGACGAGATGAAAGAGCTGTTTGAAGAGCGCCGGGAAATTTATTCCCTTCATAACTCAAGAGTGGAAACAGATCATCTAGAAGCTGAAGAAGTCGCCAATTATATTGTCGACACACTCAAGCTTGGCTGGGATCTATATTCGAAATAAAAAAGTCTATCCTAAGGGGGTAGACTTTTTCTATTAGATCAGGAGTAGTCAAAGAAATCACAGTCTAAGTTGGATGATGGTTGAAAAAAAGAAGAAAAGATGTTTTTTCCTTCGTCATTATATCAAAATGTATGCATCCTCTATGTGGTGTGACTAGCCGTTTGAAAAAAGTGGTGATTAGACTACAACGAGTTCAAGATGATGAGGTTTTTTGATTGATGTGGGAAACGAAATATATCTCTCATTTTCTTTTTTTGAAAAAATAAAATAGTATCTAAATTCTAATAATCATTTTTTGAATTATTATAATTTTTAAAAATATTGTTGACACCTTCGGTTAGATCATTCTATGATTATTAACGTAAACGCTTACCGTAAACGTTTACTATAACGGATGGGGAGGAATTTGTTGATGAAAAATAAAGAAAAATGGAGCGGTGTATTCCCGGCAGTCTTAATTCCTTTTAAAGATGACTATTCAATTGATGAACCTGCTTTTCGTAAGCTTGTTCGCTGGGTGGCGGAGCACGAAGGGATTAATGGGATCGTTGTCAATGGACATACTGGCGAGATTATGACTTTGCTGCCACATGAACGAGCTGAAGCTGTGCGTATTGCAGCCGACGAATTAAAGGGAGAAATTCCTGTCATTTCTGGGGTTTCTGCTGAAGGGACAATCGAAGCGATCCAGCATGCAAAAGCAGTGGAGGAAGCTGGCGGAGAAGGTATTCTTCTTATGCCGCCACATTCATGGCTGAGATTCGGTATGCAGCCTGAGTCACCTGTCCAATTCTTTCAAGATGTTGCAGAAGCAATTGATATTTCAATCATCGTCCATCAATATCCAACATGGACAAAAACCTCTTATACAACCAGTCAATTATTAGAAATGTCGGAGATTCCAAACGTTGTCTCATTTAAAATCGGTCAAAGAGACATGGCGCAATATGAAGTGGATGTGCGCGCACTGAAAAAGCATGCACCAGATGTATCGTTGCTCACATGTCACGATGAATATTTATTGCCAACATTAGTTCAAGGAATTGATGGGGCGCTTGTAGGTTTCGGCTGTTTTGTCCCAGATTTGATTGCTGAGCTTGTGAAATGTGTGGAAGAACAAGACCTTGTAGCGGCTAATAAAGTGTACGATAGAATCTTTGAATTAAAGCATGCTGTGTATAAAATGGATGAACCTTCCTCTACCTCTCATCTGCGAATGAAGGAAGCGATGTTCCAGCGAGGTTTGATCAGCAGTTCGCTTGCGAGGAAGCCAGTATTACCTTTAACTCAAAAGGAAAAAGAAGAGATTCGTCAGGGCCTTCAAAGTGTTGGTTTACTTAAGGAAAACGTTAGTAAATAACAGACCATTGATTTCATGATGAAGGTGAGTCAGGTTATAATAGAGTATAAAACAACAGACTCCCGGAGGTATGAAATGTGTCAGTAAGTATTAAAGATGTCGCATTGAAAGCTGGAGTATCTATCGCCTCTGTTTCCCGAGTATTAAGTGGCAAACCAGGAGTAGGTGCTCAAACGGCTGAAAGAATTAAACAAGTGATTGATGAATTAGGCTATCGTCCTAATTTAGGAGCTAGAGGGCTCGTTAAAAGAAAGACTGGCAATATTGCTGTCGTGGTTCCTCGTGGTTCATATATTTTGAATAATCCATTTTTTTCGACGATTTTAGATGGGATAGCGAAGGAATTAGATGATACTGAATTCAATATGTTGATGTCATTTACATCTGTACAGCAGCAGCGATTACTTGAAACGCAGGCTGTAGATGGTGCCATTTTATTTTCTCCAAGAAATGAAGAATTGAGCATGGATTGGTTAAGAAGTTTAGCTATTCCCATTATCGTTGTCGGAAGTTACTTAGAGGATTCTCCATTTCCATGTGTCAGGCCCGATGATGAAGAAGGTGTGTGCCAATCTGTCACGGCCTTATTTGATAAAGGTCATCGAACCATTGGACTGGTCAATGGTCCAATGAGTTCGATGCATAGTGTGAGGTATTACAAGGGGTATGAGCGTACACTGAAAAGTTTAGGATTAACAATGAACAAAGAGCTTGTGTTTGAGTTAGATGAATTTGATGGGGGAAAAGTAGTAGAAGTGGTTTCTCAATTTCTCCAAGGAAACCAGCACATGACTGGAGTTGTTTGCTCTTCAGATTTTTTGGCGATAGGGGTCATGAAAGCGGCAGATATCGCAAATGTGTCAATACCTCATGATTTGTCTGTCGTTGGTGCTGATGATGTGCCCATTGCAAGTTTTTTAACCCCTTCTTTATCTTCTGTTCATGTTGATTTAGTTGGAATGGGAAGAAAAGCGGTTTCTTTACTAACGCAGTTAGTAGAAGGAGAACAGTTAGAGAAGATGGAACACATCTTCCCGATGTACTATGTAGATCGTGGCACCACGGGAACGCCAAAAAAGAAATGATAGATGCTGAAAACTCATATGATCGCTTTAGAATGTCTCTTCATTTAAAATGTAAGCGATTTCTTTTGTGCTCATCAGCATGTACTTTTGCATCATTTCCTCTATTAAGGAGGAGATATCATGACGTTAGAACTCAGCGGAAATTCAAATTCTCATGATGAGCAAGTTGTTGATAGAGCTTCACAACTATTGACTAGGATGGAAAGTGTACCTTTTTCGAGATGGCATTTAAAACCTCGTATCATTATGGGATCTGCTACCTTTTTTGATGCTTTTGATGCACTATCTTTAGCGTTTGTTCTCCCAGTTCTCATCGGCATGTGGAATTTATCACCTGCTCAAATTGGTCTTCTTATTGGGTCTGGTTATATCGGACAAGCGATTGGTGCCATTTTCTTTGGGTGGTTAGCAGAAAGACGTGGCCGTGTATTTAGTGCAAAGTGGACTGTATTTCTCATGTCTATTATGAGTATCGCATGTGTATTTTCAGGTAACTTTATGGCCCTTTTTATTTTTCGTTTTATACAGGGGATTGGAGTAGGAGGAGAAGTGCCAGTAGCGGCCTCATATATCAATGAGTTGTCCCGGGCCCAAGGCAGAGGGAGATTTTTTATGCTCTATGAGATGATTTTTCCATTAGGATTAATGATCTCAGCTCAAATTGGTGCATTTGTTGTCCCTAGCTTTGGGTGGAAATGGATGTTCTTGATTGGTGGAATTGGCGGTTTAATCGTCTTTGTCTTCTTTTTCATGTTGCGTGAATCTCCAAGATGGCTTATTTCAAAAGGCAGGTTAGATGAAGCCGAAAGAATCATTGAAGAGATTGAAGCTAGTACGGACAAACGAATGCCTGTTGCAAAGCAAGTGTCCAGCAGCACTGAAAAAGGCGACTGGAAAGAGCTCTTTTCTACTTTTTATCGTAAAAGAACATTGATCGTATGGGGACTATGGTTTTCTGCCTACTTTGTATCGAATGGATTAAATAACTGGTTACCGAGTCTTTATAATACGGTTTACAATTTGCCAGTTGGAGATTCATTAAGGGCAGCCTCTCTCACAAATATTTTACAGACCATAGGGGTATTCGCTTGTGCATTTTTAATCGATAAAGTAGGACGGAAGCGCTGGGCAACCATTGCATTTATCGTAACAGGTGCTTTATTAACGGCTTTATGGATCAGCGGAGCAAATTCTCCAGAAAGCGTTATTTATTTAGGGTCCGCTGCCTACGGAATGATGGGAACAATTACAGTTCTTCTCTATTTATATACACCTGAAATCTATCCAACCCGTATGAGGGTAATAGGTACGGCATTTGCTACAGCGTGGCTTAGGCTGGCCTCAGCGATCGCTCCTATTATGATAGGTTTTATTTTAGAGGTGAGCGGTGTTTCAACTATTTTTATTCTTTTTGCAAGTGTGACTGTAGTGGGAGCAATTCTTGCTTTTAAAATGATCGAAACGAGAGAGAAAGTATTAGAGGATATTGCACCGTAAGTGATGCATGCAGTGAAGAACTTATTCTAAAGAGGGTAGGTTCTTTTTTTATTTAGAGGATTTACGTACACTTTTGAAAAAGCCTAACCTACCTCAGTTCAATTATCTTATAATAGAAACATCATGCAGCACTCCTTGTCACGAACATGAAAAGTAATATCTATCAGATAGTGTAAATGTAGAATCAAAATATAAAAGTCTACCGGCTAGGGTAGACTTTTTCGATCAGTTTAATGTTTGATCCCTTGAAGCAGTGCGGCTTTTAGGCAAAAGGATATTGGCTGACGATGTTCGTCGAATTGCAGTTGAAACAGCTGTTTCGTGTCATCGTCTGTAGCATGAAGGTGGGCAACGATTTCCTTTTGAACATTCTCTGGTGTACGTCCTCGTATGATCCAGTCCTGATAATCAATATGCAGATCCCAGTAACGGATATCTTCTTTCGTCAGATGGTTGTCAGCGAAAAGCTCTTTCCATTCTGATAACGAGCTTTCTCGCACATGGGAAGGATCTCTCAGTCTATTTAAATGATTAATAAAGTCATCCTGTGCTTGGTTTTCAGGTGCATAATGATCGACAAGTAGAAATTTGCCGCCTTTCTTTAAGACTCGGCTGATTTCAGACATGGCTGCCGGGAGATGTGGGAAGTGATGAGCAGCAAATCGGCATGTGACCAGATCAAATGATGCATCAGAAAAGGGCAATGCGTCTGCGGATGCCTGCTCAAACGTAATGTGGTTCAGCTGTCGCTCTTCCGCAAGTGCTGTAGCAACCTCGATCATTTTGGGTGTGACATCAATCCCGATTCCTTTAGAGATGACGTCTGAAAAGGAAAAAACGGTATGACCTGCCGCGCAGCCGATATCAAGTAGATGCTCATCGCCCTTTGCCTTCGCCGCCGTTTTCATCCATTCAAGTTCTTTTCCAGCTGCAAAGATGGGTGAATCTCGGTAGTTCTCTGCATTTTGTGAGAATTGTTTCTCGGCTTTTGAATATGGATTCATTCCTTTACCCCCTTTTTGTTGTTTCTTTATCGTAGGGTTCTTCCCGTGATTTGTCTAAGACATAAAAGATATGATATGAATAGTTAAAACCTATGAGGTGAGAGAAGTGGATATACGAATGATGGAATATGTCATGGAAGTGTACCGGCAGCAAAGCTTTACAAAAGCAGCGGAAAAACTTCACATTGCACAGCCCTCGTTAAGTCAGCAAATTAAAAAACTTGAGGAGGAATTAGATACTCCTCTGTTTATTCGGAAGTATGGACAAGTCACTCCTACACCTCAAGGAAACCGATTGATTAAAAGAGCAGAAACCATTTTGAAGGAACGAGATGATTTGTTGCGTGAGATGGGGGAAGCTGCTTATGAGGTAGGGAAAGAACTGATGATCGGTGCGCCAGCTGTCACAGGGGGATATGTCCTGCCAAGTTTATTAAAAACCTATTGTCAAACGTATCCGCACGTTCACGTTCATTTGATAGAAGAATCGCCTCGTGAGCTAGAAAGACGTTTACTCGCTGGGAAACTGGATCTGGCGATTCTTTCTCTGCCTGTCGAGCATGAATCATTGAAAACAAAACAAATGCTGACAGAGCCGCTTCTCCTCGCCATTCCGCAAACGGCTCAACCGTGGTTGACGGATGAACTCAATGAAATCATCAATCAAGCGGATCAAGAAGGGTCTATCCCGTTTCATCTTCTGGAAGATGCCCCATTTATTATGCTGAAAGAGGGATATGGCTTTCGACAAGTGGTCACGGAACTGTGCCGTCATCATGGCTTTCGGCCGAGGATTGCATTTGAAACAAGTCATATTCAAACAGCTCAGGCATTGGTTGAAAATGAGCTAGGTGTGACGGTGGTGCCGAAAATGGTGGCACAAGAGGAAAGGAAAGCAGTCACTTATTTACACATTGATTCATGCCCAACCCGCACACTTGTGTTTGCATATGTGGAAGAAAGATATTTAACGAAAGCCGCTCAAGCCTTCATGGACCTTCAACAGAATCAAGGAAAAGCTTAAACAAACGTTTAATTAAACGTAAAAAGCAGGGAGTTCCCTGCTTTTACCTTTTTTCAGCGTGATAGAAAACCTTTGCAGTTTAGGAAGGACGAGTACCGACGCGGAGCGAATTTGACATTCGTGAGCACCGGCACGCAGGACTGACACCGAATGCGAGGGTTTGTCTACACGCTGAAAGCAGGGGGCCCCTGCTTTCTAATATAAATCCAGCCGCTGATCTGTCATGACGGGGATTTGTTGTCTCACTTCATCTACGAGCTGAAGATCAATGTCTGCATAATAAATGTCTTCTTCATCATTTGTCTCAAGCAGAATGCGTCCGAGCGGGTCAATCACCATGGAGTGACCAGGGAATTCAGTGTCTCTGCTTGTGCCCGTCCGGTTCACCGCAATCACAAATGACTGATTCTCAATGGCTCTTGCGATGAGCAGACTGCGCCAATGGTCCACTCTTGCTGACGGCCATTGAGCGGTATTAACAAGCACCTTCGCCCCTTTGTTCACGAGCGTCCTAGAAAGCTGAGGGAAGCGGAGGTCATAGCAGATCATCGCACCAATCTTGACATCTTCACCATAGTCAAATAAACCAAGCTGATCACCAGCGGTTAAATAGTTATGCTCATCCATTAAGCGGAATAAATGAATTTTATCATAATCTAACAAAAGCTCACCTTGGCGGTTAAAGACATACATTGTATTGGTGATGTTTTCATCTTCTGTCCTCTTATTTAAAACACTGCCTGCGATGAGATACACTTGGTGCTTGCGGGCAAAGGAAGAGAAGAGTTGTTTTGTTCGCTCGCCATCTGCATCGGCAAGCTCATCCGCTTGCTCTAACGCATAGCCGGTATTCCACATTTCAGGTAGAATAATCAAATCAGGCTGTTGGCGGATGGCTTCTTCTAAACATGCTTCTGCTTTCTGAAAGTTTACATCAGGTTCTCCTATTTGTACGTCCATTTGAATCAGGGCGATGTTCATGTCGGTCGTCCTCCTTTATTCGTTTCATGCAATGAATGGTTCGGGTGATATTGCCTGAAGCATCTAGTCTTCAAGCCAGTTTCTTTATCATAAAGCTTTCCGCCATCTTTGCCAATAGAAATGTCAGAAGGTTTTGTTAAATGACTTTCTCAATCAAGAAATGAGTGGTATGATACTCATAACTAATAAAACAAAGGGGAATAGTATGATATGCAATTGTTCGATTTATCACTAGAAGAGCTAAAAAAATATAAACCAAAGAAAACAGCACGTCCTGATTTCTCAGACTTTTGGAAGAAATCGCTCGAAGAACTGCGCCAAGTGGAGGCAGAGCCAACACTTGAATCTTATGACTATCCAGTGAAAGGCGTCAAGGTGTACCGCCTGACGTATCAAAGCTTTGGACATTCTAAAATTGAAGGCTTTTATGCTGTGCCTGATCAAACTGGTCCGCATCCAGCGCTCGTTCGTTTTCATGGCTATAATGCCAGCTATGACGGCGGCATTCACGACATCGTCAACTGGGCGCTGCACGGCTATGCAACATTTGGTATGCTCGTCCGCGGTCAAGGTGGCAGTGAAGACACATCAGTGACACCAGGCGGGCATGCATTAGGGTGGATGACAAAAGGCATTTTATCGAAAGATACGTACTATTATCGAGGCGTTTATCTAGATGCTGTTCGTGCACTTGAAGTCATTCAGTCTTTCCCCGAAGTAGATGAACACCGTATCGGCGTGATCGGTGGAAGTCAGGGGGGTGCGTTAGCGATTGCGGCCGCAGCCCTTTCAGACATTCCAAAAGTCGTTGTGGCAGACTATCCTTACTTATCAAATTTTGAGCGTGCAGTTGATGTTGCCTTGGAGCAGCCTTATTTAGAAATCAATTCATACTTTCGCAGAAACAGTGATCCGAAAGTGGAGGAAAAGGCATTTGAGACATTAAGCTATTTTGATTTAATCAATTTAGCTGGATGGGTGAAACAGCCAACATTGATGGCGATCGGTCTGATTGACAAAATAACCCCACCATCTACTGTGTTTGCGGCATACAACCATTTAGAAACAGATAAAGACCTGAAAGTATATCGCTATTTTGGACACGAGTTTATCCCTGCTTTTCAAACAGAGAAGCTGTCCTTTTTACAAAAGCATTTGCTTCTATCAACATAAGAGCATGACAAAGAGCTAAAATGACATTCATTTTAGCTCTTTGTCTTTTTCAGCTATTGGAGCGATCAGCTTAATAACTGGTGTTCTGTCTTGTTTTTTCATCAGGCACTAATGCTGTAACGATCAGGGCAAGGGCTGTGATGATGTGAAGGATGAATCCGAGAATCGGAATCCATGCAAGGCAGGATGTGACAATTCCAATGATACTTCCAATCATTGGTCCCTGATCTCGCTTCGATAAGACGAGTGTGATAATATGCAGAATAAGCATGACCATGAGCGGTGAATAGCCATTGCTGATAACGAATAGACCTCCGATCACAGGGATAGCAAGGCAAGCTTCAAAAATCCCAGTGATCCATTTCATAATGCGAGATATAGACATCAGATCCAACTCCTTTTTCATATATGTCTTATTCGTATTTTCCCAAAAGGTGAAGAAGTCATGCAGAATTCTATAGAAAGAGTTGATGGACACTTGAGAGAGAGAATTAAGGAAGAGCTGAAAATCATCGAAGAAACGTATGACGTCAAGATTTGTCTCGCCGTTGAATCGGGCAGCAGGGCATGGGGATTTCCTTCAACTGACAGTGATTATGATGTTCGCTTTTTATATGTTCCCCGGAAAGAATGGTATTGGGCGATGGAAGAGCATCGTGATGTCATAGAACGACCGATTGATGACATGCTTGATATCAGCGGCTGGGAGCTTAGAAAGGCACTGCGCCTATTCAATAAATCAAATCCGTCCATTATGGAATGGTTGTCTTCTGATATCATCTATGCTGAATCTTTCTCTTTGGCAAAGGAGCTAAGAGAATTAAAGGATCGAGCGTTTTACCCTGCGGCTTTGATGTATCATTACCTCAATATGGCGAAGCGGAATGAAAGCCGGCATTTACGAGGAGAGCAGGTGCGAATCAAGAAGTATTTCTATGTGCTTCGTCCGCTGCTTGCCTGTCAGTGGATTGAACGTTACCGAACAGTTCCACCAATGGACTTTCATGAATTACTCAAGGAGCTAGTGGAGGAAGGCCCGCTGTTAGCAGAAATTCACGAACTGCTCAAACGTAAAATGGACGGAGAAGAAATGGATGTAGAGAACCGTCTCGCTCATGTCCATCCATTTATTGATCAAGAGCTGGCGCGTTTTGATGAATTGGTGAAAAGCTACAATCAGCCGAAGGACAATCTGATGCAAGAATTAAATGAGCTTTTGCAGTCTATCCTTGATGAGGTGTGGGCGTAGGAGGGGAGAGTCAGCCGGATAGCGGCAGACTCTTTTTTTATCTCCTATTGTGATAAAACCACAAAAAAAGTCAGAATTTTTGTCATCTTCAAATATTGTAGCGGACAGCTCATGAGCCTTACAATAAAGACATAGCTTACAAAGAGTGGGAGGTGCCCTTTATGGAGTCGGTCACAAGAAATTTCTTCTTGTTTTTGTCAAAGAGCAGTCTCTTGAACCATATTGCTCGTAATTGGGGAAGTGCTGTTGCATCAAAGAAAATCATCGGTGGGAAGGATTTTGAGAGCGCTATCCCTGTCATCAAACGATTAAACGATCAAGGTATGGCCGTAACGGTTGATCATCTCGGTGAGTTTGTCACAAAGGCAGAGATTGCAAATGAGCGGACGAATGAGTGTATTCAAACCATTCAGCGAATTGCAGAGGCGGGACTCAATTCCCACGTGTCACTTAAAATGACATCGCTTGGCTTAGATATTGACGATGACCTTGTGTATCGCAATATGAAAAGCATTTTAGATACGGCAGAGAAACACCGTATTATGGTGACAATTGATATGGAGGATGAACAGCGCTGTCAAAAAACGCTGGACATTTTTAAAGAAATGAAATCTCAATATGAGTATGTCAGTACGGTGTTGCAGGCGTATTTGTACAGAACAGAACAAGATCTTGATGACCTAAATGAGTTGCAACCATTTTTAAGACTTGTAAAGGGTGCCTATAAGGAATCCGCCGAAGTGGCGTATCCAAACAAAAAAGACGTCGATCAGAATTACAAGAAGCTGATCGAAAAGCAATTACTCTCAGGGAACTATACAGCCATTGCGACACATGACGATCAAATGATCGAATTTACGAAACATATTGTGAAAAAACACAATATACAGACAAGTCAGTTCGAATTTCAAATGCTGTATGGCATGAGATCAGAAACGCAGCAAGCACTCGTGAAGGAAGGCTATCAAATGAGGGTCTACACCCCGTATGGACGAGAGTGGTATGGCTACTACATGAGACGTCTTGCAGAACGACCAGCAAACATTGCATTTGCTTTAAAAGGGATGACGAGAAAATAATTTGAAACGGGAGCGTGACAAAGATGACAACACCTTACAAGCATGAACCATTCACGGATTTTAGCCAGGAAGAAAATCGCCAAGCGTTTGAACAAGCATTAGCCAAAGTAACAGAATCACTTGGGCAAACCTATCCGCTTGTGATTAATGGAGAAAGAATCGAAACAACAGACAAGATTGTCTCGATCAATCCGGCGAAGAAGGAAGAAGTCGTGGGTACCGTATCAAAAGCTGGGAAAGAAGAGGCAGAGCAGGCGATTCAAGCTGCGGCAAAAGCGTTTGAAACATGGCGCTACACGTCTCCAGAAGAAAGAGCCGGCGTCTTATTCCGTGCTGCGGCAAGCATTCGCCGTAAAAAGCATGAGTATTCAGCCCTTCTCGTAAAAGAAGCAGGGAAGCCTTGGAATGAAGCGGATGCAGATACAGCAGAAGCCATTGACTTCCTAGAGTATTATGCCCGTCAAATGCTAGAGCTTGCGAAAGGCAAACCGGTGAACAGCCGCGAAGGGGAACGCAATCAATATGTGTACACACCAACTGGCGTGACGCTTGTCATTCCACCATGGAACTTCTTGTTTGCAATCATGGCAGGAACAACCGTTGCACCAATCGTCACAGGGAATACAGTCGTATTAAAGCCAGCAAGTGCGACGCCTGTCATTGCTGCCCGCTTTGTAGAAGAACTGGAGCAAGCAGGTCTTCCGAAAGGTGTTGTCAACTTCGTGCCAGGTAGCGGAGCAGAAGTTGGAGATTACTTAGTAGATCATCCGAAAACAAGCCTTATTACATTCACTGGATCAAGAGAAGTGGGCACACGTATTTTTGAACGTGCGGCAAAAGTACAGCCAGGACAACAGCATTTAAAGCGTGTCATTGCTGAAATGGGCGGTAAGGATACAGTCGTTGTAGATGAGGATGCAGATGTCGAATTAGCCGCTAACGCCATTTTCACATCAGCCTTCGGATTCTCAGGTCAAAAATGTTCAGCTGGATCTCGTGCTGTCGTCCACGAGAAGCTGTATGACCAAGTCGTTGAGCGAGTGAAGGAAATCACAGAAACGAAAACAACAGCGAATCCGTTATCAGCTGATGTGTACATGGGACCTGTCATTGATCAAGCTTCCTTTGACAAGATCACGGAATATATCGAGATTGGCAAGCAAGAAGGTCGTCTAGTCACTGGCGGAACAAGTGATGATTCAGAAGGGTACTTCATTCATCCAACCGTGTTTGCAGATCTAGAGCCAACATCTCGTTTAATGCAAGAAGAAATCTTTGGACCTGTCCTAGCTTTCTCAAAAGTCTCAAGCTTTGATGAGGCACTTGAAGTAGCCAACAACACAGAATACGGGTTAACCGGTGCGGTCATTACAAATAATCGTGATCACATCAACCGTGCGAAGCAGGAGTTCCATGTCGGGAACCTTTACTTTAACCGTAACTGTACGGGAGCGATTGTGGGATACCACCCATTTGGCGGCTTTAAAATGTCAGGAACTGATTCAAAAGCAGGCGGACCAGATTATCTTGCTCTGCACATGCAGGCCAAAACGATTAGCGAAATGTTTTAATATGGAAAAGCATGAACTCGTGCAGGCGAGTTCATGCTTTTTTTACCTGTCTACGACTTGTTTCTATACAAATATGACTGGAAAGAAGTATGATAAATGTATCACTTATTCAGGGAGCAATCGGGATGGAAGAGATATTAGAAAAGCTTCATACATTTTTTGATGTCGATAAATTAATTGCATTTATTAGTGGGTATTTAAAAAAACCAGTCATATTAGAAAGTACTGAATGTCAGCTGCTTGCTTATAATTCTTACAGCATCCAGCAGTTCGACCCAGTCAATCAGCAAACCATTTTCTCAAAGGAATGCCCGGGAGCTGTGGTGGATTGGTTAAAAAAAACAGGGGTCATTGAGCAGCTATATACAGATTCAAATCCTTTTTATGTGAATGGTCATGAGGAGCTCGGGTTTAATCGACGAGTGGCTGTGAGCGCCAAGCACAAACAAGAGGTTGTCGGCTTTATTTGGGTGCAGGACATTGAAGATTCTCTCTCTCAAGAGGAGCTGCAATTTTTACACGAGGCATCGTTTCAAGTTGGAAAAGTTATTTATAAAAATAAGAAACAGTTGGAGAAAAAGGAAGGCAAGATTGAAGAGTTCTTCAAAAAGGTCATGGATGATCATTTTTATACAGAAGAAGAGCTGAAATGGGAAGCTGAGAATTTAAGCATTCCACTGCCAGCTGTCTTTACTGTGATGATTGTTCATGCCGCCGATAACAAAAGTGAGACGGCAGAAGATGTGAAGGATATGATTAGAACCTATTTACAGCTAGAAGACAAGGTCAATCACGTCTACTCTGTGCAAGCAGACATCGTCGTGATATTAGGCAGTTTGTCAGATCGCCACTCACCAAAAGCGACCGCTGCGGATGTCGTCGCCCATCTTCAATCGAAAACGCATACACACCCATCTCCTTTATATATTGGGATGGGAAGAGAATATCGAGATGTCATGAAAATGAGCACAAGTCGATTTGAAGCGATAGAAGTCGTGAAAGCAGTGAAGATTGTCGGCGGACAGGAATTGATTCCATACGATTACGAGCATTTGGGGGTCTTCCGGTTCTTAGACTCGATTTACAGTCACCAAAAAAAGAAAAACGACTTTAATCCAGATTTGTTGCGCCTAAAGGAAAAAGACCGTGACAGCCAAACATCATTTTTAAAAACCTTAGAGGTCTACTTATTGAATAATTGCAAGCTAAAACCAGCTGCAGAGCAGTTATTTATTCATCAAAATACACTAAACTATCGAATGAAACAAATTTTTGAAATGACGTCTATAGATTTAAGTCATTTTAGCCAGCGTTGTGAGTTATTTATTGAATTGATGCTGATGAAAAAAGATCAATAGGCGTGGACTCCGCAGGTGCAAAGGATGACCTGCGGATTTTTATGCGAGATCATAAAATGGCATACAATTGCCTTATTTCGTTGTATGATAGATAAAGATTTTATGAGGAAAGTGAAAGGAGGGCCACCTTTGGGATCAGTCATCTTGGCCATTTTAATTTTCATCATGACCCTCGTCCTTGTCATTTGGCAGCCAGGACGTTTAACCATTGGATGGTCAGCGTGCGGGGGAGCGATTCTTGCTCTTGTTTTTGGGGTCGTTCATTTGGGCGATGTATGGGAAGTTACCCAAATTGTCTGGAACGCCACCTTTGCATTTATTGGAATTATCATCATTTCATTGATTTTAGATGAGATTGGTTTTTTTGAATGGGCGGCACTTCATATGGCAAAAGCCGCAAGAGGGAACGGGGTCCGCATGTTTATTTATTTAACATTGCTAGGCGCTGTGGTAGCAGCTTTTTTTGCCAACGATGGAGCAGCACTTATCTTAACCCCGATCGTTTTATCTGTGGTCAGAGCGCTGAAGTTGGATGAGCGTATGATCCTGCCATTTGTCATGGCAAGCGGCTTTATTGCAGATACGACGTCTTTGCCATTTGTCATTAGTAACTTGGTCAATATCGTATCAGCCGATTATTTTCATATTGGCTTTCTTGAATATACAGCAAACATGTTCGTCCCAAACCTTGTATCGCTTGGCGCTAGTATGCTTGTGCTGTATGTGTTTTATCGGAAACTCATCCCGAAAACGTACGATGTTTCGCAGGCGAAGGAACCAGCTTCGGCCATTCGTGACCTGCGCATGTTCCGGTTATCTTGGTATGTGTTAGGGTGCTTGCTTGTTGGATATTTTGCTGGGGAATTGGCAGGCATTCCGGTGTCAATCATTGTAGGAGGCATTGCCATTGCTTTCTTATGGCTGGCGAAACGGAGTCCACAAGTAGCGACAAAACGAGTCGTCAAAGAAGCACCGTGGTCGATTGTATTTTTCTCTATCGGCATGTATGTCGTGGTGTATGGGCTGAAAAATGTCGGCTTGACAGAAATTTTAGCGGCGTGGATTGAACAGGGGGCGTCACACGGTTTACTTGCGGGAACGATGTTTATGGGGGTTCTGGCAGCAGTGCTATCTTCTGTCATGAACAACCTCCCAACCGTTTTAATTGATGCGATTGCCATCGGTCACACAGATACAGCAGGTGTGATGAGAGATGCACTGATTTATGCCAACGTCATCGGCTCAAACCTTGGTCCGAAAATGACCCCAATCGGTTCATTGGCGACATTGCTGTGGCTTCATGTCTTGAAGAAAAAAGGTGTGCATATTTCTTGGGGGGCATACATGAAAGCTGGAATCATTCTAACCATACCAACGCTGATCATCACGTTATTGGGGTTGTATGTGTGGTTATGGCTGATACATTAAAAAGCAGATCCAATGGATCTGCTCAGCGTGAAGGCAAACCCTCGCATTCTTTGTCAGTCCTGCGTGCTGGTGCTCACGAATGTCAAATTCGCTCTGCTCCAGTGCTCGTCCTTCCTAGACTGCAAAGGTTTTCTTTTACGCTGAAAAGGAAACAAAGGGCTAAAATCAAGTTCATTTTAGCCCTTTGTCAACAATCTAAGCAGATCCAACGGATCTGCTTTTTGTTGTTATAGATATTTTGCATAGCGTTTTTCCAAAAAGTCTTGGAGCAATGAGACCACACTGCATATGCCCCAGTAAATCAAGGCAACCAATATATACATGGTCATATAATCGAATTCTCGTCCACCCACAATTTTTGCTTGCTGGAAGAGTTCGGGCACAGTAATCATTGCCGCTAGTGAGGAAGCTTTGATTAAATCAAGCATGACGTTGGTCAGGGGCGGCAGTGCAATGCGCACGGATTGAGGCAAAATGACTCCGCGCATCGTTTGCCAATAACTGAGACCAAGTGATTTGGCGGCTTCCACTTGACCACTTGGAACAGAGGAGAGAGCCGCCCGGTTAATTTCGGCAATGTATGCAGCACTATTGAAGCTGAATCCAATAATAGCAGCAGTGACAGCTGTAAATTCAATGCCGATGTAAGGGAATCCGAAATAAAGGATAAACAAAATGACCAGAATGGGAACCCCTCGCATGAATGAAATATACAGCCGTGCAGGCAGCCGAAGGAACCACGTATTTGCCATTCTAGCAAGGGCAATAAAAAAACCTAGAATCGTACCAAAAAACATGCTCACAAAAGAAATGAGCAGCGTCAGCCAGATGCCTTTCATGACAAATGGAAATGACGCTTTTGCCAGTGCAGGATTAAAGATATATTCTAAATGAATATCTCCCACGTCTGCGGCTCCTTATTTAGAAATGTCGACATCTTCGACATCAACATCAATTTTCTTTGAGACATCAGCATGATTAAAGAATTTCTCCGAAATCTTTTTCATGGTTCCGTCTTTTTTCATCTCTTTTAATACACGATTTAATTCTTTTTGAAGCTCTGTATTGTCTTTTTTCATCACAAACCCTTGTTCATTCGGCATGTATTTTAAGTCTGGATGGATCGTAATATTTAGCTTAGGGAATGCAGCAAGCGCCAGTGTTTGCAAGTAGTAGTCATTTAGAATGACATCTGTACGGCCGTTTGCGACATCCTTTAAATATTGCTCGTTTGTGGCATTATCATAAATGACTTCTTTTGCACCATACTTACGGGCAACATCCATATAGATAGTCGTTGCAGCACCTGCTGCTTTCTTTCCTTTTAAATCCTTTAGCGTTTTAATACCTGACAGATCATCTTTTCTGACGATAGCGGTTCCATATGAGTATTTATAAGGTGTTGAAAAGGCGAACTTATCTTTCCTGTCATCTGTGATGTCGATATCGTTTGCAGCGGCATCCACCTGACCTGAATTAATGGCACTGAGCATACCATCATAACCCATTTCTTTAAATTCTACTTTTACGTCAAGGCGCTTAAATGCTTCTTTGACGACTTCCACTTCATAGCCAGTCAATTGATCCTTGCCGTTCGATGTATCATGGTAAGACGTAGGATACAAAGTGCCTGAAGTAGCGACCACGATTTTCCCTTTCTTTTGAATCTGATCCCACTTTGATTCTCCAGACTGAGATGAGCCTGATTGATTGCAAGCAGACATGACAAGCATGAGAGCAGACACAACAAGCAGCACCCATATAGGTTTTCTATGATAAAAACGACTCATTTAAGAATCCTCCTCTATTTTTTATACAAAACAAAACATAGCACGCTTTTTCAGTTAGGACAACGTTTTCAGATGAAAAGAGAAAAAGTAAGAATATTATGTGCAATTTGACGGTGTGAATAATGTATAAAAAAGGAAAGGATGCGCAAATTAAAATCGAATAAAGGAGGGAACGACAGAGATGAAAAAAACAAGTGGTTTGATCATACTAACGATGGTGCTATTATTTGGTTTTCAGGTGAATACGGCTCATGGAGAAACACCCCAAATGGAAAAGCGCCCCGTCACGCATCAAGTAAAATTAACGACAGAGCAACAAAAACAAATTGAAGTACTTGAACAGCAAATTTTGTCTAAACGAAAAGAAGTGATTGAAAAATACGTTCAGTATGGTGTGTTAACGAAGGAACAAGGCACGCACATCACAAAACGAATGGATGAACATTACAATCATTTGAAAAATAACGGGTTTGTTCCATTACTAAAAAAACCACAGCACCATCGACCATAAGTTCAAGAAAACCGGCAGCAAGGTGCCGGTTTTTATTGTTTATGTGTTAAAAGGTCAGCGTCTCACCATCTTGAGGGACAAAAATGGCCTGATCTGCATGATTCTCTTGAATGTAAGATGTTAATGCGGCTCTTGTTAATAAACAATGATTCACGGCTTCAAGGTGACAGGCGATGATTTGAGCTTGTGGTTGAGTATGGTGAATGTCTACAATCTCTTCTTTTGTCATCGTAATAGGGTCTCCCTCTAAAAATTGGGCAGCCCCACTATTGACCACAATAATATCTGGCTGGCATGTATTCACAACCTCTTTCGGCTCATCACACCAAATGGTATCTCCTGCAATATAAAGAGTAGGCTCATCAGGATGAGAGAAAACAAAACCGCTCACTTGTCCCATCCGTTTAGCGGTTTCTCCTGTCCCGTGCTGCCCGCCAGTTCGTTTCATATGAACACCGCAAACATCCATTTCATCTTCAATGCATGTAACATGCTGAAATCCAGCTTCTTTCACTATCGTGCGATCTTTCTCTGATTGAGTATAGATCGGCAAAGTTTGCGCTAACCTCTTTTTTGCCTCGTCGTCAAAGTGATCTACATGTAAATGAGTGAGCAGGACAGCATCCGGCTTTAATATCTTGTCCAAATCAATGTTTGCAGGCAGATCCACAATTGGATTGTTTACATGTTGATTGGCAGTATGCGGGAACGGTGGATAGGTTCCTTTTGCTGCTAAAAAGGGATCGATTAAAAATGTTGACGGACCATATTGAAGGTATAAAGTAGCATTACGAATGAGTGTTATTTTCATTAGAAGGCCTCCTTTTTTTCTTATTAAGTTTACAGTATATTAAAAGAGCTTCATGTGACAGAGGATCATGAAAGTCTTTCAGCGGAACGACTTGATTTTTGAAAGAGGTGAGCCAATGCTAGACAAAACAGATATGGATATATTAAAAGAACTCTCAAAGAATAGCCGATTGACGATGAAAGCACTTGGTGAAAAAGTCCATTTAACCGGTCAAGCTGCTAAAAATAGAGTTTTAAAGCTTGAAGAAGAGGGGATTATTGAAGCCTATACCATTTCAATTAACTGGCGGACACAGCAGAACATCCAAACATTTTTACAGCTCTTTACCCGAAGTCATGATCATGAACCGCTTTTATCGTTTCTCCATCAAAAGGAAGAAATCAAAAACCTGTTTAAAATAAGTGGAGAGGGCTGTTATATGGCTGAAGGACATTTCTCCAGTCATGATGAGCTTGATCAATTTTTAACGGAGCTAACAAAGCATGCAAATTATAAATTGTCTATCGCTGTGAAACGTCTCACTCATCAAGAATAGATGAGACGCAGGAGGAAATAACCGATGAAAAGATTAATTGAACATCAGGCTGAACCGATCACAAAGGAAAGAATCAAAGCGGATTTGGTTCAACTTGGTGTAAGGAAGGGCATGATCTTATGTGTCCACTCATCCTTGTCATCTATTGGCTGGGTGAATGGAGGAGCTATAGCCGTTATACAAGCTATGATGGATATTTTAACAGATGAAGGAACACTGATTATGCCGGCACAAACATTAGAGCTGTCGGATCCTGCTGATTGGATCAATCCGCCTGTTCCTTATTCTTGGTGGAAACCGATCAAAGACACAATGCCTGCATTTGATCCGGCTTACACAGCTCCAACAGCAATGGGAAAGGTAGCGGAGACCTTTTGGAAATACCCAGGCGTAGAAAGAAGCAATCATCCTCATTTCTCATTCACCGCCTGGGGGAAAAGGAAAGATGAAGTGTTGAAACACCATGCGCTTCCTTATGGTTTAGGAGAAAATTCACCTCTTGGACGTATGTACGATCTTGATGCAAAAGTGCTGCTAATTGGCACGTCATTCGAGAGTGTGACAGCTTTTCACTTAGCTGAATATCGAATCTCACAGCAAGACATCATGACACGAGGGGCCCCCATTTTAGAGAATGGTTGGAGGGTGTGGAAAGAGTATCAAGATATCATCACAAGAGAAGAACTATTTGAACAGATTGGTCGTGACTTTTTACAATCAGAATGTCGTTATAACCACAGTCAAATCGGGCTAGCCAATTCGTATTTATTGCCGATGAGAGAATCGGTCGATTTTGCAGAAAAATGGCTTGAGCAGTACGACCAGGCGTGATCTAAGCAGTCTGAAAATCAAAATAATAGAGATCTTGATCAGGGTGCTCAGATATATAGCAGGTGAGCTGATAGTCTCCTTTTGGAATGGAGAAAGACAGTACCTGTGCCATGACGCTTGTCAGATAAACATGATCACTTGAATGAGTAAATGGCACTGTGATGACTCTATCAACGGATGATGGAGGCTCATGGCTGTTTAATGTCACGATAATAGAAGCCTTTCCGTTATTGATGCCTTCAAAAGAAATACCTCGATCCCCGGTTGCGAATCCTTGAAGAATATCGTCATCTGTCCAATCAATCACAGGTGGTGTCGTGCTTCCAGTGTATACGGTGATTTGGTGATAGGAGATAGATAGGGGATACGTTTGATTTAAATCATTCATAATAGATAACTCCTTTATTCATAAAATTTGCCCAGCTTGGGATCATGTTGAAAAGTGATTGTTTGAAAGTAAGATAATTGAAGAGAATGTTAGGCAGCAAGACGATTGTCGCCGTCTTGCGCTACTGTATGAGGGATCTAGATGTGAAATTGCGAAACCATTTCTTTTAGGTCTCCTGCTAAATGGGCGAGAGCCTCTGATGAAGCTGTTACTTCTTCCATTGCTGCAAATTGTTCTTCTGTTAAACCTGCTACTTGTTGTGAATGTTCACTCGTCAGTTTAACGCCTTCTGTGATAGAGGCAAAGGTCTGCTTCGCATCATTTGTATAAGCTGCGATTTTTTGGGATGCATCTGATAAATGTTTAATGCCATCTGCCATTTCCTTCATTGACTGCTGAATGTCGATAAATGATTCCTCTGTATGAGAAATAAGAACAGCCCCTTGAGCCGCTTCCTCTCGTACTCGTTTAATGGCACTCGTCGAATGATTCATCTCTTTTTGTATTTCGGAAATGAGATGTGAAATCATGTTGGATGATGTTTGCGATTCTTCTGCGAGTTTCCTCACTTCGTCTGCCACAACGGCAAAACCTTTTCCATGTTCACCTGCGCGTGCTGCCTCAATAGCCGCATTAAGAGCAAGTAGATTTGTTTGGTTAGCGATATCTGTAATCACTTTGGAAATTTGATCAATCTCGGCTGAACGTGTTTCTAGCGCTTGAATTGCTGTACCGTTCTCTTCAATTGATTTTGCAATAGATGTCATTTGTGAATTGACTTCACCGATATTTTGTACACCTTTTTGGGCCATTTCTTGTGCGGAGTGGCTTCTTGTTGCCATTTGTCCCGCATTTTCAGTGATGTTTACCAGCTCGTTAGATACTTGTTTCATCGTGTGCTCACTAGCTGTCATTTGGGCTGATTGCTGTTCAGACGATTGAGCGACTTCTTGAATAGTATGGGTAATTTTTTCTGATGCTGCACTCGTTTCTTCTGCGCTAGCTGACAGCTCCTCAGAAGAGGTGGCAACTAATTCAGATGTTTTGATCACATTTAAAATGGTTTGATTTAATTTCTCACGCATCTTATTAAAGTGACCTGCCAGCTCAGAAAGTTCATCGCCTGTGTGATCTGTCACGTTGATGGTTAAATTTCCTTCGCCTGCACTCTTAATAGCAGATGCCATATGTTTGAGACGTGTCTGAATCCGCTTTGTGAAAATAGAAATAATGATAACAGAAACAATTAAACTTAACAGTAGAACCGTGACAAATTGAATAAAGAAAGACTGAAGCATTTGTGAAATCATGCTTTGATTTGCACCGGTATAGAAAATACCAATCGTTTCCCCTGTATCATTTTTGATGGGCATGTAAGCCGTTTGGTAGTCTTTCCCGGCAACATTGGCTGTTCCGTAATAATTCTCGCCTTTATCCAAAACAGCGGCCTTTACTTCAGGTGAGACTTCGGTTCCCACAGCTCGTTTCCCGTTTAACATGACATTTGTGGCAACACGGGTATTTCCTTGGAAAATCGTGATTGTATCACCAGTATATTCGGCTAATTGATCAACCAATGTGTCATGGTTATTGATTTGAGTATTTCCTTTGTAAAGCTTGCCATCTTTTATCTGCCACGAGCCAGCAACCTTTTCAGTTAGGTAAGCGTATCCTAGCTTTAGATCGCCTTTTGCTTTTTCGGTGGCCATTTGCTTAATGTTCTCTGTCATTTCGCGGTTCACTACATAACCAACCACTGCTGAAAATACGATGAGGACACTTAAAAAGATCAGCATTATTTTGGCGCCAAGCCTCAGTTTTCCTTTTTTCTTCATGCTTTTTTCTCCTTTAGGTATAAGGTAGGGTATCCCTCCTTAAAGATTATCGGCATGAAAAAAATGTTTGATATACGTGAATGCACTTACACAGAAATTTTTGTTATGAAAAAAGGAAAGATCGTGCTACTCGATAATAAATTGGATTCTTGTGCCATCAGGATCATCTGATAATTGATGACTTACCCAAGAGCCTGCCCCCCTATTATCCGAAGGACGTACATATTTGACAGAAGCCCCTGCTCCACCTTCTTTACACATCGCCATTGGCCATTCATCACGATCATAACCACGCTTTGTTGGAATGCCATGAAGTGATTTGTCTCTTTGCTCATCACTATTTTTTCGATCAATGGTGCAAATGGAAGAATGACCTTCGTCAATAGCTTCTTCTATGTGCTTTGCGGTTTCTGGATATCGATCTGATGGAAAGTGAATGGTTTTGTCATAAGAAGAGTTTGTCGTCTCTTGTTTATGTTGCCCTAGTTGGACATAGCCTGTCGCTATACCAATGACAATCAATAAAAGCAAGAGAATGGTTTTAAGAAGTTTCATAGATGCTAGCTCTCTTTCTATTTAGCGTATTTTGTAAACAGAAGTATAGCAGAATTACTTACCAATTTCTCCTCGTTTTGAAAAAACGTCTTTTAAAGTTCGAAAAACGTTTTTTACCTGTTTATGCTCTTTTCATCGTTGTACAAACATCATAAAAATTTAATTTTGCTACTCAAAAAACATATATGCTGATGCAAAATGGCTTTATGATTGGTTTTTGGGCTAATTTCAAGATTTTAACACACAGAAATTTTAAAAAAATAAAATTGACTAGACCGATATGCTTTAATAATATGGAGTCAAATATCAAAAAATGTCGTAATTTATCAAAATATGATTCCATTTACATTGCAGGAGGGAAGTACAAATGGCGGATGTCTCTTATCGGCTCGGAATAGACATAGGTGGAACATTTACTGATTTATCGCTGATGAATGAAGCAACAGGGGAGCTGACTGAACTCAAGACACCTACAGTGACAGATGACCCAGCTCAAGGAATTATCAATGGGCTAAAACTTCTAAAAGAAAGAGGTGTCGATTTATCCAAAATCCAATATCTTGTACACGGCATGACAATCGGTCTTAATACATTATTGCAGAGAAAGGGAGCAGATTTAGCCCTTTTTGTAACGGAAGGTTTTCAAGACATTTTGTCATTACAGCGTTTACGTCTACCCATTCCTTATGACTTCAATTCTCAATTGCCAGAACCATTGATACCACGAAAACATGTATATCCAATCTCTGAAAGGCTCATACACGATGGTTCGATCAAAAAACCTCTCCAACTGCAGCAATTAGATGATGCTGTCCAGCAGGTCATCTCTAAAAAACTAGCAGGCATTGTCATTTCTTTTTTACATAGCTATCAAAATCCAGTTCATGAATTACAGGCAAAAGCCTATATTCATCATCATTACCCACAGTTAGAAGTCCTGACATCATCAGAATTATGGCCACAAATGAGAGAATATGAGCGGACAGTGATGTCTGTTGTCAATTTGTACATTCAACCAAAGGTGAAACAATATTTACAAACGTTGAAAAACCGCTTGAAAGAAGAAGGTGTACCAATTTCTCCATACATTACCCAATCAAATGGTGGTTTAATGGATGCAGAAAGCGCAGCCACTTCACCCGTTAAAACACTTTTTTCTGGCCCGGCAGCTGGTGTAATTGGTGCGGCAAGAATTGCAACATCTGCAAATGAACCCAATTTAATTACGTTTGATGTTGGTGGCACAAGTGCAGATATCTCAATCATTCAAAATGGACAGCCTACAATGGCTCAATCGAATCAGCTTTCAGGATTTCCGATCATTCTTCCATCTGTTGCAATGTATTCGATAGGGGCTGGCGGAGGTTCTGTCGCATGGCTTGATCAAGGCGGGCTTCTTAAAGCAGGACCGGAATCAGTTGGCTCGCAGCCTGGACCTGCTTCGTATGGAAAGGGAAAAAAAGCTGCTTTAACCGATGCATTTCTCATATGCGGTTACCTCAATCAAGAACGGTTTGCCGGAGGACATTTACAATTGCAGCGGTCTGCAGCGGAAATAGCCTTTCAGCCAATTGCTGATCAGCTTCATAAAACGGTCGAACAGGCGGCTGACCAGTTGATTCAAGTGGCTGTTGCCAATATGTACACAGAACTAAGCAATGTCATGGAGCAGCAAGGGTTTGATCCTAGAGATTTTAGTTTGTTGGCATTTGGCGGGGCAGGGCCTGTTGTTGCGAATTTCCTTGCGAGAGAAATTCATGCGAAAAATGTGGTCGTCCCTCCAAGTCCAGGAACATTATGTGCGCTAGGTGCACTTACAGCCGATTTTATCCATGATGCTGTGTTGTCTAAGAAAATCTGCTTACAAGACTATACGCTTGATGAATTAAAACAAGATTATGAAATGCTTTCTCGCAAAGCAACGGATTGGTTCAGCCAGCAAAACATTCAACATATCAAACAAACGTCCATTTTGTTATTAGCAGATGCCCGCTATCAAGGACAGGCATTTGAGATTGAATTGCCATTATCGGTGGATTGGCTAAAGCAGGAACAAGACGTCTATCATCTGATTGAAGCTTTCCACAACCTTCATGAGCGTCAATATGGCCATAGAGATGATCAGGCGAACATTGAATTTACTCATTTGCGAGTTCGGGTTATAGGTGAAACGCCTCCACTGCCTTTCTCTCCTGTTGATGAAAGCAGCGGACAGCCTTTAATACCACAATCATACAGACGAATCTTTATAGAAGAAAAAGAGTACGAAGCATCTGTTTACAATCGGAGTACTTTGTCATTAGGTGCTGTTGTGAATGGACCTGCCATCATTGAGCAAGATGATACGACAACATTGATTTTGCCAAACTGGGCAGGCAGCATAGACCATTCAGGAAACTTGGTGATTTCAAGGGAGGCGGCTTTACATGGGAACTGATCCAGCAAAGCTTGAGATGATGAGGAGTTATTTTAATGCGATTGCATCAGGCATGGGACATGTCATTGAGCGGACATCCTTTACAACATTCGTAAAAGAATCGGCGGATTTTGCCACAGCATTAGCCACGCCTTCTGGAGATTTCTTTGTTTACCCAAAAACAGTCGGTGTCACGATCTTTTTAGGGCTGAGTCTCAGAAAAGCGATTGAAGAAAGCGGACCGATGCAGCCGGGTGACATTATCATCACAAATGATCCTTATACGACAGACGGTTTAGCGACTCATTTGCCAGATGTTCATATCATCAAGCCCATTTTTATAGAAGATGAAATTGTCAGCTATGCCTGGTCTTTTGTTCATGTAAGTGATGTGGGCGGTCTTGTCCCTTCAAGTATTTCTCCAACTGCAACAGATGTTCATCAAGAAGGATTAAGAATTCCACCAGTGAAAATCTATGAAGGTGGAAAAGAGAATCAGGTTGTTCGTACCTTTTTAAGAGCTAATAGCCGGGCGAGTCATTTAAATGATGGCGATATTAATGCGATGATTGCCGCTGTTAATACAGCAGAAATCAGACTAAAAGAAATGATCGAGAAATTTGGAAAAAACGAAGTGAAGCAAGGAATGATTGATCTACTGAAGCAAGCAGAGGATCGCGCCGGAAAAGTAATTGAAGCCATCCCTGATGGAACGAGTGAATTCGCTGATTACTTGGATGATGATATGATTTCGGACGTGCCGATCCGATTAAAGATTAAGCTGACGGTCAAAGGGAAACAGCTGACACTGGACTTCTCTGAGTGTGACCCGCAAGTTAAGACAGCTTTTAATCTTGTCACCAATGGTCAAAAGCACTCCTTCTTATATCAAGGGTTGATTAATTACATCATTAGTAAAGATCCTTTTATTCCGATTAATGGTGGGATTACGTATCCGATAGACGTGATTTCACCTAAAGGAACGCTTGTCCATCCAGAATATCCGGCTTCTGTCGGTATTCGGCATTCCATTACAATGAGACTGTATAATGTCGTGCTAGGTGCTATTGGTAAGCTGTTGCCTGAAGCAGTGCCGGCGGCAGGTGCAGGTCAATCCGCTATCGTCGTTCTCTCTGTTCCTGATGATCAAACAGGAGGCAGAAAAATGTCTGTGGTTGAACCGTTAGGCGGAGGCGGCGGTGCTCAAAAAGGGACTGATGGAGTAGATGGAATTGATCATTCGTCAGGATTTTTAAAAAATACACCCATTGAGAGCTTGGAACAGCATATTGATATTCATGTACACCGATATGAACTGCTGCCGAACACAGGTGGAGCAGGGGAACATAGAGGGGGACATGCGATTGGCTTGGAATTTGAAATGATCAAGCCAGAATCGATGGTGACGGCACGAGGAATGGAACGAATGAAGTTTCAACCTTGGGGGTTAATGGGCGGCCGAGCAGGAGCAATTGGTGAGGTGAAATTGACCAAACCAAATGGGGAGACACAAAACCAGCCGAAAATTGATGTTATGCGTCTTGAAAAAGGCGATATTGTTCAATTGATTTCACCAAGTGGAGGAGGATGGGGGGATCCATTTGCTAGAACGAAAGAAAAAGTCCTTCATGAAGTGGAAGCAGGGCTATTAAGTGAAGAAAGAGCACTTCAGCAATATGGCGTCAAAGTCTATCGAGACCATAATGAATGGAAAATTGATGACGAACAGACGAGCAGGCTTCGTGAAAAGATGAATGATGCTGATGCTGTCGCTTGGGATTTTGGAGAGCAAAGAGCAGCTTATGAGAAAGTGTGGACGGACGAAGCCAGCAGTGAGCTTGCTGTGCAGCTTCGTTCATACCCAGCAAATGAGCGTACGCACTATAAACATGCGGTTCATTCTCATTTTAGTCATAGACAGGAACCGTTAACAAAGATGGATATTATTCAAGCACTTCATCACTTGAATCAACAAAAAGGGGGAAATGAATCATGAAAAGAAGAGTAATCGCCATATTTGCAGGTGTCCTATCCGTCATGTTACTGCTGTCTGCATGCGGTGGAAATGGGCAGGACCAAAGTAAACAGCAGCAGACTGTGATCGTTGGTGTCTACGGAGGAGATTGGGAAAAGAATATTAAGCCAATCCTCGAAAAGTTTGAAAAGGATACAGGCATTAAGGTACAAACGGTCTCTGGGGCAGATTCTGAATGGTTTACAAAATTAAAAGCATCTAATGGTAAAAATCCACCGTATGATTTGCTTATTTTACAGCCTGATACGATTCAAAGAGGTATTGCGGCAAACGTTCTTGCGCCTATTGATGAAGATCAAGCGCCAAATGTGAAAAAGCTTTATCGTTCTGTTCAAAAGAAACTCACTGTTGATGGAAAACAATATGCAGCAGGCTTTAGTATGGGACAGCTTGGAATTGCTTATAGAAAAGATCTTGTCAAACAGGAGCCAAACAGCTGGACAGATTTATGGAGCGATCAACTGAAAGGGAAAGTGGCGATTTCTTCCCCAACTTATTCAGCGGGCTTACAATTTTTCTCTGCACTTGTCCATGCTCAAGGAGGGACAGAATCAAATCCTAAGGATATTGATAAAGCATTTAAAAGCCTCGCACAATTAAAAGGGCGTGTAGCTGCTTTTCCTGATAACCCAGGGTCTATTCAAACGCTGTTAGAACGTGGTGACGTGACGGCAGTTCCATATTGGGATGGCCGATCATTTGCACTTGAAGAAGAAGGGATGGATATTGGATTCTCATATCCGAAAGAAGGCGCTGTGGCAGCAGTTGCGAGCTGGGCGTTAACAAAGGGAAGTCAGCATGAGGAAGCGGCTTATAAGCTATTAAACTACCTTAGTGGGAAAGAAGCTCAAGAAGCCTTCTCAGAAAAATCTTACTATGGCATGTCGAATTCTGATGTGAAATACGGAGACAAAATTAAGGGGAAAGTGAAGGTTGGCGAAAATTATTATAGCAAGCTGACTTGGGTAGATTACGAAACAGCGACTTCAGAGCTCGGTCAATGGACAAATCGATGGAATGAAGTATTAGGCGGAGGAAAATAGGTGATCGCATGAGTGGAATCAATTTAGAACATATCAGCCAGCATTTCGGCGAACAAATTGCTCTTGATGATGTCAGTCTTACGGTAAAAGAGGGAGAGTTCTTCTCCCTTCTTGGCCCTAGTGGCTGCGGAAAATCAACTTTACTCAATATCATTGGCGGCTTTTTAGAACCGACAAAAGGAGTCGTCTATATTGGTGATCAGGATGTGACGACTTTACCTCCTTATCAAAGGAAAACGGGGATGGTCTTTCAAAGCTATGCACTTTTCCCACATCTCACCGTATTTGATAATGTTGCATATGGGTTGAAGGTTCAAAAGAAAAAGAAGGCGGAAATCAAGCAAAAGGTGATGGAGAGCTTGTCTCTTGTTCAATTAGAGTCATTTGCCAAACGTATGCCGCACCAATTAAGTGGTGGTCAGCAGCAACGGGTTGCAATTGCACGGGCACTTGCTATCCAGCCGGCTGTTCTCCTTCTGGATGAACCACTCAGTAACCTAGATGCAAAGCTAAGAAAAAATATGCAGACGGAGCTGCGAAATATTCAACGGAATGTCGGAATTACGACTATTCTTGTGACGCATGATCAGGAGGAAGCCTTAAGCCTTTCCGACCGAATTGGGATATTAGGTGAGGGGAAAATTCAGCAGATTGGGACACCTTTAGAAGTATATCGTCAGCCAAATAATCGTTTTGTTGCTGAATTTATCGGACAGGTCAATCTATTTGAAGCGGAGTATGATGAAGTTACTTCCACATACACTGTTCCACATTTCACTCAATCAAACGGGAAGCAAGTTCAGCTAAAAGCTGCCGCATTTAAAGAGAAGAGCGAGAAGCATTTACTCATGCTGCGTCCTGAGAGAATCAAGTTATCTTCTGGCGGGGAGGAAGTTCAGCCAAATCATGTCACAGGAATGTTGGCAGATGTCAGTTATATTGGGCACTCTTTACGTTTGGTCGTTGGGCTTGATCAAGGTGAAATCATTGTCCATGCATCAGACGCAGCATTTCCCGAGCTGCCTCGAGTTGGAGAAACTGTGCATATTCATTGGCAGCCTGAAGATATTGTTTTCTTAGATTCGAAGGTGCATGTGTGATGCGAATCAAAAAAAAGAATCAGCGCTTTCATTGGTTTATGCTGCTGCCAGCTTGTTTGTTTCTAGTTGTATTCCTTCTTGCTCCGCTTGTGATGATGTTTGTCCTCAGTTTTCGTGATGTGGATTCGATGATGAATACGTTACAATCCTATAGTTTGTCTCAATATTTACATGTATTTAAGACAGATGCATATGTGAAAGCAATTGGAAGTACTGTGTGGGTGGCCTTACAGACAACGGTGATTTGTTTATTGATGGCATATCCTGCAGCTTATGTGCTAGTGAAAGCACCTCATCCAAGATTGCGGGCTTTTTTCTATATCTTACTTGTATCGCCGCTTTTGACGAGTGTCGTCATTCGGACATTTGCATGGATCGTTCTTCTTTCGCAAAATGGCTTGATCAATGGCATGCTGATCGATTTACATCTGATTGAGAAACCGCTATCGATGCTGTGGAATATGAATGCGGTCATTATTGCTTATGTTCAAGTGATGCTGCCTTTTGCAGTGCTGCCTATTGCAACGAGCTTAACTGATATGGACCGTCACTTAAGACCGGCTTCTATGAGTCTTGGTGCTGGGCGTATACGGACATTTTTTCATGTGACCTTGCCGCTTACGATTCCAGGCATGATCACCGGAGCAATTATTGTCTTCTCACTTGCAGCAGGAAGTTATATTACTCCTCTGCTAGTCGGCGGACGGATGCAGCCGCTCTTGCCACTGTCCATTTATCAGCAGGTCATGCAGGTGTATAATTTGCCTCTTGCCGCTGCGATGTCCTTTACTTTATTGATTTGTGTGCTAGCGGTCGTCAGTCTATTAAGCTATCTATTGAAGCGATGGGAGGCGAGGATGCATGCGTAAAAAATCAATAAGTGACCGTTTGCTTTCGGTTCTGATATGGACCGCAGGCTCACTCGTTTATCTCTTTTTAACCGTACCTGTTCTTGTCATTGTTCTTTCTGCTTTTAGCCCGAATGCCTTTCCTGAATTCCCGCCGACTTCATTTTCCGTTCGTTGGTTTCATGAGGTCGTGTCGAATCCAGAATGGATGGAATCTTTGCGTATCAGCGTGATTCTGTTATTGATTGTGACGCCGCTTACTGTTCTTTTAGGAACGATGGCTTCTTATGCTTTAGCAAGGCTTTCTTTTAAGGGAAAGGAAGCTGTTCAAGCCTTTATTTTGTCACCTCTTATGATTCCTCAGGTGGTATTAGGGATTGCGATGCTGTATTTGTTTACGGCTATGGGTTTTACAGGGTCTTTGTGGGCATTAGTCATTGGGCATGTCATCATTGGTTTTCCTTATGTGGTACGAACCGTGGGTGTCAGTGTTTCAAATCTTGATCCGCGTCTTGAGCTAGCTTCCATGAATCTTGGTGCAGGGCCCATACGTACTTTCTTTCGTGTGACACTGCCCTTGATCAAGCCGGGCATTATCGCAGGTGGCGTGTTTTCTGCAGTGACATCATTTGGTGAAATCTCGATTAGTTTGTTCGTTTCTTCACCTCAAACCATTACGATTCCCGTGAGGACGTTTAATTACATTGAGCAAACTTTTGATCCGAGTGTCAATGCGATATCTGTCATATTTATTATCATTTCTATCATTGCGTTGCTCATTATTGAGAAAACGATTGGTCTGTCTAAGGTGATGTAAATATAATGAAGAAACAAGGAGCTGTCATTTGAAATGACAGCTCTTTTTGTATTGTTTTTTATGGTAAAAATATTCAAAGTTTTAGGGAATATAGTTCTTAAGATTTAAGAAAATGCGAGGCGTGATAGGAGACCTCTCTCCTACATTTTCGGTCATATTTGCAAAATTTAAGGAAAAACATGAAATTTTTGCGGTAATTGGTCATTTATTTTCGGTGGAACGCAACTATTATTAGTTATTTTCGGTAAATATCGTAAATTATGATGTGATCCCTTCGGCATAACGCATGAATCTTTACACCCATTTTTCGGTGAAAAAAACAATAATTTCATATAAAGTGGACGTAAATAGAAAATATCTAAAAGAAAAGAAGAAAAAGGCAAATCTATGGAAACATAGAGACGCAAAGCCATGTCCTAAGGTAAAAGTTTCTTTTTTTACTATGGTCGGCAGGTTACCGAATCAAAATGGGAGTCCCTCCGTTTTATTCGGGGTGGGCTCCTTTTCTGTTATTCGTCTATTTTAATGAAATAGACTTGGTTCTTTTGATATAGAGGGTGCAGGGTATCACATTTGGTGGAGAAAACATAGAAGAGCGGAGGATAAGAATGAGTACAGTTTATTACCCTTTAACACATGCGCAAAAGCGAGTATTCTACACGGAAAGATTTTATCCAGGCACAAGTATTTCTAATTTGGGTGGGTTTGCCAAGTTAAGATCGGTATCAGGTCTAAATCCTTCTTTGATCGTTGATGTGCTTCAAGCGTACATTCGTGAAACTGATTCTCTTCGTTTAAGGCTGGTGTATCAACATGAGCAGGAGGAGCCCGTTCAATATATCAAGCCATATGAAAAACAGCCGATTCGTTTGGTGAAAGGATGGAGTGAAAAGGAAGTCAGGGCGTGGGCGAACGAGGAGATTCGTGAGCCGATGGAACTGATTGACCGTTCCTTAATCGAATTTACGGTCTTTCAAATCAGTGATCAAGAGTGCTGGCTGTTCTGTAAAGCACATCATATTGTGGCTGATGGTATTTCAATTATCTTGATGGGAAACCGAATCATTGATCTATACCATGACATGCTGCAGGGGACAGACATCTCCCCAATTGAAGACATTTCCTTCGTTGATCACATCATGAGTGAGCAAACGTATGAATCTTCTAAACGTTTTCAGAAAGACCAAGCTTTTTGGAACGAGCAATTTGCCAATATTCCAGATTTCGCTTCTTTAACACCGCATAAAGGTTACGAGATGAGTTTACATGCGGAGAGATTTTCAGGGGATATTCCAGATGCTTTAAAGGAGAAGCTTCGCGTTTTTTGTGAAGAAGAGAAAGTCAGTATGCTTTCTATGTTTATGTCCGCTGTCTATATTTACTTGCACCGATTTAGCGGCATGGAGGATGTGGTCCTTGGAACCTTTATGGGCAATCGGACAAATGCAAAGGAAAAAAAGATGATTGGGATGTTTGTGTCGACCATTCCGATGCGCGCATCTGTGCAAGGATCCCTCACGTTTCTTGATTTCGTGAAGCAAGTCATGGCGGATCAGATGAAGATCTTGCGTCATCAAAAATATCCTTACAATGTGCTCATGAATGATTTAAGGGAAAGAGATGGATTTACAGGACGCCTGTTTGATATTTCTTTAGAGTATCAGGTCATGCAGTGGCAGAAAAAAGAGAATCTTTCGTTCATTACGGAGCCGATTTTTAGTGGAAGCGGAATGAATGATATATCGATTCATGTGAAAGACCGCTGGGATACAGATACATTGACCATTGATTTGGATTACCGTACAGATCTATTTAGTGAAGACGATATGAGTAAGCTGTTTGATCGATTGATGATTCTGCTGGAGGCGGCAGTCTCTCAGCCAGATCAGCTGATTGGGGCTCTCTCTTTACTGCCAGCAGATGAACAAAAGCAGCTGCTTCAATTATCTAAGGGAGAAGCATTTGATTTACCAGGAGCGAAACCAGTTCACCACTTATTTGATGAGGCAGCTAAAAAGTATTCAGAACGGGCAGCTGTGGTAGCGGAAAATGGAACGTTCACTTATGGAGAGCTGTATCAAAAAGCGGACAAACTGGCACGATTTTTACAGATGAAAGGTGTCTCGCGTGATGTACCAGTTGCCGTTTTAATGGAACGGACGGCAGATGCGATGGTTGCCATTTTGGGGATATTAAAAGCTGGCGGTGCATATGTACCGATCGATCCGGCATTACCTGAGGAACGAATTCAATTTATTGTAGAAGATTCTGGTGCTTCTATCGTTTTAACAGAAGAATCGTTTGTTCAGCGATATTCATCCATTGCCGAAAAAATGGTTGTCCAGCAGCATATGGAATTAGAAGATCGTCCGCTACCTGAGCTGATCGATCAGACGACATCACAGGATTTGGCTTATCTCATTTATACATCGGGTACGACTGGAAAGCCGAAGGGAGTGATGATCGAGCATCTTCAGCTGCATCATTTGGTTCATGCCCTGCATCACGAAGTGTATGAGGGTGCAAATCAGCTTCAAGTGGCGCTTCTTGCACCATTCCATTTCGATGCATCTGTTAAACAAATCTTTGCTGCTCTTTTATTTGGACATACGCTTCATATTGTGCCAAGAGAAACGACACGAAACGGTGTACAGTTAGCGACTTATTACAAAGAACATCAAATCAAAGCAACAGATGGAACGCCAGCACATGTGCAGCTTTTACTTGCAGCTAATTTGGATGGGCTTGCACTGACTCACATGCTGATTGGGGGAGAAGCACTTCCTGCGAAAGCAGCGCAGGCGCTGATTGAAGCTGTGCGTGTCAGCCAGCCCGATTTTGCCTTGTGGAATGTGTATGGTCCGACAGAAACGTGTGTGGATGCGGCGGTTCACCGTCTAGATCTCAGTGAGATGCAGAAGTCACCAGAACAGCGCTATGTGTCAATTGGAAAGCCATTGGGCCATCACCGGATTTATATTTTAAATGAACATGAACAACTACAGGTGCAGGGAGCTGTGGGAGAACTATGCATTGCGGGAATAGGAGTTGGACGGGGCTATGTGAATCAGCCTGAATTGACGGAGAAGGCATTCAGACCAGATCCATTTTTTCCTGAAGACCGGATGTATCGCACAGGTGATGTAGTGAGATGGCTTCCAGACGGCACTATTGATTACCTTGGAAGAATAGATGACCAAGTAAAAATAAGAGGTTACCGCATCGAAACGGGTGAAATTGAGGCAGTCATGGAGCAGGTAGACGGAGTCGATCAGGCTGTCGTGCTTGTCGTGGATGAACCGGACGGTGGAAAGGCTTTAAGTGCTTACTATCAAGCACGACAAGAATTTCTTTCCGTGGACACCCTGCAAGCCGCTATCAAACATCAGCTGCCAGCTTATATGATGCCGCTTTATTTCAAGCAGCTTGAGGCATTTCCACTGACAGTTAGCGGGAAAGTTGACCGGCGTGCGCTTGCTGCATTAAAAGGAGACAAGGCTGTCAGTGCTGTTTATGTAGCGCCTAGAAACGATGTAGAAACGAAGCTTGTTCGTTTGTGGGAAGACGTCCTTCATCAAGAGAACATAGGTGTGTACGACTCATTCTTTGACATAGGCGGACATTCACTCAAAGCGATGAAAGTTCTTACACTCGTTCAGCGGGCTTTTCAAGTGGAGGTCCCTTTATCGGTTTTATTTGAACAGCAAACAATTGCAGCACTTGCTGTTTATATTGAACAAGCGGAAAAGTCTTCACAAGTGGTCATACCGAAAGCACCGACTGCCGCCGATTATCCATTGTCACCAGCGCAGCAGCGTGTTTATATGGTGACTCAGTTGGAGCAGAGCATCGCCTATCATATGCCTGCCGTTGTGAAATTAAGAGGAACGCTGCAACGAGAGAAGTTGGAGGGAGCTTTTGAAAAACTGATCGCACGTCATGATATGCTACGCACTTCTTTTCATACAGTCAAAGGAGTCCCTCGTCAGCGGGTAGCTTCATCCGTTCCATTTCAAATAGAACAGGTGACAGGCAGCACGATGGAAGAGAACATGCGTCAATTTGTCCGACCTTTTTATCTTGAGCAGGCTCCGCTTTTGCGTGTTGGGCTACAGTCTTTACATGATCAGGAGCATCTTCTCTATTTCGATATGCATCATCTGATTTCAGATGGTCTTTCAATTGATTTGATGCTGCGTGAGTTGTCTGACGCATATGAGGGATTAGTGAAAGCGCCATTGAAGCTTCAATATCATGATTATGCTGTTTGGCAAGAACAACAGGCAGAGCAAGGCGGTCAAATAGATGAAGCATTCTGGCTGAAAGAATTTTCAGGAGATATACCTGCTTTGCAGCTGCTAACGGATTATCAGCGTCCCGCTGTCCAGTCTTTCGCTGGAGACCGCGTTCTCAGAAACATCGATGAGACGTTAACGGGCCGTTTGCAGGAGCTTGCAGCGAATCATCATACGACGCTGTATACCGTGTTGCTTTCTGCTTACTATACATTGCTTGCGAAATACACAGGTCAAAAGGAGTTTGTGGTGGGGACGCCAACAGCAGGCCGGGTGCATGCAGATTTGAATGACATGATCGGCATGTTTGTCCAAACACTTGCTTTACGTTCAGAGGTAGATCCGAACGGTTCAATGACACAGTTGATTGAGCAAGTAAAGGAAAAGACGATGAGGGCGTTTGAGCATCAGCAATATCCATTCGAGCGGCTGCTTGAAAAGCTAAATGTGCAAAGAGATTTTAGCCGCCATCCATTGTTTGATACGGTCTTTACTCTAACGCCAGATCATTCAACAACCAAGCATATTGGAGAGATGAAAGTCGAAGTCGAGGAAACCAATATCCATATTGCGAAGTTTGATCTCACACTTCAAGCGACGGAGTCAAGTCATGGTCTTTCCTTTGTTCTCGATTACAGTACGGCGTTATTTAAACGAAGTACAGCCGAGCAGATGCTCAAGCATTATGTTTATCTTCTGGAGCAGATGGTCGAAGTGCCGGAGCAAGCGATTCAATCATACCGCTTACTGTCTGAACAAGAAGCAGAGGCTCAATTGAAGATGTGGAACCCGTTACCTACGCCTTATCCTGCGGAAGAAACCATTGTGACGCAATTTGAATCACAAGTACAGCAGCATGGTCATCAGCCTGCTTTGCAATGTAAAGATGAGGTTCTTTCTTATCAAGAGCTGAATCGCAGAGTGAACCAGCTGGCTCATTATTTACACGAACATGGTTTTGAAAAAGGGATGAAAGCGGCTTTATTCTTTGAACGTTCCAATGAGATGGTGCTGTCCGTTTTAGCTGTGCTAAAGGCTGGCGGTGTCTATGTGCCAATCGATCCTGACTTCCCTGATGAGCGCATCAAGCACTTTTTGACAGATAGTGGTGCACAGTTTGTCCTGACCCATCAGGTGCTGCGTCATCGTTCTGTGCTTACTGCGTTTGAAGGGAAAATCATAGAAACAGAAGATCAAGCCGTTGATCAGCAGTCAGAGAGCAATCCAGTTGTATGTGTTTCGCCTTTGGACTTGGCGAATTTGACCTACACATCTGGTACGACAGGCAAACCTAAAGGGAACATGGTGACGCATCGGAACATTTTGAGAACAGTGAAGCAGTCGAATTATCTCACCATTCATCATGAAGACACGGTGATGAGCCTTTCAAACTATGTATTTGATGCATTTATGTTTGATGTGTTTGGTGCTTTATTGAACGGAGCGAAACTCATTGTTTTGCCAAAGGATCAGATTTTAAATATGAATGAGCTTTCTGGCGCGATTGAGAAGGAAAAAGTCAGTATTTTAATGATCACGACCGCTCTATTTCACTTACTGATTGATATGAAAAAAGGCAGCCTGAAAAACGTCAGAAAAGTGCTGTTTGGCGGGGAACGTGCTTCTGTGCCGCATGTTGTGGCAGCGCTTGAAACGGTTGGAGAAGACAAACTCATTCATATGTATGGACCTTCTGAAAGCACGATTTTCACAACGTATTATCCGGTGAATCACATTGAAGAACAAGCACTGTCGATTCCGATCGGAAAGCCGGTGAGTCAAACGGCTGTTTATATTGTCGATGAGTTTGGACATGTGCAGCCGCCGGGAGTTGCTGGAGAGCTTTGTGTTGCAGGTGATGGACTGGTCAAGGGGTATTATCACCAACCAGAACTAACGAGCGAAAAGTTTGTTGAAAATCCTTTCCGATCTGGTGAAGTCATGTACAAAACAGGCGATCTCGCACGATGGCTGTCAAATGGAGATATTGAATTCATTGGGCGAATCGATCATCAAGTCAAGATTCGAGGTCAGCGTATCGAGCTTGGCGAAATTGAACACCAGCTATTGCAGCATCCGCAAGTGAAGGAAGCCGTTGTCATTGCGATATCAAATGATACATTGTGTGCATATTTCACAGCAGAAGGTGCTGTTCCGCTGTCGGATTTACGTGAGCAAGCAGGACGAGAACTTCCTGTTTATATGATGCCAGCTTTCTTCATGCAATTAGACGAGCTGCCACTAACGGGGAATGGCAAGGTAGACAGACGGGCATTACCGGTACCTGATGTAAGTGAGCAGGCGGCAAATGAATACGTCCCTCCTCAATCAGATACAGAGCGTATATTGGCACACATTTGGGAGGAAGTTCTTGAGGTGCCGAAAATCGGCAGACATGATCATTTCTTTGAATGCGGTGGTCATTCACTGCGCGGCATGAAAATGCTGAACAGGCTCTATGAAGAGATGCATGTGGAATGTACTTTGAAAACATTATTTGAATCACCCACTTTAGAGGCGTTTGCCCTTGCGGTGGATCAAACAGATCGAACTGAAATCAGGCGAGTAGAAAAAGCGGAAGAAGCGGCTTTTTATCCTGTGACATCTGCTCAGAAAAGATTGTTTGTTCTGCAAAAAATAACAGATGCCGAGCAGAGCTATCATATGCCAGCTGCTTTAAAGCTTGAAGGTGTATTTGATGAGAAACGATTTAAAAAAGCCATTGACCAGCTTGTTCATCGTCATGAAGCATTCCGTACGAGCTTTGACTTCGTTCAGGGTGAACCTGTTCAGCGAATTGAAACGAATGTTTCTGTGAACATTGAAAACATCGAAGGGGATGGCCGAGACATTCAGCAATTAATGAATGATTTTATCCGTCCATTTGATTTAGGAAAAGCGCCGCTGCTCAGAGTGGGGCTTGTGTCTGAATCGGAGAGTGTTCATTATTTGTTGATTGATATGCACCACATCATTTCAGATGGTACGTCTGTCGGTATTTTAATTGATGAGCTATCGATCTTGTATCGAGGAGACGAACTTGATGAATTGCCTATTCAATATAAGGACTATGCGGTTTGGTCAAAGAGTGAAGAATCTCTTGTGAAAAAAGAGGCTGAAGCGGCGTTTTGGTTGGAACAATTACAAGGAGAACTGCCTGTTTTGGCGCTGCCTGAGGATCTCCCGAGACCAAAGGTTCAGACGTTTGAAGGGGGCCGCGTCGAATTCTCTATAGACGGTGCGCTTAAAGCGCAATTGGATGAGCTGGTTAGATCACTCAACGGTACAACGTATACAGTGCTGCTTGCTTGCTACAGTACGCTTTTAAGCAAGCTTTCGAGACAAGAAGACATCATGATCGGTTCTCCAGTGGTGGGCAGAACTCATCCTGATATTCAATCAGTCATCGGCATGTTTGTGAATACGCTGGCACTCAGAACAAAACCAGAAGGACATCAGACATTTTCTCAATTTGCGTCAACAGTTCATGAGCTTGTGTTAGCGGCAAATGAACATCAACTTTACCCATTTGAAGAATTGGTGGACCAAGTACAAACGGTTCGCGACACAAGCCGTCATCCAATCTTTGATGTGGTGTTCTCGATGGAAAATGCAGATATTCGTAACCTGTCGATGGATGGACTTGATATTATTCCACAGCCGTTCAATGAGAACATAGCAAAATTTGACTTGACCTTAACTGGAAACGAATCTGACGATCAAATCGAGCTTGTGTTTGATTATAATTCTTCTATCTTTGAACGGTCGTCGATTGAGAAGTGGAAGGAGTATTTCCTTTACTTGATCGAACAAATGGTGTCAGCACCAGACCAATTATTAGATCAGATGCAATTATTATCACCAGCGCAGCAGCAAAAACTGCTTGATGATTGGTCCGGCCCTTATCTAGATGTCCCGACAGATCAAACGGTTCATGCATTGATTGAGGCGAAGTCCCAGGAGGTACCTGATCAAAAAGCCGCATCCTTCTGCGGCACAAGCTGGACGTATGAAGAACTGAACAACCGGGCGAATACAGTCGCCGCAAGACTTATGTCCAGCGGCACAAAACCGGGAGACCGCATCGGCATTCTCACACGTCCATCGCTTGAGATGACAGCCGCTGTTCTCGGAGTTCTCAAGGCAGGTGCGGCATTTGTGCCGATTGATGCCGATTATCCAGCGCAGCGCATTGCCTACATGCTGGAAGATTGCGGGGCAGAGGTCCTTCTGATTCAGAAAGGGCTCACTGCACCACCTTCTTTCACAGGTCATACCCTCTTCATAGAAGAGGCAGTAGAAGGAGAAGCACACGAGATTCAGGTTCCTATCAAACCAACGGATCTCGCCTATATGATTTACACATCTGGAACGACTGGACAGCCGAAGGGTGTCATGGTCGAGCACCAGTCCCTTGTCAATCTTGCTTTTTGGCACAATGATGCTTTCCAGGTGACGAAACAAGACCGAACCGCCAAATATGCCGGCTTTGGCTTTGATGCCTCCATTTGGGAGATGTTCCCGACGTGGATGGCCGGCGCAGAGCTCCATATCATCGACGAAGCGATTCGCCTCGATATGATCAAGCTCAATTCGTATTTTAATCACGAAGGCATCACCATTGCGTTCCTGCCAACACAGCTATGTGAGCAGTTTATGTCGATGGACAATCATTCTCTCCGTTACTTACTGACAGGCGGGGACAAGCTGAAACAGGTGAAGCCCGTTCCATACAAACTCGTCAATAACTACGGCCCAACAGAAAATACGGTCGTGGCGACAAGCGGGATCATTGATCCAGATCAAGGCACGCTTCCTATCGGAACAGCGATTGCCAATACTCGTTTTTACATTATGGGTTCGTTATATGACCTCTCGCCGCAAGGCGTACCGGGTGAGCTCGTGATTGCGGGGAAAGGACTGGCAAGAGGCTACTGGAATCTCCCAGAGGAAACGGACAAACGATTTGTCCCAGATCCGTTTTATCCTGGAGAGCGCATGTACCGTACAGGCGACTTGGTGAAATGGACAGAGGATGGCGAGCTGATCTACCTCGGTAGAAAAGACCATCAAGTGAACATCCGCGGATTCCGGATTGAGCTATCAGAAATTGAAGCGCAGCTCCTTGCGCTGGATTCAGTCCAAGAAGCCGTCGTGACAACGGTCAAAGACGCAAGTGATCAAGACGCTCTTGTCGCTTACGTCATCACAGATGAAGAAGCGGCCACTTTGAAAGAAAGCTTAAAGCGCACCTTGCCTGAATATATGGTGCCATCATGGATCATCAAGCTAGACCAACTGCCGATGACGGCAAATGGCAAAGTGGATCTCAAAGCACTGCCAGCACCTGATGTGGAAGCGAATCAAATAGCATACGAAGCGCCAAGAGATGAAGTGGAAGCACTGCTTTGCGGCATTTGGGAAGATGTGCTTGGCGTCAGCCAAGTTGGTATTCACGACCACTTCTTCTTCCTTGGCGGAGATTCGATTAAAGGCATCCAAATGGCAAGCAGACTCACGCAAGAAGGCTGGAAGCTCGATATGAAACTGCTTTTCCAATATCCAACGATTGCGGAGCTTCGCCCATATATCGAAGAAACGGATCTTCTCACAGCCGATCAGTCAGCTGTCGAAGGAGAGGTTATTTTAACACCGATACAGCGCTGGTTCTTTGAACGGAACTTCAGCAGCCAACATCATTGGAATCAGTCCGTTATGCTCCATGCGGCAAATGGTTTGGATGAAGTGCTTGTCAAACAAGTGCTCGAGCAGATGATGACCCATCATGATGCTTTGCGATTGGTTTATCCGATAGAAGAAGGACGCATCATCCAGCGTCATCGTGGAGTAGACGAAAACGATGTAGCGGTGGACGTGATAGAAGTACAAGGAGAACGATCACAGCAAATCCAGCAGGTAGAAAAGCTAGCAAATGAAGTGCAGGCGAGTATTTCTTTAACAGAGGGACCATTAGTCAAACCTGCGATTTTCCGTACGGATCATGGAGATCACTTATTGCTCGTTGTACATCACCTTGTCATTGATGGTGTGTCATGGCGTATTTTCCTTGAAGACTTCATGGCTCTTTATGAGCAGGCGAAGCGCGGGGAGGAGCTGACACTTCCTGAAAAAACACATTCATTCCAAGCATATGCCCAGAAGTTGACGGAATACGCAGTGTCAGATGAGCTGCTGGCAGAAAGGGACTATTGGAAAAAGGTACTTGGGCATTTAACTGCACCTCTGCAAAAGGATCATGTCACAGAGGATCAAAGAATGCTGCATACAAAAACCATTCGCTTTACGCTGTCTGAGGAAGAAACACGCAGCCTACTGACAGAAGTACATGAGGCGTACCACACGGAAATCAACGACATTTTGCTAACCGCTTTAGGATTGACCCTGAAAGAGTGGACAGGAGAAGACAGACACTTTATTCACCTTGAAGGACATGGAAGGGAGGACATCCTTCCGGCGGTCAATGTGTCGCGGACCATCGGCTGGTTTACGAGCATGTATCCTGTGCTGCTTGATTTGTCGCATGCGGAGGATCTTTCGTATCAAATCAAGCTTTTGAAAGAAGAGCTCAGACACATTCCGAACAAGGGAATCGGCTATGGCGTTTTAAAATACTTAACGCCTGACAAAATGAAGGACGGTCTCGCATTTGATGTCACGCCAGATATCAGCTTTAACTATCTTGGTCAGTTTGATGAACAGATTGGCGGGGGTGAACTAAGTCGATCCACTTGGCAGGCAGGTCAATCATTAAGTCCAGAATCAGAGAAACCTCATGCATTAGATATTGTTGGTTTCGTAGAACAGGGCATGTTCCAGATGACGATGTCATATCACCAGCTTGAATTTGAAGAGCAGACGATGGAACAGTTCAAGGACCTTTTAGAAAAGAACGTGAAGGCACTCATCTCACATTGTGTATCACAAGATGAAGCGCAAATTACGCCTAGTGATGTAGGAGACGATGACCTGACCATGGATGAACTTGAAAAGCTAATGGATATATTTTAAGCAAACGAAGAGGTGGACTATGAGCAAACAGAAGATTCAAAAGGTATATCCTTTAACACCAATGCAAGAAGGTATGTTATATCATGCCATGCTAGACCCTAATTCGTCCTCTTATTTCACACAGCTGGAGCTTGGAATAAGAGGGGAGTTTGATCTCGATCTTTTTGAAAAAAGTCTCAATGAGCTCATCGGCACATATGACATTCTCCGTACAGCCTTTGTCTATCAGCAATTACAGAAGCCGCGTCAGGTTGTACTGGCAGAGCGCAATCTAGATGTGTATAGAGAGAATCTATCTCACCTGAATCATCAGGAACAGCAAAAGGTACTAGATCAATATAAAAAGCAAGTGAGAAAGCAAGGCTTCCATTTAACGAATGATTTGTTATTGAAGGTCGCTGTTTTTCAACTGAATGAAACAAACTGGCATCTCATTTGGAGCAACCATCACATCATCATGGATGGTTGGTCCATGGGAGTTTTGATGAAAAAATTGTTTCATTACTACGAATCTTATCGGAACGGCAAAACGCCGGATCGCTCACAAGGAAAACCTTATGCAGATTATATCCAGTGGCTTGGCAAGCAAAATCAACAAGCAGCGGAAGGCTATTGGAAGGATCGCTTAGATGGTGCGATTCAGCATCAAGGGCTTTTGCAGCAAAAAGAAGCGAACGGACAATATGACCATCAGGAATGGACGTTCACATGGGATGCTGAAATGGTCAGCACCATTCAAGAGATCGCAAGGAATTGCCAAGTGACAGCACCAAATCTATTCCAGGCTGTTTGGTCGGTTCTTTTAGGCACTTACCATGCGGCACATGATGTCACTTTCGGAACAGTCGTATCTGGCAGGCCGCCAAGTGTGGCTGGTATAGAACAGATGGCAGGGCTTTTTATCAATACAATACCGGTCAGGGTAGAAATGAATCAGGAAGACACCTTCAAACAGCTGTTTCAAAAAGTTCAGCAGCATGCGCTGGAAGCGGAAAACTATGATTTTATGCCGCTTTATGACATTCAGCAACAGACAGCTGCAGGAGGACAACTCTTCGATCACTTGGTCGGGTTTGAGAACTATCCTTTAGATCAAGAGCTATCTGGTGACACCATGTCGGAACGTCTAGGGTTTTCCATTGATGTAAAAGACGGATTTGAACAAACGAATTTCGATCTAAATGTCCTCGTATATCCAGGTGAAACATGGACATTGAAAATCAAATACAATGCGGTTGCTTTTGAAGAAGAGGTCATTGAAAAAATATCGAAACACCTGACCAACCTCATGAAGCAGATCATCGAGAATCCGGAAGTTCGCCTTCATGACGTGACGTGTATCACCGAAGAAGAAAAACAGCAGATTGAAGCATGGAACAAGACAGAACGAGATTATCCAAAGCATCTGTCTATTCCTGAGCTTCTGAAAGAACGCATTCAATCGCAACCAGACCATCTGGCGTTAGTTGAAGGAGAGCGGGCATTCACCTATGAAGAACTCGGCCAAGAAATCCATCGTGTTGCAGGATATTTGATTGATAGCGGAGTGAAACAAGAAGATGCCGTCGCAGTGTATATGAATCGATCTGCTGAAGCAGTGATCGCCATTTTAGCGGTTCTTCAAGCAGGGGCTGCTTATGTACCAATTGATCCAGCCCAGCCAGAGGAGAGAATCCGCTTTATGCTTGAAGATAGCGGGGCATCCGTGTTGCTCTATGCGGACAGCCAGCCGCCAGTTCATGAAAGTATCCAAGCTGTTCATATGCCGGACATATCGAACCAGTCAAACGTACCATTTGAAGTCGAGACATCTCCTTCGCAATTGGCGTATATCATGTACACGTCTGGGTCAACTGGCCAGCCAAAAGGTGTTCAAATTGAGCATCAGCATATTGTCAGATTGGCCTGTTCACAGGAGACACTGGGCTTGAACAAATCGGATCGTATGGCACATACAGGAGCAGTCAGCTTTGATGCCATTACCTTTGAAATTTTCATAACACTGCTGAACGGTGCAACGCTTTACCCTGTTGACCGTGACACATTATTAGACATCAACCGGTTTGAACGATTTATCCAAACGCATCAAATCTCGGCGCTCTTTTTAACGACAGGTTTGTTTAATCAACTCGCTCAGCAGCGGCCGCATATGTTTAAAGGATTGTCCAAATTGATCACAGGCGGTGATGTGATCAATGTGAAAAGTGCAGAGCTTGTGAAGAAAAACCATCCATCACTTGTTTTACTGAATGCATACGGCCCAACAGAAAACACCACCATCTCGACCATTTATGAGGTGAGAGGGGATGAAACGGGCACGATTCCAATTGGCCAGCCGATCAATCATTCGTCCGCTTACATTTTAGATGACAATCAAAGACTTCAGCCAATTGGCGCGCCAGGAGAGCTGTATGTTGGCGGAGACGGTGTCTCAAGAGGATATCTCCATCGTCCAGAATTAACAAAGCAAGCATTTATCGCTGATCCTTTCAAGGCAAAAGGGCGTTTGTATCGAACAGGAGATTTGGCTAGGTACGGTTCAAATGGTCAAATCGAATTCCTCGGACGGACAGATGATCAAGTGAAAATCCGCGGCTTCCGTATTGAGCTAGGTGAAATTGAAACGATTCTTCAACAAGAGACGGGGATCGATGATGCGGTTGTGCTCATCCATGAGTCTCCTTCAAAAGAAAAAGAAATGACCGCTTACTATACGGGAACGATCACGGAAGAAGAAGTGCGGGCTTTATTCAATCAAGCACTGCCAGCATATATGGTACCTCATCACGTCATGAAGCTAGATGCTTTTCCGCTTACCGCAAACGGAAAGGTCGATCGAAAAGCTTTACCAACGCCTGACGTAGCTGATCGTGAAGAAATCAGGATCATTCCACCTGAAACCGAGACGGAAAAGGCGCTTGCTCAAATTTGGGAGGAACTGCTTGGGAAAGCGGTGGGAATAGATGAGCATTTCTTCATGACTGGCGGACATTCACTCAAAGCAATGATGATGTCAGCCAAAATCCAAGAAGTGTTCCAAAAGGAAGTTCCGATTCAAGTGATATTCGAAAAGCCAACGGTTCGATCGCTTGCGTCATACATTGACCAGGACGGTCAAGAAGAACAAGGACATCCGATCTTACCCGCAGCGAAGGCGGAGGACTATCCAGTGTCACCAGCTCAACGGCGCTTATACATTTTACAAACACTTGAACCTAAGAGTACGAACTATCATATTCCGATCGTCTTAACGCTTGAAGGTACGCTCGATCATCAGCGGCTCACCTCGGCATTTGATAAGTTGATTCAATCGCATGAAATCTTAAGAACGAGTTTTCATATGAAAGGCGAGAACATTGTCCAAAGGGTACATGAGCGAGCGGCATTTGACCTCCTTGTCCATGATGTAAAGGAAGAAGAGGCCGAGGCATTTCTTGCTGAACGTCAGGCGCCGTTTGATTTGACAGCCGCTCCCCTCCTGCGGGCACAGCTGCTCAAAGTGAGTCATGATCGTCATCTTTTAGTCTTGGAAGCACATCACCTGATTACAGATGGCAGCTCCATGAAGACGTTCATTCAGGATTTGGCGAAAGCCTATGATGGAGAAACGCTTGCAGAAAGAACCATTCATTATAAAGACTATGCAGTCTGGCAGTTAAGTGAAAAAGAAACAGAGAAACAGCGTGTGCATGAAGCGTATTGGCTGAAGCAATTCGAAGGAGATGTACCGGTATTAGATTTGCCGACAGACTACCCGCGTCCAGTGGAACGTGATTTTTCTGGAGAACGGGTGATGTTTGGCTGTGATCAAGCGACAACTCAGCGTATTCATGAGCTGCTCAAGAAAACAGATACGACGCTGTACATGTTCTTGTTATCTGCATTTCAAGTGCTGCTTGCATCCTACAGCGGACAGGAAGATATCATTGTCGGATCTCCTGTTGCGGGGCGAACACATCCAGATATTCAGGACATGCCAGGGATGTTCATTAATACCATTGCGATGCGCGGGAAACCGGAACAAACAAAGTCATTTTTACAGCTGCTTGAAGAAATAAAAGAAACGAGTGTAGATGCTTTTGCACATCAAAGCTATCCGCTCGAAGAGTTAATCGCGCGTCTGCCGCTTGATCGTGATACAACCCGAAGCCCGCTCTTTAGTGTTTCGTTTAATATGCAGAACATGGATGTTCCTGCACTAAAGCTCGGCGATCTGAACATTTCGCCTTATGCAATGCAGCACCGATCCGTCAAATTTGATCTGTCTCTAGAAGCATTTGAACGTGAGGGAGAAATAAAACTAAGCCTAGACTATGCAACGGCATTATTTAAAGAGGAAACCATCCGCCGGTTCGGAACACATCTTCTTGCGATTATTCGTGAGGCGGTCCAGCATCCGGATGAACGAATTGGCTTGTTCAACCTCTTGGATCAGCATGAGCAAATGGAGCGGCTGGAGAAAAGGGATGGAGAACAAACAGGTCAACATGAGCCGTACCATGTGCAATTTTCACGTCAAGCCATGGAAACGCCTGATGCCATTGCGGTGATGGATGGTGAAAGGAAGCTGACCTACCGTGAACTGGATCGCATGTCCAATGCTCTTTGTAGTGAGCTGAAGATGCAAGGTGTTGAGAAAGAAAGCACAGTCGCGCTTATTCTTGATCGCTCTGTCTATGTCATTGTCTCCATGCTAGGTGTAATGAAAGCAGGCGGTGCATTTGTACCAATTGATCCAGCTTTTCCTGCGGAACGTATTCGTTACACATTAAAAGATTCAGGGGCAAAAGTCATCGTGGCAAATGAGTCTCTTGGCGATTCGTATCAGCATCTCAAGTCGATTCAGGTCGTACATGTGGAGAAAGCCGTCCAACGAAACGATTCTCTAGATTTGCCGGACGTATCGGTTGATCAACTGGCTTATGTGATTTACACATCTGGAACAACAGGGAAGCCAAAGGGTGTACAGCTCACGCATCGTAATCTATCACACTACGTCAATTGGTTGACACATGAAGTGACTTTACAAGAATGCGATCGAACGGCACTCCTGTCTTCTTATGCATACGACCTTGGTTACACAAGCATTTTCCCGGTTCTAAGAGCAGGCGGGACACTCTATATTCCTCGTGAAGACGTGTATACAGACCCTGTACGTCTCATGCGTTTTATTGATGAACAAGAGCTGACGTATATCAAAATGACACCATCCTTATTTCATATGATGGCAGATTCAAAGGGATATACATTTGACGCTTTACGGCTTGTGGTATTGGGAGGAGAACCGATTGTCTCTGAAGATGTTGAGACATTTATGAAGCAGCATCCATGCGTGGCAGTGATGAACCATTACGGTCCGACAGAAACAACGATTGGTACAGTGAGCAAGCTAATGACACCGCATGAGCTGGATGCTTTAAAGGAGCGTTCTATCATCGGAAAGCCTATTGCTCATACAAGAGCGCTCGTATGCAATCGCGAGCAGCGCCTTGTCCCTTATGGCGCACCGGGTGAGCTCTACATTTCAGGTGATGGTGTTTCAAAAGGTTATTTGAATCAGCCTGAATTAACAGCAGAGCGTTTTCTTGAAAATCCTTATTTCCCTCAAGAGCGGATGTATCGAACTGGAGATTTGGTCAGACAGCATGCAAATGGGGAGATTGAATTCCTTGGAAGAGTAGACGATCAAGTGAAAATTCGCGGCTATCGAATTGAGAAACAAGAAATTGAGCATGCCGCACGTGCCCTTTCAACCATTCAAAAAGTGTATGTCAAAGTGATCAACACATCTCGTTTACCGGAGCTGGCGTTATATTATACAGCACCTGATCACATTGGAACGCTGACATTTAGAGAAAAGCTTTCAGAGACACTACCGGATTACATGATTCCTACTTATTTTGTCAAAGTGGATCATATGCCGCTGACACAAAACGGAAAAGTGGATGCAAAATCTCTGCCGCTTCCTCATGAGGCACATATGAACCGCACGGCACATGGAGCACCAGAAACGGCGCTTGAGCAGACTCTTTGTGATATTTGGTCAGATGTTCTTGAGATTGAAAAAGTCGGCATTGATGACCATTTCTTTGAATTAGGCGGGCATTCTCTGAAAGGCATGGTGCTCATTTCGAAAATGCAAGCCAAACTGAATCGGCATGTTCCACTCAAGGTTCTTTTTGAAAAGCCAACGATACGTGCGATAGCTGTCTATTTGGAAGAAGCTGATGCTTCGCTCGTCACATCCATTCAGCCAGCGGAAAAGCAAGATTTCTATCCAGTCTCTTCCGCACAAAAGCGAATGTACGTATTACAGCAGCTGCATCCAGAATCCGTCACCTACCATATGCCAGCCGTTTTCATGATGGAAGGAAACCTTGATCTGAAGCAGCTAGAAGGAGCGATTCAAGCTTTAATTGATAGACATGAGTCATTGCGGACAGCTTTTGTTGAAATTGATGGCAGTCCCGTCCAAAAAATCTATCGCCGTGTGCCGTTTACGTTACAGATGGTTGAAGTAGAAAGCGATCAGGTACAATCCGTCGTAGACAACTTCATGACACCATTCTCATTACATCAAGTACCTCTAATGAGAGCGAAAGTGGCAAAGCTGTCTGATGACAAATATGTATTCATGATGGATATGCACCATATCATCGCAGACGGAGTGACACGCAGTCTGCTCATTCAAGAATTAGCGGAGTTGTATGAGCATAAGACGTTACCGCCAGTTCAGTTGCACTACAAGGATTATGCGGTATGGCAGCAAGAGGAAGAACAGCAAGCAGCACTTGAAAAACAGCGGCAGTATTGGCTGGAGCAATATGCACAGCCGCCAGAAGACTTAGCACTTCCGCTTGATTTCCCGCGGCCTAGCGTGCAGTCATTTGCAGGAGACCGGGTGGATAGATGGCTGTCTGCTGAGAAGGCGCAGCATATCAAAGCGCTCATGGCTGAAAAAAATGTGAGTTTGAACATGGTGATGCAAACGGCCTTTGCCATTCTTCTTCATAAATTGACTGGGCAGCATGACATCGTCATAGGGGCTGTAACGGCTGGACGTACACATGCGTCAATCGAACGGATTCCGGGCATGTTTGTGAATACACTGGCCCTTCGACATGACGTTCAGTTAGAAGAAACTGCAGAGCATCTGCTAGAAAAAATAAGAGATCACAATCTATCAGCTTATGAACATCAAGGATTCCCATTTGAGGATTTGGTCGCGCAGTTAGACCTTCCGAAAGACACGAGTCGCAACCCGTTATTTAGTGTCATGATGACAACGGATGAGCGTGATCTGACGTTACCGGAATTGAATGGACTTACGCTTTCGCACAAACAGCAAGAAGCCGTTCAGGCAAAGTTTGATTTAACGCTCGGCATCTTTGAGGAACAAGATCAAGTGGGCTTGCGCTTTGAATATGCAGCGGCACTATTTAAAAAGAGTACCATTCAGCGATGGAGTCAATATTTTGAGCGAATCATAGACGAAATGCTTGCGAAATTGAATCAGCCGATCTCAACCATCTCCATCTTAACAAAAGAAGAAGAGCGACATCTGCTTGATGAATGGTCAGGACCTATCCTAGATGTCCCGACAGATCAAACGGTTCATGCATTGATTGAGGCGAAGTCACAAGAAGTACCTCATCAAAAAGCAGCTGCCTTCTGCGGCACGAGCTGGACGTATGAAGAACTGAACAACCGAGCGAATACAGTCGCCGCAAGACTTATTTCCAGCGGCATAAAACCGGGAGACCGCATCGGCATTCTCACACGTCCATCGCTCGAGATGACAGCCGCTGTTCTCGGAGTTCTCAAAGCAGGTGCGGCATTTGTGCCGATTGATGCTGATTATCCAGCGCAGCGCATTGCCTACATGCTGGAAGATGGCGGGGCAGAGGTCCTTCTGATTCAGAAAGGGCTCACTGCACCACCTTCATTCACAGGTCATACCCTCTTCATAGAAGAGGCAGTAGAAGGAGAAGCGCACGAGATTCAGGTTCCTATCAAACCAACGGATCTCGCCTATATGATTTACACATCTGGAACGACTGGACAGCCGAAGGGTGTCATGGTCGAGCACCAGTCTCTTGTCAATCTTGCTTTTTGGCACAATGATGCTTTCCAGGTGACGAAACAAGACCGAACCGCCAAATATGCCGGCTTTGGCTTTGATGCTTCCATTTGGGAGATGTTCCCGACGTGGATGGCCGGCGCAGAGCTCCATATCATCGACGAAGCGATTCGCCTCGATATGATCAAGCTCAATTCGTATTTTAATGACGAAGGCATCACCATTGCGTTCCTGCCAACACAGCTATGTGAGCAGTTTATGTCGATGGACAATCATTCTCTCCGTTACTTACTGACAGGCGGGGACAAGCTGAAACAGGTGAAGCCCGTTCCATACAAACTCGTCAATAACTACGGCCCAACAGAAAATACGGTCGTGGCGACAAGCGGGATCATTGATCCAGATCAAGGCACGCTTCCTATCGGAACAGCGATTGCCAATACTCGTTTTTACATTATGGGTTCGTTATATGACCTCTCGCCGCAAGGCGTACCGGGTGAGCTCGTGATTGCGGGGAAAGGACTGGCAAGAGGTTACTGGAATCTCCCAGAGGAAACGGACAAACGGTTTGTCCCAGATCCGTTTTATCCAGGAGAGCGCATGTACCGTACAGGTGATTTGGTGAAGTGGACAGAGGATGGCGAGCTGATCTATCTCGGCAGAAAAGACCATCAAGTGAACATCCGTGGATTCCGGATTGAGCTATCAGAAATCGAAGCACAGCTCCTTGCGCTGGATTCAGTCCAAGAAGCCGTCGTGACAACGGTCAAAGACGCAAGTGATCAAGACGCTCTTGTCGTTTACGCCATCACAGATAAAGAAACGGGCACTTTGAAAGAAAGCCTAAAGCGCACCTTACCTGAATATATGGTGCCATCATGGATCATTAAGCTAGACCAACTGCCGATGACGGCAAATGGCAAAGTGGATCTCAAAGCACTGCCAGCACCTGATGTGGAAGCGAATCAAACAGCATACGAAGCGCCAAGAGATGAAGTGGAAGCACTACTTTGCGGCATTTGGGAAGATGTGCTTGGCGTCAGCCAAGTCGGTATTCACGACCATTTCTTCTTCCTTGGCGGAGATTCGATTAAAGGCATCCAAATGGCAAGCAGACTCACGCAAGAGGGCTGGAAGCTCGATATGAAGCTGCTTTTCCAATATCCAACGATTGCGGAGCTTCGCCCATATATCGAAGAAGCGGACCTTCTCACAGCTGATCAATCACCTGTGGAAGGAGAGGTTATTTTAACACCAATTCAGCGCTGGTTCTTTGAACGGAACTTCAGCAGCCAGCACCACTGGAATCTCTCAATGATGCTTCATGCACCAAAAGGGTTTGACTTGGCTGTCACAGAACAAGTTCTGCAAAGACTACTCTCACATCATGATGCACTGCGCATGGTGTTCAGACAGGAGCGTGATGACATTCTGCAATACAACCAGCGGGAGCTGACAGAACCATTTTCAATTATTTCTTGTGATGTTTCAAAAGCGCAAGATGTGAAACAGGCGATTTCCACATACGCCAATGAGTATCAGCGTCAACTGAATCTTGAAAAAGGTCCATTGATGAAAGTGATTTGTTTCCATACAGAAAACGGTGATCACTTACTCATCATCACACATCATCTTGTGATTGACGGCGTTTCTTGCCGGATTTTACTAGAAGACTTTATGTCTCTTTATCATCAGGCAGAAAAAGGAGAAACGATGGTTCTGCCGCCAAAAACGCACTCTTTCAAAGAATGGGCAGAAGCGGTTGAACGATACGCGCAGTCACAGCTGCTAAAAAACCAGAAGGAGTATTGGGCAGCGATTGAAAATAGACCGTTTACGACTTTACCTGTTGACCATGAAGTAAAAGAAAGAAAAGTCGCGGATACGAAAGCGGTCAAAATGCAGCTGACAGAAGCAGAAACCGAGCATCTGTTAACGAATATCCATCTTCCGTACACAACAGAAATGAATGATATTCTTCTATGTGCGCTCGGGCTGGCCGTTCAGGAATGGACAGGACAATCTCATGTACATGTACAGCTTGAAGGTCATGGAAGAGAGGATATTTTATCAGGATTAGATATATCCCGCACAGTTGGCTGGTTTACGAGCATGTATCCAGTCGTTCTTGAAGCGAAACCGAATCAGACCATTGCAGACGCTATCAAAGGAACGAAAGAGATGCTGCGGCGTGTACCGAATAAAGGGATTGGTTACGGTATTTTAAGATACATGACACCAACCGAACCGTCAGTCAAACACGTGCAGCCTGAAATCAGCTTGAACTATCTCGGGCAGATTGATCAGGAAGTGACGACAGAACTCTTTGGGCCCTCAACCTATGATATGGGCCGTCAAGCAAGCTCTGAATCAGAAGCTGTTTATAAGCTGAACCTCAGCGGTCTTGTTCAGCACAATCAATTCATTCTGTCGTGCTCATATTGTGCAAGTGAATATGAAGAACAAACGATACAGCAGTTCATCGCATTGTTGAAGGAGAAAATCAGATCCATCATCACTCATTGCTTAGCGCATCAAGAGCGAGAATTTACGCCAAGTGACTTCTCGGCTGCAGACCTTGAAATGGATGAAATGGACGATATCTTTGACATGCTCGAGGAGAAATTGACCTAACACCACTAGATCAGTCATGAAAAAGGAAAGGAGGAATGAAATAGATGAGTCAATTTAAAAGGGATCAAGTTCAAGATATGTACTATCTGTCACCGATGCAAGAAGGAATGCTGTTTCATACCCTCCATCATCAAGAAAAAGGCTTTTATGTAGAACAAATGGATATGAACGTGAAGGGGACACTTCGGTCTGATCTGCTTGAGAAAAGCATGAATATCATCGTGGAACGGTACGATATTTTTCGTACCGTGTTCCTCCACGAAAAAGTGAAGCGTCCTGTCCAAGTTGTATTAAAGAATCGACCTTTCCAGCTTGATGTTGTGGACATACAGGATCTTTCTGAAAGTGAACAGCTTGAACGTATCGATCGTTTTAAACAAAAGGATCAGCTGAGAGGATTTGATCTCTCGAAGGATCTGCTCATGCGGGCCTCTGTTTTTCAAACGGGTCCTTCAAGCTATCGCTGGATATGGAGCTATCACCATATCCTTCTAGATGGCTGGTGTTTTGGTCTAGTTGTACAGGAATTGTTTGCGATTTATCATGCACTTTTGCATGACATCCCTTACAGGCTGGAGCCAGTCAAGCCATATAAAGAATATATTCAATGGCTGGAAAAACAAGATAAACAAGCCTCACTTGAATATTGGACGCAATCTTTGGCTGGCTTTGAGGGGCAATCGACTTTTAAAGAACAACGAAAGCAAACAAATGAGCATGAATTAGGCGAAATCGAATGGGCCATGAGTAAAGAAGAAACAGCTGCTTTATCAGAGTTAGCCTTGCAGCAGAATGCCACGTTAAGCAGTGCGCTTCAATCGGTTTGGTCTATCTTACTCAGCAGGTATCAGCGCTCAAACGATGTGTTGTTTGGAACGGTTGTGTCAGGACGTCCGGCAGATTTGGCTGGTGTAGACCGGATGGTGGGATTGTTCATCAATGTCATTCCAAGACGAATTCAGCTGACAGACCAAATGACGTTCCGTTCTCTATTATCAGAGACGCAGCAGCAGTCTTTAGCGGCTGAACCGCACCAATATATCCCGATTTATGATATTCAGGCTAAAGCAGGTCAGCAGCAGCTCATTGATCATATTGTGGTGTTTGAGAATGTCCCTGCTGCAAAGAAAGACGAGCAGGAGTCACTGCTTGGCTTTACAGTAGAAGACATGAATGTCTATGAAAAATCGAACTATGATCTCAATTTACTTGCATCACCTGGGGAACAATTGCAGCTGAAGCTGGCCTTTAATCAGCGTGCATTTGATCTTGCATTTGTCCATAAATTAAAGGATCAGCTGACCCTTTTGATCAGAGGGACCATCAAACATCCAGATCAGTCAGTTCATACACTGACACTTGTGACTAAGCAGGAAAAGCAGCGAATGTTAGAGGAATGGAATGCACCTGAGCTGGAGCATGATCAGCTTTATTTGACAAAGTGGTTTGAACATAATGTTCGAAAACAGCCGAATGCAGTGGCATTATCAGCAGGTGATCACACAATGACATATGCGGAGCTGAACGAACAAGCCAATCGACTGGCAAGGCATTTACAAAAAAATGGGGTCAATCATCAAACGGTGACCGCCATTTTAGCAGAACGGACACCTGAACTCATTGTCAGCTTACTCGCTGTCTTAAAAGCAGGTGCCACCTATGTGCCGATTGATCCAGATTATCCAGAAAGCCGTATCCAATATATGTTGAAAGACAGTGGAGCGACGCATCTTCTGACTCATTCATCCTTTATCAGTCAGACGAGGTCACTCGCATTTGATGGCACGTATCTTTTTGCAGATGATCAAGAAATTTTACTGATGAGCTCAGAGAATCTGCCACTTGAAGCAGGTTTAGATGATACGGCATACATCATGTATACATCAGGAACAACCGGACAGCCAAAAGGCATCATGACGACCCATTCCAATATTGCCCGGGTGGTCAAAAATACGAATTACTTAACTATTTTAGAAACAGATACATTGCTGTCGTTATCAAATAGCGTATTTGATGGCTTTACATTTGATGTATATGGTGCGCTTTTAAACGGAGCAAAGCTTGTCCTGCCGCAAAAAGAAACCATTTTAGATATGGGGAAGCTCACTGAGCTGATAAAAGGAGAGCATATTTCTGTCATGTTTGTTCCAACCGCTTTATTCCATCTTCTCGTTGATGAAGGAACAGACTGGATGCGCGGTGTGCGTAAGGTACTGTTTGGGGGAGAGAGGGCATCGGTTCAGCATGTGAGAAAAGCCTTTGATGTGATGGGAAAAGGCAGATTGTTGAATGTATACGGACCAACCGAATCAACGGTTTTTGCCACATATTATCCGATAGATGAAGCGATTCCTTTAGAGGCACATTCTATTCCAATTGGGAAGCCGCTCAACCAGACGGGCGCTTATATATTAAGTGAGCACAGGCAGCTTCAGCCGATTGGAATGGTTGGAGAGCTTTGTCTGAGCGGCAAAGGACTGGCAAAAGGATATTTGAATCGTCCTGATCTGACAAAACAAGTGTTTATTCCTCATCCTTTCGCTTCGGGTGAGCGCCTGTATCGCACAGGGGATTTAGCTTACTTTCGAGAAGACGGTCTGATTGAGTATGCAGGCAGAGTTGATGATCAGGTAAAAATTCGAGGACACCGAATTGAACTGACCGAAATTGAAGCCAACCTTCTCATGCACCCAGGTGTAAAACAAGCTGTACTCCTAGCGGATCATGGTGAAACCAATCATACAAGGCTGCTTGCCTATATCACGTGTGATGATGCATGGAAAGGCAAACTCGATGATATCAAATCAAGGCTGAAAGAGCGTCTTCCAGCTTATATGCTGCCTCATGAGCTGATTGAACTGGAGAACCTCCCACTTACGCCAAACGGGAAGGTTGATAAACGCCAGCTACCAAAACCAGAGGCGCCGCAAGGAAACCGCCGTGTGAAACTGCCCGCAAATGAAGTGGAACAAAAGCTGTTGGTGATGTGGCGGGAAGTACTTGAACGAGAAGATATTAGCACAGATGACCATTTCTTTGCGCTTGGCGGACATTCTTTAAAAGCGATGTCTCTTTTGTCCAAAGTATCAAAAGAGTTTGAGGTTCAGGTGCCGATCCATTTGTTGTTTGAGACCCCGACGATTGAAGCGCTTAGTCATTATATTCAGCATCAGGACGGGGAAACCGCTGGCTATCTTGTATTCAATGAATCTCAAACATCAACAGTCTTTGCTCTTCCGCCATTACCAGGCTACGGCTTTGTCTATCAGGAAGCAGCAAAAACGCTTGATGATGTCCGGTTGATCGCCTTTGATTTTATTGAAACGAATAACCGAATGGCGCAGTACGTTCAGCATATTCAGCACCTTCAGCCAAAAGGGCCGCTGACGTTGATGGGGTACTCAGGCGGATGTTACCTCGCCTTTGAGCTTGTTCAAGCGCTTGAACAAGGAGGACGGACAGTCGAGAAAGTCATCATGATCGATTCCTATAAGAAAATTGGAGAAAGTGATTTAGAAGGGCGATCCATTGATGATGATATTGAAGCGATTGTTCATCAAACGAAACAAAGCGAACTTGCTCAAGGGGAGATCGTTCAAGAAGCGCTTGCCCAAAAGACGCGCGCCTACTATGAAACGTTTGTTAAGGGGGTGAATCAAGGCAAAATACAGGCAGATATTACGTTCATCCAATCTGAAGAACAAATAGCGATCCCGGACTGGATGGAAGAGTGGACACAGGCAACGGCCGGATCTTTTACCCAATACCAAGGCTATGGCCGGCATGCTGATATGTTCAAACATAAAGAATATGCAGCTCAAAATGCAAAGCTGATCAAACATATTGTCAATCAAACAAATAGAGAACGAGTCTTGTAAACTTTAGATTAGGCAGGATGCAGCCTTGCAGTCCTGCCTAACAAAAAAGGAAAGGAACTCATATGAAACCATCAACCATTAACCAAACGAGTAGACATGAATCAATGGATGCGATTTTACAAGATGTAAAGACAACCATTTTACAAACCAACGAAATCGAATGCTTCGCTGTTTTTTCACGTGAAAAAACCATTCGACCGCGGCCGTATCACCTCTCTCATTTATTTCTCGACAAGCACATTGAGCAGGAGGCCGCAGCGGAAGCGATACAGACGCAAACGGCTGTACCTGCTTTGGCCGACATGCCGCCCGCTCTTTCCTATGGAGGGGATCTCGACGTCACACAAGGCGCACAGACCTTACAGGAAGTCTTAACAGAGGCTGCAAAAACGACAAATGGGCTTACGTATATCGTGAATAGCAAGAACGAACTCACACAATCTTATGCACAGTTACAAGGAGACGCCGAGAGGGTTCTGACTGGTTTAAGGGCACTGGGGCTGAAGGCAGGCGATCCTGTTTTCTTTCAATTCTCATCGAATCATGCCATGGTCACTGCCTTTTGGGCATGTGTATTAGGCGGATTTGTTCCAACGCTTGTGTCGGCTGCCCCAACCTATCGGGAGATGAATGCTGCAGTGAAGAAGCTTCATCATGCTTGGAAGCTGCTCGAGCATCCGCTCATCCTAACAGATGACTCACTGATCGAGGAGGTGCAAGGGTTAGCCTTACTGTGGCATACAGACCAATTACGTGTCGCAGCAGTTGAGCCGATGCTGACATTAGAAAGAGATACATCCGCTCATCCTGCCGCGCCGGATGATTCCGTCTTCTTTATCTTAACGTCTGGAAGTACAGGGATGCCAAAGTGTGTAGAGCATTCCCATAGAAGTGTGCTGGCGAACGTCAAAGGAACAGTGGCAGCGAATCAATTTACACAAGAGGATGTCTCGTTAGACTGGATGCCTTTAGATCATATTGGTGGCATTGTGATGTTCCATCTTGTCAATGTGTACACAGGCTGCGAGCAGATTCGGGCAAGAACAGATGACTTTATCGCTCAGCCGCTGCGGTGGCTTGACTGGATGGACCGCTACCGTGCAACGAAGACGTGGGCACCTAACTTTGCATTTGCGATGATCAACGATTATGAGAAAGAGATTTCATCAGGGTCTTGGGATCTGTCGGCGATGACCTGCATGATCAATGGGGCAGAGGCGGTCGTTCCAAAAACCATCCACCGATTTCTAAACTTGCTTGCTCCGCACGGCTTAAAGGGAGATGTGATCAGACCGGCTTTCGGCATGTCTGAAATCTCATCAGCGGTTGTGTTTTCCTTTGCGATTGAGCGTGGAGATGAAAACAGCGGGGTTCTGACCTTTGAGGAAACGTCGCTGACAGAGCAGCTAAGACCAGCAGAAGCACGTGAGACAGGAACCGTCAGCTTTACAGAGTTGGGCAAACCGATTCCAGGTATCACGATACGCATCGTCAATCATCAGCATGAGCTTCTTCCAGAAGATCATATTGGCCGTGTGCAAATAAAAGGCCCAACCACCATGAAGGGCTATTACCGGAATGACGAAGCGAATCAAGAAGTATTTCAAGCGGATGGCTGGTTTCACACGGGTGATTTAGGTTTCCTGCACGAAGGAAGGCTGACACTAACCGGTAGAGAAAAAGACATGATTATCATCAACGGGAAAAACTATCACAACTATGAAATTGAAGCCATAGCAGAGGAAGTACCAGGAGTAGAAACGAGCTTTGTGGCTGCTTGTTCCGTCCGAATGGAGGCTTCTGCATCCGATGAACTGATTCTCTTTTTTACACCGAAGCTGTATGAGCCGGCTTATATTATGAGGGCAAGTCAGCACATTAAATCCCATATTGCAACAAAAATGGGCTTGTCTGCATCTCGCATCATTCCTGTCCAGAAGCATGCATTTCCCAAAACAAGCTCTGGAAAAATAGAAAGGGCACAGCTCAAGACAAGATGGCAAGAAGGCGAATTTGATGAAATGATCATGGAAATGGACATGAGACTTGAAAATGAACATACCTTGCCTGATTGGAGTTATCAAAAGAAGTGGATACCTGCTCCACTTGATGCAGCTGACAAGCAGATCGTAGGGGACGTTGTGATCTTCGCAGATCCATTAGGACTGGCAGATCAATTGAAATCTTTTGCAAACAGTGAACAAACATACATTACGGTTGAACCGGGTCAAGCGTTCAAACAACTCACACACACTCACTTCATCATCCACCCGAATCGGCCGTCTGACTACGAACAACTCTTTGAGACGCTCCGTTCGTATGGCGTTTCGGTGAAACACATCATTCACCTTTGGAACTATACAAACCAAGAAGACAAGCTTTATGTGGCCAAGGCGAAACAAGCGCAGAAAACGGGCAGCATGAGTGCATTATTTTTAACAAAAGCCATTTCCGTCTATGAGGAGCAGGTGGCCATCACTTTTGTCTCAACCCATGCGATGAATGTGCCGGAGGATCACATCCACGATGTAGAAAAAGCAACGACAGCCGGACTGATGACAGCAGTTCAGCATGAATGGCCGTTTATCAAGGTGCAATGTCTTGATTTTTCTCTAGCAGAATCGGTATCTAGTCATTCCCATGCAATGGCGATTATGGCAGAACTCACACATGACCAAGACCGTCATGTCGCTGCTTATCGTCACGGTGTTCGTTATATTCCCTTTTTAGCACCTCTTCATTTGGAAAAGGAACAGAAAAGGAAAGAGCCGCCATTTGAATCATCTGGGCTTTATGTCATAACAGGCGGGCTAGGCGGAATTGGACGTTTAGTCAGTGAACACCTACTGACATCTTATCAAGCACATCTTGTGTTGCTTGGAAGAAAAGAGAGAGAGGCACTTTCTAGTGACCAGCAAGAGACATTGTCTTTGCTAGAAAAGCAGGCAAAAGTGCATGGCGGCAAGGTTCTGTATGAGAAAGCAGACATCACGGCTGAAAAAGAGGTGGAAGCGATTATCTCTAGACATGAGGTCGCTGGAAATCAAAGGCTGGATGGCATCATTCATTTCGCAGGTATCATTCAAGAAGAACTACTTGCTGATATGACATCTGTGTCTCTGAATGACATGTACGAAGCGAAGGTATATGGAACGATTGCGCTTCATGAAGCTGCCTCCAAACGCAGGAATGTTTTATTTCTTTCCAGCTCGTCAGCCCGAACGCTCAAGGGCGGTATGACTGTCGGCGCCTATTGCGCTGCCAATGAGTTCGTGGAACAATTTGCTCATTATCAGAAGCTGACATCTACAGTGAAGCCATATTGCTTTAGTTTCAGCATGTGGGACGAGATTGGCATGAGTGAAGGCTCCATGATAAAAGGCATGTTAAAAGAAAGAGGTTATCTACCAATTTCAAAGCAGGCAGGCTTCCAAACAATGCTCGCATGTCTGATGACAGATGCTCCGCTCATTTATGCGGGATTGGATCGATCGAAGAAAGAGATTCACGAGATGATCCATGCGGATGCGGAGATGCAAACAGAGCAGACCTTTTACGTCTTTTTCAAAACGGATCAAACAAAGGCGGTGGAAGAGCGGCTTTATCAATCGATTCATACATGTTTACAGTCCCGTCTATCTGGTGAATATGCCGTACATTTGTTTCCTGAGGAATATTGGAAAGAAACAGAAGATGGAGCGCCAGACGAGGCATATTTTCATGAATTAATAGAGGAAAACGGAATGGATTCAGACAACAGAGCACCTCACACAGAAACGGAGAAACTGCTCGCACACATTTGGTCAGAGCTGCTCGGTGTCTCAGATGTCAACTGCGGCGATCATTTCTTTCTACTAGGAGGTCATTCGCTGAAGGCGACGCAAATGCTGTCTGCGGTTAGGCAAAAAACAGGGTTTGACGTGCCGCTTGCTGTGTTGTTTGAACATACGAGACTCGGAGAATTAGCAGACTGGATCGATTCAAATGCCAAAGCAGATGAAGTGATTCCGATGAGAAAAATGGAGAAGGGTCAGGACATTCCGATGTCTTATGCCCAGCAAAGACAGTGGTTCCTCTATCAATTAGAGCCGGATCTGCCATTTTACAATAATACGATTTCGTTTCGGATGAATGGGCCTTTAGATATCAAGGTGCTTCAGGAAAGTCTGCATCATATGGTGGAAAGGCATGAATCGCTCAGAACTTCTTTTACGATGAGCGGGGATGAACCGGTACAGGTCATTCATGAACAGATGGCCCTGCCAGAGCTTGAGGTGATGGACCTTTCAGGCATAGCGTCACAGGAAGAGAAAGAACAAAAAGCGACTGAATGGGCGAAAGAAGAGGCATCCACACCTTTTCAATTAGAACACGAAGCGCTCTTTCGAGTGAAGCTGATTCGACTTTCATCCGCAGAGCATATCTTGCTGATGTCCATTCACCACATCGTGTCAGATGGTTGGTCGATCGGCATTGTTGCAAGAGAATTATCTGAGTGGTATACAGCGGCGATCGAAGGGCGGGAGCCTCACTTGCCGGCACTGCCTATTCAATATGCGGATTACGCACTGTGGCAGAAGGAGTATTTGACAGGAGAACCATTGCGTAAGCAGCTTGCCTATTGGAAGGAGCAATTTGCGGCACCTGTTGAAGAGTTGGTATTGCCGTATGATCATCCGCGGCCGGCCGTTCAATCCTACAAAGGGAAGACGAAAACATATCAACTGTCGAAGTCACTATCTAAAAAGATTGCGGCGCTATCCAAGAAAACAGACAGCACACTGTATATGACCTTGCTCTCGACTTTCTCTACGCTTTTACATCGATTGTCTTCACAGGATGAGTTTGTCATTGGCTCGGTCATTGCTGGGAGAAATCGAACGGAAATGGAGCATTTAATCGGATTTTTCGTGAATACATTGGCGCTTCGAATCGACCATAGCGGGAATCCAGCCTTTACGGAATTATTAGAGCGAGTGAAGGAGACAACCGTCGGTGCTTATGCACATCAGGATGTGCCGTTTGAGATGGTGGTCGATGAATTGAATATTGTGCGTGATGCCAGTAAGCAGCCGCTGTTTCAGGTCATGTTTGTTCTGCAAAACCTACCGCTTGAAGCATCTCCAATGGGGGAGGCGACGTCGGTTTTAGCCATTGAAGATAATGATACAGCGAAATTTGATCTCTCCCTGTTTGTGTTTGAAGGAGCTGAAGGTCTTCAGTTAAAACTTGAGTATCAAGCAGATTTATTTTCTGATGACACGATGGAGCGATTCCTCGCATACTACGAGCACCTGCTTGAAAGCATTTGTGAAAATCCAGCGCAGCCGATCAGACAAGTGAATTTCCTGCCAGAGAAAGAAAAGCATCAATTGCTCTATGAATGGAGCGGAAAGACTGATCAACCAAAAGGTTCGCTGCTTATGACGGAACGATTTGAAGCGCAAGTGAAAAAGACACCACATGCAGTGGCGCTCGAGTTTCAAGGAGATGAGTGGACGTACCAGGAGTTACATGAGAAAGCCGATCGTCTAGCAGGCTATTTGCAGCAGCGAGGCGTGACGCCGCATGAACCAGTTGGACTGCTCATCGACAGATCGCCTGAAATGATTCTTGGGGTGCTGGCCATTGTGAAAGCAGGCGGGGCTTATGTGCCAATTGATCCTGAATATCCAGATGCCCGCATTGACTATATGATGAGAGATACAGGGATTCAGCTTTTACTGACAAAAAATGAATGGCTGAAAAAAGTATCCATCCATCAAACGGAACTCATTTGTCTTGATCAAGGGTATGAAGAATTTTTACCAGAAGCAGAGGTCATGCCCGCTGCACTAAGACCTGATGGACTTGCTTATATCAATTACACATCGGGGTCAACTGGACAGCCAAAAGGAGTACTGATCCCGCATCAAGCGGTCGTCCGGCTTGTTTGTGAAACAGACTATGTCACCCTTAATGAACAAACGCGCATTTTACAAATCGCTAGCTTCTCTTTTGATGCATTTACGTATGAAATATGGGGTGCCCTTTTAAACGGGGGAAGGCTCATACTGACGGATCGAAATACCATTTTATCAATGGATACATTAGCGGAAGCACTAAAAACTTATCAGATTACTACAGGGTTCCTGACTGTGCCGCTGTTCAACCGTTTAACAGAAGAACATCCAGAAGCTTTATCTGGACTTCATGCATTATTGATCGGCGGAGATGCCTTATCAGCCGCTCATATCCGAAAAGCACTACCGTATTTGCCTGAAGGGCTTTTAAATGGATATGGACCAACAGAGAATACGACGTTCTCCTGTGTGCATCACATTCGAGCACTAGAAGAAGATCAGGCGACGGTCCCGATTGGACAGCCTATTGCTTATTCACAAGCTTATGTATTAGATGACCAAATGCAGCCAGTTCCGCAAGGCGTCATCGGCGAAATTTATGTTGGCGGCACAGGGCTAGCACTTGGTTACCTTGGAGATGAAGAAAAAACAGCATCATCATTTATCCCGCATCCTTTCCAAGAAGGAGCGCGTTTATATAAAACAGGCGATATGGGACGCTGGCTGTCAAATGGCATCATTGACTGTCTTGGAAGAATCGATCATCAAGTGAAAATTCGTGGACACCGCGTGGAATGCGGAGAAATTGAAGCCGCTATGCTGACATTTGATGACATCACAGAATGTGCCGTTATCCCGCATCAGCATGAGAGTGGTCATAAGCGATTGATCGGTTATTTTGTCCAAAAAGGCGGCATGACCACGCAAGACATTCGCCATAACTTAAAAGACATTCTGCCAGATTATATGGTACCAAGCCTATTAATAGAGCTGGATGAATTACCGCTCACGCCAAATGGCAAGGTAGACCAAAAGCGTCTTCCCCCGCCAGAGTGGAGACAAGAAGAAGTAGAAACAGCCATTGACAAAGCAGCTACTGAGGAAGAACGTGTGTTAGAAAAAGTGTGGTCTCAGCTGCTAGGCGTTCCTTCTATTGGCGTCCATGATAACTACTTTGAGCTTGGCGGAGATTCCATTATTGTCATACAAATGGTGGCACGCTTAGCACAGGAAGGCTACGTCATCCAGCCGAGAGATGTATTTGAAAAACAGACCATCTCACAACTCGCACAAGCGATGAGAAAGGCAGAGGTCTCTACGGTCTATGATCAATCACCTGTGACAGGAGAGGTTCGTCTTCTCCCGATTCAATCTTGGTTCTTTGAGCAATCGATGACCAATCAAGATTATTGGAATCTATCGGCGCATATTGAAATGAAGCGATCTGTTCCACATGAACAGTTAACACAGGTTCTTTCAAAACTGGTCGATCATCACGATATGCTGAGAGCTATATATACAAAAAAGGCAGATGGCACATGGATTCAAACCATTCGTGAACCTGGTGTCACACCTTGTGTCACATTCTTTGATGTGACGGATGTATCTCAGGAGGAAGCACAGGAACAAATCCGCTTGGAGACAAGTGCCTGTCAAGGAACATTGTCATTAGAGCGCGGAGAAGTAATCAAAGCGATTCTTTTTCATACAGGTGAAGACACGTCTGAGCTCTTTATTGCTGCACACCATCTCGTCATGGATGGCATATCATGGCGCATGATACAAGAAGATATACTAAATGGATTGAAACAGCTTGCTACGGGGCAGGACATCCTATTTGCGAAAAAAACCGCCTCCTATAAGCAGTGGGCAGATGCCTTATATGAATATGCACAAACAGATCAATTACAAGCGCAGGCCTCTTTTTGGCAAAAAATCAAGGATCAAGAGGAAGAAGGTTCTCCTTTCCAACTGCCTGCGCTTTCTAATATAGAAGAACATGCAGAGATCCTGTCGGTTCAGCTCACAAAGGAACAAACAGATATGTTGCTTAGACAGGCCTCACAAGCATACCGAACAGAGATTAACGATTTACTGTTATCAGGACTCACGCAAGCCATTGGAAAGCCAATGCTTATCACGTTAGAAGGGCATGGACGCGAGGATTTATTTGAACAGATGGATTTGTCACGGACAGTCGGCTGGTTTACAAGCTCTTATCCTATTTTTATTCCTTTTATACAAACCGATGTTGCAAGACAAATCAAAGACGTCAAAGAAACCTTACGAGCTGTGCCGCAAAAGGGAATCGGCTATGGTTTGCTTCAATACATGACAGAGCCTCGTTTACTCAAAACGGTAACGCCGCAGATGAGTTTTAATTACCTCGGTCAGTTAGATCAGGCAGATGGCGAAGCCAAGCTTTATATCGCAGACGAACGAAATGGACATGTTCACGATCCGAAAGCAGAAAGACAGCATTTGATCGATGTGTATGGATATGTGACAGATGGTCAGTTGCAGATGAACTTTATGATCAATCGTGAACTGCTGCAAGATCAAGAGGTGCGGTTGTTACCTGAACGTTTTAAAGAAAAAATGGAGATCATCTTGACGCATTGTGTTGAAACGAGCGGCGGCTTTACACCATCTGATTTTCCGATGGTTCAGCTTACGCAAAAGCAAATAGATGAACTTCCAGACAATGTAGTCGATGTGTATCCGCTGTCTCCAATGCAGCAAGGAATGCTGTTTCATGCACTGCTAGATCAAGCCTCACAAGCTTATTTTGGTCAGGTGCATATGACGCTCCAAGGCTTAACAAACGGTGATGCCTATGAACAAGCTTGGAACCTTCTTGTAGAACGTCATTCGATTTTGAGAACAAAATTCGTTTGGGAAGGGCTGAAGGAGCCTGTTCAGTTCATTCAATCAGAAGGAAGCATCCACCTCACTCAGCACGATGTGCGCCACCTGAGTGATGCGGAGCAAGAAGAGACAATCGAACAATTTTTAGTATCTGATCGTTCAAAGGATTTCAATTTAGACCATATAGATGAACCGCTGATTCGGATTGCTTTATTCCGTTGTGATGAGGAAAGATGCACGTTTGTCTTTAGTTTTCATCACATTTTAATCGATGGCTGGAGTTTGTTCAGTTTTATTCAGGAATCCTTTGCGCTGTATCGCTCTCTTGTGGACGAACGAGAGATCAGTCTTTCTACAGTCCGTCCATATAAAAATTTTATCGAATGGCTGCAAAAGCAGGATCAAGAGAAGGCGCAAGAATTCTGGCAGCGTTATATGTCAGGCGTAGAGGAAGCGACACCGCTCCCAGGAGATGGCGAAGAACATGCTTCAGACCAAGAAGCAAGCATGGCGCAGTCCAGCGTCAAACTGACGCCAGAGATGCAGCAGAAGCTGGAGAAGATGACTGGCAAGCAGAAGGTCACGATGAGCACACTGATTCAATCAGCGTGGGGACTGCTCTTGCACCTTCATTCGGGCGCAGAGGATGTCATATTTGGGGTGACCGTATCTGGCCGGCCAGCTGACTTACCAGAAGTGGAAAGTATGACAGGGCTCTTTATTAACACATTGCCGCTTCGTCTACCGATCCATTCGGACTGGACGATTGCGCGATTGCTCGCCCATACACAGGAAACCGTTTTTCAGATGAGAGAATACGAGTATACCGTATTGCCAGATATTCAGCAGATGACGGAAATTCCAAATGGAGAGGCATTGTTTCACAGCATTGTCGTGTTTGAAAACTATCCGATTGAATCCATTGAGCCGTATGGCGTACGCATTTTAGACATCGCCAGTCATGAAGAAACAAATTATGACTTAACCCTTGTTGCAGTGCCGGGAGATACGCTGGAGCTTCGGATCACATACAACTTAAATCAATATACAGAAAAGCAAATACAAACGCTGATGCAGCAGCTGATTCACACACTTGAAGCCATGACAGAACAAGTGGATACGCCGCTATCTTCCTTCACCATTGTGACAGATGAGGAAAAAGAACGGATGATCAGTGATTGGGCGAAAAACGCACATGTCAGCGTGCTATACCCAGACCAAGAAGAAGTTTATGCAGGCGTACATGATCCTGCCTATGAAACGGAAATATATGTCCTGAATGAAGAACATCAGCTCATGCCGATTGGATTTCCTGGAGATATTTTTATCGGCGCCAAAGAGATCAAAGCACTTTTTGGAGAGCTAGCCGATTGGATGGAGGCGCATAAAATTCCGCATCCATTCAAACATCAAACAGGCGAATACCTTTATCCGACAGGGGATGTCGGCGTTTGGACGGAAGAAAGCAAGATTCAGATTTTGGATTGGATGTAGGAGGAGAAGAAGAATGCTAGTTAGTAGACGAAAAGGAAATGCAGTAAATCATATTGTCAGGATCAATGGAAAACGAATCGATCTCAAAGCATTAGAGAAAGTCTTCATGCTTCACTTTCCACTAAAGGAATGTGCGCTCATCCCGAAGAAAAATCAAGAAGGAGGCCTATCGCTTGTGCTGTTTGCACAGGCGAAGGACCCTTCGCTGACAAGAGAGGATTTGATGAAAGGACCACTTCATCCTGATGAAGTGCCAGCCGCACTCGTCCTCGTCCCTTCCTTGCCTCGAAAAGAAAGTGGAGCGGTCGATACCGAGGCGCTGCTTGCCATTGACGTACTAGATGAAGAGGAACGAAGAAAGATAGAAGAGCGCACGAAAGCCATAGATGGAGTAGAGGAAGCAGCCGTTTTGATAGAGAGACAGACAGAAAAACAAACACCCTATCATTTAGATGACCTCTTCCCAGATAGACAGCGTACAAATGGAAACGAATCGTTTTCAAAAGATGAAGTCAGTCAAACCATACAATCCTCCGTACAAGAAAAACCACCAGCTCTTGTTTATGGAGGTGATGTGATCAGAAAACCAGGTACACCAGTCACATTGACAGAGGTACTGATCCGAGCCGCCTTTATGTCACCAAATCGCGGAGTCACGTATCTCAAAGAAGGCGGTCATGAGGTGATCCAGACTTACCCGGAATTACTCACAGGAGCGGAACGTGTCCTATCTGGATTAAGGGCAGCCGGACTTTCAAACGGCGATCAAGTGCTGCTTCAATTGAAAGACCATCAAGATTTTATCACAGTATTCTGGGGCTGTATTCTCGGTGGAATCATTCCAACCCCAGTCTCTGTACCACCTGTGTATGATGAAATGAATCAAGGTGTGAACAAGCTCAAGGGCGTGTTTCAGCTGCAAAATGAACCATTCATTATTACAAACGAAGCGAGTGCTGAGGACATTGCAGGGCTACGTAAAACGTTTGAATCAAAAGCGATTCCGATTTTAACAATCGAAACATTACTTGCCTGTGACCCAGATGAACAGCATTATGAACCAGAGCCGGATGAGCCTGTGCTTCAGCTGCTGTCCTCAGGAAGTACGGGTGTGCCAAAGTGTATCCGGCACAACCATCAAAGCATTTTATCTAGAATCATTTCCTTTGAGCAGGCAAATGGTTTCACGCATGAGGATGTATCAATGAACTGGATGCCGCTTGATCATGTAGGGGGCATTGTCATGTTTCATGTCCATGATGTCTACCTCGGCTGCCAGCAAATTAGTCCATCCATTGATCAATTTATCGAACGGCCGATGGTGTGGCTGGATTGGGTAGAAAGATACGGTGTCACAAGGACGTGGGCGCCAAACTTTGCCTTTGCGATGATGAATGAATATGAAGACGACATTCGCAAAGGGAGCTGGGATCTCTCCACCTTGACCTATATCATGAACGCCGCCGAAGCAGTTGTTCCTAAAGTGACGCAGCGTTTCATGCACATCATGGGTGAGCACGGATTAAGCCGCCATGCGATGGTGCCGGCTTATGGCATGTCAGAAACATCATCAGCCATTGTCCAGTCAAAAGAATTCATGCGTCATGATGATCAGGGTGGACAACTGACCATTGATCAGACCTCATTAACAAGTGAGATTCAATATGTGACGCACGATCATCCGCACAAGATGACTTTTACAGAAGTCGGTGCACCCATCCCTTCTGTATGGATTCGGATTGTAGACGAGCATCACCAAGTGCTGCCAGAAGATCAAGTCGGCCGCTTGCAGGTGAAGAGTCCAACGATTATGATGGGCTACTATCAAAATGAGGAAGCCAATGAAGAAGTATTTGCGGAAAACGGCTGGTTTCATACAGGAGATTTAGGATTTATTCATGAAGGGCGCCTAGTCCTCACAGGACGGGAAAAGGATATCATCGTCATCAACGGAGCGAACTATTTGAATTACGAAATTGAAGCCGTTGTGGAAGAAGTTGAGGGGGTTGAAGTCACCTTTGCCGCTGCGTACGGCATTTACAATCCCGAATCAAGTAATGACACACTCGCCGTCTTTTTTGTCACGCAGAAGGATTCGATAGAGGATCAAATCACAATGATTCAGCAGATTAGAGAGAGCATCATTCGCAAAATGGGAATCGAACCTGACCATATCATTCCGGTGAAAAAAGACCAATTTCCGAAAACAGAAAGCGGAAAAATCCAACGTGCCCAACTAGGTGCGGCACTGAAAGATGGGGTATTTCATGACATTGAACATGCACTTGATCTTGCTTCGGAAAATGAACAAACCCTCCCAGATTGGTTCTTTAAACGTATTTGGGTAAAAGAGAATATCGGTCCATCTCAGCCAGTCTCCACTGATCATGTACTCGTATTTGAGGATGAAAAAGGGCTTTATCCATCGCTTTATACACAATTTGAACAAATGAACCTGCCTTATGTTTCTGTGAAAAAGGGTTATGAATTTTTACGCCTGTCAAAAGGGATGTATCAGATGAACCCTCGAATCAAGGGGGATTACGTCAGGCTTGTGGCGGCGCTTGAAGCCGATGAATTAAAAATTGACCGTATGCTCCACTTGTGGAATGTATCAGACAGGGAGATGATTGCGAGCCCTGCGCAGTTCAAAGAACTGAATGCAAGCACTAGCCAATCCATTTTGTATTTGTATCAAGCATTGAGACAAGAAAATAAAGAGCCGATGCGTCTCGTTGTTGTCACAAAAGGTGGTCAATTTGTAAAACCGCAAGATGAGCTTCATGTGGAGAAAACGTCTCTTGCCGGATTATTAAAAACCATCCCGCAAGAATGGGAAGGGGCAGAAGTGTCTCACCTTGATATTGAAGCGGAGAATGTGGAACAGGATGCCAAGCATATTGCGGACGAACTAGGTGCGATTCATTTGAAAGCAGAAGTGTCTTACCGGCATGGCCAGCGTCTCGTACCAAAGCTGGAAAAAGTGAATATGATGACGGCACCTCAGACAGAAGGGTTTTTAGAATATGAAGGCTTGTACTTGCTGACTGGCGGGCTTGGCGGTATTGGATTTGAACTGTCTAAGCAAATGCTCCAATTTGGCTTGAAGCTCGTGTTAATTGGACGGACATCCCTTGAAGAAGACAGAGAAAAAGAGGCGTCATTCTCACAGCTTAAAGATCTGGGAGACGTCCTTTATGTACAAGCCGATGTGACGAATTTATGTGACGTCGAGCGGGCGATTTATGAAGCAGAAAAGCATTTCGGACAGTCGATCCGAGGAGCGCTTCATTTAGCCGGTGCTGGCAATGTATCTGAGCACTTTCAGCATGTGGATACGTACACACTGGCTCATACAACAGAAGAAGATTTCGTCAAAGAACTTTCAGGGAAGGCAGATGGTGCTTGGGTGCTGCAGGAAGCTTTCAAGCATGACCCGTCAGTTCCACTCGTCTTTTTTGGATCAGTGAATGGCTTTTTTGGCGGCACCACATTTGGCGCATATTCTGCGGCGAACAGCTTTTTAGATGGACTCGCACATGCTCTTACCTATCATGAGGGAAGAAGAGCGATTTCGTTGAATTTCAGCATGTGGGATAATCTTGGTTTGTCTAAGGGACATACTGGGGCTGCGCTAACCGTTCGCAAGGGCTTTCAATTGATTGGAAAAAAACAAGGACTCCATTCATTATGTCTAGGTGTTCGGCTGAATGAAGCGCATCTATTTATTGGCCTAGATGGGGCGAATCAAGAAATCGCTGAACATCTTCAACCAGCACCAATACCACATTTTGAAAAGAAACTGTACTATACGGTGCAATCAGGCAAAGAAGTGGATGTTGACAAGATCACAGACATCATAGAGGGGAAATGGGACATCAGGCAAGTGGAAGATATACCGAAAAAACAAGATGGCTCTATTGATCATGAAGCCCTCAAACAGTTCCATCACAAACACGCACAGCCGTTTGAAAAGCAATTGCCAGAAACGAAGACAGAGCAGGTGCTTGCGGCCATATGGGAGGATATTTTAGAAGTCGATCGTGTGTACAAAGAGGATCAATTCTTTGACCTTGGTGGACATTCATTAAAGGCCACTCAAACGATTTCTCGTATTAATCATGAGTTTTCAATAAAGGCACCGCTAAAAATATTATTTGAAAGCAAGAATCTGGCACACTTGGCACAAATGGTCGATGACATCAATGGAGCACCAGCCATTCAGGAAGTCGGCATTCCAAAGCTGGAAAAACGAACAAGCTATGAGCTGTCACACGCTCAAAAGCGAATTTGGTTCTTATCTACATTAGAAAAGAGCCATCATTACAATATATTAGGTGCTTGGAAGCTGATGGGCCAATTACACATCCAAACGTTAACAAAGGCGATCGGTCTCTTAACAAAACGTCATGAAGCACTGCGCGCAACATTTCAAACCATTGGCGGCAAGCCGGTTCAAGTCATCCGTGAAGATCTTCCGCCATCAGTAACCGTTGCGAACTTCTCATTATTTAATGAAAAAACAAGAGTAAGAAGATTGGAACAGCTGATTCAGCAAGAGGCGAACCGCATCTATGACTTAGAACGGGGACCGCTTGCACAGTGGACAATTGTTGATATGGGGAAAGAGGAATATTACTTGCTTTGTGCGCAGCATCATATCATTTCCGATGCATGGTCGCTCAGCCTGCTTATTCAAGAATTAGAAGTCGTGTATGGTGCGCTATTATCAGAGAAAACGCCTGAGCTACCTGCACTTGAGATTGAATGGACCGATTATGTTCATTGGGAGAATGAGCAATTAAAGAACCACCATGAGGCTCAGAGCTATTGGCTAGAAACGTTACAAGGAGAGTTGCCGGTATTAGAGCTCCCGTTTGACCGTCCTCGTCCGCCGGTTCAAACATTTAATGGGGCTACAGAGAAAATCGTGATAGATGAACCGCTTGTTCGTCGTTTACATGCCTTGTCGAGGCAGCAGGGGACAACACTATTTATGACGATGTTGTCAGCCTATTATGTCCTACTTCACAAGTTGTCTGGACAAACAGATGTCATTGTTGGATCGCCGATCGCTGGCCGTGATGTCGAACAATCAGAGAAGCTCGTGGGCATGTTTGTCAATACATTGGCGCTGAGACAGGACGTTTCAAAAGCCGATACCTTTACCGATTTACTGGCAAAGGTGAAAGAAATGACGTTAAAAGCCTTTGAGCATCAGCATTATCCATTCGACAAGCTTGTGGATGACCTTTCAATGGATAGAGACCTAAGTCGTTCACCGATCTTCCAAGTCGCCATGGGGTATGTCACTGATTCGCTGGATATCAACCTAAAAGGACTGACATCGGAACAAGTGATGGTCCATCATACCGTCTCTAAATTTGATCTCACCTTGCATGTATTTGAGCAGGAGGACAAGCTGTCTATCCATGTGGAATATAATACGGATTTATTTGAGCAAGAAACGATCCACCGTATGATGAATTATTATCTCAATCTGTTAGATGGTATGACGGCTCAGCCTGAACGGACATTTGCTGACTTTTGCGTCATGGACAAAGCAGAACAGAATGCCATGATCATAGGGAAAAATCAAACTGACACGCCTTATCCAAAGCGTACGCTGCAAGAATTATTTGAAGAACAAGTGCAGCGTGACCCGCACCGGATTGCTGTATCTTATATGGAAGAGCATATGACGTATCAAGATTTAGACGAGAAGGCGACAAAACTGGCTGCCTATTTACAGTCAAAGGGCGTTGGACCAGGTTCACTTGTCCCGATGCTGTTTGATCGTTCGTTTGACATGATGGTCTCAGTTCTAGGGATCGTCAAGTCGGGTGCTGCTTATGTACCGATGTCACCTGAGTATCCAGATGCCCGCATCGGTCTGATCGTTTGCGATACACAAAGCGATATCATCTTAACCCAGTCGCATCTGATTAATCGTTTAGACGATCTGAGCGGCACAAAGATTGAAATGGACAAGCCGTTACCAGAAACAGGCGCAGTGTATCAAAGGGAAAAATCGATTGTAGGAGAAGACCAGCTTGCCTATGTTAACTACACTTCAGGCTCAACAGGCACACCAAAAGGCGTGATGCTTCCTCATGCAGGAGTGGTCCGCTTAGTGAAAGAAACAAACTATATTGAGCTTGGTTCAGAAGATAAAATGCTTCAGCTGTCTAACTATGCATTTGATGCCTTTACCTTTGAATTATGGGGAATGCTGCTCAATGGCGGTCAGCTGGTTCTGATCCCGAAATATGCTGCTCTGAATATGGACGAATTAACTCGTTTAATCAAAACGCATCAAGTCACAGCCAACTGTTTGCCAACTGCTTTATTCAACCGGCTGATTGAGCATGATCCAAAAAGTGTAGCTGGATACCGTACATTACTTGTTGGCGGAGAAGCCATGTCTAGTGAGCATGCACGAAAGGCATTGCCACATATGAAGGGTGTGCTGATCAATGCTTACGGTCCAACAGAAAACACAACATTAGCGACCACTTATCAAGTCACACACGTACCGGAGGATGCAAGATCAGTGCCAATCGGTGTGCCAGTCGCCAACTCAACGGTTGTCATACTAGATGATCATCTCAATCCAGTACCAACAGGCGTCAAAGGAGAAATCTATATCGGCGGAACAGGGCTGGCAAAAGGATATCTGCATGACCCAGAGCGCACGCAGGAGCGGTTTATTGACAATCCATTCCCGGCATTAAAAGGGGACAAACTGTATCGTTCCGGTGACCTAGGGAAATGGCGGTCTGATGGCAGTATTGAATACCTTGGCCGAAAAGACAACTTGGTGAAAATTAGAGGCTACCGAATTGAATGTGGAGAAATTGAGACAGCCCTGCTCAAACACCCACAAGTAAAAGAATGTACCGTTATTGCTAAAACGTACGGCAGCTCAAAACGGCTGGCAGCCTACCTTGTTACAGATGGGGGAGAGCCTGTTCCCGGATGGAAAGCATTTTTACAGGAAAGCCTGCCAGGCTATATGATTCCAAGTTACTTTATCGTACTTGACGCAATTCCTGTCACAACAAATGGGAAGGTCGATCAAAAAGTATTGCCGGAGCCGACAGACGCAGTCTCTTCCTCACATGAAGACGATCAACCGGCAACAGAAACCCAGCAGCTGATTGTGACAGCTTTCAGTGAAGTGCTTGGTGTCAAACGAGTAGGAATTCATGATTCATTCTTTGATTTAGGCGGAGATTCCATTATGAGTATTCAAGCCGTTGCCAAATTAAAAGAAAAAGGTGTCCGTGTTGATCCGAAATGGATTTTCATGTACCCAGCGCCAGCGCAGTTAGCGGCATATTTGGACACAGTGCCAGAAACAGGCGAGCCTGTCGAAAGAGCGCCGAAAGACTATGTAATCGAGTTGAAAAAAGGGGATCCGGCTGAACCGAGAATTTTCTTTGCACCGCCTGCTGGTGGAACGGTGATGGGGTATATTGATGTGGCCAAGCTCATGACACATGAAGGAGCTGTTTACGCCTTGCAGTCTCCAGGCTTGTATGAGGATGAAGAACCACAATTCCTTCATTATACAGAGCTTGTCACCATTTTTATTGAAGCCATTGAAACATTCTATCGACCAGGCATTGATTATTTGGCAGGGCATTCCATGGGCGGACATCTTGCTTACGGAATGAATCAGAGACTCTGTCATGCAGGAAAAGCGCCAAAAGGATTGATCATTTTAGATACGGTTCCGGTATTAAGAGATGAGGCAGATCAAGCGCTTCATGCCGATATGAACGAAGAAGAAGTGAAAATGCTGGCCCTCGTTCTAGGTATGGGGAACCTCGTCGGCATCAAACCAGAAGCATTACAAGGGCTCAGCTTCCAAGAAGTGAAGCAGAAAATCCTCAAAGAAGCAGAAAAGGATGAAGTCGTTCATCAATTTATGAATGATCACTATTTAGATAAATACTTGCAAATGCAGACTCATAACACCATCATGTCACAAGCCATTGAATTAGAAAAAGACCCATTCTCTGTGCCGTTTTATATTATACAAAGCAGCGATCACGCCACAGATTTCCAGAAGAAATTTGCCGATTGGGAAGCTTACACGAGAGAAACGTGCTCGTATTATCAAATAAAAGGCGACCATGTGACCATGATGAAAAGACCGCAGGCAGATCAACTTGCGCAGATTCTTGAAACGATCGTAAAGGGGTAAGGACGTATGAACCAATTATTTAAAACCTTTGAAAAAAAATCAGATCTCATTCAGCTTATTTGTTTTCCTTTTGCAGGCGGATATTCCGCCTCTTACCGTCCGCTCTTTGAACAGCTGAAGGACACGGCCGAAGTGACAGCAGCAGAGCCTCCGGGTCATGGAACGAACCTCATGCCGCTTGAAACAAGCATTGACCGGCTGGCTGAATTGTATAAAGAAGAACTGACAGGCAAATTAAACCGTCCATTTATTTTGTTCGGACATTCCATGGGCGGACTTGTGGTGTACAGGCTGACTCAGCTGCTAGAAAAGGAAGGCATCGATCCGGCAGCAGTTGTCATTTCTGCCATTCAGCCGCCGCAAACAAAAAGACAAATATTGACCCATTTATCGAATGAAGCATTTGTTCAGCATATTGCTGAAATGGGCGGGATTCCAAAAGAATTGTTAGAGAACAAACCAATGATGGATTACTTTACACCATCCTTACGTGCCGACTATCAAGCATTAGAATCCTTCCAGCATACAGACAAAACAATCATTGAATCACCCGTTTATTTATTGAACGGAAAGCAAGATAAAAAATGCATGGAAGACGCAGACGGCTGGCTAACATGGGCAAACGCCATCGAACGCACTGATTTCGAAGGAGGCCACATGTATATCAACACACACCTCGAGCAGTTCGCAGAACATATGAGGCATGTCATTGAGCAGACAACAAAAAGGCAATTCATCAGCCAATAAAAGAAAACAACGGCCCCGTCAAACGAGGGCCGTTTTCTTTATGAATTCCCCTTCCTCACCACATTCCCGCCAATCACTCCGCCAATAACGAGCACAGCCCCGATGAGGTGAACCATATCAATCGTTTCATGTAAAATAAGGACGCCAGCGGCAATGGTAATGAAAGCAGAAAGATTGTTAAAGATACTCACTTTTGCTGCTTCAAGGTGGGAAAGAGCATAGTTTGATAAATACGCTGTGAGCAGTGAAGAGAGAATGCCTAAAAAGAGCATAGACCATACAAAGGATGGCTGCGTAAACGGACTGAAAAACTGCGGTAGTGTAGCATTTACCGAGTGCCGAATGAGAGCAGCAGCATTAAAGAAGACAAATCCAAAGAATGTCATCACGAAAGTCAGTTCAATGACATGGAATCGCCGTGTCATCACCCTGGCAAATACGCTATAGGCACTGGATGATAAGGCTGAAAGTAAGATCAGCACATAACCAATGAGATGAGAATGTTTCACATCAATTCCCTTCACCACAAAGAGGAGCATCACCCCGGACACAGAAAGAATGGTAAACAGCACCTGAATCGAGGTAGGGCGTTCCTTTAAACACCATGCTGCAAGCACCATTGTCAAAATAGGGATGGTCGCCTGAATAATGCCGGCCTCTGATGAAGAGGTAAACATCAGCCCCCACACTTGAAATGCAAAAAACAACACAGGATAAAGCAAGGAAAATGGCACAATGTAAATGAGATCACGCCATTGAATGGAAAAACGGTACTTTTTTCGTAAAAATGGAAATAACAAAAGAGCGGCTGCGAAAGAAACAGTAAATCGGTGTGCTAATACATCAATTGGATTCGCTGATGCTAAGGCCACTTTGACAAACAAGAATGAAAAACCAATAATACAGGCGTATGCGATCGAAGCAGCATACGCTTTTTGTTTTGACATATCCATCAGAATTCTCCTTACACGAGCATGCATGCTTCAGTTGAATTGACCGGTTCTGTCTTTTTATCGTAAACGGATCAAGTAAAGTGTACAATAAGAGTTATTGATATCTGTACCGGTACAAGGAGGGTAGTACTGTGAGGAAATATGATCAGCTTGTGTTGAATATAAAAAACAAAATCGAGAGCGGTGAATACAATGCTGGAATGAAAATTCCATCCATTCGTCACTTAGTGGCTCAATATGCTGTGAGCAAAAGCACTGTCATAAAAGCACTAGACACATTAGAGCGTGAACACTTGCTGTACTCTGTAGAAAGAAGTGGCTATTTTGTCGTGAAAACCAATCAGTCAGCCGTTAAGAAGGGCAGCACATGGATTGATTTTGCTTCCTCTGCGCCTGATCCCATTGTGTTTCCATATGTCGATTTTCAGCACTGCATCAATCAAGCGATTGATCTGTATCAAAATGATTTATTTATCTATGGCACCACCAATGGATTACCATCTTTACTGCCAATCATTTCAAAGCGTTTAACGGATTATCAAGTGTTTGCCTCTCCAGAACAGATCGTCATGACTTCTGGTATTCAGCTGGCTTTATCGATTTTAAGCACCATCCCGTTTCCGAATGGAAAACAGACCATATTGGTCGAACAGCCAGGCTATCACCTATACCTCCAATACTTAGAGAAAAACCAGCTGCCTGTCCGGGGGATTCAGCGGACGGAAAAAGGACTCGATCTTCAGGAATTGGAGCGTATCTTCCGAGAGGAGGATATTCGCTTTTTCTATACGATGCCAAGGTTTCAAAACCCGCTTGGAACGAGTCTGTCGAAACAAGAAAAAATAGCGATTGCAGCCCTTGCCGAAGCATATGATGTCTATATCGTTGAAGACGATTATTTGGCTGATTTAGAATTCGATACAAAAAGAGACCCGATCTATTCATATGATCAGGCGGGGAAGGTCATTTATTTAAAAAGCTTCTCAAAAATCATTTTTCCGGGGCTTAGAACAGGTGCTGTCGTCTTACCAAACGAGCTGATTGGCCCCTTTAGTGAACATAAACGGCTGATTGATATCGACAGCTCAATGCTCTCGCAGGCTGCTTTAGAAATTTATTTGAAAAGCGGGATGTTTGAGCGTCATAGAGAAAGGATGCAGGCGACCTATAGAGCTCGATCCAAACAACTTGTGGCCTGTTTGAAAAATGATCAAGGCGCTTATGAGCTGGGAGAAGAGGAGCCAGCTACCCATACCCACGTTCGTGTCGACCGGTCCATTCCGATGAATCAGCTCATTCAGCAGCTAAAAAAGGCTTCTGTGATGGTTCAGCCGATCGACCGCCATTTCATTTCTACTTATCAAAAGGAGCCTATACTTCAGCTGAACATTTGGCATGTAAAAGAAGAGGAAATCGCACAAGGCGTCGATTTGCTAAAGTCATCACTTCAACAAATCACACGTTATTAAGGCGAGATAGCATGTTCTCACAAGTGAGTATCTCGACGTGCTCAGCCGCAGCGGGTTTTCTTGTACAAACCGCCATTTGGTAGGCAGGATCAAGCGAATATGTTTGGACAACGCAAGGGGCTTCGTGATCAGGTAATCTCAAAGTAGCCTGGCCATCCTTTGACAAGCGAGCGGTAAAGGATGAGAGACCATAGGATATTCCCTTCCCTGTCAGCTTGATAAAAGCCTCCTTCATGGACCATAAATGAAAGAAATAGGCTTCCTGCCGTTCTGCCGGCTGTGAGAGTAAATCTTGATATTCGTCAGCTGAAAAAAATCGTTTGGCTATGGCTAAATCAATCGGTTTAATCTCTTCAATATCAATGCCAACAGGCGCATCATCTACTGCGCCCACGACCCAATCACCAGAGTGAGAAAGATTAAAATGAAAAGAAGGAATTTGCCGGACAACAGGCTTTCCATTCCCTTCTGTTTCAAAAATGATCTGTTCCATAGGCAGTGCGTACATCTCATGAATGATGTGACGAATCAGTACCTCACCTAAAAGCGTTCTTCTTGCATCGATCAAAAAACGAAAGCGCTCAGCGGCGGCGCGTTTTTCAAGTGATACAAAAGGCTTCAGCTGTTCTATTTGTTTTCGTGCATTTTTATCATCTAAAGGTTGTAATTGAATAGCGAAAATCTTCATAACGGACCTCAATTTTTTACATTTATTGTACCATTGGATGAACCCATGCAAAAGAGAAACAGACATCCTGTTCAATGAAAGCACAAAATGACAGGAAGGTGCGGGCGGTTCTCGATATAGTTGAAAAGGAAGGAGAGGGAAAAATGATTCACTTGATCATGGATAGTATCAATTATATGGAAGAGAGGCTGGATCAGCCTTTGCAGATCGAAGAAGTGGCAGAGGCCGCCTGTATGTCTAAATTTCATTATCAGCGGCTATTCCATATGCTGACGGGAATTGCAGTAGCAGAATATATTCGCAAAAGACGATTAACCCTTGCGGCAGAAGAATTCATGACCAAGCAAGTGAAAGTCATTGATGTGGCGGTGAAGTATGGCTATGAAACCCCAGAGTCGTTTGCGAAAGCCTTCAAGCGGCATCACGGATATACACCGGCAGCAGTGAAAACAGGCGAGTATACAGTGAAAGCCTACCCCGTCTCTCCTTCGAACTTCAAATAAAAGGAGTCGAACCTATGCATTATCGAATTGTGGAAAAGGATTCATTTTCAATCATGGGCAGAAGACTAAAGACAACAACAAAGAATAGCCAAAACAAACAGGATATTCCCGCCTTTTGGAAGCGTGTCAATCAAGAAGGATGGACGGATTCACTGGCTCATGCAGCTGGAGAACTCGGATATATCGGTGTATGTGCGCATTTTGATGAAACGCTTGAAACATTTGACTATATCATTGGGATTGAGCAAGGTGAGGAACAACCAGATTCGACCATGACAGTCGAGCAGATTCCGGCCAGTACGTGGGCTGTATTTCAGGCAAAGGGGCCTGTCGAAACCGCTGTGCATTCAACATGGACACGTATTTTCACAGAATGGTTTCCTGGCTCAGGATATGAGCATGCTGGGGGAATGGAGATGGAAACGTACCCTTTAGATGGAGAGATACATTCTCCAGATCATGTGACATTGATTTGGATTCCAATTCGTAAACAATCATAAAAAAGGCAGCGTATCTCGCTGCTTTTTATCCTTGTTTGAGGACATGAACACCGTTTGAATCGGTCGTATTCATCCCATGAGAATCCATCATCTTCACTTCAAGTAAAGAGAGACGTTCTCCCTTTTTCCAATGAATAGGTTGTGTCAAACCGTCCAGCAACTGATCGACCGCAGGTGTATGAGTCAAATCAGGCACTGCGATCGTCATCTCGGCAATTGCTTCTTCTCTAGTTTCAATCACATCTGTCCGCCGCTGCAATTCAAGCCTTAAGCGCATCGGTGTAGAAAGAAACGTTCTTCGATCCCCGGTCTGGATTGCCCAGTTTCTCTTTTGAGCTTGTACCAGCAACTGATCATATTCATCATCAGTCACTAGAAAGCCGATGTGATCAAAAAGGACTTTTTTACTATAACCAAATGTGATATTGATCTGTCCCTTTCTCATCTCAATGATTCGGAAAGAGGGCTTCTTCTCTCTAAAATCATCCCATGTCTGCGGAGGAGGAAAGGAACCTTCCTTTGCGAAACGACCCTTTTCTTCAAAGCCTAATGAGGTGTACGCCTTCTCCGTCTCCTCAACAAATGGTGTCCAGTAATGATAATGGAAAAGCTGCATCAGGGGATCATCTCCTGTTTTAAGAATATTGCGTCTATTTAGTTTAGCACAAAACAAGCCATTCTTTTAGTAGAATGGCTTGTTCTTATCGGGTAAGGGTTTGAACAGGTTTCTCCGCTGTTTTTGTAATGAGCAGCTGCAAGAGCCGTGTCGATTGTGGCAATGAAAAGCGAAGGACGAGTCCAGTAAAGATGGCCGTCAGAATCGTTCCAATGCCAATCGGGCCGCCGAGCATCCATGCAAATAGAAGCACGGTTAACTCAATACCATTTCGAACCCACTGTACGTTCAGCCCTGTTTTTGCTGAGATGAGCAGCATTAATGAATCCCTTGGCCCAGCGCCAAGATTAGCTGAGACATAAATGCCAACGCCATACCCAGACACAATCACGCCCGTAATAAATACATATAAAGCAGGTAAATACCCATGTGGTGCAGGTAATACTGCATTAAAGAAATCAATAAACACGCCGATCAGCACCATATTGAGCAGGGCACCGATCTTTGGAAAAGATTTCGTGAAAACAGATGTCAGTGTCACAATGAGTGCACCAATAATGATCGACCATTGTCCAATGGTTAAACCAAAATGCTGAAACAGTCCATAATGAAAAGCGTCCCACGGACCAATGCCAAGGATCTTTCCCTTCACTGTCAGCGATAGTCCAAAAGCAAGTACAATCAATCCAACAAAATAAAAAAACCAACGTAAAAGATGTTCCCGCTTCAACAGCTTTCCCTTCTTTCTTAAACACTCGATTTCAATCGTAACATACTCGCACGCCCCTTTAAATGGCTTTGCTCAATTGTAATCGCTTACTCGACAAAAAGAATTTTTTCCATAAAAAGAGCAGAAAACATCAAATTTTGGAGCAAGACTTTTGCCTTGTTTTTTTTAACAAAGTGAACCAATAATTAACAATTTTTATGAAAATAAGAAAAAAATTCAATATAAAATGACAAAAGAACAACCTTTATCCAATTAAAGAATATTCAAGATAAATTAGAATAGATTGTATGTAAATTGCGCCGTTAGGCCTGTTTTTATTGATAGATAAAATATTTGATACACGATAAAAAAACTTGTTTTATTGGAAAAAACATAGATGGATCAGATGTCGAAAGCTGTATATGACAAAAGGGCTATTTTTGTCGAAAATAGTCTTTTAGTCATGTTGAGGGTTCTGAAATGTTACTGATATTCTTTACCAAAGTGTGGGAGGTGAACTGGTACATACCATTATGATTTAGAGCAGGGAAAAGGGGATGTTAAAAAAAATGAACATAATAAAAAGAACGAGTCAATTATTTCTTATATTGGTGCTGATTGCTGGGAATTTATTAACAGTTTCGCCACCTGTTACGAAAGCCGCTGGGACGGTGGTTGTCAATAACACAGATTCCTACATGATTGGAAATGGGAAGTTAGTTCTTTATCAGCTTGATGGGCAAAATCCAACAAACGTAAAGGCTAGTGTACAGGTGAAGGGAATTAATTCGACTGTAGTGAACGGTGTTGCTGTGAATGACCAAGAAAACACTGTGTATGCAACTACGACAGCAAGTGGAGAGCCAGTTCTTTATAAAATAAATGCGACCACTGGACAAGCAGAGCGTGTAGGTGTTTTAGGCGGAAGAGCGCCTAATGCCGTTGTTTATAACGGTAAATATATTCATTCGTATGAGGTTGGTGGAGAACCCTACCTTGCAACGTACGACTTAGCAACTGGTCAAAAAACGGCCAAGAAAATTGTTGGTTATGACGTTGGCCCTGGCATTGGCGGAGACATTGGCGGAGACCTTGTAGTCGATAAGGATGGCTATCTTTGGTTCGCATCTAATACCAGTGGGTCCATTGCGCAAATGAATCCTGAAACAGCTGAAGTCATTCGAGTGATTCCAATCACAAATGCAGATGGTAAACCGATTGAGGGAGGAGTACGAGGAATTAGCTTTTTGCCAAATGGACAAATGCTATTACAATCAGGAAAAGATGACTCTATTGGTCATTCTACTCTTTTTACACTTGATGCGAAAACATTAAGTACAACATATATGGGCACTGTAGGTGATTCATTATCTTACGACTTAGCTTCAAGGGTGAAGCCTGAATTCGATCCATATCCCCCTAACCTTGAATCAGAAAAATCTGTTGCTTTACAGAAAAAAGCAGAAGGCAACACAGATGAAAAGCATCCAGAAGTAGGCGACACTTTGCTTTATACAATTAGAGCAAAAAATACGGTGCAATTCGGCATTCTTAAAAATCTGACCATATCAGATAATCTTCCGAGCAGCTTAACCTATGTTTCTGGATCTCTTAAGGTAGATGGCACAAGCGTAACAGATGCAAAGGATCAAGACAAAGGTGATTTTACAAATGGTACTGTGACAGGTCAAATAGGTGATGTGAAAGACACCGATTGGCACACCGTGACATTTGAAGCGAAAGTAGCAAAAGGGCAAGCTGGCAAGGATATTCAAAATACAGCGAATGTCAAAGGGGAAAACACACCGCCAGACAATCCAACAACAAACATAGAAATTTATCCTCGTGATCCGAAGCTTGAATCAGAAAAATCAGCGGTCTTACAGAAAAAAGCAGATGGGAATACAGATGAGAAGCACCCAGAAGTAGGGGACACATTGCTGTATACCATTCAAGCCCGTAACGCTGTTGAAGATAGTGTAATAGAAGACCTTGTGATTTCTGACAAGTTACCTCAAGGATTATCTTATGTACCAAATTCTCTACAGGTAGATGGGAATCCAGTCACAGATACAAAAGATGACGACAACGGTGATATGACAGACGGAACTGTCACTGGAACGTTCGGTGAAGTGAAAGATACGAAATGGCATACCGTGACGTTTGAAGTCACAGTTGAAAAAGGTCAGGCAGGCAAAGATATTCAAAATACAGCGAGTGTCACAACCGGCAACACACCGCCAGACGAGCCGACAACGAATGTAGAGATCTATCCTCGTGACCCAAAGCTGACTTCTGAAAAATCAGCGGTCTTGCAGAAAAAGGCAGATGGCAATACAGATGAGAAGCATCCAGAGGTCGGTGATACACTTCTTTATACGATTAAAACAAAGAATACGATAGAAGACAGTCTCGTTGAAAATTTAGTGATCTCAGACGAACTGCCGGAAGGATTAGCGTATGTGCCGGATTCACTTCAAGTGGATGGAGAGGCAGTCACTGACGCAAAGGATGACGATAACGGAGACTTCACAGATGGTACCATATCAGGACAATTTGGTGATATTCAAGATACAGATTGGCATACCGTGACATTTGAAGTGACGGTTGAAAAAGGACAATCTGGCAAAGACATTCAAAATACAGCGAGTGTCACAGGTGAAAACACACCACCAGACGATCCGACAACAAAAACAGAAATCTATCCTCGTGATCCAAAGCTGGAATCAGAAAAATCAGCGGTCTTGCAGAAAAAAGCTGAAGGTAACAAAGATGAGAAGCATCCAGAAGTAGGAGATACCCTGCTTTATACAATTAAAACAAAGAACACGATAGAAGACAGCCTTGTGGAAAATCTAGTGATCTCAGATCAATTACCAAAAGGGCTGACGTATGTCGCTGGGTCTCTTGAAATTGATGGAGAATCTGTCACAGATGTGAAAGACGACGATAGCGGAGACTACACAGATGGAAAGGTCACCGGTTATTTTGGTAATGTGAAGGACACAGATTGGCATACCGTGACGTTTGAAGTGACAGTTGAAAAGGGACAGGCTGGTCAAGACATTCAAAACACTGCCGAAGTAACAGGTGAAAACACACCGCCAGATGATCCAACAACGAAAACAGAAATTTATCCTCGTGAACCAAAACTAGCATCAGAAAAGACAGCGAGCATTCAGAAAAAAGCAGAAGGGAACACAGATGAAAAAACACCACAGGTAGGCGATACCCTTCTTTATACGATCAAAACAAAGAATCTTGAAGAAGACAGCATCGTCGAAAATCTCGTGATTTCAGATCAACTGCCAGAAGGTCTTGAATACGTCGAAGGGTCATTAAAAGTAGATGGACAAGCTGTCACAGATGCAAAAGATGACGACAACGGAGACTACACAGAAGGCACAGTAGCCGGACAATTTGGCGATATCAAAGACACGGACTGGCATACAGTGACGTTTGAAGCAAAGGTCGCAAAAGGCCAATCAGGTAAAACCATTCAAAACACAGCAAAAGTAACAGGCGAAAACACACCGCCAGATGAGCCGACAACCGAAACAAACATTGATCCAAGAGATCCAAAACTTGAATCAGAAAAAACATCTGAAATCTCTCAAAAAGCAGAAGGCAATACAAATGAAAAAGAAGTACAAGTAGGTGACACCCTTCTTTACACGATCAAAACAAAAAATAGTGTAGAAGACAGTATCATCAAAGATCTAGTCATCACAGATCAACTGCCAAAAGGTCTTGAATACGTCGAAGGATCATTAAAAGTAGATGGACAAGCTGTCACAGATGCAAAAGATGGTGACAACGGAGACTACACAAAAGGCACAGTGACCGGTCAATTTGGCGATATCAAAGACACGGACTGGCATACAGTGACGTTTGAAGCAAAGGTCGCAAAAGGCCAATCAGGTAAAACCATTCAAAACACAGCAAAAGTAACAGGCGAAAACACACCGCCAGATGAGCCGACAACCGAAACAAACATTGATCCAAGAGATCCAAAACTTGAATCAGAAAAAACATCTGAAATCTCTCAAAAAGCAGAAGGCAATACAAATGAAAAAGAAGTACAAGTAGGTGACACCCTTCTTTACACGATCAAAACAAAAAATAGTGTAGAAGACAGTATCATCAAAGATCTAGTCATCACAGATCAACTGCCAGAAGGTCTTGAATACGTCGAAGGGTCATTAAAAGTAGATGGACAAGCTGTCACAGATGCAAAAGATGACGACAACGGAGACTACACAAAAGGCACAGTCACCGGACAATTTGGTGATATCAAAGACACGGACTGGCATACGGTGACTTTTGAAGCGAAGGTCGCGAAAGGATCTGAAGGTAAAACCATTCAAAATATCGCAGTTGTGAAGGGTGATAATGTTGACGAACCAGACAAACCTGAAAACTCAACAACGGTAGTACCGCCGCATGTGCCAGAGGTACCAGCAAATCCAGAGCATCCTTCTCATTCAGAACCGGATACACCTGGTCATCATCTTCCGAACACTGCAACAGAGATGTACAACCTTTTACTAGCAGGATTTGCACTTGTACTAATAGGTGCATCCCTTATTGTATGGAAAAGAAGAAAAAGAAACGGATAATCGTCCATGTTTCAAAAAATCATCTCAGCTCTATTGATTACAGCAGGTATTTGTCTTGTGATTGTAGGATATATGAAAATCGTTGATGGACAAAGACAAGTAGATCAATCATTCCAGTCTGCGCAAGCAGCCATCCAGCAAAAGGGGAAAATGGATTCCTCTTTTGTGCCGGAGGCTGGTGAAACCATTGGGCTCTTGCACATTCCAAAGTTAAACGCTGAGTTACCAATTGTAGAAGGAACAGCGGCGGAGGATTTGGCAAAGGGAGTGGGTCATTATCACGAGAGCTATTTTCCTAACGAACAGGGACAAATCGTTTTATCTGGGCATCGTGATACTGTGTTTAGACGAACAGGAGAACTTGTGAAAGGGGATCAACTTGTCATAGAGCTTTCATACGGACGATTCACCTATGAAATTGAGAAAACAAAGATTGTGAAAAAAGATGATCAAAGTATTATTACACTACAACAGGAAAAGGAAGAACTTGTCCTCACCACATGTTATCCTTTTTCTTTCATTGGTCCTGCGCCAAACAGATATATTATATATGGGAAGCGTGTTTAGCCACTGGATCAGCCTGCAGCTCATTCTTTCATTAACCGATTAGAGCGCTTAATCCCTTGATAAACAGGGAATCGTCTATATCATATCTAGAGATGCAGGGGGGGTCAATTTGTTAAATAAAGAAGATGTAAAGTATATAGATAACGTTGGAAGAATTGTCCTGCCGATAGATATAAGAAAACGGTTGAAAATTCATCCACAAGATTTTATTGAAATCTATCAAGAAGAAAGTCACATTGTGATAAAGCCTTATTGGCAGGATAAACCTTGTATCGTTACAGGGCAAGTCACCTGTTCCAATAAGGCGCTGTCAGGCGGTGTAGTTGTCAGCCCAGAGGGAGCGAGACTGCTCCTGCAAGATTTATTAGCGCTGCGGCTGCAAAAAGAGATATAAAAAAAGGCTGTTCTCACATGATGAGAACAGCCTTTTTGATCATACTGGATTCAAAATCCGATTTAAGAATTGTTTTGTTCGTTCTTCCTTTGGTCGTTTGAAGATTTCTTCAGGAGGACCTTGTTCGACGATGACGCCGCCATCAATAAAAATCACTTCGTCTGCCACTTCTTGGGCAAACTTGATTTCATGTGTGACAACCGCCATCGTCCAGCCTTCTTTCGCTAAATCTTTCATGACCTTTAAGACTTCTCCGACAAGCTCAGGATCTAGCGCAGAGGTTGGTTCATCAAAGAGCATAAGCTCTGGCTGAATGGCAAGTGCACGGGCAATGCCGACACGCTGCTTTTGACCGCCTGACAGCTGGAAGGGATACAAATCTTTTTTATCCTCAAGTCCTACCTTTTGCAGGAGCTGAATCGCTTCTTTTCGCACCGCTTCTTTCGGACGGCGCTGGACTTGGACTGGACCTTCCATCACATTCTCAAGAACAGTGCGATGTGGGAACAGATGATAATCTTGAAACACCATGCCTGACTTCCGGCGAAGCTTGAGCAAATCAGCTTGTTTATTTTTTTTAGAAAAATCAATCGAGAAATCATCGAAGGTAAAGGAGCCGGCATTTGGAATTTCAAGTGCATTTAAACAGCGAAGCATCGTTGTTTTTCCTGAACCTGATGGACCAAGAATCGCCACAACCTGCCCTTTGTTGATCGTAAAATCAATCGACTTTAAAATCTCATTTTCACCAAAGGATTTGTTTAAGCCTTTGACTGTTAGCATGTCGTTCCCTCCTTACCTTGCGACATATCGATCAAGTCGTTTTTCAATTTGGTGTTGAACGAGCGATAGAATGAAGCAGAATACCCAATAGATCAGGGCTGCTTCCATATAAATAAATAAAATTTGATCCAAGTTCGCCGCAGCAATTTCCTGTGATTTACGGAACATCTCTGCCACGAGGATTTGGGAGGCAAGCGATGTATCTTTCACCAAACTAATGAATGAATTAGACAGCGGCGGAATCGATACACGCACTGCCTGCGGTAAAATCACGCGGACGAGCGTTTTGCGATGGGTCATCCCAATCGAATACCCCGCTTCCCATTGTCCTTTTGGAACAGATAGGACGGATGCACGAATAATTTCCGAAGCATACGCACCTACGTTTAAAGAAAAAGCGATGATAGCACTTGGATATGGATCAAGTGTGATATTAAATGTCGGAAAGAAATAGAAAATAATAAACAATTGCACAAAAAGCGGCGTTCCGCGAACAGCCGACACATAGATAGAAAAAATCCATCTGAGCGCTTTGATTTTAGACATTCTAGCAAGAGCTGTCACAAGCGCGATAAAAAGACCAATGATAAAAGCAATGATGGCGAGGGGAATTGTATAATAAATTCCCTGCATCACCATTGGCCAAAAAGATTGCTGAAGAAGATCCCACGGAATGACGACTCCGAGGATATTATTTTGTAACATCTTCACCAAACCATTTATTGGAAATCTTAGCGAGTGTACCATCTTTCTTCATTTCTTTTAGTGCGCCATTCACTTTGTCAACGACTTCGCCGCTGCCTTTTCTGAAGGCAAAATACGTTTCTTGTGGATCTCCTGTTTCAAATGCAACTTTTAGGTTTTTGTTACCGCTTGTTTTCAAGTAATTCAAGACAGCTAATTTGTCATTGAACGTCAAATCAGCACGCCCTTGCTGAATCAATTGAATGGATTGTGCAAGACCTTCAACCCCTTCAATTTTAGCGCCAGCATCTGTAGCTAATTTGTTATAGTTACTTGTTAATGATTGTGCTGCTTTTTTGCCTTTCACATCAGAAAGTTTCTTGATGTCATTGTTATCTGATTTTGTCACAACAATGGCTTGAGATGTTGTGTATTTATCAGAGAAATCATATTGATTTTCACGTCCAGTTTTACCAACTTGGTTCGCTACCACATCAAAACGTTTTGAATTCAGACCAGCAAACATGCTGTCCCATTGTGTTTCTTTGAATTCTGGTTTTAAGTCAAGACGTTTTGCGACTTCTGTGATGACCTCGACATCATAGCCAGTTAATTTATCTGTCTTTTTGTCATGGAAGGTGAAAGGAGCATATGTACCTTCTGTACCGATGGTTAATACGCCTTTATCCTGAATGGACTTCCAAAGGTCACCTGATTCCTTAGACCCAGATTGTTTATTTGCGCTGTCGTTTGCAGCTGATCCACATGCTGTGATCAATGCAACACAAGCGCCTAAAATAATGGCAAAGAACATTTTTTTCATTTTATTCCCCACTTTTCTTGTTGGTATTTACAACATATGATCTTACAGAGAAGCAACCTAAAAGTAAAGCATTTGAAACTAGCTTGAGCGAATCTCACCAACTTTATGCCCTGAACCCAATTCTTTCAAACCTCCATTCTTTACAATGTCTATTTGCTCTTAGTTGTGCGAACATTACTAAAATAAAGACTTTGTTACAGTGACGATAGAAGGAAGCATATTTATTATAAAAGATGTATAATTAGTAGGTTGTTTTGAAAATGGAATAATCACATGGAGACATGTTTTGATAACAGAACATCTTAGAAGAAGGAGGGCATCATTGTGGATGTTGGACAAAATCAGCCCGAACAATTGAAAAGGGCGATGACCTCCCGCCATTTATTTATGATTTCTCTTGGCGGTGTCATTGGGACAGGTTTTTTCCTTGGAACAGGCTATACGATTGGACAAGCAGGGCCAGTCGGAGCTGTTCTTTCCTATATTGTGGGCGGATTGATCATGTATTTAACCATGCTGTGTTTGGGAGAGCTGTCAGTCGCGCTTCCTGTGTCGGGGTCTTTTCATACGTATGCGACGAAATTTGTGAGTCCTGCAGCAGGATTTGCTGTTGGCTGGATTTATTGGCTTGGCTGGGCAGCCACCGTGGCGCTGGAATTTTTATCAGCAGGGCAGCTGATGAGACGCTGGCTTCCACAAGTGGATGTGTGGATTTGGTGTCTCATATTTGGGCTGTGTTTGTTCTTATTAAATGCCAGGTCAGCGAAAGCGTTCGGGGAGTCGGAGTTTTTCTTTTCAACCATTAAGATTGTCGCCATCTTACTATTTATTGGCGTAGGCGGAGCGGCGATGTTTGGTTTTATTCAAACGACGAGCGGGGAACCGGCTCCTTACTTTAGTCATTTTGTGAGTGATGGGCTGTTTCCGAATGGCTTGCTCGCAGTAGTCGTCACGATGATCACGGTGAATTTTTCGTTTCAAGGAACGGAGCTGATCGGGATTGCGGCAGGAGAAAGTGAAAATCCAGAGAAAACCGTTCCCCGTTCGATCCATCAGACCGTATGGCGTACACTCGTCTTTTTCGTTTTATCTATTTTTGTCTTAGCGGGTATGGTGCCTTGGAAAGAAGCGAGTGTGCTGCAAAGCCCATTTGTCACTGTGTTTGAGAGAACGGGCATTCCTTATGCGGCAGATATCATGAACTTTGTCATTATCATTGCTTTATTATCTGTGGCGAACTCTGGCCTATATGCCTCTACGAGAATGCTGTACTCTTTGTCGAAGGAAGGAATGGCAGGGAAGGCGTTTAGACGAGTCAATCAGCGGGGCATCCCGATCAATGCCTTACTGCTCACTTTCCTGTTTACAGGTATTTCGTTATTATCAGGATTCTTTGCAGAGAAAACCGTTTTTGCTTGGATCGTGTCTATTGCGGGCATGAGTGCCCAAACCGGCTGGATTACGATTACATTATCACAACTGCTTTTCCGCAGAAGATATTTGAAAGCAGGCGGAAAGCTGGAAAACCTAAAATTTAAAACCCCTCTTTATCCGGTACTGCCGATCATTGCGATCACGCTGAATTCGATTGTGCTAATCAGTCTTGCCTTTGATGCGGAGCAGCGGATTGGGCTGTATGTCGGCGTACCGCTCATGATCATTGGATATGTTGTCTATCACCGCTATGTGAAAAAACATCAGGTGAAAAGTGAACCGCTCCAGTTGCAAATCCACGGAGATGATGAAATTCGGTTTTAATTCAAAAAAAAAAGCCTTCCCATTCGGGAGGCTTCTTTTTCAATTTAATGCACGCCTTTCATCGCTTTCTTAATCACCGGTGTAAGCAGGAGCATGACACCACATAAAATGATGGCGAGCATGCCGATGATCCCGAAATAGACGGTTTCTGGCACTTTATCAAACAGCTTGACCACTTGCGCATTGATCGCCTGTGCCATTGCATTGGAAAGGAACCAAAGGCTCATCGTTTGCGCTGAGAAGGCAGCAGGTGCCAGTTTTGTTGTCGCTGACAGCCCGACTGGTGATAAGCAGAGCTCTCCGATGACGACGAGGAAGAAGCTCAGAACGAGCCATAATGGGCTCACAAGTGTGTTCGGACCAGACATGTATGCAGGAATGATCATGATGATAAAGGATAATCCTGCGAACAGAAGGCCAAGTGAAAATTTAATCGGGGTAGACGGCTGTTTTTTACCGAGTCTGACCCATAACCAAGCAAATACTGGTGACAGGAGCACAATAAAGATTGGGTTCAATGATTGGAACCAAGAAGAGGCTAATGTCATGCCAAGGAAATTCAAGTTTGTTCGCTGATCTGCATATGTGGCTAAAATATTTGAGCCTTGTTCTTGAATGGCCCAGAACATCACCGCAGCTAGGAACAATGGAATATAAGCGAGTACCCTCGACTGCTCCACTGCACTCGTTTTTTTACTAAAATACATCACAATAAAATAAACAATTGGAATCAGCACACCAAGGACACTGACAAACCAAGTGAATAGATTAATCGTGAGCGCTCCTGTTCGAATACCGATGACAGCAAAAACAGCAAGTACAATCACGATCAATGTACCGAAAATTTTGAAGTTCTTGCGTTCAGTAGCTGATAGTGGATTTGTGACATAAGTGCCGGCAAGTCCAAGATTCGGCTTTTTCGTGATGACAAACGTAATCAGTCCAACAAGCATACCAACGGCAGCGAGTGAGAAACCAAGGTGGAAATTCACTTTTTGACCGAGTGTTCCGACAATTAATGGGGCGATAAAACCACCCATGTTGATCCCCATATAGAAAATACTGAATCCAGAATCTCTGCGAGGGTCTGTTTTTGTATATAGGTCACCGACTATGTTTGAGACGTTTGGCTTTAGGAGGCCTGTCCCAATAATAATCAGCCCCATACTAATAAAGAGCGCTGTTGCACCGCTAGGTAGTGCCAAAATGACATGACCAAGCATAATGAATACCCCGCCATAAAAGACCGTACTGGACGAACCAAATACCCGGTCGGCAAGCCATCCGCCAATAATGCCTGACATGTAGACAAGCGCACCATAGACAGACATGATCGAATTAGCGGTTGTCTGGTCGAAGCCAAGACCGCCTTTTGTCACCTCTGTGTACATATAATAAATAAGCAGTGCACGCATGCCATAATAAGAAAAACGCTCCCAAAATTCAGTGAAAAACAGTGTGTAAAGTCCTTTAGGATGTCCAAAAAACCCTTTTTGAGGAACACTTTTAACAATTTTATCGTGGTCAATTGTAGACATGGCATAGATCCTTTCTTAAAAAAAGAGATATGAGAAAAATGATATTCTTGTATAGTTCTTGTGTCAATATAAAACTATTCTAAAACAGGAAAATGTTAGTTCAATAGGCGTAAAGACTCAAAAAGATGAAAAATTCGCTCAAGTGAAAATCATCGGAAAGTTATTCCAGAAGAATTTATATAAAATTTGAAATATCGTACAAGCAAACCTTTCCCACATGCATAGGATGACAAGAGGACATGTGTAAAAAGGAGGGGTTTTCATTGGGGGATGTAAATGAATCTGATCTGAAGAAACCCATTGTCAATGTATTAGATTTTGGCGTGATTGCTGACGGGAAAACGGACTGTACAGCGAAACTGAACGAATGCCTGGAATGGACAAAAGCACAGGGCTACTCCCACGTCTGGTTGCCGAGTGGAACGTATCTAATAGATGCGGTGTACAGGGGGGATCAATTTTTTCCTTTTCGTCATGCCGGCATACGAGTGCCAAGTCATATTTGTATTGAGATGGCATCAGATGCCGTCATCAAAGTGAAACCAAATGATTCGTGGGGATATGCAGCCTTTTATATAGGAGAGGTAGAGCATGTGACCATTCGGGGCGGGCGGATTGAAGGCGACCGTGATGAGCATGTGTACAAGGCACTCCCGCCAGAAAGAAAAACACATGAATGGGGCTTCGGGGTGTGTATTGAAGGTGCTTCCCATGTGAATATGGATCGTGTTCAAATCAACAATTGTACGGGAGACGGTATCATTGTCAGTCCGCACGGTTTATTGACCCATATTGAATCGTACTCGCCTGCTTCGTCAATTCATATTTCTGGCTGCACCATCACTGACTCAAGGCGAAACAATATTTCTATTACAGGCTGTGATGGTGTCATTGTGGAAGACTGTTTGCTTGAAAGGGCAGGGGTAAACGGGGTCGAGCCAAAAATGGGCATTGATATTGAAGGATACGGAGAAAATGCGACCAACTTGGAGGAACCGCTGAATATTCAGATTCGAAACAACATAGTCAGAGGCGGCGCAGCCAGCTCTATCTATAATTTCAACGGCTATGGTGTGATCATTGAAGGCAATCAAACGGACAGCAGTATCTCCTATGGCTTTGCCACTGAAATGATCATTGCGAATAATTTGATTCGTGCAGTGGGAGGGGGCGTGACAAAAGCAGGGATTACGAGTTTAGGCGTGCCGCTTGATCAATCGGAAAACAATGTGATCATTATTGGCAATATGATTGAAGGATTTGAAAAGGGGATTGATGTGAGGGGAGACAGCGTGCACATCACAGGTAATAAAATCAGTCTTTTTGAAGATGCGGCTGTGTCTGTCTATATGGCCAATCGTATTTTAATAGAAGGAAACCATATTGAGTCAGGGACAAACACACGGCTTAGAAGTACATCGCTGCGTATTTATCAATCAGACAGCATTGTTTTTTCAAACAATACCGTCTACTCCGTCATCGATGCGGCGATGGTCAGAGGAACGAATATCTTAATTCAGCATAATCAATTCAAGGAATTCAGCCGAGGGATATGGGTGCAGGAGGGAGAAGCAGGGATCAACGGCAATCACTTTATTCAAGAAGGACATTCACAGCTCGCATCTTCGTATACAATCAGCGTGACAGGAAATGCAAAGGCTTTCATATGGCAGAATCGTTTTAAGAACTATCAAAACTATGCCGTCTACAGCAATACGACCGCTCCTTTAGAGATTAAAGACAATTCCTTTGAAGAAACGTCCTTATATGTGGTGATGTACATTAAAAATGGCTCACCCCAAATTGGTGATAACCGCTTTTATTTAAATCGTTCAATCGGACAGCCGACAGCCGTTTTTCTTGATGAGGTTGTCTCAGCACGTGTGCTGCGGAATAACATCATTAATCTCTCTCCTCAAAAAGCGATTGCCGTCCGCACCATATCTTCCACTCATTCGGTGATTGCCCATAACGTACTAGAGCGCAGTCAATTGATGACGCACTCCACGGACCGGCTCATCGGAAATATTGAAATTGATCCACCGTAAAACGCCTGTGAATCCCTTTTTTTGGAGGTTCAGAAGGCGGTTGACAATCATGTAAAAAGGGCATATAGTAATAATTATTTTTCATTTTTCGCAACATTTGCCCTTTTTTTATGGATAAAACCGATTAATTCAATCAGAAAAATGTATCTTGTATAATAATAACTTGATACAAGGAAGATATAGAAAGGATGAAGAACAAGTGTCACAGCCGAAACGGAAGCTCAAGCTAGGCGTATTCATCGCGGGAACTGGACATCATGTCGCCTCTTGGAGACATCCGAAAGCAGTACCAGACGCAGCCATGAATCTTGATTACTTTAAACAATTAGCGAAAAAGGCCGAGGAAGGGAAGCTGGATTTGCTCTTTTTAGCCGATAGCTTATCAATTAATCATACATCTCATCCAAATGTATTAACGAGATTTGAACCGCTCACCCTGCTTTCTTCGATTGCAGAGTCTACCTCAACAATTGGTTTAGCAGCAACAGCATCAACTACATACAGTGAGCCATTCCATATTGCGAGACAGTTTGCCTCACTCGATCATTTATCAGGCGGACGAGCAGCATGGAATGTGGTCACATCTTCTATTGAAGAAACAGCGAAAAATTTTAGCGGAGAAGAGCATTTAGCGCACCACAAACGATACGAACGAGCTGAAGAATTCGTTGATGTCGTCAAAGGTCTGTGGGATTCTTGGGAAGAGGACGCACTTGTAAGAAACCAAGAAACGGGAGAATTCTTTGAGCCTAGTAAGCTTCATGAGCTGCAGCACAAAGGTGAATTCTTCTCCGTACGGGGACCGCTTAACGTATCACGCACCCCTCAAGGACAGCCAGTGATCATTCAAGCAGGGTCTTCTGAAGATGGTCAAAAGCTTGCGGCTAAAACGGCTGAGCTTATTTTTACGGCGCAAAACGATCTCGACAAAGCGAAGGAATTTTACCAAAGTTTGAAGGGAAAAGTAGAGGCTGCTGGACGAGCTAGAGAGGATGTCAGCATCATGCCGGGCATCTTCCCAATCATTGCCGATACTGTCGAAGAAGCAAAAGCGAAGTATCAAGAATTACAAGAGCTGATTGTTCCAGAGATCGGCCTTAGCATTTTACAAAACTACTTAGGGGGTATTGATCTTTCGCAGTATCCACTAGACGGACCACTTCCAGAGATTGATCCAAGCGCGTCAAATGCCGTGAAAAGCCGCTTTGACCTTGTGATGAATATGGCGAGAAAGGACAACCTGACCATTCGCCAGCTCTACCAATCTGTTGCAGGGTCCCGTGGGCACCATATCTTCATTGGAACACCAGAGCAGCTAGCAGATGTGATGGAGACATGGCTCGTTGAGGAAGCAGCCGACGGTTTTAACGTGATGCCGCCATTATTGCCAGAAGGACTTGATGCCTTCGTAGACCGCGTCGTTCCGATCCTTCAGGAAAGAGGCCTGTTCAAAACAGAATACACAGGACAAACTTTACGAGAAAATCTCGGATTAAAGCAGCCAAAAAATCGCTACACGACATAAAGGTGAGGTGACTAACGTTGGGATATACGTTTCGTCTGGCAACTGAGGATGATATAGAAGCGCTGCTTGAACTGACAACAAGAGCCTATGAGCCGATTCGTGAGCTCGGCATCCAGTTCCAAGCAGCACATGCAGATGTCGCCCTCGTTCAGAAAAATGTACAAAAGAACCTTTGCTATGTAATGGAAGAAAACGGAGAGCTTCTCTCCACCTTATCACTCCGTATGCCGTGGGGAGAACAGCCAGGACCATTCGGCGTTCCGCATATATGGTGGTTTGCTTCAGAACCAGCGGCAAAAAAAGGCACAGGCTCAGCCTTGCTTGAGTGGGTTGAAACGGAAGTGCTAAGGGACACACTAAAGGTACCGTATGTCTCTCTTGGGACAGCTGATAAGCATCCGTGGCTCATGGACATGTATGAGCGTAAAGGCTATGTCAGAGCAGGTGAAAAGGATCTAGGCAAAGGCCATATCACCATTTATTTTAAAAAACAATTACGATCAGATATTACACAACCATAAGAGGAAAGAAGGGTGTACGAACATGAAAAACAAAAAGTGGCTAGTTGTTTTATTTGCGGCAATGCTTGCGGTGTTAGCGGCATGCGGCGGGGGTAATCAGAGTGAAGGCAAAGATGAGAAAGTGCTTAAAGTGGGTGCTACAGGCCAAAGCTATCCATTTGCTTATAAAGAAAACGGCAAACTAGTAGGATTTGATGTCGAAGTCACAGAAGCCATTGCGAAAAAGCTAGGCTACAAACTAGACTGGCAGCTGAGTGAATTCAGCGGACTGATGGGCCAGCTGACATCTGGTAAGCTGGATACCGTATCAAACCAAGTTGCGATTACAGATGAGCGTAAACAAACGTTCAACTTTACAGATACGTATGCATACGCAGGAACACAAATCATTGTCAAGAAGGACAACAAGGACATTAAAGGGCTTGACGATTTAAAAGGAAAAACGGTGGCGGCTGTTCTTGGCTCAAACCATGCCAAAAACCTAGAGAGCAAAGACCCAGACAAGAAAATCAACATCAAAACATATGAAACACAAGACGGTGTCTTAAATGAAGTCGCAAATGGCCGTGTAGATGCTTACGTCAACGGACGCAGTGTCTTGTTAGCTCAAATTGAAAAAACAGGACTTCCACTCAAAATCGTCGGCAACCCAATCGTATATGAAGAAGTCGGCTACCCATTTGCCAAAGATGAAAAGCACGACAAGCTAAGAGAAGAATTCAATCAAGCGATCAAAGAATTAAGAGAAGACGGAACACTGAAGAAATTGTCTGAGAAATATTTCAAAGACGATGTCACAGTTCCAATTAAAAAATAACAACAGCGGCGGTGAAAAGCAGACATGAATCACATTGATTGGCAGTATATGGTGACGGTTTTTCCAACCTTGATTCAATACTTGCCGATAACGATCTTCATGGCGATTGTCTCCATGGTATTTGCCATTATCATTGGTGTGGTATTCGCGCTTATAACGAAAAACCGGATACCTGTCTTATACCAATTTGCCAAGCTGTATATTTCTTTTTTCAGAGCGGTTCCAACTTTGGTTCAGCTCTTTCTCATTTATTTTGGTCTTCCGCAGCTATTCCCTGCGATGACCTCAATGGATGCCTTAACAGCGGTCATTATCGGTTTAAGTATTAAAAACTCAGCGTACTTAGCAGAAATTTTTAGAGCGGCTCTTAATTCAGTGGATGAAGGGCAGCTTGAGGCCTGTTTATCTGTCGGCATGACAAGATGGCAGTCTTACGTCAGAATTATTTTCCCGCAGGCTGTCAGAAATGCCATTCCAGCGACGGGGAATACCTTTATTGGACTTTTAAAAGAAACATCGCTTGCCTTTACCATTGGGGTGGCAGAAATGTTTGCGCAAGGGAAAATGATTGCATCGGCCAACTATAAGTACTTTGAAACGTATTTAGCGGTTGGCATTGTGTATTGGGTGCTCACCATCATTTATAGTTTCCTACAAGACCTATTTGAACGAAAAATCAGCAAACCTTACCGGAATTAAGGAGGTGTGGACATGATCAAGCTCACCAATTTGAAAAAATCATTCGGCGACCTTGTCGTCTTAGACGGAATTAATCTTGACGTGCAAAAAGGGCAGGTTGTGGCCATTATCGGACCTTCTGGCTCCGGTAAATCAACATTGCTGCGCTGTCTAAATCTATTAGAAACGCCAGATGAAGGTACGATTGAAATTGGCGATGCGAAGCTGAATGCGTCTAAATATACACGTAAAGAAGCCCATCACCTGCGTCAGCAAACGGCCATGGTGTTTCAAAACTATAATTTATTCAAAAACAAAACAGCCCTGCAAAACATTACAGAGTCACTGCTTGTGACGAAAAAAATGACAAAACAGCAGGCAAATGAGATCGGTATGAAGCTATTGAAACAAGTAGGGCTAGAACAAAAAGCTGACAGCTACCCGGTCACACTATCCGGCGGTCAGCAGCAGCGAATCGGGATTGCCCGTGCGTTAGCGGTCGATCCACATGCGATTCTGCTGGATGAACCAACATCAGCACTCGACCCAGAACTTGTCTCAGGTGTGCTTCAAGTCATTAAATCCATTGCCATTCAAGAAACAACGATGATCATCGTGACACATGAAATGGCGTTTGCAAGAGAAGTAGCAGATCATGTCATTTTTATGGCAGATGGTCATATCATTGAGCAGGGAACGCCAACCGAACTATTTGACGAAACGAAGAATGAACGAACAAAACGATTTATCCAAAAAGAAGCAGCGGCTGAAGAAGCATAAGCTGCTTTTTACTCTTTAGAGGGGTGAGTATCAGTGAAATCATTAAGAAATGAAGCTTTAAACAAACGTTTAATTAACATACGCCGAGCGCTTCATGAGCATCCAGAGCTAGCATTTGAAGAGTATGAAACGACAAAAAAACTACGAGGCTGGTTAGAAGAGGAAGGGATCACAGTGCTCGATTTCCCAGATCTTCAAACAGGAGTCGTTTGTGAAATCAAAGGAGAACAAGAGGGACCAACGATTGCTCTGAGAGCCGATATTGACGCACTTCCAATTGAAGAAGCATCTGGTGAACCATTTTCTTCAAAGATACAAGGAAAAATGCATGCATGCGGCCATGATTTCCATACCGCTTCGATTTTTGGTGCGGCCGTCCTATTAAACGAACGGAAACATGAGCTCAAGGGAACAGTGCGCATTTTGTTCCAGCCGGCTGAGGAAGTGGCGCAAGGAGCGAAACACGTCATAGAGGCAGGCGTCTTAAATGGAGTGGATGCGATATTTGGTATGCACAATAAACCTAACCTGCCAGTTGGCACCATTGGGATAAGAGAAAAAGCATTAATGGCGAGTGTCGATCGCTTTGAAATTGACATTAAAGGAACGGGAGGTCATGCTGGAATTCCAAATCACACAATTGATCCGATTGCCATCAGCGGTCAGATCACAAGCGCCCTACAGCAAATTGTCAGCCGCCGCATTAGTTCTTTGCATCATGCGGTTGTCAGCATCACACGTATTCAAGGCGGCACATCATGGAATGTGATACCTGATCGCGTCGAGATGGAAGGGACCGTTCGGACGTTTGAACCTGAAGTGAGAGCGATGGTTCCAGATCTCATGAAACAAATCGTGAGCGGTATCGCAGAAGGATTTGGCGCAAAGGCAAAAGTGAAATGGCATCCGTATTTGCCTTCTGTGATGAATGACGAGCGTTTGACAAAGGTTGTGGAAGAAACGGCAGGAGCACTTGATCTCGCAGTATTAGAGGCAGAACAGTCACCAGGCGGAGAAGACTTTGCCCTTTACCAAGAACGCATTCCAGGCTTTTTCATATGGATGGGGACGAGCGGTACCGAGGAATGGCATCACCCTGCCTTTACGTTAAATGAAGACGCACTCCCTGTTGCCGCTGCTTTCTTCTCCGAGCTTGCGGTTCGGGCGTTGGAGTCAAGATCATGGAACTAACGAAACAGCTCGCAGAGGCAGTGCTCTCTGCTGATCCGCTGCAAGATCAACAGGCCGTTCAAATGGCTCGAAACGGTCTGTTAGACGCTGCGGCAGCAGCGCTTGCTGCAAAAGAGGATGAAGGGATTCAGAAGCTCATGGCGTTGGTGGAACAAGAAGGCGGTGCTGCTCAAATTCCCGTCATTGGACAAGGGAAGAAGGTCAGCCGTCAATCCGCAGCCATGCTAAATGGCTACCTGATTCACGCCCTTGATTATGATGATGTGCATTCTGATGTGAGAGGACACCCAAGTGCGGTCATCATCCCGGCCTTGCTTTCCCAGCTGACCAACGGGGAGGCGTACGGTGATCGATTTCTAGCAGCCTACATTACTGGCGTGGAAGTAATGGCAAGGCTAGGTGAATCCATCGGCAAGTCGCACTATGAGCGGGGCTGGCATAATACCGGAACTCTCGGAGCCATTGCAGCAGTCTGTGCGATTGGTTATTTGAAACAAGTTTCACAGAAAGAGCTGGCGAAAGCGATCGGCTTTGCAGGTGCGCAATCAGCTGGAATGCGAAAGCAGTTTGGGGCTGATATGAAACCATTACAAGCTGGCCTCGCCGCTAAAACAGCCGTATGGTCCATGGATTTAGCTTGCTCAGGTTTTGGCGGGAGTGAATCGCTTCTGGATGGAAAGCTTGGCTTCTTTTCTCTCTATGGGGATCAGAAACTAGCGGAAAGACGTCTGCTAGACGACTATGGCACTGCGTGGCGTATCGTGTCGCCAGGTCTATGGTTTAAAGTGTATCCGTTCTGTTCAGCGGCGCATCATGCAGCTGATGCGATCGAGTCATTAGTACAAGAACACTCTTCCTTACAGGGGAAGATCGAACAGGTCGACGTCATGTTTCCGCCTGGCGGAGATGCCGCACTCACGGAGCGGACACCTTTGACGGGAGAAGAGGGACGATTTAGTGTCGAGTATGTCATCGCACTAGCGGTGTTTGGACAACCTTTATCACTGGATGCTTTTACGAAAAAAGCCATTTCACCAGAGCTGCGGACATGGATGAAGCGGGTGAATAGAGTATATGATCAAACGACAGAACCCCATCCAGACGCAGTGCCAAAAGGACGATTTACGATTGTAAAGCTCACCTTATCTGACGGAACCACCATCAGCAAACGAGTCGATATCCCTCGGGGAGCACCAGGCTGTGCGTTATCGACAGAAGACATCATACAAAAGTTAAGCAGCGTCACCAGCACATCACAGGCAAAGCAGCTTTTACAGGCGGTTGAAGAGGGAAATGACGCTGCCTATCTGAAGTTGCTCGTGTGATATGAAAAAAGCTCATCTTTGGAGATGAGCTTTTTTAAATGTCTTTATTCTTCATATGAGTGAATACACTCTATGACGTCAAAGAAGATATTCTCTTCGTCAGGTAACAATTGATCTTGATCTACAACAATCACATTTAAAAACGACCCTATTCTATGACAGAGGCAAAACGAGTTTTATCTTTTAGGTGTATTTTTAAAGGTATCAAATCGCAAATCGACGAATTTAGTAGTACGTTTAAAGATTTAAATCATTGAAATGAAGGGAGTATGAAATGTTAACGATTCGTCGTATCTATCAAAAAAATTATCCTAAAGGAAAACAAGTATATTATCAATATACATCTGAAAAATACTATGATATTCATATGGAAACCAGTCACAATGGTTGGAACATCTCCCTTACAGAAGAAGAATTTGAAGCGCCAGTTAAAAAAAATCTAAAAGAGGAGATTTTCGATCCATATAAAGAGGGTTCAGAGGTTTACGTGTCAGAGATGAATGGTGAAGAAACTGGAATTATAGTCATTCAACACATGAAATGGAATAATACATTACTCATTCATGATTTATATGTGGATAAACAATTTAAAAGAAAAGGTATTGGCAGCACTTTCATTAAAATGGCAAAAAAACGCGCTCGTGAATTGGGAGTTAGAATGATTGTATTAGAAACCCAATCATCCAATTTTCCAGCTATCCAGTTTTATTTGAAAAATGGCTTTCAACTGATTGGATTAAATGTCAACTCTTATTCAAATGAAGATATGAAGAAAAAGGAAATTCGCATCGAAATGGGGTGCCTTATAGAAAAACACAATTAGCTTCGTTAGGGCACACCCGCCCTCGATATGCATGTCCAGTTCCAAACTGTTTTATATAGACCATTTATAACGATCAGGAAGCGTGTCATTTCATTCTTTTACTTCATGGGAGACTTCTTCTTCTCAAAGAACGTAAATGACACTGTCCTCATCTTAGACTATCCTCTACAATTCCTTCATTTTTCCATTCTACTATATTAAAAAAGAACAATGTGATTCCCCAAAATGTCAGCTCCATCAAAAAGTATGAATAAAAGATGACCAAAGCATGATAAGTTCATGAAATCGTATCAATCCAATTGAGATTTGAGAAGGAACATGTAAAATAAAGCTACATAAAGAAAAACAAAGGCAACAGCGGAGGCTGATGATGAAAATATTAATGATTGAAGATAACCAGAGTGTTTGTACAATGACGGATATGTTTTTTCAACGAGAAGGATTTCAAGCGGAATTCGTCCATGATGGATTAGAAGGATTGAATCGATTTAAGCAAGAGGAGGATTGGGATCTGCTCATCTTAGATGTCATGCTTCCTTCAATGGATGGTCTGACCATTTGTCAAAAAGTACGCCAGATTAGTGATGTTCCGATTATTATGCTGACAGCAAAGGAAACGGAATCTGATCAGGTGCTGGGCTTCGATCTTGGGGCAGATGATTATGTGACAAAACCCTTTAGTCCGCTCACCTTAATGGCAAGAATCAAAGCAGTGAAACGACGTTTTGCTCAAACAACATCTACTCAAGAAGGAGCGAAAGAGGGTGAACGGCTAGAGACCGAACATTTTCAGTTAGATAAAAAAACGAGAGAAGTGTTTCTAGAGGGGAAACGGATCGAAAATTTAACGCCAAAGGAATACGATCTGCTGTGCTTTTTTATACAGCATCCTCGGCAAGTATTTTCACGAGAACAATTGCTTGAGCAAATTTGGGGATACCAATTTTATGGTGATGAACGAACAGTTGATGTTCATATTAAACGGTTGCGCCAAAAAATCGGAGACGGACCTAAGCCCTTTCTGTATACGGTATGGGGCGTAGGGTATAAGTTCGATGAAGATTAAATATTTTTACCAGTTGCTGATTAGTCACCTTGGGTTATTGCTCATTGCTATCATTATTATCAGCACCCTCATGTCTCATTTTGTAAAAGATATCGCCTATCAGAACAGAGTGGATGAAATGAAATCTTATGGGAATGAAATTTTGCAGAATTTTCAACAGTTGCCGAAAGCCGAGATGAACTTCCGCCTTCGTCCATTTGAAGACATTCTCTCGACAAGACAAATTCGCTTTTTCGTCTTTGATGAAAAAGGGACTGTGCTGTCTCAGCAGCAAGAGATGCCGCCGCATGAAGCTTTACTCACAAAGGATTTGTGGGCAAAGCTCTCAAAAGGAGAAGAAATCATAGTCAAGCGGAGTGATTCACGCCGGCTTGATCAAGAAGCATCCTTAGTGGCACTTCCTGTCATGGAAGACGGAAAGCTGAAGGGCGGGGTGGTGCTCATAGCTCCTATTCAAGGAGCAGAAGAGCTGATTGCTCAAATGAACCGGTATTTATATATCATCGTGTTTGTGGCATTGACGATTACCTTTATTCTCAGTCTGTTTCTGTCGAAGTTCCATGTGAATCGTATCAAAAAACTGAGAGAGGCAACTGAGAAAATTGCACATGGTGACTACAACATTCATCTTGAAAACAAACACCTTGATGAAATTGGCACACTAGGTGAGGATTTTAATATGATGGCCAATCGTCTTCAACGGTCAAGAGAGGAAATTGACCGGCTTGAAAAACGGAGACGCCAATTCATTGCGGATGTGTCTCACGAATTGAAAACACCGCTGACGACCATTCGAGGATTGGTCGAATGGCTGAATACTGCGGATGTGCCGGCAGAAGAGAAAGAGAAATGCTATGCGCTCATCACTGATGAAACAAAACGAATGCTGCGTCTCGTCAATGAAAATATGGATTATGAGAAAATCAGGTCGAATCAAATCACCCTTCAAAAATTTCACTATCCACTCATTGATACGTTTGAAGTGATTAAAGAGCAGCTGAGCCGAATGGCTGAAGAGAAAAACAATCAGCTCATGGTAGAGGTTCACCCTGAACAAAAGGTATACGCAGATTATGACCGGCTCATTCAAATCCTCGTCAACATCACAAAGAACGCCATCCAATTTACAGAAGGCGGCCGTATTTCTTTGAGAGGGAAAGAAGAGAATGGAGAAACGATCATTGAAGTAGAAGACACGGGAATCGGTATTGCACCTGAAGAAGTCAAACACATTTGGGAACGTTTTTATAAAGCGGATATTTCGAGAACGAATACACCATATGGAGAATACGGACTTGGCCTGTCGATTGTCAAGCAGCTTGTGGACTTGCATGACGGACAGATTGATTTAAAAAGTGAAAAACATAAGGGAACAACATTTATCATTCGATTGCCGCTACCACAGGAAAAGGGCTAAACTCCGTTTAGCCCTTTTTGGTGTATCATCACTTATTCTGTTTTTGAGAACGTTAGGCCGATATGGGCAAGTGCCTGCGGTAAATCCTTACGAATGGTGATGTCTTTAAATGAAATATTCGATTGAATCGCACTCAGCGCAAGGTCTTGCTTTATTCCTGTTAAAACAGCTGAAATGCCTAAAAGTCTTAACGTTTGCGCATAGCTGACCAAGTATTGAATGCTTTGTTCATTGAGTCTTTTTGTCCCTGAAACATCAATGACCAAATGAGAGAGCGACAGCCTGTAGCTTTCCTGTAAAATGGTTTCTAAAATATGCTGCGCACGTGTCTCTTCGATATCACCAAGAAGAGGGAGCACGGCGACACCGTCAACAACAGGTACGATCGGTACAGATAATTGCTGAATCTGCCGATTGGCCTGGTCGAGTTCTAAGACGTAACTCAACAAAGATGCCATCGTTTCAAACATATGAACATGCTCTTCTGTAAATTGCTGCGGCCTTAGATCAAGTCCACAAATGGTTCCATAGTTCGTACCATCAGTAAAATCGATGGGAACCCCAATAAATGAGCCGCCTTGCAGCTGTTTCGTGACGTCTAAGTTTTTTGAACGCTCGTCCAAGCGGATATCAGGGATCAACAGCGTATCGCGATGATCGACCGCCAGCTTGCAAAATGTCTTCTCGTAAGGATTTTCTTCCCCTTCTTCAAGAAGCTGCTCGTCATGATTTAGCACCTTCACAATCTGATTGGTGTTTTGATCATTTTTAGCAATAAACAGTGTATTCATATGAATGAATTGACTCATCATGTTTAAAATACTTGTAGAAGCATCATGAAAATTGCGAAACTGTTTTAATAGTTGTTGACGAGGCATGGATTAGGACTCCTTGTAGCTCCGATCAATGGCCGGAACAATAGTTGATTTGTCTCTATCATACAAAATCAAACGAGAAATAGATATACTTTAATGCGCAAATCGTGTGAGATCAAAAAGACTGCCGATCCGGAGATCTGACAGTCTGCTGATTAAATGGAGACAGGCACCGTGGACATAGAGAAAAATTCCTCATATAAGGCTTGAACGGCTTCTTTTTCTTGAGCCGCTTTGACGCCAAACATCATGCTCACCTCTGAAGAGCCTTGGTTGATCATTTCAATATTCACTTTGGCTTTTGACAGCGCTTTTGCCGCTCTTGCTGTTGTACCAACATTATGACGCATCGCTTCTCCTACGACCATAATAAGCGAGAGGTTCCGTTCTAGAACCACTTCATCTGCATCAAGCACAAGCTTTAATCGGTCTAAAAGCTCTTGTTCAATCTGCTGCTCCTCCAGCTGATCCTGCCTTAAAATAATGGTCATATCATCAATGCCAGAAGGCACGTGTTCATACGTAAGTCCATATTCCTCTAACGTTTGCAACACCTTACGTCCAAAGCCCACTTCTCGGTTCATCAAATACTTACTGATATAAATACTGCAAAATCCATTGTCTGATGCGATTCCCACAACAGGGCCATTCGTATGATCCCGTTGATTTACAATTTTCGTGCCTTTGGCCGCTGGATTATTGGTGTTCTTAATCTGAACAGGAATGCCTGCCCGAAAGGCTGGAATAAGTGCCTCATCATGAAATACAGAAAAACCCGCATAGGACAATTCACGCATTTCACGATATGTCAGCTCTGTGATTTCCTTTGGTTCATGAACGATCGTTGGATTGACGGCGTAGACTGCATCCACATCCGTAAAGTTTTCATACACATCTGCCTTCAGTCCATTTGCCAAAATGGAACCGGTAATGTCTGATCCACTGCGGGAAAAAGTGACGATATCACCCGCTAGACTAAAACCGAAAAAGCCAGGGAACACAATAATGCCAGAGCGTTCTCTTAATTTGTACAAATGATCATACGATTCTGGAAGGACTTGCGCTTGACCAGGCTCGTCGCTGACAAATAGACCGGCTTCTTTTGGATTCACATAGTGCGCTTCGACGCCTTGATGCTGAAAGTAGGCTGCAATCAGCTTTGCGTTATTATCTTCACCGCTTGCTTTAATCGCATCAAGATACCGCTCAGGATGAGAAGAATCAGCCTGTAATAACGTGTTTACATCTTGCCGGATGGTGTCAATAATGTCTTGACCTAATCCCAGCTCATCCGCAATCGAGGCATATCGCTCGATGACAGCTTCTTGTAAATCGTGTGCTTCACCTAAACGTAAATATTGTTCACCGCAGCTAATTAATAGATCGGTGACCTTCGTATCCGTTGAATGCCGTTTTCCTGGTGCGGAAACAACGACTGCTTTTCGAGCTGGATCTGCTGTGACAATGTCAAATACCTTTTGCAGCTGCTTGCCAGAAGCAAGAGAACTGCCACCAAATTTAACGACCTTCAATGCATACATCTCCTATAGTAAAAATTTTCTCACAAATTGAATAGTTTCTATTATCAACTCTTTTCTTCAAATTATCAAGGTTTTTCTTCTCTGAATGAACAAATGTATTTTTGGAGAGGACGTTATGTATGAATATATGAAAAAAGAGCCGGCGATATGCCGAGCTCTTTGTCTTTATGAAGAAGAGGACGAAGAAGATAGCTCCTGCTTCATCACTTTGTTTTCACGTTTTTCTTTTAAGAAGAATGAAAGGACGAGTCCAATGACCGCAATAGCACCAGACACGATAAATGACGTATTCATGCCATGAACGGCTGACTTCATTGGATCGGATAATGCTGCATTGGCAGCAGAGCTGCTCATAATGGAGACAAGCACAGCCGTCCCGATAGAGCCGCCCATTTGTCTCATCGTATTATTCATTGCTGTCCCGTGCGGAATCAAATGCGGTGGTAACGAGTTAATACCTGCTGTTGTCAGCGGCATCATGATCATCCCAACCCCAATTAAGCGAAGCGTGTAGGCCACTGTAATGAGGGCAATCGATGAATCAAGGCTCAGCATCATAAATGGCAGGGAAGTGACAGCTAATATCGTAAACCCGCCTAGAGCCAGCCCTTTACCGCCTACTTTGTCAAAAATTCGTCCGATAATCGGTGATAGGAATCCCATAAAGAGAGCCCCTGGCAATAAGATCAGCCCTGTATCAAGGGCAGATAACCCTCTGACATTCTGCGTATAGAGCGGCAGAATCGTCTCTGTTCCAATCAGTAAGGCAAAGACGAGCATACCGAGGAAGGTCGTTAAGCTAAAGATCGCAAACTTAAAGACGCCAAACTCAAGCATCGGTCTTTTCAAATTCGACTGACGCAGGATAAAGAAGAACAAGCTCACAGCGCCGACAATGAGTGAAATCAGAACGGTCGCACTCGTCCAACCATACGTTCCGACACTTGAAAATCCGTACAGCAGTCCACCAAATCCGAAGGAAGACAGGATCACCGATAAGACATCGATACGAGTGTCTCTTTGCTGTGTGACATTTTTCATTAAGAAGAAAGCAAGAATGAGATCAATAATACCGATTGGAAGAACAATATAGAATAAGAACTTCCAGCTAAAGGAATCGACAATCCAGCCGCCAAGTGTTGGTCCAAGCGCCGGTGCGAATGAAATCACTAGTCCGACCATACCCATGGCTTGCCCGCGTTTTTCTTTTGGGAAAATGGTTAAAAAGATCGTTTGCATGAGCGGCATCAAAATTCCTGCGCCGGCTGCCTGCACGATACGTGCTGCAAGAAGCACCGGGAAATTCGTGGCGAACGAAGCAAGAATGGTACCTGCTGTAAAAATGCTAAGAGCCGTTAAGACTAAGGAACGGCTTGAAAATTTCTCAATTAAAAAGGCCGTAATTGGGATGAGAATCCCGTTTGTCAGCATAAAGGCTGTGGTCAGCCATTGGCCTTTACTGACATCAATATTGAACTCTTCCATGATATGCGGGATCGCTGGAATGAGAAGCGTTTGGTTTAAGATCGCAACGAACGCCCCAACGAGGAAAATCCCAACAATCACAGACCGGTTATACGATGTTGTTGATTGGTTCATATTATCCCTTCTTTATCTATAAAATAATGCTTTTCAGCTGTGACACGTTTTGAGATAAAACGCTGTGTTTGCCTAAATAATCAAGCAATGAGCTGATTAAAAAGGTTCTCGGTTGGTCCTTTGACAGTTCTTGACTCAGCAGTTCAAACGCAGAGAGGAGATCGTCCTTTTCTTCTCCGTTTGATAGTGTGTGAAGCTCTTGTTTTATTTTTGTTAAGTACGAGATGACAAGCTTTTCTTCATCATATTCTTCCTGTGTGGAAAGCAAATAAGAGTCCATCAGCTGATCTGTTAGCACAGGCTCAATGGAGCAAGGCTTTATTGATACACGATCCATCACACCGATGATCATTTCGGCGGCATTTTCTAATTGGATGTTCTTGTGCTCGATCGCCAACATCAAGATGAATTCTCGCATTAATCCGTTGAGGACAATCACAAGATCCCACACATAAGGCGCAACAGATTCACCATATGTGCTTAAAATGATGTCTCTGTGCCGCTGCATGATAATGGAGCGTGTCTCACGTAAATGCTTAATGACGATGGGCGAATGCTGTGAAAAAGCTTCAAAGGACAGCATATTCAAAAATTTATGATTCTCTTTAAACTCTTCAAGCTCAAGCTTAATCTTTTTTGTGAATTTTTCCTTTTTGGACAGCGTCGTTTCGGAATGAATGATCTGAGAAATCTCTCTCATTTTGCGCTGATTGTATTTAATCAGTTCCAATAGAAGAGCTTCCTTTGAATCAAACAGTTTATAAATAGACGCTTTTGATATTTTACAGGCATCAGCAATTGACTGCATGGAGACACTCATATAGCCTTTTTGAGAAAATAATTTCTTCGATACCCGCAAAATCTCTTCTTGCTTTTCGTTCATCTTCATAAGTCCTTTCCGAATCGGCAAAACCATATGGTCACAATGGAAACCGAGTGGTCACTTTTGCTATGATAACAAAACCAATGGCACATGACAAGAAAATGAACTTAAAAAAATACCTATCTGATGACAGGTATTTTATCCTTCCGCATGTGCGGCATATATGTGGATCTGTCCGTTACGTTCGATGATCAAAAGGTCTTCTCGCTCCTCGACAGAGTAAATAGGTGTTCCTTTTTTCAACCGAGAAGCTGTTCCATGTTCAAAATGTGTGGTAGCTGTTTTCTGAATGACACCTACTTGCTGATTTTTTGTTACATTTAATGATTTTGTCCAATCTATGTTTGTTTCATAGATCGTTTCTTCCCATTGAAATAAATCTGCCTGTGGATCGAGAGCTAATAACTCTTCTGCACTAGGTGGTTTTGACTCAAATTGCTGAACAGATTGGCAGGCGCATAAGCTCGTTGCCAATAAGAGCATGAATAAGCAAGTCCATATTGTACGTGTCAAATAAGGTTCTTCCCTTCAAAATAGTGTCTATGAGTCATAGTCGTTTCCAAAGGTTGTCGCGTTACAATGTCATAGGCGAGTAACGAGATTGTATGTTAGAACAAAATACGATACATTTATCGTATGAATAATCCAAATCATCCAACCCAAGAAAACATGAGACTCATTTCTGTGCTGCAAGCATTGGCTGACCCTGTTCGGCTGGAAATTGTCCGCTGCTTAGCAGAAGCGGGTGAGAGGACATGTGGTACGTATCATATGAACATTGCCAAATCCACGCTGTCGCATCACTTTAAAGTACTAAGAGAAGCAGGCATCGTGAAAGTGAGAATTGACGGGAAGCACCGTTACTACTCTCTCAGAAAGGACGACATTGATACCGCTTTTCCAGGCCTCTTGTCATCCGTATTAGCTGTTGACAAGGATCGGTGGTAAGAGAGTCTTGCATCAACAAATGACAAATCCCCAAGGCATTGTAACCTTGGGGATTTGTGATGCGTCTCGTGTAAAACGGAATTAGGCCATTGAATGATCCATAGACAGATGGATAATCTCATAAGTGTGAATTTGCTTCTCTATATTCACTGGCAATGAGTCTAGAAAAGAATATTTGACGCATTTCCATTTATCGGGGTTATATACGATGACTTCACCCTTATTGTCGTTAAAATGGGAAAAGAGATGGGCGATATCTAGGTTTTCCAGGCAATCAGTAGGATGAATCGTCACATACTCTTCAAGAACGAATGTGCTACGATGAAAATCATCTGTTAAATGAACGGAATACGTGATGCCAATATTGATTTGTTTCCAGCCAAAAGAACGTAAAATATGATCAAATGATCCCTTAAACACAAAATCCGTCATGCCCTCAGATTGTTTCCAAATATACAATGGGCAATAGCCATTGTGTAAACTCCTATGTTTGTCTTTTTCAGTGATCAAATAAGCTTTAAATAATAAATCCTGATATCCATCTGTTTTCCATCCATTGTTTCGTACTCTTTTTCTAATGATATTCATATCATAATCCGCAGGCAGATCCACATGATATTGCATGGCATGCATAGAAACACTCCCTTTCAATAGCCATCATAATCGACTTCAAACCAGTTGAATAATACATATTTGTGTTATTGTTATCACAAAAAGTGATAGGTGATCATGTTGAATTTAAATGATTTGATTATTTTTATAGAGGTGTATCAAAAAGAATCGATTAATCAAGCGGCTAAAGCTTTAGGGTATGCGCAATCCAATATTTCTCAAAGAATCAAAGCGCTTGAAACTTTATATGATGCAACATTTTTTATCCGGCATCATCATGGAATCAGTTCAACAGGACAGGGGGATTTATTTTATCAATACGCTCAAAAAATCGTAAAAGAAACGAAGGCCATTCAGCAAAAATTGACTTCAAAGAAAAAGACCGTTTTATGTTCTGAGCTTCTATTTAACGTTTTATACGAGCAGCATGTTTTAGAGGATATTCAAGCCACTGATTTTATCATTGCTTCATCAAGTACGATCAACAAAAAGTTAACAGAGGATGTGTATGATCAAATTATTTCTTTTAATCAAATGGAAAAACCGGAATATCAATTAAAAGAGGTAAAGAGCTTGGCATTGAACGTATATGGAAAATCCAAAGAGATATACGATGATGATATTTCATTAGTCGTGAATCGTGATCAGCTTTGCCCATTAAGACATGAGGCCATGCGTATGCTGGGTGATCGAACCTTATTTGAGTTAGATTCGTTTGAAGGAATGATCAAAATCGTTGAACAGGGAGATGGTATTGCGTTACTGCCAACCAACTTAAAAAGCCTTCAAACACTCGTGAAATTGCTAGAAAAAAATATTCACATCAACTATTACGTTTATGAAAGAATGTGATCGTAACACTCCTCTGTGGGTTTAGTCCCGTCAAAGGAGCGCCACGATTCATCTACATGAGCTGTTTCATTTCCCATAAATCGAGTCATACAGGCGTTTCACCGCTGGCTTAATATCTTCTGGCCGCATGTGCGAAAAGCCGAGGACGAGCGGGACAAAGCCTTCTTTGTGACCAGGCACATGCTCATCAAGGGTAAAACGGTCCATTCCGTACATTTTTAGCTTTCTTTCTTTCGCTCGCTGTAAAATCTCATGCTGAGACCGATTTGAGCGGAACTCTGCGATAAAATGAAGCCCAGCATTTTCACCAATAATCCGCACATTGTCAGCAAAAACCGTATCGAGCTCTCCAATGAGTTGTTTTCGTTTTTCCTCATATAGCCCATTCATTCTTTTAATATGCCGCTGATAGGCGCCATCTTTTATAAAATAAAGCAGGGTGTATTGTGTAAAAAGGTTAGCCGTTTGAATAAAAAAGTGCTGTTCTTCCTTATAGCGTCTTAATAAATGCTGTGGCAGCACCATGTAGCTGATCCTCAAGCCGGGCAGCAATGATTTCGAAAAGGTCCCCATATAAATGACTTTGTCATAGCGGTCAAGGCTCTGCAGCGCCGGTATGCTGTCTGTGCCATACTTAAATTCACTGTCATAATCGTCCTCAATGATATAGCGGTCTGGCTGATCAGCCGCCCAGTTTAACAGCTGTATCCGCCGGGAAATCGGCATGATTACCCCTGTTGGGAACTGATGAGAAGGCGTAATGATCAACACATTTGGCTCTTTCTTCTGAATATCGCTCATCCGCACCCCTTTTCGATCAATGCCAATCGTTTCAATCCGGTGATGATTGTTTTTCAGCATTTGATACAGTCTGCGATAGCCGGGGTTTTCTAATCCATATATTTGATCAGCTGGAAGGATGCTAGATAACGAATGAATGAGTGACTGTGTACCCGCACTTAAAATGAGCTGTTCAGGGTAGCATTTGACCCCTCGTGCAAGTCCAATCAGCCGGGCAATCGTTTCCCGCAGCTCATAGACGCCTTGTGGGTGCGGCAGCTCACCAAAGGCTTCTTGGTGGAGATGAATCGCTTTTTGCTCACTTTTCAGCCAGCTTTTAAAAGGAAAATTGGCTGTATCAACAGAAATATGAGAAAAGGAATACCAGTCATCTCGCTCAATCGGATTCTCTTTTAAATCCGCTGGAAGGGAAGAGGGTTTCAGTTGACCTGATTCATGAAATGTTTCCAGTGATTCCACAAAAAAGCCTTTCCGTTCAACTGAATATAAATATCCCTCGGCAAGCAGCTGCTGATAGGCGCCATTCACTGAATTGACGCTGACGTTTAAAGTATCTGCTAACTCTCGTTTAGATGGTAATTGATCGTGTGGTTGCAGGTTGCGGTTTAAAATTTCCTCTTTAATTTTCGTGTAAATTTGATGATAAATAAACCCGTTTTCCCCTGTTTGATCTAGTTGAATTGTCAGCATCTCGTCATTCCATCCTCTCTGGTACCATGAAAAAAATGATATTGGTACTTTCTATCATACCAAAAAATATTCAGAATAATAAAAAAGACATAAAGGGGATGGATGACAATGAGTCAAACGACAACAAACCGTTTTTCAACAGAGGAATGGCAGGGGAAAAGAGATCAATACGTCGCAAGAGGCGTAAGTAATGGCAACCGTCATCTTGCAGCGAAAGGAAAGGGAGCCGAGCTTTTCGATATTGATGGCAATCGTTTTATCGATTTTGCAGGCGCCATCGGTACATTAAATGTAGGACACTCCCATCCAAAGGTTGTGGAAGCAGTCAAAGCGCAGGCAGACAGCCTGATTCACCCAGGATTTAATGTCATGATGTACGAATCCTATATCGAATTGGCAGAAAAACTATGCCACCTCACACCAGGCGACCACGACAAAAAAGCCATTTTCTTAAATTCAGGTGCAGAAGCAGTTGAAAACGCAGTGAAAATTGCCCGTAAATATACGAAAAGACAAGCGGTTGTCTCTTTTACAAGAGGGTTCCACGGAAGAACGAATATGACGATGAGCATGACAAGCAAGGTCAAGCCTTATAAATTTGGATTCGGACCATTTGCGTCAGAGGTGTATCAAGCGCCGTATCCTTATTACTATCAAAAACCTGAAGGATTAAGCGATGCAGCCTACGACGAATACATCATTGATCAGTTCCATCAATTCTTTGTCGCAACCGTTGCACCAGAAACAGTCGCTTGTGTGGTGATGGAGCCAGTCCAAGGGGAGGGCGGATTCATTGTACCATCGAAGCGTTTTGTCCAGCACGTCGCTTCATTCTGTCAGCAGCATGGCATCGTATTCGTGGCAGATGAAATCCAAACAGGATTCGCAAGAACAGGGAAATATTTTGCGATTGAGCACTACGATGTGGTGCCAGACTTAATCACTGTGTCAAAATCACTTGCAGCTGGCCTGCCGCTGAGCGGTGTTGTTGGCAGAAAAGAATTACTTGATGCAGCGGACCCAGGGGAGCTAGGGGGGACGTATGCTGGCAGTCCATTAGGCTGTGTGGCGGCATTGGCTGTACTTGATATTATTGAAACAGAACAACTGAATGAACGATCTGAACACATTGGACAAGTCATTGAGGACAAAGCGAATGAGTGGAGAAGTAAGTATTCATTCATCGGGGAAGTCCGGCGATTAGGGGCAATGGCGGCCATTGAAATTGTGGAAGATCAAAAAACGCGTACACCAGATAAGAAGACAGCCGCAGCGATTGCAGCCTATGCAAACAAGCACGGACTACTCTTATTAACGGCAGGGATCAATGGGAATATTATTCGCTTTTTAACACCACTTGTCATCACAGATGAGCTGCTGCAAGAAGGACTAGGGATGATCGAAGACGCCTTCACAGCACGCTAAACAACAAAGGGGGATGGTTGTATGCAAAAACAACAAATGGCTAAAACCATGTCGCAGTCAGACGTACTGTTTTTATCCATTGGTGCAATGCTTGGCTGGGGCTGGGTTGTACTTTCGGGAGATTGGATTTTAACAGCTGGATTTTTAGGAAGTGTGATTGCCTTTGTCATAGGGGGCATTCTCGTCATCTTTATTGGACTAACGTATGCAGAGCTTTCCTCTGCGATTCCAGAAACAGGCGGAGGACTCGTCTTTGTCCAGCGGGCATTTGGGATCAAATCAGCGTTTGTCTCCGCATGGGGCGTATTGTTCGGTTATGTGTCGGTGATTACGTTTGAAGCGGTCGCACTTCCGACAGTCATTGACTATGTCATTCCAACACAGCATGTTGGTTTCCTTTGGAATATAGGAGGATGGGATGTTTACTTTACATGGGTGTTGATTGGATCTGGCGGTGCGCTGTTTTTAACAGCTCTGAACTACATTGGCGCAAAACCTGCTGCCATTTTTCAATCGGTGTTCACAGTGGCCATTATCCTGACAGGTTTTCTTCTATTAGGCGGAGCTACATTTAATGGAGATTTTGCAAACCTTGAGCCGATGTTTCAAGGCGGGGTTGGCGGTCTGATGGCTGTGTTAGTGATGATTCCCTTTTTATTCGTTGGGTTTGATGTCATCCCGCAGGTAGCGGCGGAGATTAACGCACCGAAGAAAATCATCGGGAGAATTTTGATTATCTCCATTGTGAGTGCGGTTGTATTTTATCTGCTCATTGTCTTTGGAGTAGCGGCAGGGTTGTCAAAAGGTCAGCTTGAGGCTTCATCACTAGCAACAGCAGATGCCATGGTACAGCTTCTTGGTCATCAGGCGTTTGGGACTGTGCTTGTCATTGGTGGTGTAGCAGGCATTGTGACGAGCTGGAATGCTTTTATCATTGGTGCAAGTCGTATCCTCTACGCAATGGCGGAAAGAGGCATGATTTCCAAATGGTTTGCGTATATTCATCCGAAGTATAAAACACCGACAAATGCCATTTTGTTCTTAGGTGCATTGGCCTTTTTTGCACCATTACTAGGCCGTCCTGCCCTCGTGTGGATTGTCAATGCAGGCGGTGTGGGCATCATCGTTGGGTATTTGATTGTGTCCATTGCCTTTATGAAACTTCGCAAGACAGAACCTGAGCTTGAGCGTCCATACCGCATTAAATATTGGCGGACGACCGGCGTTTTTGCCATTGGACTCAGTCTCCTTTTTCTTTCATTTTATTTTCCAGGCATGCCGGCCTCCTTGTCATGGCCAGCTGAATGGATCTTGCTTTTAGGTTGGGCACTCATTGGGTATATACTATATGTAATGAATCCAAGAACGAAGGAGAAGATAGAGCATGACAAACGAACTCAAAGTGTATAATCCTGCAACCGGAGAAGAAATTGCCTCAGTTGCTCAGCATACAAAAGAACAGATTGAAGATGCGATCACTCGCTCACACAAAGCATTCAAAACATGGGCAAAAACGTCAGCCCATGAACGTGCAAATATCATTCGAAAATGGTTTGATCTCATGATCGAGCATAAAGAAAGGCTTGCAAAAATCATCACAGAAGAAAACGGGAAGCCGTATCAAGAAGCATTAGGGGAAATCGTCTATGCCGCTGGATATATTGAGTGGTACGCAGAGGAAGCAAAGCGGATTTACGGCAGAACGATCCCATCTCATACGACAAACAAACGCCTATTTGTCACAAAACAGCCAGTCGGTCCTGTTGCCGCCATTACACCATGGAATTTCCCTGCGGCGATGATTACAAGGAAGGCGGCACCAGCGCTTGCGGCGGGCTGTACGTTTATCGTGAAACCTGCTGAAGACACGCCGCTTACGGCCATTGAACTTGTGAAATTAGGCCATGAAGCCGGAATTCCAGAGGATGCCTTGCAATGGGTGATTGGAGATGGAAAAGAAGTGGGGGAAATCTTCACAGATAGTCCATTGATCCGCAAGATCACGTTTACTGGCTCAACACCAGTTGGAAAACATCTCATCAAAAACAGTGCGAGCACGGTTAAACACGTTTCTATGGAACTTGGCGGTCATGCCCCGCTGATCGTCGATAAGGACGCCAACCTTGAATTGGCTGTGAAACAAGCAGTGGCATCTAAATTCCGTAATGCAGGCCAGACGTGTGTTTGTGCCAATCGCTTAATCGTCCATGAAGAAATTCATGAAGCATTTGCGCAAAGCTTCAGCAAAGAAGTAGAAAAGCTGAAAGTAGGAAATGGGTTTGAAGAAGGCACGTCCATCGGACCGATTATCAATAAGCGAGGCTTCGATAAAATTGTCGACCAAATTCAAGATGCCGTGGATAAAGGGGCGAAAGTTCTTGTCGGCGGCGATACACATTTTGACGAGGAGAAGTCGTATTATTTTGTTCAGCCGACGGTGCTAACTCATGTCGACCCTTCAATGAACATTATGCATGAAGAGACGTTTGGTCCAGTTGCACCAATTACGACATTTAGCACTTTAGATGAAGCCATTGAATTAGCGAACGATACACCTTTTGGACTTGCGGCTTATTTCTTTACAGAGAATTACCGCAATGGCCTCTATATATCTGAGAATCTAGATTACGGGATTATTGGCTGGAATGACGGGGGACCATCCGCTGTGCAGGCACCTTTCGGCGGTATGAAAGAGAGCGGTATTGGCCGTGAAGGCGGCATCGAAGGCATCGAACCTTATTTAGAAACGAAGTATGTGTCAATTGGTTTAGATGAATAACATGTGAAAAAGACTGTCCGAGAAGTCTCGGCAGTCTTTTTTATGTTAAACAGCCGGTGGGAAAAGTTGATCCACCGTTTCTTTTGTTTCTTTGAGAATCTCGTGGATGTCGTCTGCAGATGCTTGTTCCATGCTGCTGAACAAGAGCCGTTCGACTGGCTCAACGCCGATCAGATCGAAGGCGGCTGTATCTGTCGTCATGTGATGGCTGGGGGTGATGATCATATTTGAATCAAGAAAGGTCCTCGGTGCATCATGCGTATTAATAATGACCCCTTTTTTGTCTCGAAGCAGATTTTTCACCACTCCGTTTTCATTGATCTCATATGCAAACCCCTCTGAAAAAACGCGCTCCACATAACCCTTTAGCATCGCTGGCAAGCCTGTCCACCATATTGGAAAGATAAATGTGAGGACATCGGCTTGCTGAATCAGCTTCTGCTCTCTTTGAACCGGTACCGGCACATGCCCATTTTTCATGGCAGCCTTTTCTGCTGTTGTCAGCTCTGGCGGAAAGCCAATGGCATACACATCACGAACTGTCACATCATGACCATTGTTCAAAAGAGTGCTTACAACAAGATCTAATAGGGTTTGATTTAAGCTTTGCTGGGGATGAGCAAATATGATTAGATGGTTCATCTCATAGCCTCCTAGGTGGTCATGTGTCTCATTATGGCATGCACGAGTATCCTATTCAATCCTATATTGGAAATGATAGGTTGGGAAAATAAAAAGCGACCGCTTGAAAAAACGATCGCTCATGTAAGGTTTATTTCTTTCTAAAAGCAAGCCCAAGTGCAATCAATGCCACAACTAAGGCTGCAATGGACAGACCAAGAACAAGTGGTGAAGAAGAAGCAGCGGCTGTTTCAGATGCCTTTTCTTCTTTTGGTTTTTCTTGACCATGTGAATCCGTTACGGTATTAGACGCAACAATATTTGTGATCGAATGAGGCTTATCAGCGTCCTTGTCGCCAGTCCATTCAACTACTGTTCCATCCTTATAATATTGATACGCATCCCATGCCGCTTCGCCGGCTTTTTCAGGGTTTTTTGCGACAAACACGAATTGCTGGAACTGCCCAGCAAGAACACCATCGCCAGTTGCTTCCCAAGTGACTCTTGTGACTTTTCCGTTTTTCTCTTCAGTTGTTGTTTTCCAGCCAGGCACTGGCTCGTATTGCTGGAATTCTACGCCTTTAGGCATCGTGATGACAACCTTTGTTGTCGGACTGTCGCTTTCAGAAGGTACTTTTAACGTATAGGTTTCCCAAGCATTCGTTGCAGATGTATCAGGTTTGACTGTCACGTGTGCACTTACAGGAATCGCCAGTAAAAATGAAGCGAGAAGCATTGGTAATAAAGCTTTAACGTATTTTTTCATATCATATAAACTCCTTTTAGTTTCTTCTAATGAATGTCGTATCGATGTTGTCAAAAGAACCAGTTAACGCATGAATGTTAATTTTCCAAGTGCCTTTTTCATTTAGTAAGAGGTTTTCAGCCGAGAAGTGTCCATTCTTTAATCGTTTCAGCTGAAATTCGTTTGGCGTTTCATCACCGAACAAGGAGACTTTGTGGATCTTAGCTGTCACAGATTGAATGTCTGTGATCGTTTGTCCATCCTTCTTCGTAAATGCCACCTCGAACGTGTTTTTACCTGGAGCATTCGGGGTAATGCTCAAAGACACAAGGTCACGATGCTCCACCTGATTGGCTCCAAAGAATGGCTCTGGTGCAGGCGGCGGAGGGCTTGGGATATTGGTGAATACGGCTGTTAATAGTAAAATAGCGATCCCAATGATCCACTCTGCTCGTAAAGATACGTTTCGTTTCTGCTTCTTTTCCCATCTCAGCATCAAATAATGGACGAGCCCAAGGAGACCCATGATGATAAATAAACCAAGTTTGATTAAGAAGGTGCGTCCATAAGCTGATTGGAAAAGGGCATCAAATGATTGCAGAATAAAAATCGCATTCACAAACCCAGAAAACACAATCAGTCCAACTGAGAGCAGTGCCCACGGATGAAAAGCTGTCAGGGTGCTGCGTATGAGCGGCTGATCTTCATTCGGCAGTTTCTTCATCAAAAGAAGGACAATGGCTGTTAAGCCGCCGACCCAAATAGATGCAGAAACGAGATGAATGAAATCAAGTGACGTTGTCAGTATTTTATTATCTGTAGCGGCTGGATGACCGATTTGTGCTTTCAGCCAAAGGAGCACAGTGAAAATGAGCAGCGGGAACAGCCATACTCGAAAGGAAGTGAACATTCCTTTTTTCATCGCCACAATCGTCCAAATCATCAGAAGAACAAAGGACGCCATCAGCATCATCCACAGACTCCCACCCGAAGTCGACGCAATGGTTTCTTGTAAAAGCGATGGTTGAAATGCCCCTAAAAAGGACACGTCTGCCGCTGACTTAGTTTGAATCGGCAGCTGGAACAAGAGTGCTCCGCCCATCATGATCAATGAAACAGTTAAGAGTCGCTTCATTCGCCGAGCTAAAACGTCGGTTATGGGCGCTTTAAACCATAGAAGCCCAAATAAAATGGTTCCAAGAAATAAGCTAAATGACGTATACAGAAAGGCTTTGTCAATGGTTGAAGCCATATCAATGGATTCACTTGATTGTCCTTGATCTAATTGATCAAATCCTCCATCCGCTTTTCCGATACTAAACGGAATCATGCCAGACACAGAGTGCCCATCGGCTGATACTGCATTCCACTGAATGGTGTAAATGCCTTTTGGTAAATTCTTTTTTAAAGCTGCTTCCATGATCTTTTGCTCTTTGATGACCGTATCTCCTTGATCCACACGATCCCCTTTTGCATTGAACACCTTAATGGCATGAAATCCGCTTTCGATTCCTTCACTAAAGGTGATCGAGACTGCAGGAGGCTGCTGATCCAGCTCTTCATTTGCTACTGGATTTGAGCTCACCACATATGCATGAGCAAATGCTTCTTTTGGAATGAAAAATGAGAACATGAAGAGAAGCAGCAGAAGCCACTTACGATATTTCAACAATGTGAATAACCGCCTTTCTACCTATGAAAATGTCTCATGTATAAGAAAGAAAGCGGCAGTAAACTGTGAGTCACAGAAAAAACCGCTCTTTCTATTGTACCGCCCACTCTAAAAGGTAAACGAAACAAATAGCAAGATGGTTCACTTTTTCTGTGTCATGTCTTGTCTGCGCAGACGTTTCTTGAATGTTTGATCAATATAAGCCTATTCGATTTAAGTAGAGGAAACAAGAAGTGACCATTTGAAAGTTGTGAAATTCCAATGAATTTTGCGCCAAAACAACAGTAGATTCAACTTTTACCCCGCTATCATCTATGGTATGCCGAGAGATGTCACATTATTTTTCAATTTTGTCACACACTAAGTGACAAAGTGACATTTAGTTTCAATTGAAGGGGAAGTGAAAGCGTTTTACGATAGGTATAAGGGCTTCACTGACTCTCGTTCTTATATCTTTTGACCTATAAAGCCCGAAATAAAGGGAGAGAAGAAAGGGGTTTTCACAGATGCAGGAAAAAAGCGGATTCCGCGTGAAAGTACAGCGCTTTGGAAGCTATTTAAGCGGCATGATTATGCCGAATATTGGTGCATTTATTGCATGGGGACTCATTACAGCTTTGTTCATTCCAAGTGGTTATCTTCCGAATGAACAGTTAGCTACACTCGTTGGACCGATGATTAACTACTTACTACCGCTCTTAATTGGTTACACAGGCGGTAAACTCGTCTATGACCATCGAGGCGGAGTGCTCGGTGCTACGGCTACGATTGGCGTCATTGTTGGCTCAGACATTCCAATGTTTTTAGGTGCCATGATCATGGGACCGCTTGGCGGTTATCTCATAAAAAAAATTGACCAGCTGTTCAAAGACCGAATCAAATCTGGCTTTGAAATGCTTGTGAATAACTTTACGGCAGGTATCCTCGGTGCCATTCTCGTTGCCATTGCATTCTATGCCATCGGCCCAGTGGTACTAGGTCTGAATAAAGCCCTTGCGGCAGGTGTAGATATCATTGTCAATGCTCATTTACTACCGCTGGCAAGTATCTTCATTGAACCTGCAAAAGTATTGTTCTTAAACAATGCGATTAACCAAGGTATTTTAGGTCCGTTAGGGGTGGAGCAAGCAGCGAAGACAGGGCAGTCTGTTCTGTTCTTGCTTGAAACAAACCCAGGGCCAGGTTTAGGTGTTCTTCTTGCGTATATGTTCTTTGGAAGAGGAAATGCGAAACAGTCTGCACCAGGTGCCATTGTGATTCAGTTCTTAGGAGGAATCCATGAAATTTACTTCCCGTACATCTTAATGAAACCAAAACTTATTTTGGCTGTCATTGCAGGGGGAGCAAGTGGTGTCCTGACGTTCACATTATTAAATGCAGGATTAAAAGCTGTGCCGTCACCAGGAAGTATTATTGCGCTTATGCTGATGTCTCCAAAAGGCGGTCATCTTGCCGTTTTAGCAGGGGTTGTAGTAGCAGCCATCGTATCGTTCCTTGTTGCATCTGTCATTTTGAAAGCGTCTAAAGAAGTTGACGAAGACTTGACAGCAGCAACAGAAAAGATGCAAGACATGAAAGGCAAGAAAAGTGCAGCGGCCGCTGCTCTTACAGCACAAAATGAAAACGCTGAAGCAAACGAGCAAGCAGCACCTCCAAGTGACGTCAATCCAGATGACGTGAATAAAATCATCTTTGCCTGCGATGCAGGGATGGGTTCAAGTGCAATGGGTGCGTCCATTCTGAAAAACAAAGTGAAAAAGGCAGAGCTTGATATCGATGTGACAAACACATCTATCAGCAACATCCCAGACGATGCGGATGTGGTCTTTACTCATAAAGATTTAACAGACAGAGCAAAGGCAAAGCTGCCAGGCGCTGTGCATATCTCAGTGGATAATTTCTTAAACAGCCCGAAATATGATGAGCTGATTGAGAAATTGAAAAAATAACATGACGAAACGGGTTGAGTCCAATTTTTCCTAATTGAACTCCCCGTTTTGGTTGTTTTCCTGATTTTTATTCTAAAAAAGGTGTGTGATCATGTATGAAACAAGTACTTTCTAAAGACAATATTTTTCTAAACGAACAAGCAGGTTCTAAAGAAGAAGCCATCAAAAAAGCAGGCGAAGTCCTCGTAGCAAACGGCTATGTCACAAGTGATTATGTCGACAAAATGTTTGAAAGAGAAGAGATCTCTTCTACATTTATGGGGAACGGCATTGCAATCCCTCATGGAACAGAGGATGCGAAAGCGGCTGTCCTTCATTCAGGGATTTCGATTATCCAAATTCCAGATGGTGTTGAATATGGTGAAGGAAATGTGGCGAAAGTCGTCTTTGGGATCGCTGGGAAAAACAACGAGCATCTTGATATTCTGTCTCAAATTGCGATTGTCTGTTCAGAAGAAGAAAATGTAGAACGGATCATTCATGCAAAGGATCAGGATGAACTGATCGCCATCTTTAACGAGGTGAACTAACATGAAGGCACTTCATTTTGGAGCAGGGAATATTGGCAGAGGGTTTATCGGATCTTTGTTAAAGACATCAGGCTTTGAACTTGTCTTTACCGATGTGAATGAAGCGGTCATCAATGAGCTGAATGAAAGAGGAGAATACACGGTTGAACTCGCAGCACCAGGGCAGAAGCAAGAAGTAGTCGGGCCAGTATCAGCGATCAATTCTTCGCAAAATCCAGCAGCATTAACAGAGGCCGTTGCCACAGCCAATTTGATTACAACAGCTGTTGGACCAGCCGTATTGAAGATCATTGCCTCATCGATTGCTGAAGGATTAAAACAAAAAAAGCCAGACCATATCATCAACATCGTGGCATGTGAAAATATGATTGGGGGAAGTGCTCATTTAAAAGAAGCGGTGTTCTCTCATTTAACAGTAGATGAGCAAGCAGCGATATCACAAACCGTTGGCTTTCCAAACGCTGCGGTTGACCGCATTGTTCCGATTCAGCACCATGAGGACATTCTCAAAGTGTCGGTTGAACCATTTTTCGAGTGGGTTATTGATGAGACGGGCTTTATTGGAGATGTTCCGCAAATTGACGGAGCGACCTTTGTCCAAGATTTGACGCCGTATATTGAACGGAAGCTTTTCACCGTCAATACAGGACATGCACTAGCGGCTTATGTCGGGTATCAGCAAGGCGTAAAAACCATTAAAGAAGCTGTTGATACACCAGACATTCGTCAAGTTGTCGAAGGTGCCCTTCATGAAACGGGCAGTTATTTAATTGACGCGTATGGCTTCCAAAAAGAAGAACATGATGCGTACATTCAAAAAATCATCAAACGATTTGAAAATGCTTTTATCTCCGATGAAGTGACTCGTGTCGCACGCTCTCCTCTTAGAAAGCTGGGAGCAGATGACCGTTTAATCGGTCCAGCGAAAAAGATCAAGCAGCCAGTGTACTTAATCAAAGGGATCGCTGCTGCTTTGGCTTACGACTTTGCAGAAGACGAAGAAGCGGTTCGCTTGCAGGCATTAAGGAAAGAAAAAGGCATTGAAGGTGTGCTTCAAGAGGTATGTGGACTCAAACCTGAAGACGATCTCTATCAAGCCATCCTCAAAGAAACCGAGCGATAATCAAAAAATCCCTTTCTAACGTGAAAGGGATTTTCAGCGTATAGACAAACCCCCGCATTCGGTGTCAGTCCTGTGTGTCGGTGCTCACGAATCTCTCATTCGCTCCGCTCCGATACTCGTCCTTCCTAGACTGCAAAGGTTTTCTATCACGCTGAAAAGAAGACAAAGGGCTAAAATCAAGTTCATTTTAGCCCTTTGTCAACAATCTGAGATCCCTTTCTAACGTGAAAGGGATTTTTTCTATGACTTTTTTAATACTTTCCCCTGCATGACGATATATGTAGTAAGGGGGAATTAGAACATGAAAAAGAAAGCGTTTGCTTCAAGAAGTGTCTTTTTTCAATTGATGTCAGCCATTATCGTTATTACAATTTTAACAGGCGGACTTGTAGGAACAACGGGGTATTTTTTAGCGAAAAATGTCTTAATTGATGCAGGGAAAGCAGATTTAAAACACATCGTAAATGGAGCGATGGCCACTCTTGAACAATTGAACGACCGTGTGGAGAACAAAGAACTGACGCTTGAACAGGCGCAGGAACAAGCCCGTATTTACTTGAGCGGGCCTAAAAATGACAACGGCAAAGGGTATCAATTTCAAAAATCAGATTTCATCTATAAAAATAAAGGCTACCTTGTCGCATATGGAGCCGATTATTCATCACAGGTTCATCCGATTAACGACATCGGCGTCATCCCAGATAACACGACAAATCGTCAAAAAATGGTCGCTGGAGCCACAGCAAAAGGCGAGGATGCACACTATATCACCTATATGGATAAAGACGATGCCACGGGGGAAGAAAAGCAAAAACTCGCTTATATGAACCAGTTTACACCGTGGAATTGGAGTATAGGGATCGCCGTATTTCAGGATGAATTTTATAAAGAACTAGAGCAGATGAAGCTCTATATTATTCTCATTACAGCAGGTGTCGCTCTTTTAAGTATGGGTGTCTTTTATTTGGCAGCCCGAGGAAAAGTGAGACTGCTCAAGCAAGTTACGGCTGCTTCAAAAGAAATTGCGGCGGGCAATATTGAACGCACCAGCTTAAAAGAAACCTCGGATGAAATTGGACAGCTAGCAAAAGGCTTTAATCATATGTCAGGAGAGCTTAGAGCACTTGTGAGCGGTTTGCAGGAAACGAGCAGCCAGCTCGTCGAATCTGCGACAGATCTATCCGCCATCTCTGAAGAAACATCCGCTAGCAGTGAAGAAATTGGCCGAGCGATTGGAGATATCTCAACTGGGACCCTTCATCAAGCATCAGACCTTGAGGTAGCCAATCAACAAATGACTCAGTTCAATCAATCCATTGAAAACGTCAAAGAACAAAGCGACCAGATCAAACGAATTTCAGACCAGTCGAACCAATCTTCCCAGCAGGGTCAGCAAATTGTCCAGCAATTAAAACAATCAAATGAACAATCCATTCAGGCATCTCAAGGCATTCGATCAGGGATTGAGCAGTTAAGTACAAAAGTACAAGATATTTCTCAAATCACAGATACCATTGAAAGCATTTCAAATGAAACGAACTTACTGGCCCTGAATGCGAGCATTGAAGCAGCTCGTGCAGGAGAGCATGGCAAAGGATTCTCGGTTGTGGCGAGTGAAGTGCGGAATTTAGCTGAACAGACAAAGCAATCAGCTGTTCAAATCCAGCAGATGATTCAAGGCATTAAAGAAGAAACGACGGCTACAGCTGGCATGATGTCCAAAACAATGGATCGTTTTGCCGAGCTTGATGAAGCGGTTCACGCAACAGAACAAGAATTCAATTCCATCTCTACATCGATTTCACAAACCATCGTTGAAACAAATGCGATGGCAAAAGAGCTGAACACATTACTAGAACAAAACGACCTCATCACAAAAGCGATGCATGGTGCAGCCCATATTTCTCAAGAAAATGCCGCAGCGATTGAAGAAATCACTGCATCTACAGACGAACAAGTCACCGCCATCTCCAATGTGGCGAAGGCAGCAGAAAGGCTCAATGAGCTAAGCATGCGATTGAATCAAGATATTGCACGTTATCGTTTATAATGTATGGTCAAACGGACGTCGAGAAGTCGATGTCCGTTTTTTTATTTAGACGACTTTCGTCCGTGTTGCCCGTCGCTTTTGATTTGTTTGGTACGTTCGATAGGCTTTCCAAGCATTGGCACATAAAAGCCCTGTGAGTAAGTAAGATAAGCTGTTAAATAAATAGAAGTCCACACACGAAACGACAGCACAGAGGATACCAAAGATGATTTGATCACGATTCTTTGCTGGTGAAGTAGGTGGATCAGTCAACATAAAGAACGCAAGAAACAAGACAGCATTCAAGTAGGGCGTAATAAAAGCAGATGAAGCATCCGTTAAGCCAATGAATCCCAATATGAGGTGGATCAGGCCGTATGCTGCTAGAAAGGCGAAAACTTGCGGGAATTTTTGTACGCGGCTGGTCACCAAATAACCGCCGACCACCACAAGGAATAGGGTCCACCAAGGTAGAAGAGACATACCGCCCCACCAGCTTTGATTGGAAGAAAATAAAATGACTGAGAGCCATAAACCAAACGCAGCTGGATTCAAAATCGGTTTCTTTTGATAAGTGATGACATGCTTAGATAAAATGGCTGCTACGGCTGTGAAAACAGAAACAGCAAAAGAAGTAGCTGGACTTAGAACAATGCCAATAATCAGCCCTGTGAGAAGAGCTCCATCAGGGAATGTGTGTTTATTGTTTTTCCAAATCACTCTTGAGATGAAAGAGTCAAGAATTAGTGCTGTCCCGATGCTGGTAGCAACTGTAGCGAGACCACTAAGAAAACCAGCGTGCAGACTCCCGGCGGCTAAAAGAACCAAAAGAATGGCAATGACATACCGTTTTGGTGTCCGAATGTAGGCTTTTAGTGAGGGTGATGGTTTCAAAAATGTTTGGTTTGTGATAGGTGCTGGTTGTGATTCCATGAGTGAACCTCCTTCATCTCCGGTGTTACGATCATATCAGCGGTTTGATCTACCATCACGGCAGGTATTTCATGTTCGGCTAAAAAAGAATAACCTCCTTCTCTACCTAATAAAAAAGCAGCTGTGGATAGACTATCGGCGAGCATACCGAGTGGTGCAATGACGGTACAGCTTAACAAACTTTGTTCAGACTGTTTCGTTTGAGGGTGTATCAAATGGTGCGTATGAGGATCATAACGACTGATCCGTTCATAGCTTCCAGATGTACAAATCGCACAATTAGTCGTTTGAATGACCGAGATGTTGGTCTGTTTGTGAATGGGATGCCGAATCCCGATTGTCCACTCTTCTTGTTGTTCGTTAAATCCAGATACCAACACATCCCCACCAGCATTCATCATAAAGCCTTCCCATGCTTCAAGCTCTTTTGCGGCAAGATCGCACGCAAATCCCTTTGCAATAGAACCGAAATCCAAAATCAGCGGTTTGTTCAAATAAATTGTCCGATTCTTCTCGTTTAACTGGACGTCACGGTAATGAACAGCTGTATGTGGTACGTCATGTGATGAAAAAGTTTGTCCTGTCGTATATAAACGATCGAATCCTTTTTGTTCCATGATTTTTCCGATGGTTGGATCATACTTGCCATTTGTTAACTCGGCTAACTCTAGCGCATAGGCTGTTAAATCGAAAAGCATTTCACTGACTAATACCTCTTGCTTTGAAAGATTGGCTAACTTCATGACTTCAGAATCAGAGCGGAAACGGCTAAAACGATGCTCGATATCGTAAAAAATGGAAAAGGCACGGTTGATGTCCTCTAAAACAGCCCGTCGATCTTCTTCATAGGCAACCACTTGAATATTGATAACAGTTCCCATAGCCAGCATGGATTTTTGAAAAGTAATGAGTTTTTGTTGTCCTAACCATTTCATCTTGGTGTCTCCTCTCTATGCCTTTGCCTGCTCTAAAGCCTGAGCAACGGCTGTTTCAAAATCCTGAGTACTTAATGTTGCGCCGCTCACCGTATCTACATCAGCACTTTGTCTGATGACCACTTCATTGGGTAATGATGAAATGGAGCTTTGTCCGTATCTAGTGTTATCACTCGTAATCTCGACAGAAGTGATATTTCCTTGTTTGATGGTAACAGATACACTAATAGAGCCAATCTCATTTGATCCAGTACCAGAGAAAGTACCATCCGTGAGTTCAGTTTCTGAAGTGGTATCTTCTGTTTGAGTGGCGGTAGTATCTGATGTGAGAGATGTATGATTTGAAGAAGCGTCTGCTTGTGTATTTGATTGTGCTGTCTGAACGGCTTGTGCGTGATGGGTAGTTGCATAACCAGTGATGTATAAGCTGCTGATAGCTGCGGTGCAAAGACTAATCATTTTCTTATTTATTTTTGCCATGATGTATCCTACCTCCTATTACGATCTACTATATAGAAGAAATTTGAACAAACCATGAACAAGAAAAGAACGATTTTAGATAATAGGCAATAAGAATCAAGATATTACACGTTATCGTTTATTTTTGACTGTGGTTCATTTATCAGGTAGGATGAAATGAATCTAAACCTTGCTCACGCAATCAAAAAGGAGTGTTTCGTCCATGAAAAAGAAAATATTGATGTTCTTACCTTGTGGCTACGGATACTCCACTGCTGTTTTCTTTTAGGATAGACAAAAATTGGTGAAGTCTGTCTACAGGAAGAAAAACACGCAGAAAAATCATAGTGAGTGAGGGATTTACATGGAAAAAATCACGAGAAAAAACCCAGAAAGTATGCCGAAACCCGTTGGCAACTACAGTCATATCACAAGGGTGCCAAAGGGTGCGGGGTTATTTGTGACATCAGGTCAAGTAGGGACAGGAGCGGATGGACAGATCCCATCAAGCTTAAACGACCAAGTCACCAATACGTTTGAAAATATAAAGAGAATCCTTGCATCAGAAGGGTTGAATGAAGAACACGTCATCAAAGTCAATATTTGGGCAACAGAAGAAATTGATTGGGATCATCTATATCCACAGTGGAATGCAATCTTCAAAACGGCATATCCATCAATGACCGTTGCCTATGTGACTGCATTAGGGTGGCCAGAGCTGAAAATCGAAATAGAGCTATGGTGTGCCGATATTTAATCAAAAAAAGAACAGTGCAAACTGTTCTTTTTTTTGATGAGTATTTATGAAACAGCTTGGAATCGCTTTGTAATGAATGCACCGAGAAATGCACAGACTGTGTAGACGATGACCCAAATGAGAAAAGATTCATTTCCACCAATAGAGGTGAACATCAGAATCACACTCGCAACCAGCACAATCAAGGTAGGAAACCAAATGTTCTTTAAAAACAATGTGCCGAAAATACCAATCAGCACAGAGATCATAGGGAAACCAAATACAACGAATAAGACAAAAACAGCCATGTTAATTACTCCTTTGAACCAAATTAACTATTTACATAAAAACATATAACAGTGCTGCACCCATATGCGGAAGGGCAAAGATGATGAAAAGAAAAGCCGTATCAAGACGAAACATCCGGTGTTCTTTTGTTTCAGAGTGATAGGCCGCTCGTGCCTCTTCCCCGTTGGTCCATGCACCCATAAGAAATCCAGATGCAACGAACGCAATAATAGAGATTCCACCACTGACGAATCCAATCCATTCATGGTGCTGTAATATGAGCGCCGCACTGCAAATCACCAGCATGGAGCAAACACCAGCAAAAAAAGCATGTTTCTTCTTCATCTTTTCACTCCTTTGAACAGCTATTAGGAGACCGCATCACATATTTCAATGAAATGTCCATCAGGATCAGACACATAACTGACCGTTTGTCCCCACGGCTTCTTGGCAGGTTCCTTGATGACAGGTACTCCTTTTTCCTTCAAGGACGCAATTGTTTCATTCACATCATCCACAACAAAGCCAATCTCAAACGTTTGTGACGAGCTAACTGCCTTTGGAACAGGCAGACCAAGTGCCTCTTTCACATCTTGGCGTGAATTAATCGATAAGGTCACTTCTCCTGTATCAAACTCAACATAGGATTCAACTCTCAATTTAATCGGGAAACCGAGGATATGATGGTAGAACTGAATACTTGCTTCAACATCGTTTACATATAGAATGGTATATTTCATTTTCATGTGGAAAGCTCCTCTCTTCATATACGTGTCAAAACCGGAAAGGTTTCCCACTCATTTTACCACATAGGCAATAAGATTCATTTAATTCCAAAAAAACCAATATTACTACCTCATTCGTCTTGAAAAACAAAATGTGGTGACATATGATAAAAATGTAAAATGAGAAAAAATAGGGGGGAACTTACATGTTGAAAAAAATCATGGTGGCTGTCATATCTTTCGGTCTTTTACTTAGCTTTACACAAGTTGACACTCACACAGCGGATGCAGCAAAGACAGTCAAGTACAAAAACTGCAAAGCACTCAACAAAGTGTATAAAGGCGGCGTGGCAAAAAGCAAAAATACGAAAAACAAAGGTGGAAAAACGAAGTACAAGCCTTATGTATCAAAAGCACTTTACTTAAAAAATAAACACCTTGACCGTGATAAAGACGGCATCGCATGTGAACGTTAAGAAGAAGAAAAAAGACCTGTCACAAGGTCTTTTTTCTTTGGGATCAAACTCGTCCCTTTGTGCCATCTTCATCTTTATATTAAAATAAAGATAGATTCAAAAAATGATACAAAGTGGGGTACTCAATTTGTCAACACAAGCTGATAAGAAAGACATCCGATTGATTGCCATTGATATGGATGGCACGCTGTTAAACAGTGAGCACGTCATTCCTGAGGAAAATAAACAAGCCATTAAAGAAGCAGAAGCCAAAGGGGTCCATGTGGTGATTAGTACAGGACGTACGCTGATGACATGCAAAGAGCTGGTCGAGCCGTTGAAACTCTCTTCTTATCTTGTCACAGCGAACGGAAGTGAAATTTGGGATTCAAACTTCCAGTTGATCGAACGGGAACTGCTGCATCCCGATCACGTTCAGATGATGTGGGATCTAAAAAACAGATACGAAACCGATTACTGGGCATCTACTGTGGATAAAGTGTGGAGAGGAGAATTCCCAGAACGCATTCATGACCACGAATGGTTGAAATTTGGTTTTGATATTCATGACGATGCTGTTCGTGAGGAAGTCCTCCATACATTGAAAACAAATGGACAGCTAGAAATCACGAATTCCAGTCCAACCAATATTGAAGTCAATGCAGCAGGCATTAACAAAGCAGCAGCTCTTGCAAAAGTAGCAGAACGCATTGGCTGCACAATGGACAACGTCATGTCACTTGGCGACAGTCTGAATGATATGGCGATGATTCAAGAAGCCGGATTAGGCATTGCAATGGGCAATGCACAAGAAGTTGTGAAAGAAGCGGCTGATTGGATTACGGCTCCTAATACAGAGCACGGGGTAGCAAAAGCCATCCAACATTGGGTGCTGTCTAAATAAATGAGTAGAAAAACAGATTGTTGACAAAGGGCTAAAACGAACTTGATTTTAGCCCTTTGTCTTCTTTTACGTGATAGAAAACCTTATTAAAAACTTACAAAGAAACCAGGTAATACAGGGAATCTATCCCCAAAGGAATCTTCTGCACTTCCTGATAGAAAAACCTTTCCACCTTTGTTTTTATTAATATCTACAACACTTGAAAAACCAACCCCGGAAACGCCAAAGCCTCTAATAGGAACATCTCTTTTAAAACCACTTTTATATCTTAACTTTAATTTTCCATGAAAAACCCACGGACCTTTTGCGGCTGGCTTAACACTCCAATAAATATGCCTACGATCGCCAGTTACACTTAATGAAGCCGTTCCACCCGGTCCCCATTGTGTTGTGTTAGTGGAAACTTCCCCGGCTTTCTTTTGTAAAGCAAGTTCGCTTATTGAGGTGTTAGGCAATGTTTTTATAACAGAATCATATTTCCCACCAAAAACGACTTCTGACTCACTTGCTGAAACGGAACTCGAAAAAACAGTTAAAGCTAGAACAGAAACTAAAGCAAGGCTAATCATTTTTTTAACCACTATTTACACTTCCTTACAAATTATTTTTGAGTTATAATTCATAGAAAATCTAGGAGGTAATAAACAAAGATGATTAAACATGCGAATAAATTGAAGACTTTTCTAGACTTAATGGTAAACCCTGAAAAAACTGAAAATGCAATTCAAGACTTCCACACTTCCGGGGGGAAAATTATTTTCCGAGTTGATTATAAAAATGTCGATATTGCTTTAAAAATAGCCAGTTTACTTGGTGAAAACACATCAAATTATAGTATCCAGTTATTTAATTTCCCCGACACTGATGATATAGATTTTATTCAATTTGCAATATCAGAAATTCATGAGCCCAAGCTGCTAAATTTTTTAGAGGAAATGCCCGAAAAGTGGTCATAGAGCTGCTCGTTTACCATCTAATTCCATTATATTTAATTACAAATGTACATATAAAAGGAATTCAAAACAAGGTGAGTTACCTTAAAATTCCCTTAATTTAGACAATTCCCCTTCAAGTTAACCATGATTCCACTTTTTTTCATTTTCATATGTAGACATAAATTGCGGTTTGTTTTCGGTGTGAATTATTCGGAAAATGATAATATATGTCATTATAGGGAATAGCAAGGAAGGGGTAGGGTCTTATGGAGATAGTTCTATCTTCTCATGTCGGTTTGAAAATCAATGAATGGTATTATCATATTCAAAGATTTAACGTACCGGACGCCGAAGCATATAAAGAAGAAATAAAATCTTTGCTCGATGATATGGAAGAAAATCAAGATTTATTATTGTATTTCTCACTCATGGAGTTCCGACATAAATTAATGTTGGATTATTTGAACCCATTGGAAAATGGGAAAGAGCGCGCCAACTTTAGAGAGTTAGCAATGAAAATAAAAAAGGATCAAGAGAAATTCACAGGCTTGCTAGATTATTATTTTAACTTTTTCTACGGCATGTACGAATTTGAAAACTATGAATACCTCAACGCTATTACCTTCTACAAACGAGCAGAAAAAAAGCTATCTCTTGTAAGTGATGATATTGAACGTGCCGAGTTTAATTTCAAGATAGCGGAAATCTATTACCACATGAAACAAAACCACATGTCTATGCACCATATAGCCCAAGCAATAGATTGTTACAAAGAAAAAAACACTTATACTGTTAGGCAGATACAGTGTTCTTTTGTTATTGGATTAAATTATATTGATATGGGTTGCCCCGAAAAAGCAATGCCTCATTTTGAATACGCACTAAAAAAAGCTTCTGACAACTCAACAAAAAGATTAAAAGGATCGGCGCTTTATAATATAGGATTAAGTTATTTCCACAATGATGAACTACTAATGGCTATCAAATACTTTAACGAATCAATCCATTCATTTAAAGAACAAGGATACGAACATTTAAATAAAATTCTTGATCCGATGGTTATGTTGACAAAGTCATATTTTAAAACTGATCAAAATGATTTAGGGTTATACGCTTTAAACGAGGGAATAGAATTGGCTGGAAAATTGAAAGATGACATATTTTTAAATACATTCACTCTATTGAGATCATTGTATTTAGAAAACAATGTTAGTCGTTTAAAAGAAGCAATGGCTTATTTGGAGTCAAAATTTCTTTATGCGAATCTTGAAGATTTATCGAAAGATGCGGCGAAGCATTATAATAAGGCAGGAGATAAAGAGCGTGCAAACGAATTTTATGAGAAGATTCTTTATTTCCAACTCCAAATTAAGAGAGGGGATTGTCTTTATGAAATTTAAGTCAGTAGCAGCCGTATTAATTATTGTCAGTGTGTTAGGTGCTTTTAGTTATGTTTCATCTAACGATATCCATAATGAAGCCCAACGGGGACATACAACAAGTATCGGTTATTTTGCTTAATTAAAAAAGCCCTTTTCGGGGCTTCTTTTTTTATTTGAAACTCCATTCCTGCTTCTCCTTATCCCACGCCAGTTCATTTCTAGACATAAGGTTTCTAACGGCTTTTCTAATGGACTGTTCGTCTTTTCCTGATCATATTATATATGATCCTGTATAGCTCCCTCTCAAGATCATTCATGAAATCACTACCGTGAACTATTTTATTTGAATATCTTTTTCATTAGCTTGCCGGTTGTTTTACCCGCAGCACGTCGCATGATACGTTTTCCGATAGTACCCTTTTGAACGGCATTGACGTCACCCAGGTATTTTGATGTCTTATAAAAGAATGATCTTATATTGTTTATGTTCATTGTGCTCCTTTTACGTCTGTCAATTATTAAAAAACTCCCCCAATACTCCCCCAAATGAATGCTTTTGTCTGCATTTATTTACGAATGTTTGTTCTTTTTTTAATGTTCAAAAAGGTTGATAGAATAACCTTTTTGGAATGAGACCGAAAGTATGAAAGAGACACAATCTCCTAGTTCTATTGTTATATTTTCTGACAATTTCATGTGCAGTCTATCCAAAGTTGGTATAATCAATATAAATTCGAATATTCGGACTTTCTATTCCGCAATTCGGAACGACAAGGAGGGGTCCTATGTATCAAGTGGATATTAACTGTGATTTGGGAGAAAGTTTTGGTCAATACACCATCGGTTCAGATGAACAAATTCTTGAATATGTTACCTCAGCCAATATTGCATGCGGTTTTCATGCGGGAGATCCAACTGTGATGAGAAAGACGGTTAAAATGGCACTGGATAAAGGGGTTCAAATTGGTGCACATCCAGGTCTGCAAGATTTAGTCGGTTTTGGCAGACGTTCAATCGCTATCTCAGCAGAGGAAGCCTATGATCTTGTGATCTATCAAATTGGTGCACTATCAGCTTTTCTAAAAGCAGAAGGCGGCATGATGCAGCACGTCAAACCACATGGCGCCCTTTACAACATGGCGGCTAAAAATACTGAATTATCTGAATCAATCGCGAAGGCTGTGTATGATATTGATCCTAACCTTGTGTTATTTGCGCTGTCAGGCAGTGAACTTGCGTCAGCAGGGGAAAGAATCGGTCTTCAAGTGGCACATGAAGTTTTTTCTGATCGCACGTATCAACCAGACGGGACACTGACATCCCGCCGTGAACCTCATGCACTTATTGAAGAGGATGAAAGGGCGGTTCAGCAGGTCATCCGTATGGTAAGAGAGGGAAAAGTGAAGACAGTGCAAGGGGAAGATGTTCAGCTCAAAGCAGATACGGTATGCATCCACGGGGATGGCAGTCACGCGCTTCAATTTGCAAAAACCATTACAGCGAAGCTAAAAGAAGCCACTATTCAACTCAAGGCCTTTCGATAAATCGTCATCAAAGGGGGAAACAGCATGAAAAGAGAGAAAGCCAAACAGATGAAAGCTCCAAAAGGGAACCGTTCTATGCTGATGGGCGCAGCCTTTTTAATGGCAACGTCAGCCATTGGACCGGGATTTTTAACACAAACAACGGTGTTCACACAGCAGCTCGCAGCTAGCTTTGGGTTTGTCATCTTGATTTCCATTTTGCTAGACATTTTTGCGCAAACAAATGTATGGCGTATCATTGCCGTCTCGGAAAAAAGAGGACAGGACATTGCCAATATGGTTCTGCCGGGTCTTGGATATGTGTTAGCCTGTTTGATTGTCATTGGGGGTCTTGCCTTTAATATTGGAAATATCGCTGGTGCGGGTCTCGGTTTTCAGGTCATATTCGGCGTCGATCCCCGCATAGGGGCTGGGGTCAGTGCAGTCATTGCCATTCTCATTTTTGTCATTAAAGAGGCAGGAAAAGCGATGGACCGATTCACGCAAATCGCTGGTTTTGTCATGATTGGTCTGATGCTGTATGTGGCTATTTCTACAGCACCGCCAGTTGGAGAAGCGGTTATGAGAACTTTCGTGCCAGAGAAAATTGACATGTTATCGATTGTCACACTTGTCGGCGGAACGGTCGGAGGTTATATCGTTTTTGCTGGTGGTCATCGTCTGCTGGATGCTGGCATTAAGGGGAAGGAAGCATTGCCGCAAGTGACGAAAAGTTCCATTTTCGGTATTTTGATCACATCCGTGATGCGTGTGGCTTTATTTTTAGCCGTTCTAGGAGTTGTCTCAAAAGGCTTACAGATTGATCCGTCGAACCCGCCTGCGTCTGTTTTTCAATTAGCATCTGGAAATGTTGGATATAAAATGTTCGGGATTATTATGTGGGCTGCTGCCATTACCTCAGTCATTGGAGCAGCATACACCTCCGTTTCCTTCTTTAAAACCTTCTCACCAAAAATCGAGAAAAATCAACGAGGCATTATCGTTGGATTCATTGCGCTCTCGACCATTTGTTTTATAACGATTGGAAGACCTGTGAACATATTGATTTTGGTTGGGGCCATCAATGCATTGATCTTGCCGCTTGCACTCGGAACATTGCTGATTGCTGCTTATAAAAAAGAAATTGTCGGTGATTATCGCCATCCATTCTTTTTGACCGCAACAGGTGCGTTTGTTGTTGTCATCATGGCAATCATGGGCGGATATACCATCATGAATGAAATTCCAAAACTATGGAGCTGATCACATGAAAGCATATCAAACCTATAAGCCGTCACAAATAAGGGAATTGATTCGTAAGCAGAAGATCACAGGACCAACGGCTGGCTTTGCTGAGGGATTTGCGCAAGCCAACTTAATGATCGTCAAAAAAGAGCTGGCCTTCGATTTTCTTTTATTTTGTCAGAGGAATCCAGCTTCGTGTCCTTTGCTTGATGTGCTCGACCCAGGTGATCCAGTGCCAAGGCGTTCAGCACCTGATGCCGATATTCGAACGGATTTCCCTAAATACCGTGTTTACAAAAAAGGGGTTCTTCAAGAAGAGATAACAGATATTTCTTCCTATTGGGAGGATGATATGGTCGCCTTTCTCATCGGATGCAGCTTTACGTTTGAGCATGCACTCATGCTGAATGACATTCCTGTCCGCCATATTGAAAATGGACATAATGTCCCAATGTATCAAACGAACATTCCATGTGAAAGGGCAGGTGTATTCCATGGTCCGATGGTTGTCAGTATGAGGCCGATCCCAGCGCATCAAGTCACAAGAAGTGTTCAGGTGACGTCTAGATTCCCATCGGTACATGGCGGCCCTATCCATATAGGTGATCCAGCTGTGATTGGCATTGAACATGTAGATCAACCAGACTTTGGAGAACCATCTGTGATCAAAGAAGGGGAAGTTCCGGTGTTTTGGGCATGTGGTGTGACGCCGCAAGCCATTGTCATGCACACTAAGCCAGACATTGCGATTACCCATGCACCCGGTCATATGTTTATCACAGATGTAAGAGATCAAAAGCTCGGTGTCCTGTAGAAAGAGAGGTGTCATAAAAGTGACATTTTCAACGATAAAAGATACGATCACGTTCCACCCGCTAGGAGACGCAGCCATTGTCATCCAAGCCGGGACTGACATAAGTGAAGACATTCATGAGCGTGTGAAGCAGCTGTTTTCATGTATTGAACAGCATCCATTTGACGGATATGTGGAAGCTGTTCAAGCCTTTACAAACGTGACCGTCTTTTATGAGCCCTACAAGGTGTATCAATCTGCTCAGCTTAAGCAACGTGCAATCTCTCCGTATGAATGGGTCAAAGACTATATTGAAAACCTCCTTGAAGACAACTGGCAGGAGGGGAATCAGGCAAAGCGCCGGATCGTCGACATTCCTGTATGTTATGGAGGAGAGCTCGGTCCTGACTTAGAAGAAGTCGCCCGTATCAATGGTTTGACGCCTGAAGAAGTTGTACGCATTCACACATCCGGGACGTATCTTGTCTATATGATTGGGTTTGCTCCTGGGTTCCCGTTTTTAGGCGGACTTTCTGAAAAAATTGCAGCTCCGCGTAGAGAAACACCAAGAATGTCGATTCCGAAAGGGTCTGTGGGTATTGCGGGGAAGCAGACAGGGGTTTATCCGATATCTACACCCGGAGGCTGGCAGCTCATTGGACAAACCCCTTTGTCCTTATTTCGGCCGAATGCTGAGAGACCTAGTCTACTAAAGGCAGGGGACGAGGTTCGATTTGTTCAACTGTCTGAAAAGGAATTTTTCAGCATGAAGGAGGAAGATCGTTGAGTATTCATGTCATCAAGCCAGGAATGTTCACCACCATTCAAGATAAAGGGAGAATAGGCTATCAGAAGTACGGTGTTTTAACGAGCGGCGGCATGGACCTGCTCTCGCTCCGAATCGCCAACATCCTCACCGGGAATCAAGAAAACGAAGCGGTGCTGGAAATCACTTTAATGGGGCCCGGCCCAGTGTTGACATGTCAGAAGGATCAGCTGATCGCTGTGACTGGTGCTGATGTGGAGATTGAGATTGACGGGGAACAAGCGCCTCTATGGAAACCACTCTTCATTCGAGCAGGAAGCACGATCACCTTTGGCCCTTGTAAGAGGGGATGCCGCTCCTACCTCGCTGTAGCCGGTGGATTTGATGTTGAGCCGGTGATGAAAAGTAAAAGTACGTATGTCAGAGCGAAGATAGGCGGGATAGAAGGGCGTCCGCTAGAAAAAGGAGACGTCCTGCCAATGGGAGAACCATCACCACTGGCGGAGCGCCTCGTTCACATGTTAAAAAGCAGAGGGGAACGTGCGCCAGACTGGACAGTCAATCATGCGCATTTTTTGCCTCTCGGAAAATCACCAGTCATTCGGGTGCTGGCAGGCAGACATCTATCTCATTTTCAGGAAGAATCGCAGCAAGCTTTTTTCGAACGGTCTTATCAGGTCACTCCCCAATCTGATCGTATGGGATGCAGATTGAAAGGAGAACCGATACGTTTAAAGCAAAAGCTTGAATTGATTTCAGAAGCGGTTGCTTTTGGCTCTATTCAAATTCCTCCTGACGGCCAGCCGATTATTCTGCTCGCAGATCGTCAAACGACAGGTGGATATCCCCGAATTGGTGAGGTGGCAACAGTCGATTTGCCGCTCATTGCTCAGGCGATGCCTGGTGCGAATCTCACGTTTCAACAAATTGACCGCCAAGAAGCAGAGCAAGCCTTATTCACACAAGAAGCAGAGATGAAGGACCTGACGGCAAGATTAAAACTCGAAGCATTTTCGTTTTAGAAAAGGTGAGAAACATGCAGAACACAAATAAAACCGTTGTGAAATCAATGGAGATATTACGGCTTTTTATCACTCGCGAACAATTAACGTTAAATGACATGATTGAGCTCTCGAACATGCCCAAAACATCTGTACACCGAATGGCCAACTCGTTAGCCGATATGGGGTTATTAGAAAAGCATCCTTCAGGTGTTTACCGATTAGGATTGATGTTCCTTGAATACGGTCAGCTTGTCGCAGACCGCCTTGATATCCGTAGAATTGCAAGGCCCTTTATGGAAAACTTGCGTGATGAGGTAGGTGAGGCTGTTCAGCTCATTATTCGTGAAGGAGATGAAGCCATTTATGTGGAGAAAATGGAAGGAACGCAGCCTGTCCGGCTCTATACCGCTGTCGGAAGAAGATCCCCATTATATGCGGGAGCTTGTGCGAGAAGTATTCTTTCCTTTTTGCCAGAGGAAGAGAGACTTTCCTATATTGATTCGGTAGAGCTCGGGAAAATCGGGATCGGAACCATTACCGATAAAGATGTCCTGCGAAACATGATCGAAGAATCAAACAGGCGTGGATATACCTTAAGCTATTCAGAGCTTGAAAACTATACTGCGGCTATTGGAGCGCCCATTTTCAATCATCACGGAGAAGTGGCAGCAGGCATTAGTATTGCAGGGTTTGAGGCTGGCTATCAAAAGGAACGGCTTCCTTATTTAATTGAGCAGGTCAAAAAAGCGGCCAGCGGCATTTCAAAAGAATTAGGTTTTGCAACTGAACAAATAAAAAGCCAATGACCGTTAAGATCATTGGCTCTTTGCGTGTTCATGATTAGAAAGTTTTACCTAAAGCTTTTGCACGTTCGATCGCATCTGCTTTAATTTGTTCTGCTTTTGCAGGCTCAGCATTGTGACCTTCAACAATAAGACCTTCGAAAGAAGGAATACCGAAGAAGTTTGCAATTGTTCCAAGGTAACGGTGACCTGCTTCTAGTTCAGCAGCAGGACCTTCAGTGTAGTATCCGCCACGTGCTTGGATGTGCAGCGCTTTTTTGTCTGTTAGTAATCCAACAGGACCTTGCTCAGTGTATTTGAATGTTTTACCAGCTACAGCAACAGAGTCGATGTATGCTTTAAGAACTGGTGGGAATGAGAAGTTCCAAAGTGGTGAAACAAATACGTATTTGTCAGCAGAAACGAATTGATCGCTTAATTCGTTTAGGCGAGCAACTTTCGCTTGCTCTTCAGCTGAAAGTGTATCGAAGCCAGCACCAGATTGAAGCTTGCCCCATCCAGCGAATACATCTGCATCAATGTGAGGAATGTTTTCTTTGTACAAATCGATATGTACAACCTCGTCACTTGGATTTGCTTCCTTATAAGATTCGATAAATGCTTTAGCAGTAGCCATACTGTAAGAAACTGTTTCATCATGCGGATGTGCAGTGATGTATAAAACTTTTGCCATGTTCATTCAATCCTTCCTGTTTCAATGATTTTTTTAGCGTATCCCAAAGATACACTGAATATGTGGCATCTTTAATCATATTGGAATGCTACGAAAAAGATGTAACAAGCACAGTTACATAAAAACTGATATTTTCATTGTAATCACTATATAGTTTGAAGTCAAGGTATAAAGTCTTGAAATCAAGATAAAAAGTTTGTAAATTTTTCTGAAACGCTTCAAGTCCGCGATTTAAGCAAAAAACCCTACTTCCATTGAACAAAAAATGGATCGATATCGCAAGTAAAGTGTTTGTAAATGCGCTCATCCTGCGTCTTTGAAAAAAAAGGTGGATGCCTTTAAGCCATCTGCTACAAGCATTTCTTCTTCTTTTTCGTATATATAAGAGAAGGCAGGAGAGAGTGAGGGATAAGAGTGGGACGATCCTATGTTGCGATTGGAGATTCCTTAACGGTTGGGGTGGGGGCACGTTTATTTGGCGGCGGTTTTACGGAGCGATATGCGGCGAAGCTTGAAAAGAAGCTGCATATACCGGTGAAACTGTCCGTATTTGCGAAATCAGGGTTAACAACGGAAGAGATCTTGCAGCTTTTTCAGCGGTCTGATGTAAGGCGGGCGATTGCTCATGCTGACATCATCACCATCACAGGCTGCGGGAATGATCTTGTTCAAGCTGTTCTGCAGTATGAAAAAGGTGAAGATGAAAAGACACTGCTGCAAGCGTCTATGCATTGTCAGGCGAATTTTAGCAAAATGGTTCAAGAAATCGCCCTGATAAAAAGAGGGCAGCATCAACCATACTGCGTATATTTATTGAATTTATATAATCCTTTTCCTGAGATTCCGATCGCCGAGAGATGGCTGAAGCAATACAACCATCACCTTCGCCAGCTTGCTACGAATCCACATGTAGAAGTGGTGGATATTTACGGTGTATTTGAAGGTCATCAAAGCGCATACTTATCGATTGATCAATTTCATCCGAACCACAAAGGATATGAAGCAATGGCAGAAGCGCTGTTTCAACAATCCTTTAAGTAACTGTGATCCCGCGGGATTACAGTTTTTTTCATTCTTTTAAATGAAGGGCTGTTTCGATATGATAAAAGAAACTAAGACAAAAGAGGTGTATGCATGCAGGAGATGAGTGCGTATTTTCATGAATTGAAAGGAACAGCTTATGAGGTAGGAAAGCAGCAGGCTATTTGGCTGAAGGAACGCCTTTTGCTTAAGAAACAATACATTCAATCAGAACCGTTATCAAAAGAGGCTGTGAAGGAAACAAAGCAGCTGATTCGACCGTTTCTTCCTCAGTTAGAAGAAGAGCTCTCGGGATTTTGTGATGAAATGCAAATAGATGAAAGCGATTTGACCTTTTTCTATTCTTCGCATCTTCAGCCAGGCTGTTCCCATTGTGTGATGCAGGGGAATGAGGCTGCCAATCAACAGACGGTGATGCTTCGCAACTATGATTTTTCTCCGCTGTTTGATGATATGCGTCTTGTATCTACACATGTGAAGGGCTCAGCAGTCCATACAGGCTCATCATTAATCTTATTTGGTCGATCGGATGGGATGAATGAGCATGGTCTATCGGTAACATTTTCTGCATGCGGTCCGCCTGTTGGCAACGAACCAGGCTTAAAGCCGCCGGCTGTTGCTGGCTTGCAAGTATATCATGTCATTCGTGCTGTGCTAGAGTCCTGTAAAACGGTGGAGGATGCCGTCCGTTTGGTACAGGAAATGCCCGTCGCGTCAAATGTTCACCTCATGCTTGCTGACCGGAAGGGAGAGGCGGCTGTGATTGAAATGATTGATGGGCAAAAAAAGGTGAGAAGGCCGGAGCGTGGATTTATTGCGGCTACGAACCATCCGCTCGCTGATCACACGGCAAAAGGGTTGACGAAACATCATTCTGTTGTCAGGTACGACATGTTAATTCAAGCTTTAGAAGAACAGCCGTCAAGCGAGTCTCTTACGGAACTATTTCAGACAGAATACCCTGCTGGTCTGACTGTGCACAATTATGAAGAGCTGTTTGGGACGATGCGAACCGTCATGTTTCGGCCGGAGGAAGGGACGATGGAGTATTGCTTTGGCTCTCCCGTCTATAATCCTACCTATTCATTAAAGGTCGGGGGCACACTGCCATTTCATGAACAAACGATTCAATTTCATCAAAAGGATTATGGACCTTCCTTTTGGAGAAACGTGTGAGTCTTTCATTTTGTCACAGCCTGTGTGCCAAATTTAGATCAACTTCAGGTTGCATCGATCAGTGAAAGCGTTTTATATTAAAGTGTGACAATAGACCTATTTAAGCAGAAGGAGGCATTTCATGTACATAACGGCACGAGAACAGAAAGTGATCAAATTTATAATTCAGCAAAATCGTTATGTCACCATTCGTGAGATCGCCGATTCTGTTCAGGTAAGTACAAGAACGATTCATAGAGAACTTAAATCCATTAAACCTATTTTAAAGAATTACAACGTATCACTTGATAAACAGCCGGGGAAGGGCTTGAAGGCGGTCGGTGAACAGGAAGACAAACAGCGGCTTCTGTCTCATATTTCAAATGAAGACCAAATTGAATATAGTTCTGATGAACGGAAGCTCTTAATCCTGTGTGCCCTGCTTGAAGCAAAAGAACCGGTGAAATTATATACACTTGCAGCCGACTTGCAGGTCACAAATGCGACCATCAGCTACGACTTAGATGAACTGACGGACTGGATCGCTCCTTACGGTTTACTGCTTATCCGCAAGCGTGGGTACGGCATTGAATTAAAAGGACCGGAGGAAGCCAAACGAAAAATTGTCGGGAACCTGATTGTTGACCGTCTCGACATTCAATTATTTCTCGAAACGATTGAGATGAATATTAAACATCGAACGAAAGCGACTGAAAAGGTGTTTGGGGTAGTCAGTCGAGGACAGCTGCTCAAGGTAGAAAGGCTGCTCTTTCATTTGAAAAACAGACTCTCTCTCTCTTTGTCAGATAGTGCCTATATTGCACTTGTCGTTCACTTAACCTATGCCATTGAACGCATTCAAATCGGTGAAACCATTCGGATGGAAGAGGAAGAATTGCTTGAATTAAAGCGGACGAAGGAATTTGAATCTTCACTCAGAATCGCGCGAGCATTAGAACGCATGTTTAATGTAGAGATTCCTGAAGCTGAAGTTGGATACATGACCATCCATTTGCGCAGTGCAAATCGAAGCTTTACGGCAGAATACCGCATTGATGAGATTGAGTTAGATATCGCGCTGAGAACGAAGAAACTCATTGACTTTATTTCTCATAAAACAGGCTATCATTTAAATGAAAACGATTCATTGTATGAGGGACTCGTGTCTCATCTTGAACCAGCTATGAACCGATTAAAAGAAAAGATGCGGATTTATAATCCGCTCACACAACAAATAAAAAAAGACTACTTCTTGCTGTTCATGGCGATTGAAGAAGGTGTGGAACGCTTCTTTCCTGAGATCGAATTTCCAGAGGATGAAATTGCCTTTATCGTGCTTCATTTTGGTTCGGTGCTTGAAATTAAAAAAGAAGAAACCAAGATTCATGCATTGGTCGTTTGCTCAAGCGGTATCGGTTCGTCAAAAATGCTCGCATCACGATTAAAAAAAGAATTGCCTGAGATCGCCAAATTCGATCTATCTTCCTTAATGGAGCTAAAGGAAATCGACGCTGCGAGCTATGACATGATCGTATCAACCGTGCCGATCCCCTATGAGCATATTGATTACATTATGGTCAGCCCGCTCTTAAACGAGGATGACGCGGTGCGGGTCAAGTCTCATATTAAACGAAAAATTCCATATCTGATTGAGAAAAAAAGAGCGCAGGAATCTGCAAAAGAATCGGTGGAGGAAACGGTTGATATGATAGGAATGGCAGAGCAAATCACGAATTATATGTCAGTGATTCGCAGCATCTTGTCCCATTTTACAATCGAAAAAAAGAAGACGACGGAGCAGCATGAGTCAACAATGAGAGAGCTGATGCGTCAGGTTGAAAGTCAAGGCTATTTAGAACGTGCAGACGAAGTGACAGCCGGTTTACTTGAGCGTGAGCAGCAAGGTGGTTTAGGCATTCCAGGAACCGAGTTTGCTCTTTTTCACTTAAAGCATGATCTCATTAAGAAACCGGTCTTTCATATCTATGATCTTGATGAGGCATACGAGATCAAAAGCATGGATGGCGGGCAGCAGCTCATGTCCAGAATGCTCCTCATGCTGGCGCCGCTAGAGCTTGGCAAAGAAGGGTCTGAAATGTTTAGCCTGATCAGTTCATCCATCATTGAAAGCGAAGAAAGCATGGCGCTTTATGGACAAGGAACAAAGGAAGAGATTGAACAGAAATTACATCAACTTTTTTATCAATTTGTCAAAGAGGCAAAATGGTAAGAAAAAAGCCGAGAGCTTATTCGCTTCTCGGCTTTTTTGCTGTGACACAGACAGCGAGGGTGGGACGAATCTCTTCATATTCAACAGAAAACTGATCAAATCCAGCAAATTCTAAATCATTGAGGATGCTTTCGCCCATTTCTTTTGTCCGATTGGCGTCCGCTCCTTTTTCTCTTGGTTGCATCACAATGACGAGTGTTCCGCCCGGCTTCAAGGTGTGATAAAGGTTGAGTGCGCCAGCCTTTGGGTCATCCCAAATCGTATAATTGTTAACAGAAAGTACTTTGTCATACTGATCCGCCGGCAGGCGCGTTTTTTCAATTTTCCCGACATACAGCCGGACCTGCTTCTCTTTGGATCGTTTCTTTATACGCGAATGCGCCTGTTCCTTCATAGTTGAAGAAGCATCTAGTCCATCAATGTGAAGATCGTCAAAATGCTTGAGCATATGTTTGATGCTATAGCCGGGGCCATAGCCTATTTCCAATATGTTTTCACCATCTGATAAATCTAAATGCTGGATCGCCCATTGATTCAGTGCCTTATTTTCATTTGCCATAATAAAACCTGCGATGCTTCCGAGCCAGCCTTTTGGTCTGCTAAAGGTTTTAGAAATGGTTGACAGCATGTGAGAACGCTCCTTTTTTATGTTTATGTAACCGATTTTTCCCATCCTGAAACCTGTCAGTTTTCAAAACGCATCGATGACGCATAGGGATGTTTGAGTGAAAAAATGAAGTGGTAATGAAAGGATACATCAACAAATCAAGGAGGAGCTTACACATGGATTTACGTGAATACTTAACAAATGGCATTCCGCGCCAAACGCAGGATCAGCAGCCAGGCAGTGAAAGAGAAATGAATCCTGCGCCGATCTATGAGGATGAATCGTATAAAGGGTCTGGTAAGCTAAAAGGAAAAGTAGCGCTGATTACAGGTGGAGATAGCGGAATTGGACGTGCCGTTTCTGTCGCGTATGCCAAAGAAGGAGCTCATGTCGCGATCGTATACTTAAATGAACATGAGGATGCAGAGGATACGCAAAAACGTGTAGAACAGGAAGGCGTCAAATGTTTAACGATTGCAGGGGATGTCGGGGACGAAGCCTTTTGTGAGAAAGCGGTAGAAAAGACAGTTGAAGCCTTTGGACAGCTGGACATATTAGTCAATAATGCGGCCGAACAGCATCCGAAAGAACGTATTCAAGATATTTCTAGTGAACAGCTTCACCAAACCTTTAGAACCAATTTCTATTCTTATTTTTATTTTACGAAGAAGGCACTCGATTACTTAAAACCGGGAAGTTCCATTATTAATACAACATCTATTAACCCGTATCGAGGCAACAAGGTACTGATTGATTATACAGCGACAAAAGGGGCCATCAACGGCTTTACTCGTTCTATGGCACAGTCGCTTGTGAAAGATGGAATTCGGGTAAACGGTGTAGCACCCGGTCCAATATGGACGCCGCTCATTCCATCTACATTTGATGAAGACAGTGTCGAAAGCTTCGGGGCCGAGACACCAATGGGAAGACCAGGACAGCCTGTGGAGCATGTAGGCTGCTATGTACTGCTTGCTTCGGACGAATCGTCTTATATGACGGGACAGACACTTCATGTCAACGGCGGTTCCTTTATGAATACATGATCAATAGCACGCCGCCCAGATTTGATTGGGCGGTGTATTTAGTATTTCTTCCGATTCTTCTGTACAGATGAGACAGACCATATGATAATGCCCACAACAACCGCTGCAATAACAAGTGAACTCAAATGGAACATCGTTTCATGATGCATATTCAACTTCCCCTTTCAATGTATCCGTTTTTTATAGCATCAGCTAGAAGATGTCTTTTTATGAAAAACACATTTCTTTGTTTAATGAATGGATTGTCGTGGAAACCTAAGAGTACGGATGACATTTTGAAGGAGTGAAGATACATGTCACAAGAAGAGTTAAAGCAAAAGGTAATGAACTTATTAGACGAACAAAAAGTGGGAACATTGGCGACTGTTGAACAAGATAAGCCGCATACCCGCTATATGACTTTTTTTCATGAAGGGCTGACATTATATACACCAACAAGCAAAGAAACACATAAAGCGGATGAGATTGAAAAAAATCCGAATGTTCATATTCTCATTGGTTATTCAGGTGAAGGATTTGGGGACACATATGCAGAAATCGCAGGTAAAGCCACATTAACGGATGATCCAGAACTGATCGACCGCCTTTGGTCAGATGAGATGGAGAAATGGTTTAAAGGAAAAGATGATCCAAACCTAGTGATCCTTAAGATTGACCCAACCTCTATTCGTTATATGAACGAAGGAAACCGGACACCAGCAGAATTATCACTTTAACACTTGCGTAAGTTGGGGGAACGTGTTATAGTTTTATATTAAGTGTTGAAATAGCAAATAAATAAAGAAAGTAAACTTTCTTTTTTCTATGACATAATGAGAAGCAATAGAGCTTCTACTTGATAAGAACGAGACGCTGTCAAAGCGAACAAACTTATTCTTTTCCTTCTGCAACCGCCCCCCTATAAAAGCGGAAGAATGGAAAAAAGACGTTTTGATTTACAATTCACACTGGCACGGCTTCGGAGCCGTAAGGACGAATGAGAGGTAGGGCTTTCGTTGTCTTGTTATCCAGAACTTCCATGGCGTTTACTTTCAAACGTAGGTTCACTCGGAACACATATGACACACTGATATGATCGAATCTTAATTCATACACTCCGTGACGGAGATTAAACATTGATTATTTATTTGCATGAAAAGAGTAAGAAACGGGCTGCCATCTATTTGGCAGCCTTTTTTAGGTTAAAAGCGGACACCATCCGCATGACATCCCCTTCAAAAAGATCCGCCGCCAACAATAGAACAACGAACACTCATCGACAGAAAGAGGAAATGCTTCATCATTACTCACTTCGCCCTTTCTTCTGATACCTCCAAATCCGGCCAATAAAAAAGAACATCACCGTAAACAAAATAGAGAAGATCAACATGTCCAGCAGTGTCACGCCTCTATCTGGATGCACAACCCCAAACCAAACCCATTGAAGAACAAAAGAGATAGCAAAATAAAAGATGGATTCTTTCATGAAATTCTCCTTTTTACTTGTTTTTTTGACTGTTTAGCCATACCATCCAGATGAAAAAGGAACAAATGGCGCATGCGAGCAAAGTGACAGGCGGCAAGGTGTACCAGCTAGTCAGCCCCTTTACAAAGCACATATAAAAAAAGAAAATGGTAATAGATACGAGCACCCCTTGCTTGAACCAACGAGGAACACGCAGCCAAGCCGCTAGAATGATTGATGATAGCTTATCCATTGAGATAACATCCTTTTTTTGAATCTGATTGGATTTTATCGTAAACAATCAAATATGTAAAATATGGATTTAGAAAGTTGGAATGGTATTCTGCTAGCATGAAACATTCTCGCTGCACTGACGTATAAGAAAAAGGAACTCCATGAAAGGAAGCGATCAAGTGAAAAGAATACCAGTGATTTTCCTCAGGTATATTGTCTTCTTTATTCCAGCAATCATTCTTAGTGTCTTGGTGTGGAACCATTACCAAGATGATTTGTCAGCAGGGAAAGCGACGCAATATGACGTCAAACAAATATTTACATTCGATGAAGGAAAACGAGTGGTGAGTGCTGTATCAAAAAACCAGCAGCTCCATTTTGCAATGTATGATCCTCAATCAGGAAAAAGAATCAGTGAATGGACCACGGAAAGCGATACGTTTAATGAAATGCTGCCATCTATTCAAGGGAACAACCTCTTACTTGCTTTAAAAAATAAAGAGGGGCAGCTGTTGATCGAGAAACTGTCTCCAAGCGGAGCAAAGAAAGAACTCGTTAAGCAAAACTTACAGATTCCCTCATTTTTAAAAACGAATACATATCAATGGAATGGACGACTCTTGTTTACAGGAGAAAAGGAAGGCGCTGCTGCGGTCCTCGGTGAGCTAAAGAATGGTCAGTTTCATGTCCACAATCTCAACGAGCTGAAGCTACCAGCAAGACCTGTTTCCATCGATGTCGTCATGAATTCTTTTAGAGGGCAGACCCCATTCCCTATGTTTGAATTGACTTTGAAAAATGACCAGAAGGCGTATGTCAGCGGAATCTCAAACGAGAAGCATCAGCTTGGGGTCTATGTCTCCAAAAGTGCTGAACCGTTCAGCCTCATTGAAGATAAAGTCGAGCAGCAGCTGCAAAAAACGATCGGATCATCACAAAACGTTGCAGTCGCTGTCGAATCTAACTATCCAAAAAGACCAAGGAAAGTGAATGCAGAGGGAAGGCTTGGGGAAGTCGTCCCAACACCAAAATCGATTTACCAAACCTTTATCTACCAGCTGAATGAAGAAGAAGTTCTTCTTTTAGGCTCTACAGCAAAGGACGAAGCAAAAGGTAAGCTGACTGGTTATATTTATAATCATCGCACGAATAAGGCGACGTCTGTCAGCAAGCTTTTTCAGTCGTTGTCATATGAATCTTTACAAAAAGAAGATCTCTCTTTCAATAAAAATGTGAAGAGCGATTGGCTCTATTATTCACTTGGCAACCAATTAACGGGGGCATTTGAGACGAAAAGCAAACAGCTAAAGGAATTCCCTTTGCAAAAAGTCATCTCAATCGAAAATGCAAGTCCAGCTCACCAAACGTCTGTTGACACCTTTATGCAATATGTCATGAAGGGAGGACCACTCATTCTCAACTGGGCGATATGGATCTTGATCCCACTGCTGTTATTTGTACTTGCCATCTTCCTGCCGCCGATCTTAAGACTAATGAGAAAGAACAAGATAAAGGACAGTGTCACACTAGAAGCTAATATCGTATCTGTCAAAGAAACGGGTACCTACATCAACGAACAGCCGCTGGTCAACATGCAGCTTCAATTTCAATATGAGGGACAAAACATCGAGAAGACGGTTAAAACGGTTGTATCCTATACCCAGATACCGCAACCGGGTCAGCGTATCGCCATTCTCTACAATCCGAAAAAGAAAAAAGCGATGCTCTTAAAAGAGGGTGACTTCTCGCAGCCAAGCGAGCCAAAATTCATCAAAGGCGCTGTTTTAAGAAATATAGAATCATATGGAACCGTAGGACGAGGCACGGTCTTATCGCTTACATTTGAAGCAGATCAGAAAAGGTATACCATTCCGATGGTTCAAGCGGCTGGTTTTGAATTTAAAACAGGAGAAAAAGCCGATCTCGTTGACATCAGCGGTCAGTTGAAAATGGCAGCCTATGGCCATGAAGTGCGGAATCGATCGGGGAAAGACGTGACGTTAACAGGAACGGTCCAGCGTGTGAAGCAATATCCAGTCACGATTCATGATCAGAAGCCTATTATGCTGGATGTGACGGTTTCTAGCGGAGATCAATCCATCACAAAAACGGTCAGTCAATTCATCCCTGACCATATGGAGGTCGCAGCCGGCACTCAAATCACGATCCAGACAAAGAAAGAAGAGCTGGATAGAGAAATGGGTCTTATGCAAGAGAAACAAGGAAGTGCAAAAGTGACCCATGTCACATTTTCCGGTGTCATCGGCAACCAGCCGTTAGCGATCATTCAGATTGAGAGAGATGGCGTGATGTATGAAGTGAAACAGCCAATCGATCCGATCACTAGCGTACTGCCAGGTGATGAATTATGGGTGGCATATCACGAAATGACACGTCAAGCAGCCATTGTGAAATATGCATCGATTTAAAAAATACGTCAGCGTGTAGAAAAAGGGCTAAAACGAATTTCGTTTTAGCCCTTTTGATTAAGCTTTTGTATCATACTGGCGAAGCACCTTATCATAGGCGAAGTTGCCGAAAGGAATGAATGCCGCAAAGAATCCGGCGATGGACCATTTCAAATGCCAGCGAACTTTAAATGTCACATATGCCAAAATGAGCATGTAGATCACAAACAATGCGCCATGAAGAGAGCCCACAATGGTGACCGCCATCGGAATATCCGCAAAATATTTTAGAGGCATGGCAATTAAAAGAAGGGTTAAAAGAGACATACCCTCAATAAAACCCGCCTGTCTCAGACGGCTAATACTTGTATGCATATACAAATCCTCCTGTATAAAAGCTAGTTTCTCATCTTCTAATATAAACGAAAGATCGTCTGGACATGCGGAAATCTACGAAAAATTCAAAATATGTTCATGGAATGCTTAAAAAATGGGAAAAGTCCTTTACTCCTTGTTTGTTTCAGAGAGTACTTGCTTTAAGTGCATCACATCATGCAATAAATGCTCCGTCATCGCTTGAACGGCTTCTGTGGAGCGGCGCTTTTTTATTTTAGAATAGATGGCTGCATGCTCTCTTTGAATGGTTTCAGCACGAGCCCCGCCGCTAAAATGAAAGATGCGGCAATAGTGAATGAGTGCATTTACGTGATTCAATTGTTTGGATAAGCGGTCATTGTGACTCGCCAAAATGATTTTTTGGTGAAAGGCTTCATGTAACTGGACGATCTCTTTAGAGGGCAGCTGCTGCTTGATCGCTTCGTCCGCCTGCGTGAGAACCTGCTCAATTTCATCCATTTCTCTTTGCACGGCTTCCTTACAGGCAAGCTCAACAGCAAGTGTTTCTAAAGCTACCCGAATTTGATAAAGCTCCTCGACATCTTTTTCTGTTAACGTATAGACGGAATAGCCTGATCGATGATCCGCGATTAAGAGCTCGTCTTTTTCTAACAGCCTCATCGCCTCTCTTACCGGTGATCGGCTTACGCCAAATTGTTTGGCAAGCTGTGTTTCATTGATGCGCTCTCCTGGCTGAAACTGGCCATCAAAAATCATTTGCTTCAGCTGTTCATAAAATTGCATGTGATACGGTGTTGGTCTTTCCATCTCGAATGAATTCATGCCATCATTCCCTCTTTTATACATCATCTTTTGTCTCATGTTATCCAAGTTTTTCCCTCTAGGCAAGCCTGCATCAAAAAGTCAATATCGTACAATCCAAGAGAAAAGGGGTGTGCTACACTTATGATCAGTTCAGCGAAAAGAGGGATCGACATGAACACACAAGAGGAACGAACTGTACATTTTGATCAAGACTTACAAATAGAGGCATATCGCTTTCATGGCATCATGCAAAAGTTCCCGAATCATTTTCATACATATTATGTGATTGGATTTATTGAAGACGGTCAAAGACGTTTGGTCTGCCAAAATCAAGAATACATCATTGAAAAAGGTGATATCCTTCTTTTTAATCCGTATGATAATCACGCATGTGAACAAATTGATCACAGGACACTCGATTATCGCTGCTTAAATATTGAAGCAGGTTTGCTAGAGAAGGTCTTTCAGCACAAACCGCATTTTAAAGCCCCTGTGTTTTCACAAAGTGAACTAACAAAGCCATTATATGATCTACATCAAATGATCACAGAAGAAGCTCCTGCTTTGAATAAACAGGAAACCTTCTATTTCTTTATGAAACAATTGATTGAAGCCTATGCTGATACCTCAGAGGAAAAGGCATCAGCCACACGTGCCAACGAACAAAAAGTCCGAGACGTACAGCAATATATCGAAACACACCTCACGGAAAATATATCGTTAGAAGACTTAGGCGAGCTTGTGTCCATGAACAAATATTCATTGCTGCGTGCTTTTACAAAGTTTAGAGGCATCACGCCGTATCGTTATTTACAGACAGTCAGAGTGAACTTTGCGAAGGAGCTTCTCGCCCAAGGAGTGAAGCCTGTAGATGCGGCTGCCTCCGCTGGATTTTCTGATCAAAGTCATTTGAGTCATTTCTTTTCAGAATTTATTGGGCTCACGCCAGGGCAGTATCAGCAAATTTTTGTAAAGCAGGTAACAGCTGATGAAAAATAAACAGCTGCTCGGTCATTTAGCGGCCATGTTCACCATTTTTTTATGGGGATCTACCTTTATCTCTACCAAAATATTATTAACGGCTTTTTCTCCAACAGAGATTTTATTTTTCCGTTTTTTTATAGGGTACTTGGCTCTGATGATCATCTATCCGTTTACGATGAAGGTGCAAAGTAAAAAGCATGAAGGGATGTTTGCGCTGGCAGGTTTATGCGGTGTGGTCTTATATTACTTTTTAGAAAATGTCGCACTTACTTATACGTTCGCTTCGAATGCAGGTGTCATCAGCTCCGTTGTCCCATGCTTCTCTTTTTTATTGACTTATTTTTTATTAAAAGATGAGCCGCTGCACAGCCGGTTTTTCATAGGCTTTTTCATCGCGATGACGGGAATCGTGCTGATTAGCATGAATGGAATGACGACGTTTCAATTGAATCCACTCGGTGATGCCTTAGCATTAACAGCAACCATCGTCTGGGCATTCTATTCCATTTTATCGAAGATGATCAACCAATATGGCTACCATATCATTCAGGTAACAAGGCGTGTCTTCTTTTACGGACTGCTATGGATGATTCCACTGATCTGGCATTTTAAGGTTCGTTTAGACTGGGAGCGGTTGACCAATCCATCGTTTGCCTTCCACTTGCTGTTTTTAGGCGTCTTTGCATCTGCTATTTGTTTTCTGACATGGAGCTTTTCCGTGAAGACGATCGGTGTGGTGAAATCAAGTGTGTATATTTATGGAGTGCCTATTATCACGATGATCATTTCAATGATCGTTCTTCACGAGAGCTTGACCTTCATGTCTGGGCTTGGAACAGCACTGACCTTAGGAGGTTTGCTGCTTTCAGATAAAAAAAGTGCGGGAAGAAAGAAACAGAAGCCCCATGTGCTGATGCAAGATAAAAAGGCGCTTTGATCAAAAAAAGCGTCTTTTGTCCATTGTAAGAACACGCACTCTTTAGTAAACTCAAATGAAACGGTCGACGGTCGACCGATAACAAAGGGGGAAAAATCAATGAAGCATGTTTCAATTGCAGCGATACCAGGTGACGGGGTTGGAAAGGAAGTTGTGCCTGAAGCTATTCGAGTTTTGAAAGCGGTATCAGATGTGCATGGCGGTCTGTCTTTCACCTTTCAGGACTTTCCGTGGAGCTGTGAGTATTATTTAGAGCATGGCGAAATGATGCCAAAGGATGGATTGGAACAACTAAAAGCCTTTGACAGCATTTTCTTAGGAGCAGTCGGAGATGCCAATTTAGTGCCGGATCATGTATCACTTTGGGGATTGCTCATTAAAATTAGACGTGAATTTGAGCAAGTGATCAACGTTAGACCTGCAAAACAGCTGAGCGGCATTCGCTCCCCGCTTGCTCACCCAAAGGATTTCGATCTTCTTGTTGTAAGAGAAAACGGTGAAGGTGAATATAGTGAAATTGGAGGCCGCATCTATCAAGGGGAAGATCAGCTTGCCATTCAAAATGCTGTTTTCTCAAGAAAAGGGACAGAACGAGCCATGCGTTTTGCCTTTCAATTAGCAGAAAAGAGACGAAAGCATGTGACAAGTGCAACCAAATCGAATGGAATCGTTCATACAATGCCATTTTGGGATGAAGTGTTTCAAGACGTAGCCAAGGATTATCCAAAGGTGACAGCAGACTCGCAGCACATTGATGCGCTTTCAGCCTTCTTTGTGACAAGACCTGAGAAATTCGATGTAATTGTTGCCAGTAATTTATTTGGCGATATTTTAACTGATCTTGGGGCAGCCATTATGGGAGGTATTGGCGTGGCGCCTGCTGCCAACATCAATGTAAATGGCAAATATCCATCAATGTTTGAGCCTGTACATGGGTCAGCCCCAGACATTGCAGGAAAAGGAATCGCCAACCCAATCGGTCAAATTTGGACCGCTAAACTCATGCTTGATCATTTCGGAGAGGAAGAACTCGGTACACACCTGCTCGAAATCATCGAGTCAGTCACAGCAGACGGCTTTTTAACGGCAGACATCGGCGGGGCTTATCGAACACAAGAAATCACAAACGAAATCATCAAGCGCTTGAAGAAATAATCCGTCATTAGAACCACATCTCCACGTCTGCTATAATAAAAGGATGGATAGAAGAAAGAGATGTGAAATTTCGTGTCAAAAACAGTTGTATTAGCAGAGAAACCTTCGGTAGGACGTGACCTTGCACGTGTGCTGAAGTGTCATAAAAAAGGAAATGGTTTCTTAGAAGGAGATCAATACATTGTCACGTGGGCGCTGGGCCACTTGGTGACACTGGCTGATCCAGAAGGCTACGGGAAAGAATTTCAATCCTGGCGCCTAGAGGATTTACCAATTATTCCAGAACCACTCAAGCTTGTCGTGATGAAAAAGACAGGGAAGCAGTTCCAAGCGGTCAAAGCGCAGCTGGCGAGAAAAGATGTAAAAGACATTGTCATCGCAACAGATGCTGGACGTGAAGGGGAGCTTGTGGCAAGGTGGATTCTTGAAAAAGCACATGTGAAAAAGCCTCTAAAACGTTTATGGATTTCGTCTGTTACAGACAAAGCCATTCAAGAAGGGTTCAAACGATTAAAAGACGGCAGAGAGTATGACAACTTGTACCGCTCTGCGGTTGCGCGTGCAGAGGCCGACTGGATTGTAGGGATCAACGCAACAAGAGCGCTGACAACGAAGTTCAATGCGCAGTTATCCTGTGGACGTGTGCAAACGCCAACGATTGCTATGATCGCCAAGCGAGAGGAAGACATTCAGCAATTCCAGCCGAAGCCGTTCTTTGGGCTGACTGCACAAGTTGACGGACTGACGCTGACTTGGCAGGATGCAAAGACAAAACAAAACCGTACATTCCAAGAGGATGTAGTGAAGGAGCGCTTGGCAGCCTGTAAAGGAAAATCTGCAGTGATTGATGCACTGAAAAAAACAGCGAAAAAATCCTTTGCTCCAGGGTTGTATGACCTGACAGAATTGCAGCGTGATGCCCATAAACGCTACGGTTTTTCAGCAAAAGAAACACTGTCTACACTTCAGCGTCTGTATGAGCAGCATAAGCTCGTCACGTACCCGCGTACGGATTCACGTTTCATTTCGGCAGATATCGTGCCTACATTAAAAGATCGACTCAAAGGAATGAACGTTAGACCTTACGCGCAGCATGTGAATCGCATTTTACAATCAGGCATTAAAGCACATAAAGGATTCGTCAACGATGCCAAAGTGTCAGATCACCATGCGATCATTCCAACCGAGGAAGAGCTGTATCCAGGTGCATTAAGCGATAAAGAGCGTAAATTATATGACCTGATTGCCAAGCGATTCCTCGCTGTACTGATGACCCCTTTTGAATATGAGGAAACAACAGTGATCGCCAAGATCGGCAGTGAGACATTCACAGCGAAAGGAAAAATTGTGCAATCAGCCGGTTGGAAAGCCGTGTACGATGATTCCTATGAAGACGAGGAATCAGCCGAAGCAGATCAGCACTTGCCGGCATTAACAGAGGGGCAGTCACTTGACGTACGCCAATTAAAAGAGACAAAAGGCGAAACGAAACCTCCTGCTCGTTTTAACGAAGCGACCCTTTTATCTGCCATGGAGAACCCGTCTGCATTTATGGAGAACAAGGAAAAAGACTTAGTGAAAACCCTTGGCGAAACGGGTGGATTGGGGACAGTGGCAACTAGAGCTGATATCATTGAGAAACTGTTTAACAGCTTCTTAATTGAGAAAAAAGGCAAAGACATCTTCATCACATCGAAAGGGAAGCAGCTTCTTTCTTTAGTACCTGAAGATTTAAAGTCACCTGCTTTAACAGCGGAATGGGAACAAAAGCTTTCTAAAATTGCGAAAGGCCAATTGAAAGCTTCTCAATTCATGAGTGAAATGAAGTCATATGCAAAACAAGCCGTATCTGAAATCAAACAAACGAACCAAACCTTTAAGCATGACAACATGACAGGCACACATTGCCCTGACTGCGGAAAACTCATGTTAAAAGTGAACGGGAAAAACGGCACCATGCTTGTTTGTCAGGATAGAGAATGTGGACATCGAAAAAATGTGGCAAAGAAAACAAATGCACGCTGCCCGAACTGTCATAAAAAGCTTGAGCTACGAGGAGAAGGTGATGGCAAAATATTTGCCTGTGTTTGTGGTCATAGAGAGAAACTGTCTGTTTTCGAAAAACGCAAATCACAATCCAATCAAAAACGAGCCAGTAAGCACGATGTGTCCAAATATATGAAGAAACAAAAGAAAGTGGAAGAACCAATCAATAACGCACTTGCAGAACAATTGAAGAAACTAAAATTAGATCAATAGTTGTGTAAAAACCCATGTGAATTCGCATGGGTTTTTTGTTTGTTAGAGTATTTTGACATGTTGTTTTTCTGTAAATGGGAATATGTAAGCGAAAAGACTCGTAATTTGGTATAAAATATTTATTTTCATTTAAAAAGAAACGCTCTATAATAAATCGTTAGATGCTTAGAGAGAACAAGGATTGAAAGGGGACACGAATGGATACACCCATATATCGTACAGCTATCGCTATACTCATTGTCATTCTACTAGGCGGATGTACCTGGAAACAGCAGCAACATTCAGCTCAACCAGAACCTGCAAAGCCAGTATTGTCAGGAGAGTACTTTATGACTCACCACTTAATGACAGATCAAGGCATGATCCGGACCTCGCTTGCGGAGCAGCCTACTTACTTATCAGAATCGCTCGGACTTTGGATGGATTATCTTGTTAGAAAAAAAGATCAAACATCTTTTGATCAACAGGTAGACGTCCTGCGCACTCAATTTTTACTGGAACATAATCTTCTTAGCTGGCAAATCGAATCTCATCAAAAAAGCAAAGTCAATGCTTTAGTTGATGACTTACGTGTAGTAACAGCACTTCAAAAAGCAGATCAATTGTGGCAGAAGTCAGTGTATCAAACCACAGCCAAAAAAATCGCAAAAGCGTTAAAAGACAAAAACATGTTCAAGGGTATGTTGACCGACTATTATGATGCATCGACAAAGCAAACTTCACATACAATCACACTTTCATATCTTGACCCAAAAGCAATCAAAGAACTAGTATCCCTCCACCTATTCACAGAACAAATGATGAACAACCAATTGGCCATTCTAAAAAATGCACCGAGACAAAAAGGATTTTTTCCAAAATCCTATGACATAGCGAAAAAGGTCTACTCATTTGATCAGGAAATCAACTTGATCGACCAACTTTATACGGCTCTTTATGCTGAACGTGCACAGGTTGATACAACAGTCATCATGAAATGGCTGAAAACCAACTTCCAAAAGGAAGGAAAACTGTATGGACGATATAAACTGAGCACATTACAGCCAGCAGTGACGTATGAATCGCCTTCAGTCTATGCATTGGTGATTTTATATGCACTCAAACAAGGAGAAGATGATTTTGCAACAGACGTCTATCACCGAATGAAAGAGCTGCAAATCCAAGATCCTCTCAAGCCTTATTACGGAGGCTATATGAACGAAAAAGATACACACTCATTTGATAATTTATTGCCTCTAATTGCAGAAAGGGAGCTTCTAAATGAAAAGGTTATTCAGTAACACCTATCGCACGTATTATACGGTGCTCCTCACGTTTGCGGGACTCATTTTATTTATGGGCTACTTGAATGGACGTGATGCGGAGAGTGTCATGATCATCACACTCACATTTGTCGTGATAGGATGCGGCATTTTATTTGGTATTTTGCCAGCATTGGTTTTTACTTTGTTGATTTTGTTCTTTATAGGAAGCGGGATGTTCTTTACAGAGCTTGGTCACACAAATTCACTCTTTTCTCATCAAACGTTGCAAGATGTCGTGATATGGGGCGTGGCGCTTCTCTTTTTTGCTATTTCTGCTGGAAACGTGCATGAGCGAATAAAAACGATGCGTTACACCATTGACCAACAAAAGAGGGCCATCAAACAATTTGTAGCGATTGACTCAACCACAGGATTTGACAATGCAGAGCGGATGAGACTCGAGTTGTCTGAGGAAATGAAACGAGCAGAACGATACAAACAGCCATTCGTCTTTATCCTTCTTCATATGCACTACTCAGCGGAATTCAAAACATTATATGGAGAAAAAGAAATGCAACATCTTTTCCAGCAACTTAGTATGAAGATTCGCGAAAGTGTGAGAGAAACCGATAAGAAATTTCGATTATCCGAAGAACGAATGGGTCTCTTGCTCACTCACACACCTGAAGAAAATGTCTCGATCGTTCTTGATAAGCTAAAGGACAAACTGCAAACGCATGTCCTGCTAAATGGCCGTGAAGTGACCTTAACCTTTCATGTCTGTCATTTAACAAGCAGCTCGGATTATCGGACACCAGAGCAATTTTTAGAAGAACTAGAAAACGAGATGATGATGAATGAACTTTAATGTTTTGACGAAATGTTGTTTGTTAATCGTTCTTTTCTCTATGCTTTCGATCAATGACAGTACATCAGCCAGTGCACTTGAGAAAGAGTCCAGGACCCTCATCGTCTATTCCACACAATCAGGTGAGACAACGCCAACTGTTCATATGCTTGATGTACTTGTGGGGCATTTTTCCACACGAACGACCATTTTATCTGATGAACAAATCACTGAAAAGAACCTCAATGACTCTCAGCTAGTTATCTATATAGGTGAAGAAAAGAGAACGTTGAAATCACAAACCATTCGTCTCATAAACGAATCAAAACGCTTAATCGCAATAGGATACAATGCGGAACAGCTTCGTCCATTCTCCAAGCTTACTTTTCACAAACAAGATCACATCAGTCAAATCAAAGATACTGATGATCAAGAATACCGTCAGCTAGAGAGAGGAATCACAGCTCAGACGGTTCAAGGGACAGATCTGCAACGTAAATTCTTATTGAAGAAAAATCAAGCTGAACAGCCATTTGTGATTCAAACAAAAGAAGGTGCGGCATATGTCGGAATGCTAAATATCCTTCAGCACGACAAGCTGCTTGCAGAGGTGCTGGAAAGTCTCCTGCCGTCTTCTAATCAAACGACGACAAAGTACTTACAGATTGGGAAGATTAACCCCGTCACGGATGAGAAGAAGTTACTTGAACTTGGACGATACGTAACAGCTCGCCATATCCCTTTTCTGCTGGCGGTGACCCCTATATGGATTGATCCAGCAACAGGGGATGAAGTGACGCTCAGTGACCGGCCTAAACTTGTCCACGTGTTAACACAATTGCAAAGCAATGGAGCTAGTGTCGTTCTTCATGGGTTTAGCCGTACGTATCGAACGGAGGAGTCGGGTAAAGGCTTTGAATTCTGGGATGTAAAGTACGATCAGCCCGTTACGTCAAATGAACCAGAGAAAGCTGATCAGCAGCTGAACAAAAGCTTTTTTCCGAATGAAAAAGATTTTAATGCGTATATCACATCCAATCAACATCAAGAAGCCATCTATACAGAAGAAAAGCTGACAAAAGGCATTGAACTGCTCGCGCAGCAGGGGTTATATCCGCTTGCATTTGAAGTGCCGAATGATGCCATTTCCCTGCAAGGCTATGAAGTGATTTCCCGCCATATGTCCAGTCTATTTGGGCAGGTGCAGCTCTCAGACCGTACATGGAAATCAAGTAGTGAATCACCATTTTTGTCGACACCCGCCATGCTTCATGGCATGACTTTATATCCTGAACAGTCTATAGATACAGCGTCTGACCAAGAAGGTGCAAACATACTGACTGAGCAAACAATTCAATCCATGCAGCATATCCAATCCGCCGCCATTGGGCTGTCCTATGATGTGGAAGCGGAGATAGATGGGCTGCAAGATGTAATCACACAAATGGATGCGATCCCTTCTAGTGAATGGCTAGATTTAAAGAAAACAAAACAGACTGTTCAAACTCAGAATGTCCAGATCAAAACAGCAGGAAATGGACATATTCAAATAGAGCAATCCAATATAGCTGAACCAAAAACAAACAAACGAAGCGGGATGGAAAATATGCTTCGAATACTCACAATGGTGGTGCTGCTCTTTATTGTGGCATTTGCTTTTTACACATTGTATTTAAGGCTGACGATGAAAAAACGGATCTTTAAGGAGAGAAAATCAGGTGGCTGATATCTTATTTTACCTATCATTAATACTGATTTGGATCATGCTCCTATATCATATGTTTCTGATGCAGGGAGGCTTTCAGCACTATTTAACTTACGAAAAAGTGCTGCCTAAATGGACGAAACAAGGGAAAGATCTGCCGACCGTCAGCATTCTCATTCCAGCACATAATGAAGAAGTGGTCATTCGGCAGACGCTAAAAGCCATGGTCCAGTTATCCTATCCCAAACACCTTCTTGAAATCATTGTGATTAATGACAATTCCTCTGATCGTACAGGGGAGATTGTGCAATCATTTAGTGAGCAATACGATCATGTCCATATGATTGAAACAAAGCCGCCATTTGCAGGGAAGGGGAAATCTACTGCACTGAATGAAGGCTTGAAGGCTTCGACAGGAGACGTTATTTGTGTATACGATGCAGATAATATGCCTGAAAAGAAAGCCGTCTACCATTTGGTTCTTGGATTATTGAATGATCCTAAAGCAGGTGCTGTTGTCGGGAAATTCAGGGTCATCAATGCAGCCAAAAACCTCCTGACAAAATTCATTAACATAGAAACGATCTGCTTCCAGTGGATGGCGCAAGGCGGGAGATGGAAATGGTTTGGCATTGCGACAATACCAGGCACCAACTTTGCGATCCGTCGGCACATTTTAGAAGAGCTTGGCGGCTGGGATGTCCATGCACTAGCTGAAGACACTGAATTAACAATTCGTGTGTATAATCTGGGCTATGTGATTCGGTTCTTTCCTGCTGCGATTACATGGGAACAAGAGCCTGAAACATGGAAAGTCTGGTGGCGGCAACGAACACGCTGGGCTAGAGGCAACCAATATGTTGTGCTCAAATTTTTAAGGCAGTTTATGAAATTAAAAAGAAAACGAATGATTTTCGATTTATTTTATTTTTTCTTTACGTATTTCTTATTTTTCTTTGGTGTACTGCTCTCCAACGGCATTTTTATCGTAAACTTATTCGTTGATCTTCACTTATCTGTGGGAGCTGTCGCACTCATCCTATGGGGGTTAGCCTTCTTCCTCTTTTTAACAGAAGTGATGATTACGTTAAGCATAGAGAAAACAGAGCTGACCAAACAAAACATTCTCATTGTCGTTCTCATGTACTTTACCTATTCCCAAGTATGGATTGCGCTTGTTGTGTACTCCTTATGTGTAGAGGTGAAAAGCCGATTATTGAAACAAGAAGTGAAATGGTACAAAACCGAGCGTTACAATCAACAACAAAAGAAAAGCGGGTGACATATTGAAATCGTTAAAATGGTTGATTTATATATTAGGATTATCCTTAGCGATCCAGCCTTTTTTCATGGCAGGTCAAGCAATGGCGCAATCCAACCGAGTTCAAGTCAAAGATGATTGGGTTCAATCTTCAAAAGAAAACAAAACAAAAACGCAGCATCTATCAGAAGACGTAGTGACCTTATATGGACAAGAAGACCGCACTGAATTTACCTATCAAGTGGATCAGGAAAAAACAGAGTCAAGCACATTGACGTTCAATATAGAGGCTTCACCATTATTGATTTCACCTTCCTCATTCACTGTTATGATTGATGGAGAGATCGAAAAGACCATCCCTGTATCAGGGAAAAACCAGAAGAAGTCGATTCAAATCAAGTTGAACAAAGCACAATTGAAAGAAGGTACTCACCGCATTCAGGTCACCTTTTATGGTGTTTTAAAAGAAGGCGTGTGTATCAACCAAGACACACCTGCTAATTGGCTAAAAGTGTATCCTGAAAGTGAACTTACATTCAAAGGAATCCAGACAAAAGATTTCACATTAGATAGCTTTCCATCACCTTTTATTCAAACAGGTGATCAGAAAGAACAGACAGATATTGTAATTCCTAATTCACCGGATGCAGCTGAATTAGAAGCGGCCATCAAAGTATACCGTACGTTGAAAAACAAAGATCGCCAAAAAGAGATCAAACTTATCCAAGAAAAGGACATCAAGCAAGTGGCGCACCCAACGATTGCTGTGGGAGCTAAAGGAAGCTGGGATGGACGGATGAAATCGATTGAACAAGCTGCAGGAATTAAAACAAAAAGCAGTCATCTTACGGTAGCGATGAGAACTTTGACAGCAAAGAAAACAGAACAGCCCATTTTATTTGTGACAGCGGAAAAGCCTGTGACAATCGCTGGAAAAATCAATGTTCTGACTCAGTCAGAATTAACGGATCAACTGACTGGAACAGACCTAGTGCTTCAAAAGGCTGCAGCTCAAACGTCTAAACCATCTTACAAGATTCCTTTGAAAGATTTTGGCGGAGATGATGTCACGGTTGGGACCAACAAGACGGTATCCGACCACTACTATTATCCGAAAGCGCTACTGGCTAACCAAAAATCAGGTGCAAAGCTCAATCTTTCATTCAAAAAATCTGATACAGCGGCAAGCAAAACAGAACGGTTAACTGTTATGATCAATGACGAACCGCACGACGTACCATTAACAAAACTAGGCAGCAAAGATGCGAATGGATTCTATCATGTCTCGATTCCAGTCGATTCAAAGATACTTCAAAAAAATGAATATATTGATTTGCAATTTGTCACAAGTGGTTTTAAAAACATGGAATCTTGCAGACATACGGATGAAGAAGGCTGGATATTCATTGACAAAGACAGCTCTCTTCAAATACCAGAAGGAACAACGAGTGAAAAGCCAGATTTAGCCGCATGGCCGCTCCCGTTCACTTCGAAAAATACATTGATCATCATACCAGATCAAATCAAACGTGAAACAATCAATCAAATGGCCATGTTGACGGAATCTTTTAGTCAGCCAGAAGTAGCTCAATATCATTTAATGAAAGCTTCTCAAGTGACAAATGAACAATTGAAAAATCACCCTCTCATTTTCATCGGAGGCATTCAAACATTCTCTCTTCTGAAAGAAAAAGCAGCCGATCTCGTTGTTCCGGTGAAAAAGGATCAGTATGATGTATCTTCTTTCGGCATGATCAACGAAACAACGGCTCGAATTGTATGGACGCAGCCATCTGTTTGGAATAAAGAACAGACAATGACAGTCTTTTCAGGAATGACTGCAGCTGAAGCTAACGTGTCAAATGAAGTAATACAATTTCTTCAAACAAATACAGAAAAAGCAACAGTTGCAATAGAGAGTAAAAACAAAGGCGTGTTTACTAATCATCAATCCGTCAGTAGCACATCGAGCAGTCTGAAAACAAGTGAAAAACAAAGCAGTAGCGAGTCTTGGATTTACTTTGCGTGTATCGCTGCACTCATCCTTTTGGTGCTTGTGATGATTGTCTATTTCGTACGAAAAAACCGTAAAAAGACTGAGTTCTAAACGATCAAAAGACCTTGAAAAAATCTCTTTACTTTGGTGTCAAACGGGAGTATGATCTCTTTTATAAAAGACCAATCGCTGAATCATTTCGATGAGCGGGGGAACCAATTGTGGTGGTATAAAACACCACGTGGGGTGAATCCTTTTAAGGTAGGGCAAAATCTCATGCGCCCGAATCCGTCAGCTAACCTCGTAAGCGTTAAAGAGAGCAAAGACCAACCTGTGATCTAAACAATAGGCACAGGGGCATTCTATTGCCTCTGTGTCTTTTTGGCGATCCAAATTTTGTAACTCAAATCGTTTGACACTAAAGGAGCGGGCATCACATGTACAGTTTGATGAAGCGTATTTTAATTGGTAAACCATTAAAATCACAGGCAGCAGGAGAACAAAAACTATCAAAAATCAAAGCTTTGGCATTATTGTCATCAGACGCATTGTCGTCAGTCGCATACGGTACAGAACAAATCTTAATTGTTCTATCAGTTGTTAGTGCGGCAGCGTTTTGGTACTCACTCCCGATTGCAGGTTGTGTATTAATTCTTTTAATGGCGTTAATTCTATCTTACCGCCAGATTATTTATGCTTATCCAGAAGGCGGCGGGGCGTATGTCGTCTCCAGCAGAAACTTAGGTGAAAAACCAGGGCTGGTTGCTGGTGGATCATTACTCGTCGATTACATTTTAACCGTAGCAGTGAGTATTTCTGCTGGGACCGATGCAATCACATCGGCTTTTCCAGCTCTATATCCATATCATGTCATGATCTCAATCGTATTAGTCCTAGTGATTATGGTGTTAAACCTTCGTGGACTGACAGAGTCGGCATCTATTTTGGCTTATCCTGTGTACCTATTTGTCTTTTCATTGCTCATTTTAATTGGGGTGGGCGGGTTTAAACTATTAACTGGGCAAGTGCCGCCAGCACCTGAACATACAGCGTTTGGTACACATGTATCAGGCATCACGTTATTTCTTTTATTAAAGGCATTTTCGTCTGGCTGTTCTGCTTTAACTGGTGTTGAAGCGATTTCTAATACAATTCCATCCTTTAAAAAACCAGCTGCACAAAATGCAGCGAGAACTTTATTGATGATGGGGGGATTACTGGCCGTTCTATTTGTAGGAGTGACATTGCTTGCGTTTGGTTTTGGCATCTCGCCAAAGCCAGAAGAAACGGTTGTGTCACAGATTGCATCAGACACTTTTGGACGGACATTTTTCTACTATGTCATTCAAGCTGTCACAGCTTTAATTTTAATATTAGCGGCAAACACAGGTTTTTCAGCTTTTCCATTATTGGCTGTCAACTTAGCAAAGGATAAATATATGCCGCGCATGTTTACAGTGAGAGGAGATCGGCTCGGTTATTCCAATGGTATTATCTTTTTAGGTGTAGCTTCTATGCTGCTTATTTGGTTATTTGATGGGAAAACGGAACACCTCATTCCACTTTATGCTGTCGGTGTGTTTATTCCATTTACCTTGTCTCAGACAGGTATGTGTGTAAAGTGGATTCGTGAAAAACCACAGGGATGGAAAGTGAAAATGCCTATCAATATCGTAGGAGCACTTATTTCATTTACGGTTTTCATGATTCTCATTTTGACCAAGTTCCATCTTGTATGGCCGGTATTTGTTTTCATGCCAATTGTTCTATTTATTTTTTATTCTATTAAGAAACATTATCTGTCTGTTGGAGAACAATTACGTTTATTGAATGAAACCGAGCCTGTCGAAATCAAAGGGAATGTGGTCATCGTCCCAATAGCAGGTGTCACACGTGTCGTCGAACAATCTGTTCAATATGCAAAATCCTTATCAGACCAGGTCATAGCGGTTCATGTATCGTTTGATAAAGAGAAAGACAAGAAAATTGAAGCTGATTGGGAAAAGCTGAATAGTGATGTGCGTCTTGTGATTTTACATTCGTCTTATCGAAGTCTCATTCACCCGCTTGATAAGTTTCTTGAAACGATTGAAGCGAAAGCAAATGCGCATCAATATAGAGTGATGGTACTCGTCCCTCAATTTATTCCGAAAAAAAGATGGCACACCATTTTGCATAATCAATCTGCTTTCTTATTAAGGTTCCGTTTATTATGGAAACGGGATATTGTTGTCGCCACTCTTCCATATCACTTTAAAAAGTAACAAGAGCAAGTTGAAACGTTTGATCAAAAGGGTGCGGTGGTATGGAGTAAGAAAAAAGGAGTTTTCTCACATGCCGCAAAGAACCGCAGGAAAAGAAGTAACAGCGCTACTGGAAGAGTGGGGCGTGAAACATATTTATGGAATGCCCGGCGACAGTATTAACGAATTAATCGAAGAACTAAGGCATCAATCAAGCAAAATTCAATTTATACAAACAAGACATGAAGAAGTGGCAGCACTTTCAGCAGCAGCTGATGCGAAACTAACAGGCAAACTTGGTGTTTGTTTATCAATTGCTGGGCCAGGTGCTGTCCACTTATTAAATGGACTATACGATGCAAAAGCGGATGGTGCACCTGTATTAGCGATTGCAGGGCAGGTTGCCTCAACTGAAGTAGGCAGAGATGCATTTCAAGAAATCAAATTAGAGCGGATGTTTGACGATGTTGCTGTCTTTAATCAGCAAGTACAAACAGCAGAAGCTCTGCCTGACTTATTGAATCAAGCCATCAAAGCTGCTTATACCCATAAAGGGGTGGCGGTTCTCACTGTCTCAGATGATTTATTTTCTCAGAAAATTAAGCGGAGTCCCGTTTATACATCACCTCTTTATGTAGAGGGAGATGTGCGGCCGAAGAAAGATCAACTGCTAAAGGCTGCTCAACTCATTAACAATGCGAAGAAGCCAGTCATCTTAGCAGGAAAAGGATTAAGAAATGCAAAAGAAGAACTTCTTTCGTTTGCAGAAAAGGCAGCTGCACCGATCGTCATTACACTTCCTGCAAAAGGTGTTGTTCCAGACAGGCATCCATACTTTTTAGGGAACCTAGGTCAGATCGGGACGAAGCCTGCATATGAAGCGATGGAAGAGTGCGATTTATTAATCATGCTTGGAACCTCCTTCCCATATAGGGATTACTTACCGGAAGACACACCTGCCATTCAATTGGATATCAAACCGGATCAGATCGGTAAAAGATATCCAGTTGAAGTGGGGATTGTAAGTGACAGTAAGACTGGTCTTCATGAACTAACATCTTATATTGAATATAAAGAGCAGTGCGGTTTCCTTGAAGCTTGTACAGAGCATATGATGAAGTGGCGAGAAGAAATGGATAAGGAAAAATCTATTGCCACATCACCGCTTAAACCGCAGCAAGTCATCGCTAGATTAGAAGAAGCGGTCGATGATGATGCCATTCTTTCAGTTGATGTCGGTAATGTGACGGTATGGATGGCACGTCATTTCGAAATGAAGCAGCAGGATTTCATTATTTCCAGCTGGCTTGCCACAATGGGCTGTGGGTTACCTGGCGCAATATCAGCTAAATTAAACGAACCAAACCGCCAAGCCATTGCTGTCTGTGGTGACGGAGGCTTCACGATGGTGATGCAAGATTTTGTGACGGCGGTAAAATATAAACTGCCAATTGTCGTTGTGATCTTAAACAACAACAACCTTGGTATGATTGAATATGAACAACAGGTAAAAGGCAACATCAACTATGGTATAGAGCTGGAAGATATTGATTTTGCAAAATTTGCAGAAGCATGCGGTGGTAAAGGAATCTCGGTGTCATCACATGAAGAACTAGCACCAGCCTTTGATCAAGCACTTCAAGCTGAGAAACCTGTGATCATTGATGTTGCGGTGACCAATGAACCACCGTTACCTGGTAAAATCACGTACACACAAGCAGCAGGCTTTAGTAAATATTTATTGAAAAAATTCTTTGAAAAAGGTGAGCTGGATATCCCTCCGCTCAAGAAAAGCCTTAAACGCTTTTTCTAAACAGCAGGTAGTCGGTCTTCTAATTAGAAGACTGACTTTTTTTGTTGAATAGGTAAAATCATTTCAATTGTCACTTGTTTTCTTCTATATAAAAATATACAGACTGGATTTTTTGCAACTTGAAGCCTATTTTTCCAATTCGGTGAGAAAGGTAAAATAGACTTTATGATCAATAATGGAGGGAGTGGCTTAATCTGGGCAAGATACTTGATGCAAAAGCACTAACCAGTGCCATGGATACAAGGGCAAAACACTATCAGGAACTCCGTGAACAAATGATAGATTTAAAAAAGGCACTTCAAGGTGTTGCCAATCTCGGTGACGACTTCACTGGAAAAGGTGCCGATAACATTAAAAGCTTCTACAAAGAACTCGCCGGAAATGTGGACATGTTTATTAGCTTCATTGATAAACAAAAAGCCTTTCATGAAGGTGTTTCTGGGACACTTGATGATACAAACTTTGGCGGCGACACCTTTGTAGAAGAACACTTTTTAGACAACGCTGTACATATGGGAATCAAGAATGCCAAAAGCATCGTGAAGGATCAAAAAAAGGCACTCAAAACGATTTTTCAAGATATTGATGACCTCATTTCTCTGGAAGTATTTGATAGTAAAACCTTTGACGAAAAGATTGCAGATGCGGAAGATGAACGGAAGAAAACGGTTAAAGATTTAATAGAACTTGATCAAAATCTAAAAGATGAATATGCTTTGTCAGAGACTGAGGAGAAGGCTACAATGGCATTGTACGCAGAAATGATCAATGCCACAAATGACGGAAAATCCATTTCGCCTATGAATTTTGATAAGAAAGCGTATCAAAATAGCGAAATCTACAAGGCAAAAAGCGATATTGAGAAGCAAACTTCTGAATATCTAAAAATCAAAAAAGATCAAGAAGAAGCCCGCAAGATTGCAAAGGAACAAGAAGCACTCGCCAACCGTCCGTGGTATGAAAAAGCTCTTGATTACGGAGGAAATATCGTCAATGAACTGACAGGCGTGAACGATGCAAAACGTGCCGCAACAGGTGTCGATCCGATCACAGGTGAAGAACTCACCGCAGGACAGCGAGTCGCCGCAGGCGGCATGGCAGCAGCAGGCTACATCCCGATTGTCGGCTGGGCAGGCCGGATTTTCAAAGGCGGTAAAGCCGTTTATAAAACGACTCAAGCCACCTCAGCCACAGTAAGAGCGGTCGACATTTACAAGACATCACAGAAGTCTTTCGATGCGTTGAAAACATCACAAAAAGGCTTATATGGCCTCACCGCAACAAACGGCTTCAGCGAAGTGATTACGGGTCGAGATATGTTTGGAAATAAAGTCTCGAAAGAACAACAGGAAGCTAGTATGAATGCGGCACTGGGGATGCTTTTGCCATTTGGTGCGAAAGGGTTTCATGGTAAGATGGGAATCAAGAAAGGTGAGAAAAATCCTTTATCTCCAGGTAATGGATTAGCTACACATGAATCCAGAGGTGGGCACTTAATAGAGAGACATGTTGGAAAAACAGATGAAGAACTATTAGAAAGGCTGAAAAGTAATCCTAAAATCACGGGTTCTTCTACTTTTAACGATAGAATGACAGCAGAAAGAGTTGCTGATTCAGTTCTGGTTGATCCTAAGAGTGTTGATAAAATACAAAAGTGGTTATCCGACCCCAACAGTAGACCTACATTACCATTAAAATATAAGGGTGATGGAGAGGTAATTGGAAGAAGTGTTTCGAGAAATTCAGAAGTAGTTGAGAATGTTACAAATGCAAAAATTATACTGAAAAAAGATGAGAATGGCGGTTTTATTTTAACAGGATACCCTGTTAAATAGAAAGAAGGGTGATAAAATGAATGAGAGTTACAGTTATTTAGAGGAGTTAGAAGATTTTTTAGGTGGGACATTTCATCAGGATATCGATTCACCAGAAGAAGCGTTAGAGGAGTTTATTCATGAAGCTACTAAAGAATGTCTGCTATCTACTATAAAGGATTGTCAGGATTTTTTGGATGGTACTTTAACAATTGAAGAAAAAGAAAGCTTTATCGAAAATAATGCAGAAATCTATTTTCCGGCGATCTCATTAAACCCTATACAGTGGTTTAATAAAATAATAGAGGAAATGAAAGAAGCAGTGAAAATGAAGTAACAAAATGATCCTTGATCGGCCAATGCCTTTCAAGGTTTTTTGTGTTTATTGGCCTTCATACCGAGAAAAAGCCGACAAAAAGGGGGAATAAAATGGGGACCTTTTTTCCTGTGTGAATCATTGTATGATTAAGACAAGCAAAACGAATATTTTGTCCAGAAGGAAGAACCTGCGGACGCTGATCATTGAGCACTCTAAGTGCCTTGATTGGTGTCCGCTTTTTTTATTGGGAGATGCGTCTTTCCCTTATCAATGGCGTATCTGGATACGGAACAAAGGTGTTGAGGAATGTGGCCATACGAGAGGGACATTCTGAGCCTGGATAGCAGCTGGTCTGCGGCAGCCGTATCGAGGACAGTTTTTCATTTTAATTGATGATTGACTGTACTTGGCATCCTCTCGGAGTGTAGTCATCATTTCAAAATCTATTTAAGTGAATAGCGTAAGTTGGTGTTGAGGGGAAATAAATACTGAAGTAAAAGCTACTTTACCAAGTAGAGCAATTAAAAAAGCTGAAGAATTAGGATTTAAACCACAAACAAAAGAATTTAGTGATTTCATCAAAAAATATGTTGATCCAAGAAATATTCCACCTTCAGTTATTGAAGACGCTATAATGAATACGAAAAAGATACTTGGTAATAGAAGTGGAACGTTTGTTCATGAGACACTGGATGTCAAAGTTATTATAAATGAAGCAGGCGATGTTATCAGAGTTATACCGAAATAATTAATAAAAGGGTGAATACGAATGTTTATTAAGTATGATGAATATGATCTATTAGAACTTTTTCAAAGTGAGCCGGTGAGTATAACAAGCAATATAGATGATGGAGAATTAATTTATACTTACAAAGATGACCAAAATTTCAAGGTGATTTTAACTTTAGATGTATATAAGCAAACGAGTAGTCTAAGTATTACATTTAATGATTCTATAGTATTTACAGGTGATTTTAATAATGTAACAAGTATAAAAAAAGATGAAAAAGCTATGGTATTGAACGTGGACGAAGAAGAGAGGTTAAAAGTTAAATTTTATAAACAAGTTGGAGTGGAGTTGCTTTAAAATAGCCTTATTGTATTAGAAAGAAATATAAAACAATTATGATATTCTCTCAGATAAATCAGTAGGTGAAGTAGTTGTTACTTCTAAATATAATGTTATTGTTATCATACCTTGACTGGCTATAGCCTTTCAAGGTTTTTGTGTTACTGGCCTTCATACCGAGAAAAAAACGATAAAATGGGGATTTTTTTCCTGAGTGGATCATCGTATGATAGAGACAAGCAAAACGAACGCATTGAGCACTATTGAGAAGCAAACTTCTGAATATCTAAAAATCAAAAAAGATCAAGAAGAAGCTCGCAAGATCGCAAAGGAACAAGAAGCGCTAGCCAACCGTCCGTGGTATGAAAAAGCTCTTGATTACGGAGGAAATATCGTCAATGAACTGACAGGCGTGAACGATGCAAAACGTGCCGCAACAGGTGTCGATCCGATCACAGGTGAAGAACTTACCGCAGGCCAGCGAGTCGCCGCAGGCGGCATGGCAGCAGCAGGATACATCCCGATTGTCGGCTGGGCAGGACGTATTTTCAAAGGCGGAAAAGCCGTCTATAAAACGACTCAAGCCACGTCCGCCGCAGTCAGAGCGGTCGACATTTACAAGACATCACAGAAGTCTTTCGATGCGTTGAAAACATCACAAAAAGGCTTATATGGACTCACCGCGACCAACGGCTTCAGCGAAGCGATTACGGGTCGAGACATGTTTGGAAATAAAGTCTCGAAAGAACAACAGGAAGCGAGTATGAATACGGCGCTTACAATGCTTTTACCGTTTGGATCGAAAGGTTTTCGTGGGAAGATGGGGATTAAGAGTACGAGTGAACTTAAGCATCCGGTTTTAGATAATCCAAGAGTAGGTAGTGCATTAAAAGATGATTTTTATCATAGATTTAATGATATTATTGACAACTATGCAGTTCATTCTAAAAGATTTGATTTGCCGAATAGAAGAGGACATATGGATTCGTTGTATCAAATTGAGGGATCAATGGTTAAGTATGAGACAAAGTTTGTAAAAATTAAGAATAATGCACCTGAAATGATACAGTCGAAAGAGATAAGAAATGGCGTGTTTGAATGGGTTGTAGATCCAACAACTAACAAAGTAACCCATAGAACTTTTATACCTGACGGCAAAGTTACAGGAAAAATAAATCAATGGGGGAAATAAAAAATTGTATAAAATTGAAATAATCAAGAAAAGTGGATTTGAATGTAATTGGGCTACGTTGTTTATTGGTAGACAGTATAATTTAATTCCTGCCTTAGAAGTAACAAACTATGCAGTGGAATATCTAGAAAATAACCCTCATGATGATAACGAGCTCATTCTTGAATTAGCGTGGGAACAAGAAGAAGTAAAGGTAGATGATATACTTGAAAGCATAATCTCTGATAATTCTTCGGAAGACATGACGAGAGAATATCATAAGTGGCTATATAGTATTATGAAAGAAGCGTATACTCACTCAACTGATGATACCATCTTTGAAGAAATTGAACATATTTTCTCAGTCTTTCACACGCCCGAAAATATGTATGTTTTTTTTAGAGAAGTATCAGACGCATTTTATTATCCCCATGATTCACAAAAAACAATGAAAGAACTTGTAGAAGAGTTTTTAGAAAATGAAAAACAATTGATTTTAAATAAGTAGAGAACTTAAAGAAAACGATGGATAAATAAGCCATCGTTTTTTCGTACATAAGATTGTTTGTCTAATGACCTTTCTCTTGAGCATAGGGATTTTCATGCAATTGCAGAAGTCCTTTGGTGATTGAATTCTACGTGGAATGTTATATATAGGATCATTTTATAAAATTTTGAAAGAAACGGTGAAAACATAGATTGACAATAAAATAAGTATCATATCCGAGAAATTTGAAAATAAAAATATGGGTGAACTCGTAGAAGGAATTACGATTATCATAGATAGAAAATTTCACCTTGATTTTTCTGATAAAATCAAGGTTTTTTAAACTGTAAATTCACTTTCATACCAAATCACCCCACACATAATTGGGAATCATATGTTAAACTAACCCAATCACCACAAAAAAAGGGGAAATAAACCATGCTATGGATTTTCACACAAAACGAACAAAGTTTCGTTAATGTTCACGAAGTCACAGTAACCGGTAAAAAGATTGAAGGGTTTATCGCAGGCAGTGATTCTTGGGTCAAGACGCTCGGCAAGTATGACTCAAGCGATCGAGCATCAGAGATCCTTCAAGACATTGTGAAAGTAATTGAAAAAAACCCAAATGGTACAATGACCTATCGAATGCCTCAGCAGTAAAAAAAGAAACCACCTTTCCATCGCGAAAAGGTGGTTTTGTTTATGAAGGTGTTTTGGTAAAGGCTAAAAATAACGGGATGCCTGTGCCGACAAGTGTAGTGGCGAATAGGAACATACCGCAAATGAATAGAAAATGACTGGCTGAAAAGACGAGTGCCAGAATGAGAAACACGATGCTGAGTCCTGCCATGCTATATGATGGGACAAAGCGGCGTTTATATGTGGCTTTCTTTGTTAGGAATGAGAAGAAAATGCCAAATAATAAAGGGACAATCCATAAGTAAAATAAAATAATAAGAGACATACATCATACCTCGATTTTTTCCTTCTATTTTATCAGATGCCAATCACAACGGATACTACAAAGCTTCACTTTGTAAAATAGTTCATGCAATCGACACAATTAAGTGGGCTGATTGATCGAATTCGTTTTTTGTTTCATATATTCAGGCTGTAAAAGTGCGTACACACAGTGATCGGCAAAGTGGTCGCCTAGCCATTCACATTGTCTTAATATGCCTTCAAGTGAAAAAGATAAACGCTCTGCGATGCGTCTGCTTTTTTGATTATCAACAGCGGCCCTTATTTCAATGCGATGCAGACCGCACTCTTCAAATAAATAGTGAATGACCGCTTTGCATGCTTTTGTCATGATGCCTTTTCCTTGATAGCCTTCCCCGAGCCAATAGCCAATGGAAACCGTCCGATTAATCCAATGAATTTGGTGGGTGCCAATGATACCAACGAGTTCTCCATGTGACCAGATTCCAGCCTGAAAACCATTGTTTTGCAAAGCTTGCTGCATGGCACCTTGAATAAACGCCATGCTGTCTTCTTCTGTCTGCGTCGAATCGACCCATAGCATCCATTCACGTAAGTGCTCTCTTGAGCGTTGGATGAGCAGATACAGACTTCTCGCGTCTCTTGGTTCAAGCAGCCGCATGGATAGATCTTGATCCTGATAAAAAAACATGTGATCACATCCTCTCAAGGGAAATTCTACCACAACCCGATATAAAAGACAGCCTAATCACTGTCTTTTACATAAACGTATCCACAATTAAAAACACATTAAGTGCGACAACAAGAGCTGCTATCACCCAAGATATTCCGGTTACCCAGCGAGCATTCGTCAAATCGCCCATAATTCGTTTTTTACTTGTAAACAAAATGAGCGGAATTAAAGCAAACGCAATTCCAAAGGATAAGACCACTTGACTCATCACAAGCGCAGATGTCGGATTGACTCCAGATGCAATGATCGCAATAGGTGGAATGATGGTAATCAGCCGGCGGACATACAGCGGGATTCGGTACTGAATAAAACCTTGCATAATAATATCGCCTGACAGTGTACCGACAGAAGAACTGGAAAGCCCGGCTACAAGCAGACCTACACCAAATAAGATCGCTGATACAGGACCTGCGAGAGTTCCAAAATGCTGAAATGCTACATCTAAATCCTCAACAAAAAGACCATTTTTAAAAAATAAAGCAGCTGCTACAATCAACATGCTGGCATTGATGGCGCCAGCAACTACCATCGCAATGAGGATGTCTAAAAACTCAAAACGAAAAATCAGCTTTTTCTCTTTTTCCGTTCTGCCGACGACTCTTCTTTGCGTTAAGGCTGAATGGAGATAGATCGCATGCGGCATCACCGTAGCGCCTAAAATACCAGCGGCAAGCAGTACGCTGTCTGTCCCTTCAAACCTTGGAATGAACAGTCCACCGGCGACACTTGCAAGATCAGGTTTGGCGACAAAGGTTTGTACAGCGAAAGCAATCACGACAACAAACAGCATGCCGGTAATTCCTGCTTCTAACGCTCGATAACCTCGTCTTTGGAGCTCTAAAATGGCAAAAGAACCGATCGCTGCAATAATCGATGCTTCAAGCAGCGGGATACGAAAGAGTAAGTATAAACCAAGGGCAGCCCCGATAAATTCGGCTAAATCTGTGGCGATAATGACGAGTTCACCCTGAATCCATAAACCGATCGAGACTGGTTTTGGAAACTCTTCTCGAGCAATTTCAGGTAAATTTTTCCCTGTTGCGATTCCAAGCTTTGCAGACAAAGACTGGATGAGTAAGGCCATGAGATTGGATATGAGAATGACCCATAACAGAAGGTAGCCATATTTCGAGCCAGCTGCAATGTTGGTCGCAAAGTTTCCTGGATCAATATAGGCAATGGCGGCGATAAAAGCAGGCCCGAGAAAAGGAAGGAGCCTTCTAAATCCCTTCACCTTTCCTTCAAGTGCACGCTCCGCTGCCACTGACATGTGGGCCTGTGCCTCGATGTATTTGTTTGTCATATGTCATCACCTAGATTCTACAAAGTTTTGCTTTGGCACAAAAAGTTTCCTCGATGCAATTTTTAATCATCATATGCCCATCTTCATGAAAAGTCAACTATCTGAACTAATAGGTTTGTTTATCATATGTAAGGGAAAAAAATAGATACCTTGTCAATCAACACATAAAAAACACCGCCTCTTATCTTAGGCGGTGCATCCTCTGCTTCCTCTTCTTTTGTATCGTTTTTTAAGAAACCCTTGATCCAACGCTGCGGAAGATCAAGCTTAAAATAATGACGAAAATGGCTGCTCCTAAGATCGCTGGAATGATCGCAAATCCTGCCAGACTAGGACCCCACGTTCCAAGTAATCCATGACCAATCCAAGCACCTGCAAGCCCAGCAATCATTGAACCGATCCAGCCTCCTGGTACACTGCCTCCAGCGAGTGCACTCCCAATGAGACCAATGACAATCGCCACAACTAATGAAATCAGAAATCCTAACATGTTGATCACTCCTCTTTTGTTTGTTTACTAAGCAATAACCGTTTTAAAAGAGATTAAAACCTTTCGGAACCGCTTCAATGTTCGATACGTATGATGGACAAGGATTGTGTATAATAACAGACATATACTTGAACGGCATCTAAGGAGGCAAATGGCATGGAGGAAAGAGAGTGGCTAAAAGCACAATTAAAAGAGATTGAAAAATGGGAGAAAGACCAGCAAAAGGTATGGTTTTGGGAGAAACTTAGCCGGCTTCCATTTCAAATGCTGGACAAGCTGACCCCTGCCTTTATTCAAAAGAAAATCGGTGTGTTATTAGATGAGATGGGGCACTACATTCAATCAGGCGGTGTCTATTTGACGTCAGAGAAAGGCATTATTCATCAATTTCAAAAGAAATGTGCTGATGAATCGATTCAGCGTATTGAAGATATTGAGGCGGCTCCGATTGAGATCATGGATGCCATTAGTGATCAGATGGGGAAAAATCGAACAAACCTCGCCACTGTACAAGGTGCGACAACAGGTGTCGGAGGTATGTTTACATTAGCGGCAGATATTCCGGCTGTCCTCGGTCTCTCTTTAAAAACATTACAGGATATCGCCGTCACCTATGGCTATGATCCGAAAAATAAAGAAGAACGAGTCTTTATCATTAAATGTTTACAGCTGAATTCTGCTGACGTTGTTGGGAAAAAATCAATATTAAAAGAGCTGAAGAGCTATCATGCATCAGAAGGGAAGCACGAAAACATGATCTCTCAAATTCAAGGATGGCGTGAGGTCGTATATAACTACCGTGATTCGTTTGGCTGGAAGAAGCTGTTTCAACTTGTCCCAATTGCGGGGATTTTGTTTGGTGCAGCGTCCAACCGCTCACAGTTAAAAGGAATTGCCGAAACAGGCATCATGCAATATCGAAAGCGCAGAATATTAACAAGATTAGAGGAGCTCGCTCAGCAAGAACAGCGTGACTCCGGCGCATAAAAAAATCCCTCTCTAAAAGGGATTTTTTATTTGGTCTCAGTATCTTCTTCAAACGTTTGAATCGGAGAATATTCATAGCGTGCCCGGAGCTCGCGGATTTGTTTGATCAAGGTGGAACCGATGATCCTTTCTGCTTCATCATATAAAGGATCGAGCGCCTTCATCCATTTTTGCCGCTCTGCTGGTGTTAATTCGTGTATGGCAATTGGAGATTCGCGTTTAATATCCTCCAGCTGATCCTTATTCATCTGTTCTGCATGTTTTTCGTTCCATGCCGTTGTTTCTTCCATCGCTTCGAGTAAAATTCGCTTCGTCTCAGGTGTTTGACGATCAAAAAAGGATTGATCTGTTAAGACGACATACCCTAAATATCCGTGATTACTGATCGTCATATAGTCTTGTATATGATAGAATTTTTTTGAATAAATATTTGAAATTGTATTTTCTTCACCGTCTACTTTTTTTGTTTCTAGCAGCTGAAATGTTGAATTAAACGATTCCTGATAGGGTTTTGCGCCAAGAAGCTTGAATTGCTTTTCAATCATGTCACTTTGCATAATACGGAGAGATTGCTTTTTTAAATCACTAGGCTGCTTGATTGGGCCTTTATTCGAAGTGATTTGCTTAAAGCCATTTGTCCAGTAGGCCATTCCTTTTAGTCCGTCTTTTTGCAGTGTGCCGAACAGTCTCTGTCCAATCGCACCATGTAACCCTTCTTGGACAGCATCGTAGTTAGAAAAGGCAAAGGGCAGATCAAGTGCCAGCCATTCAGGGGACAGCATGCCGAGCTTTGACGTAGACGGAGCAATAAATTGAACTTGATTCTCTTTTAGTGCATTAATTTCTTCAATATCAGAATAAAGACTCCCGTTTGAAAAGATTTGAATGCTGATCCTGCCGTCGGATTTTTCATGAACAAGCTCAGCAAATTTCTTTGCAGCCAGCCCTTTTGGGGTATTATCTGCGACAACATGGCTGAATTTGAACACAAGCTGATCCTTCAGCCCAGTCTGTTCATCGTCGAAGGTCGTCGCTGATTTAGGCATCATATGATAAAAGCCAAAGTATAAAGCGGTTACAAAACCGATGATGAGCAATAGCGTATAGGCGAGTAAATTCTTCATGCGTCAGATCCCCCTTATGTCAAGGATACTTGACAGAGGAAGAATTCGTAAAGATACAGGTGAAAAAATGATGAGAAATCGACTGAAATTACAACAATTATCTATTAGATGGAAACTCACCATCCTCACATATTTCGTTGTCATTTTTGCCCTTTTAATCGGAGGAATTGTTCTGGTCGGGGGAATTCAGCAAACAGAGGAACGAGAACTTCGAAAAAGGCTCATGAACACGGCAAGAACAGTGGCTGAGATGAATGAGGTAAAGCAGGCATTGGATGATCAGACAAAGGAGCGTGCTCGGTTGCAGCATGCCATTGAAGAGATTCGGATTATCCAAGATGCTGACTACATTGTTGTCATGGATATGGATCACGTGCGATTGACACATCCAGTAAAAACAAGGATAGGCCAGCGCTCTGAGGGGACAGATGAAGAACCTGCTTTTGCAGAGCATATCTATTTCTCAGAAGCACAGGGAGAGCTTGGCACAGCCATTAGAGCCTTTTATCCAGTAAAAGATGAAAAATTTAACCAAACAGGGGTTGTACTAGTCGGAAGAACATTGCCGAGTATGGCAGATATATTAGGAGAAATGAAGCAGGATATCCTCATGATCCTTTTGCTGACGCTCAGCTTCGGGCTTGTCGGTTCATTTTTGCTCGCCCGTCATATTAAACAGCAAATGTTTAAGCTGGAGCCACATGAGATTGTCAGAATGCTAGAGGAACGCACTGCTACCTTTCATTCCATTAATGAAGGGGTCATTGCCATTGATAACCAGCACATGATCACCATTTTTAATGAAAAAGCAAAGCAAATTTTCAGCGTGACAGGTGATGTAGTGGGCCGAAATATTTGGGATGTGCTATCAGATACAAGGCTTCCAGAAATCATTGACCGCGCAGAACCCGTCTACAATGAAGAAATTCATATGAGCGGAAAGCGGATCATGAGCAGCCGAATTCCGATTGTGATGAAAAAGAAAATCATCGGAGCGGTTGCGATTTTTCAGGACCGGACAGAGGCAGCCAAATTGGCGGAGGAATTAACCGGGGTGAAGAACTTCGTTGATGGCCTGCGGGTGCAAAATCATGAACATATGAATAAGCTTCATACAATTGCGGGATTAATTCAGCTGGGGAAAGCCGATCAAGCACTCGATTTAGCGTTTCAAACGACCGAAGAACAGGAGCATGTGACGGACTTTCTCCACCGTGTGATACAGCATGACGCAGTTGCTGGTTTATTGATGAGCAAGATAAGAAGGGGCAAGGAGCTTGGAATCAAGGTTGAAGTAGATGAAAATAGCAGTCTGCGCGATTTCCCAGAGCGGCTGGATCAGCATGATATGACGAAGCTACTTGGCAACCTGATCGAGAACGCCTTTGCCGCGTATGATACTGTAGAAAGAGACACAAAACTCATTTCTATTAGTATTGATCAAACAGAGGATGTTCTCGCGATCTTAATTGAAGATTATGGATCTGGAATAGAAGAGGACATGATTCCTCATATTTTCGACAAAGGCTTTACTCACGGTAAAGAAGGCGGAACAGGCTACGGACTGTATATTGTAAAAACGATTATCGACAAAGGAATGGGAAATGTAGAAGTCACATCAAGCATCGGCATTGGTACCACCTTCTCAATCGAATTCCCAATGACAATAGAGGAGAGAGACAGATGACTCAGATTAAGGTGCTATTAATTGAAGATGACCCGATGGTGCAAGAAGTCAATAAAGAGTTCATTAAGAGTGTCCCTGGCTTTCAAGTTGCGGCTGTAGCAGGAAATGGCGAGCAGGGCATCCAGCTGATCAAAGACATTCGCCCAGATCTTGTGGTGCTCGATGTGTATATGCCTAAAAAAGATGGCGTCAAAACACTGCAAGACATCAGAAAGCAAAAGATGCAGGTGGATGTGATTGTTATTTCGGCAGCAAAGGACAAAGAGACGATCGGCACCATGCTTCAAAATGGTGCCCGAGATTATATCATTAAGCCATTTAAGTTTGAACGGATGAAAGAATCTCTTGAAAGCTATAAAGCGTTCAAATCAAAAATTCGTACCGCAGCAGAATTTTCTCAAGAGATGCTCGATGATATCATACGAAAGCCTGCGGTTAAGCAGGAAGAGACATGGCTTCCTAAGGGGCTGAATGTGCATACGATGAATGAAATTAAAGCCTATATGCGTCTGCAAGAAGGAGCACAGTCTGCAGAGGAAGTCGCCAATGCACTTGGGATTGCACGTGTCACGGCACGCCGTTATTTAGACTTCCTTGTAAAAGAAGGCGAGCTGAAATTAGATATGCAATATGGCGGGGTCGGACGCCCTGTGAATAAATATATCGTACATTCTGACTAAGAGACCAAAAAGACCAAAATGTACGATATGTCCATAAGCTTCACAGCCTTTGATGAAATCGCTATCATTTACCTACAGATAACAGTTAAGCGTTTACATCAAAGGGTGAGGGAGTTGATTTTTTATGAAGAGGCTATTGAAGAACCTGACATTTCAGGTCATTGCAGCTGTCATTATCGGGATCATTGTTGGGATGGTTTGGCCAAACGTCGGGAAAGAAATGAAGCCGCTTGGTGACACATTTATTAATGCAGTGAAAATGGTCATTGCACCCATTATTTTCTTAACCATTGTTCTTGGAATTGCCAAGATGGGGGACATGAAAAAGGTTGGAAAAGTTGGGGGAAAAGCTTTTATCTATTTTGAAGTTGTGACGACGCTTGCGCTTGTCATCGGACTGTTTGTGGTCAATATCATGAAGCCGGGAGCAGGTCTTGACTATAGTAAGCTTGAAAAAGGGGATGTCTCGCAATATACCCAAAATGGGGGACAGGGTATCGACTGGATGGAGTTTGTCACACACATTGTGCCATCTAACATGGTAGATGCCTTTGCAAAGGGAGATATTTTACAGGTCTTATTCTTCTCTATTTTATTCGGTGTTGCACTCGCTGCACTTGGCGAGAAGGGGAAAGGCATCATCGAATGGCTTGATAAACTGTCGCTTGTCTTCTTTAAAATCATTGGTTACATCATGCGTGCCGCGCCATTAGGGGCATTTGGAGCAATGGCTTATACAATCGGACACTTCGGTTTAGCTTCAATTAAACCACTAGCTAGTCTGATGCTTTCCGTTTATATGACGATGTTCCTGTTTATTTTCGTCGTGCTGAACATCATTTGTAAAATGTATGGCTTCAGCCTGTTCGGTTATCTCCGTTTTATCAAAGATGAAATTTTAATTGTTCTTGGCACAAGTTCGTCAGAATCTGTCTTGCCAAGAATGATGGATAAAATGGAACGCTACGGGTGCTCTAAGTCGGTCGTTGGACTTGTCATTCCGACAGGCTATTCCTTTAACTTAGATGGAACCTCAATCTACTTGTCCATGGCCGTGGTCTTCTTAGCACAAGTGTTTGGGGTGGACCTATCCATCGGACAGCAAATCACGATTATCCTTGTTCTGATGCTCACATCAAAGGGAGCAGCTGGAGTCACAGGAAGCGGATTTATCGTGCTAGCTTCTACACTTGCTGCACTTCAGGTTATCCCGCTAGAAGGTCTTGCACTGCTATTAGGGGTCGACCGTTTCATGAGTGAAGGAAGAGCGATTACGAACCTGATTGGAAATGGAATTGCTACAATTGTTGTAGCGAAAAGTGAAGGGGAATTTGACGAAGCGAAGAGTAAAACAGCGCTTCAGGAAATGCGAAATATCAAGCAGGCTGTTTAGTATAAAAACAACCAAAAACCGAAACCTTATGTCTACATGGGGTTCGGTTTTTTCTTGTGTAAAAAAAGAAAAAACATAAAAGCTTGATTAATTTAGGACGAATCGTAAGACCTCATTGACCTTTTGTTATATAATTTACAGAAAGATCCGATATAATGAATATGAGATCCAACGAAAAATAGACTTTAGTCCTGGCAGGTGTGTAACGTATGGCGGCATTTTTTAAATTGTTCGAAAAACCTGGTGTCAAGAGGTTTTCAGTATTTGTAGTATTAGCCACAGCATTATATCTATTAAGAGGAATGATGAATTTAATCCTCCTGACCTTCATTTTCACTTTTTTAATGAACCGGTTAGAAGAGGTCATAAGAGGCTTTTTAAATCGCTTCCTGAAAATAGGACAGAAATCAGTCATCACCATTTTGTACATCCTTCTAGCTGGTGGATTGACGTTTGGCGGCTTTGTGTTTGTGCCCATCATTGCTAAACAGGTGGAACAGTTATTTCATTTAGGGAAAAAGATTGCAGATCATCCACAAGATTTACCCTTCTTTGACGTCGTCACCAATGTGTTCGGAGATTTCAAAATATCTTCTTTCTTCGAGAAAGGGTTTAATTTCCTCTATACATACTTAACAGATTTCAGCACGTTCAGTATCCAGGTCATTATGTCCTTAATATTAAGCATGTTCTTCCTGTTCGAAAAGGAACGCCTCATTCAATTCATGAATAAGTTCAAAACGAGTAAAATCTCTGTGTTCTATCATGAAATTGCCTTCTTTGGACGTAAGTTTTCCAGAACATTTGGTAAGGTACTTGAAGCACAGTTCATCATTGCAACAGTTAACTGTGTCTTAACGACAATTGCGCTTGGCATTATGGGCTTCCCGCAATTATTTGGATTAGCAGTCATGGTCTTCTTGTTAGGTTTAATTCCGGTAGCGGGTGTGGTCATCTCCCTTGTTCCACTCAGCATCATTGCGTATACACTTGGAGGCGGAATGTACGTCCTATATATTGTGCTGGTGATTGTGATCATCCATGCCATTGAAGCCTACTTCTTAAATCCGAAGCTCATGTCAGCTAAAACAGAGCTCCCTATTTTCTTCACGTTTATTGTCCTGATCTTTTCTGAACACTATATTGGCATTTGGGGACTGATTATCGGCATCCCAATCTTTGTGTTTATCTTAGATATCTTGGAGGTCACGAATAAGGAAGAAAGTAATTAAAAAGTTCATATGAACCTGTTTACAATTTTCTAAAAATAAGGTATAAATAGTATGAAAATATCATATTACCACACGCTTAATCCTTCTAAAGGAATGGGGGACCCAAGTTTTTGGGGTGAATTTTTCTTATTTTAAGAAAAAAGGACATCTCTTCGTCCTAACCCGTCAGCTAACCTCATCAGCGTGAAGAGAGTAGACAGTGGTACACGTATGGACACGCAGGCCCACGAGAAGACTCTCTCGTGGGCCTTTTTGACGAGGAAGGGGAGATTTTATTGAAGCTTGCGACGAAAATTATTATTGCTTTAATTGTAGGTGCAATCACAGGACTACTGCTCAACATTTTTGCTCCAAATGTATTCAAAGTGTTAGACCCTTATCTATTTACACCTCTAGGTCAAATCTTCTTAAACCTGATTAAAATGTTAGTTGTACCGATTGTCTTCTTTTCGATCACACTTGGTGTAGCAGGCCTTGGCGATCCGAAAAAACTTGGCAGGATCGGCGTAAAAACCATTACTTACTTTCTACTCACTACGACTTTTGCCATCATTATTGGCATTTCATTGGCCTTACTTATTAAGCCAGGCGCATTTGGCAATTTTGATACGAAAGCGGCAGAATATTCCGCTGAGGAAGCCCCATCAATGGCAGACACACTACTCAATATTATTCCAACCAATCCAGTCCAATCTCTAGTTGAAGGAAATATGCTTCAAATTATCGTCTTCTGTGTATTTTTAGGTCTTGGCATTGCCTTGCTCGGTAAAAAAACAGAAGGTTTGCTGAAGCTGTTTGAACAAGGAAATGAATTAATGATGTATCTTGTCGGTGTTGTGATGAAATTCGCACCGTACGGGACATTCGGTTTGATCGCAACGGCAATTGGCAGTCAGGGGCTCGATGCCATGAAAGCGATGGGACTTTACTTCTCAGTCGTCTTAATTGCGCTGATCTTGCATTTCTTCCTGACCTATGGGTCAACCGTTGCCCTATTAGCTAAACGAAATCCAATGGCATTCTTCAAAGGATTTTCTCCAGCGATGGTTGTGGCATTTAGTACATCAAGCAGTAACGCAGTGCTGCCAGTATCAATGGAAACAGCTCAAAAGCGCTTAAAGGTGCCAGAACCTATTTCAAGCTTTGTGCAGCCGCTAGGTGCGACCATTAATATGGATGGTACAGCGATCATGCAAGGGGTTGCGACTATTTTTATAGCACAAGTGTATGGAGTTGAATTAACCCTTGTTCAAATGCTGACAGTTGTCTTAACGGCAGTACTAGCAAGTATTGGCACAGCAGGTGTCCCAGGGGTAGGGCTCATCATGCTAGCCATGGTTTTAAATTCCGTGAATCTTCCAGTTGAGGGCATTGCGCTGATCCTTGGCATAGACCGCTTATTAGACATGGCAAGAACCGTGGTCAATATTACAGGTGACGCAGCATGTGCGGTGATTGTTTCTGAAACCGAGAAGAAACATGAGAAGGAAGCACCAACACCTAATTTATCACTGTAACAACAAGAAGGGCTGACTGGATCAGCCCTTTTTTTCGTGGAACGGCTTGTCTAGCGTGATATACTTTTTACAGGATGAGCGGCCGTAACTGCCGCCATAGGTTTTACATCAGAAGGAGGAACCACTTTGCAGTCTGCTGTTCTACACATAGAGAACGTCGATAAACAAATTGGCCGGCATCAAATTTTGCAACATATTTCGATGGACATTAGGCAAGGAGAAATTGTTGGTTTACTTGGACCGAATGGGTCTGGAAAAACGACCTTGATTCGATTGATTGTTGGCTTGATGAAAAAAAACAACGGCCGGATCATCATTAATGGATATTCTCAAGATGATGATCATCTAAAAGCGATGTCATCTGTTGGGGCGATCATAGAAAATCCGGAATTTTATTCATATTTAACAGGTTTTGAAAACCTTGAGCTGTATGCATCTATGCATGATGGAGTTTCAGAAGAGCGCATTTTTGAAGTGGTAAAAAGAGTTCGTCTGGAGCACGCCATTCATCAGAAGGTCAAAACGTATTCACTAGGGATGAAACAAAGGCTCGGGATTGCACAAGCCATTTTGCATAAGCCCAATCTGCTCATTTTAGATGAACCAACAAATGGGCTTGATCCCGCAGGAATGAAGGAGTTTCGAGAGCACTTGCAAATGCTTGTACAAGAAGAAGGTGTCTCTGTGTTATTTGCTACACATCTTTTGCATGAAGTAGAAGAGCTTTGTGACCGCATGATCATCATCCAAAAAGGACAGATCAAAGCCAATACAAACCTTCGCGACATGGAAGGAAAAGAGCAGGTGCTGATGAATATTCAGCCAGTAGAAAAGGCAGTTTCATGGCTAGATACGCAAGGATATACATATGAACAAAGGGATCAGCATGTACTGGTTCAACTGAATAAAGACCGTGTGCCGGAGCTGAATAAACAGCTTGTCTTAGCAGAATTTGATGTACTTGAAATGACGCCTCAAAAACAATCAATTGAAGAGGCCTTTATGAAATGGACGGAAGGCGGGACGGCAGATGCTTCAACTCATCAAGAATGAACATAAAAAAATCACGAGACAAAAGATCACATTCATTGCACTTGGACTGATTGTTGTCTTTCAATTGACGATGGCTCTAGCATTGAAACGAGTCATTTCCGGGCTTGGCGGGCAAGATACAGTCGCGAACTATTTTGCTTATTCCACGAATGTTGTGTTTATTTTACAAGTGTTCGCTGTCGTGATTGGCGCCACATTGATCTCAACAGAGTTTCAAAAAAGAACCATCAAGTTCTTGTTGATCAGGCCGAAGACAAGGCTTCATATTTTCTTGTCAAAATACATCACTCTTGTGCTGATGGTCCTTTACCTGTTTGTTTTTTATTATGTGTTCGCTTTTCTTTTTGGCCTTATTTTCTTTGGTACTGATTTTGATGAAAGCACTGGGCGGTTATTTCTGCACACATTTGCTGTGATTGGATCACAGTGGGTGGAAGTAGTCATGATGGCAAGCTTTGCTTTTCTGTGCTCAAGTTTGTTTAGAAACAGTCTGATTGCACTTGTGACTTCATTTTTCGTCTTATACGCGGCGAAATCACTAGTGTCGATCATGTCTCTGTTAGAAAATCAGTGGGGGAAAATTCTACTTTTCGCTAATACGGACTTCACACAATACAGTTTTCAAGGTCCGCCGCTCTTTCAGGGCATGAGCCCTCTTTTTTCGCTATTCATTGTAGGGGCGCATTTCGTTTTCTTTGTTGGTGCTGCTTGGCTCCTTTTTTGGAAGCGTGATGTAAATGTGTAAAAATTGTGTCAAATAACAAGAAAAATTCGTGACATCTTTGTGAAAACGAGTCTGTATTTCACGATAACCGGCTGGTTTTGTCTTATAATAAGACAGAGTCATGGAGGTGGCACTATCGTGAAAAATTTTATTACGGCTTTACCTATTTTGTTGCTGTTGTCGTTTTCGTTTGTGTCTTTTGCCTTCCAGTTTGATCATCTTGTTTATTTCAGACTAGCGCTAGGGATCTTTTCATTAGCGGGTCTTTTCTTTCTGTATACACTTAAAAGAAACATGAAATGGTTCATGGTCTATTTATATGCGAGCTGGATCGTTCTTGCTGCCGTTACGACATTTGAAGAACCCGTGTTCTCACAATTCTTTTTCGGTGGTTTAACGATGACAATGGGTTATCTAACATATATGCTCATCTATTTAGGAATGAAGCAAGACCGTGTAGCGAAATCACATTAAAACAAAAGCCGATAAAATCGAAGAATAGATTTTATCGGCTTTTTCTTTTCTTCAGGCAAATAAAAAAGCAGCCATCTGTTTGACTGCTCTTCTTGTGTTTATGATTCACGTCCAGCAGCGGCAAGCTGCTTCTGGTGCTTTTTGTCGATGGTTGCGTATATACTTTCCATCATCTTAGGGTCTCGCATGATCGCTTCTTTGTTTTCTTCAATCAATTGCTGATACGTTTTGATTTTCTTCTTAGACATGTAACTCAACGCTCCTTTGGTAGAATGGACTCTATAAGATTTCACACGGATGAAATTGATAATCATTTTCAATTAGCATCTCCATTATACAAAGCAGAATGTCATAAGTAAAGATTCAATTCAGAAAATTCACGTAACCGACATATTCCCATCCATATCGACGATGAATTCTTTCCCAGGAAATAATCCGCTGTCAAACCTTGTCATGAAATCAGATCAAACATTCCTGTCGATGTTGAAACATTTTAGCCGCACATCTCGTCTTATGAAGAGATTTGATTTAAAAGGATATAAAAAAAGACACCAGCATGAGTTGGCTGATGTCTCCATTCAAATGAGTTATGAAACGTGTTCTTGAAGAAACTCTGTTACTTCTTCAGGTGATTTAGCGTTGGCACTGTGTAAATGACCTGTTTTTTCGCCATTTTTGAAAATTAACAGGCTAGGAATTCCCATGACCTGATACGTTTCCGCTAACTCAGGAAAGTCGTCTTTGTTTATTTCAAACCATTCATTCTGAGCATAAGCCTCTAAGATGTCTGGAATGAACATGTCCATTCTAGTGCAATCAGGGCACCATGTCGCAAAGAATTTAACGATGACCTCTTTGTCTGATTGAATGATTTCGTTGAATTGTTCAGTGCTTGTAATTTTTTTCAATTTGTCACAACTCCTTTTCAATGTCATTTTAATATAAAATAAAGGCGAATGACATACAAATGCTCGGGGGGCGCTTACAACCTTTACAAATCATTTCAATTCCGTAACAACAAAAATTAATTAGAGCATTTTTGCTTGAAAGTGATAAGATAGTAAAGATGAATTTTAGTGGGGGGAGTATCCATTGAAAATAAGTTTAGGATTGGTTTACGGCGGAAAGTCAGCCGAACATAATGTATCACTGCAAACAGCCCTTGCAGTTACGAAAGCACTTAATACTGAGAAGTTCGATATACATCCAATTTATATTACAGAAGAGGGCGAATGGCTAAGAGGAGAAAAACTCACTGAACCAGTATCAAACGTCAAAATGCTTCAATTTGAACAAAATGCAAAGACGTTTTTACCAACTTCTTTAAATGAAAGCATGTTTCCACAACCTGCATCTGCTGATGAAAAGATTGATGTTGTCTTTCCATTGCTACATGGGCCAAATGGTGAAGATGGGACCATGCAAGGGTTACTTGAACTATTGAATATCCCGTATGTCGGTAACGGCGTTCTCGCGTCTGCTGCGGGTATGGATAAAGTCATGATGAAAGATGTGTTTGCTCAAGCTGGGCTTGCGCAGGCAAAGCATCTTTCCTTCAATAAAAAGGATTATGAGAAAGCCATATCAGACAGTCTAGAACAGGTAGAAGCAGTACTTGGGTATCCTTGTTTTGTGAAACCTGCCAACATGGGATCAAGTGTCGGAATTAGTAAATGCCGCAGCAAAGAAGAGCTTCAAACAGCATTTGATTTGGCTTTCCAATATGATCGTCGTGTTGTTGTGGAAGAAGGCGTTGTAGGACGAGAAATTGAAATTGGTGTATTAGGAAATGACGAGCCGAAATGCTCAGTCGTTGGTGAAATTGCACCTAAAACAGATTTTTATGACTACAAAGCAAAATATGAAGATGGCGATACAGATTTGATCATTCCTGCGAGTGTGTCAGAGGAAGAGTACAAGACAATTCACGATATGGCGATTAAGGCATTTAAAGCCATTGATGGATCTGGCCTCGTACGTGCAGATTTCTTCCTAACAGAAGAAGGCGAAGTGCTGATCAATGAAGTGAATACAATGCCAGGGTTCACACCTTTTAGTATGTTCCCGCTGCTTTGGAAACATACTGGTGTAGAGTATCCTGAGCTGATTGAGAAGCTGGTGTCACTTGCAATTGAACGCCATCAAGAAAAACAAACCATTAAAACCACTTTTTAATGTAAGAAGCAAGCAGACACTATCCTACAGGTAGTGTCTCTTTTCCTTCAAACGTGAAATGAGAAAGAGAGGCGAAAAAACATGATCAAACGTACAGTGAAACAAGTCGCCCAAATGGCTGGTGGCACATTATCGAATGAAGCTTTTGGCGAAGAACAGATACACGGAGTGACAACAGATACACGAAAAGTATCAAAAGGCGCACTATTTATCCCGCTTATTGGGGAACATTTTAACGGTCACACTTTTGCTTCAAAAGCAGTGGAGCTTGGAGCGGCAGCGGTTCTTTGGAATCAAACAGAAGCGAATCCACCGTTCGGTGTACCTGTCATTCTTGTAGAGGATACTCTGACAGCACTCCAACAGCTTGCAAAATCATACTTAAAAGAAGAAAACCCTCGAGTTGTCGGTATTACTGGAAGTAATGGCAAAACAACGACGAAAGATATGATCCATTCTGTCCTACAAACGACATACAGAGTCCACAAAACGGATGGCAACTTTAATAATCACATTGGACTTCCGCTGACCATCCTTGCGATGCCAGAAGGAACCGAGATTGCTGTACTAGAGATGGGCATGAGTGCAAAAGGGGAAATCGAATTTTTATCTAAACTCGCTGAACCTGATGCAGCTGTCATCACGAATATTGGAGAATCTCATATGCAGGATTTAGGATCAAGAGAAGCCATTGCAGATGCAAAATGTGAGATCACAAAAGGGTTAAAAGAGGATGGGACTTTTTATTATTTAGGAGACGAGCCTTTACTCCGCCAAAGAGCAAATGCCCTGGCACGCAGCGTAAAAACGTTTGGAGAATCAGAGGACTGTGATATCAAGGTGATTCACATCCACCAACTCGCTGAAGGCACTGAATTTCAAGTGGAGGGATATGCTCAAGGGTTTCTCATTCCTGTATTAGGGAAACACAATGTAAAGAATGCTCTTGCAGCTATTGCAATCGGCCAGCATTTCGGTCTGAATGAAAGACAAATTGCCCAAGGGCTGATGCAAACGAAATTGACAGGCATGCGTTTAGAACTGTTTAAAACAGATAAGGGCATCACGGTTATCAACGATGCGTATAATGCGAGTCCTACGTCGATGAAAGCAGCGATTGATCTTGTAGGAGATATGGACGGCTTTGCTAACCGCATACTCGTTCTCGGAGATATGCTGGAGATGGGCAGTGAAGAAGAGACCTATCATTTTGAAGTAGGGGAGTACATCAAGCCTGAGTTTATTGATCATGTTTTAACGTTTGGCCGTCTTGGCGCATTCATTGCTGAAGGAGCAAAGAAAGCATTTGGAGACGACCGCGTGTCTTCTTATATGGACAAAGAAGAACTGAAGAAAAAACTAACGGATGTGGCAGGACCTGACGATGTCGTTCTGGTCAAAGCTTCCCGTGGCATGAGATTGGAAGACGTTATTACTGCACTATAAATCAGATCGGCAAAGAAGGTGACAGGGTGATTGGCTGTCTATGTATACACGGTTTTACTGGTGCCCCGTATGAAGTAGAGCCGCTTGCGGAATATTTAAAGCAGACGACAGATTGGACGGTACAATCTGTCACGCTTCCGGGGCATGGGGAGGAACTTCAGCTCAAAGGTATTCTCTATCAGGAGTGGATTGCCACCGCTGAATTAGAACTCTTATCCCTTTACCGAACATGTGACACCATTTATTTGGTCGGCTTTTCTATGGGCGGGATGATTGCCTCATATTTAGCAGCGAAGTATCCAGTGGCCCGTCTTGTTCTGTTAAGTGCTGCTGCTAAATATGTAAACCCAAAACAAATGATTCAAGACACAAGGCAGATGGTGAAGGAATCCTTGTCTGGTTTGATTGAGACGAACCCATTGTATGATCGATATCGTCATAAGCTGACGAGTACACCGCTATCAGCTGCTGTAGAATTTATGAAATTGGTGAAGCAAACGAAAGGTTCTCTTGAAAAGCTTCATCTACCTGTCTTGATCGTTCAAGGTGAAAGTGATGGGATCGTCCCCGCTTCTAGTGCAGAATTCATTTATCATAAAATCCCGTCCCGTCAGAAAGAAATGTTCTATTTACCTGATTGTAAACATCACGTTTGTCATGAGCCTTGTGCACAGCAATTGTTTGAGAAAGTCGAACAATTTCTAAAAAAAACAATTTAATCTATAGAAAAGCTAAAATGTGGCTAAACTAATATAAATTGAATCCCACTTGTTAAAATTTGCATCATTTTTGTCGAATGAGTGACAGGCCTATGTTACAATAGGTAAGAAAAGGTGGTCGATTCGGTTGTTTCAATATGACGGAAAAACCTTTATCCCGCAGTCTAATTCGAGCAATGGGGAAGTATCGGAAGGAACCGTATTTCAATATCGTCAGGACGGGAATATTTTAACGGGCACATATCAAGGCGGCAGTATTCAATCTGGCGTGCTTGTAGGAACTGTGAATATAGACGGAGCACTTCATTTTAGATATCATCATGTTAGTAAGGATGGCAGCATGAGAAGCGGTTCATGTCATTCCACTCCTAAGCAGCTGGATAACGGAAAAATTCAACTGTTTGAAAAGTGGAAATGGATGGACGGAGATCAAAGTGAAGGTGAATCGGTCATTGTCGAGCAGTAGATATATCCATTTCTGTCTTGTTGAAAAACAAATAGTGTAATGGTAAGATATAATGTAGGGTAATTCGGGCTTTGTATATAATGGACCTGTCCTTTCATACAAAGGGCAGTTTTTAATGATCATTCACGAGATTACTGAAACAGCAATTAGAAGGAGTTTGAATAATTTGACTATAACGTTTCAAGATTTTCAATTAAGCGAAAGTCTCATGAAAGCTATTAACCGCATGGGATTTGAAGAAGCAACACCGATTCAAGCGGAAACAATTCCTCTCGGTCTTCAGAATAAAGATGTCATTGGACAAGCACAAACAGGAACAGGAAAAACTGCAGCGTTTGGTATTCCTCTTGTAGAAAAAATCGACCCAGCGTCTCCAAATATCCAAGCGATTATCATTGCGCCAACAAGAGAATTAGCGATTCAAGTATCTGAAGAGCTATACAAAATTGGCCAAGACAAGCGTGCGCGCGTACTTCCGATTTACGGTGGACAAGATATCGGTCGCCAAATCCGTTCGCTCAAGAAAAATCCTCATATCATCGTAGGGACTCCAGGACGTTTACTCGATCACATTAACCGTCGTACAATGCGTCTTCAAAATGTTGAAACAGTCGTGCTTGATGAAGCAGACGAAATGCTAAACATGGGTTTCATCGAAGACATTGAATCGATCCTTTCAAATGTACCAAGTGAACACCAAACACTTTTATTCTCTGCGACAATGCCTGCACCAATTAAGCGTATTGCAGAACGTTTCATGACAAACCCAGAACACGTAAAAGTAAAAGCGAAAGAAATGACTGTATCTAACATCCAGCAGTTCTACTTGGATATCCATGAACGTAAAAAGTTTGATACATTGACTCGTCTTCTTGACATTCAATCACCTGAGCTTTCAATTGTCTTCGGCCGTACAAAGCGCCGCGTTGACGAATTGACTGAAGCACTGAACCTTAGAGGTTATACAGCTGAAGGAATTCATGGTGACTTGACTCAAGCGAAACGTATGGTTGCGCTTCGTAAATTCAAAGAAGGTTCAATCGATGTGCTTGTAGCAACAGACGTTGCAGCACGTGGACTTGATATTTCAGGCGTAACACACGTGTATAACTTTGACGTGCCACAAGATCCAGAAAGCTATGTACACCGTATTGGTCGTACTGGACGTGCTGGACGTACAGGTATGGCGATGACATTCATCACACCACGTGAAAAAGATATGCTTCGTGCGATCGAGCAAACGACTAAACGTAAAATGGATCGTATGAAAGAACCAACACTAGATGAGGCAATCGAAGGACAACAACAAGTAACCATTGATCGTCTGCGCACAATCATCAGTGAAAACAACTTAAACTTCTACATGACAGCAGCTGCTGAATTATTAGAAGATCATGATTCTGTTACAGTGGTTGCGGCTGCCATCAAAATGATGACAAAAGAGCCAGATGCAACGCCTGTTCGTTTGACAGATGAAGCACCAATGGTTTCAAAACGCAATCGTAACAACCGCAGCTCTTCAAAACGTAGAGACGGTGGCGGCGGAGGCGGCTATCGCGGAAAAAGCCGTTCATCTTACGGTGATAAAAAGCGTTCTTCAAATGACCGCAATCGTTCTTCTAACGATCGTCGTCAAAAGAAATCTTATAACAACTAATTCAAAAGCGAATCCTTTGCAGGGTTCGCTTTTTTTAACAGGCCTAATGAAACTTTTTAGGCTTTCTTTCGTAATATATTGATAGAAAAGTAAGAGAATGGGGGAAGAATGTGAGAAAACAGCCGCAACGTCAAATCAGCTTAAATGGATTAAAAGTATGGCGTCTTCAAAATGGAATTATCTCATTGATTTTCTTATTCATCATCATTGGGGTATTTGTAGCTAGTTATTATTTTCAATGGCCATATTGGATTGGAGCCATCCTCATCGGTTTGTGGATTTTACAGGTCATCTTCGGAATCTGGCTCATACCGAAAATCCGCCATCACATCTGGCGCTACGAAGTATTTGAGAACGAAATTGAAATACAGCACGGACTGATTCGTGTCACACGTGTCATTGTGCCAATGGTACGTGTTCAGCATGTGGATACATCCCAAGGGCCGCTTTTAAGGCGCTACCGGTTGGCATCTGTTCAAATTTCTACTGCTGCGACAGTGCATGATATTCCGGCACTGGAATTAGAAGAGGCAGATGAGCTTCGCGATTACATATCTCGATTAGCAAGGGTGACGGAAGATGATGTCTGAACCAAAACGTGTACATCCAATCTCGATGTTCATTGATTTTATATCAGATGCCGTATCCATGATCAAAAACTTCATTATCCCTTTTTTCGTGCTTATTTTTGTGAACTCGAATTCAAGTATTCGTTTTTATGCGTTTATCATTCTTGGTGTGCTTCTTTTATGGAAAGCTGTTTCAACCGTTTTAGCATGGAGACGATTCACCTACCGAATGGAAGACGATGAATTTCGAGTAGAATCAGGTGTCATCACCAAAAAGAAAAAGTATATCTCATTAGAACGAATTCAAACGGTGAATACAAGTGAAGGCATCTTCCAGCGGATTTTCGGTTTGGTTCGGGTGCAAATCGAAACGGCAGGCGGGACGGATGGACCTGAAGTGAGCCTGACAGCCATTACAAAAGCAGAAGCTGAGCAATTAAAGCAATCGATTTTCAACCGGAAGAAAAGCTTGCAACAAGAAGAAATGAATGATGAAAATTTAGATTTCCCTGATCCTCTGACAGCGCAACAGCCTGTAGAAAAAGAAATCAGTGTTTCCTACAGAATGGGTATACCAGAGCTGCTTTTGGCTGCGACCACTTCAAGCGGAATCGGCGTCATTATTTCTGGGTGTCTCGCCATTTACACACAAATAGATGAAATTCTGCCTTTGGACGGATTCCTCAAACGGTTTTCTTTTTTAAGTCATGCGAGTGTTGAGATTTATGCGATTCTCATATTTATTGCCGTATTGATTGCGTGGATTCTTAGTGTTGGGGTAACAGCCCTTCAATATGCGAATTTTAACGCAAAACGAAAAGGGAAAGACATCATCATCACAAGAGGACTCATCGAAAGGCATCAAATGACCATTCCGCTTGCGAGAATTCAAGCAGTGAAAATCAAGGAAAATATTCTTCGTGAACCATTTGGTTTTGCGACGGTCATGCTTGTCAGCGCAGGAGGTTCCATTACAGAAAAAGAGACCTCTTCTGTCTTATTTCCACTCATACGGAAGAAAAAAATCAATGAATTGTTAACTCAATTTACAGATCAATATCAGCTGGCACCAGAAAGTGAATTGAAAAAAGTGCCGAAGCGTTCACTAAAACGTTATCTGATATCTTACGGATTTGTTCCATTACTTGTAGGTATAATCCTTTCTGTACGTTTTCCACCATGGGGGTATTTGGCGCTGATTCCATTACCATTTGCCTTGTTCTTTGGGTATTTAGCCTATAAACAATCAGGATATGTGATCAAAGATCAACTGATTCAATTAACGACAAGAGGTATCGGAAAGACCACCGGAATTGTTTTAAGAAAACGAATGCAAAACTATACGATGACCCAATCTTATTTTCAAAAGAAAGGGCGGGTGGCAAGTATTCACACCTTTGTGAAGTCCTCTGCCTTGCTTGATTCCTTTGGTGTGCATCACCTTGAAGAGGAAGACGCTGCACGTGTATGCGATTGGTATTCCTATGAAACGAATCAATCAACTTAAACCAAAAAATGTCGATCAGCTCCCGTTAAACGGAGTGATCGACATTTTTTATGAGCTTAATAGCGTCGTTTTTTTGAATGGAAGAATAGGGTGATCGGTGCTAGGATCATGCCGCCTATCAATCCAAATAAGTGGGCCATGATGTTGATGTTCGAGTTGACGAACGTCATAATGACAGAAACGCCGAGAATCGTTAAGATGACCTGAGAATTACCACGGTCCATCATATGCGGTTTAAATAGGACAAGATAAAGATAGACGCCAAATAAACCAAATATCGCACCAGAAGCCCCGACATGTACGTACTCTAAAGGCTCCACCCAATAGGTTCCGAGATTGCCAATGAATCCAGCACCCAGATAAATCACAAGAAATCGAACCTTTCCAAGCAAATACTCAAGTGCTGGAGCGAATAGGAAGAGCGACATGGAATTGAACAGAATATGTGTCAGACTTCCGTGAAGAAAAATAGGCGTTAAAAGCCGCCACCATTCTCCTGCTGCAACACCATAATTAAAACCAACGAGATGGTCCTGCCCAAGCTGGATCATTGGAATAGGGATTGCAAATAAAAGCCATAGGCCGATTTGCAAAGCAAGGATCGCTGTTACGATTGGATACGATCTAATAAATTGTTGAAAGCTCTCCGTTCGAATAAACATAACAAACCCCTTTTGACTAGATAATGGTAAGTTTATAGTAACACGTTTATGAAGCGAACATCCAAATTAGTACGAGTATCATAGGAGGTACCTCATGATTAAAGGAATCGGTATAGATATTGTAGAGATCGGCCGGCTGTCACGAGTTCTTAGCAGGCAGCCCCGTTTACCAGAAAGAATTTTGACTTTACGTGAACAGGAAGACTTTCGCACACTAAGTGAAAAGAGACAGCTGGAGTTTCTGGCAGGACGTTTTGCGGCGAAGGAAGCATTCGCAAAAGCATACGGTACGGGAATTGGTCAGTATGTCAGCTTTCACGACATCGAGATACAAAAAGATGCGAACGGAAAACCGTTCATCAAAAGTGAGAAAACAAAAGAAGACTACGTTCATGTATCCATTACACACACAAAAGAATATGCTGCAGCACAAGTTTTAATTGAAAGGTTGTCAAGCTAGTCTGCATATTGTTTGTCCCCCCTTCATATATTGGGTAGTGCGATAAGGAAGGGCGAGTTGCTAACAGGCTTTGATGGTTCGCGGTACGCAGTTAACTCTTGAGGCGTACTGTTAAAGTCAAACAAGCGGTTTCTTCCTTTTAACACAATTAACGAAGGGGTTGAAAAGGGTGAGAAAAAGCTTTGTTTTGCTTGTAACGGGGATCCTTTTTGTACTGATTCTCTCCGCATGCGGTCAAAAATCTCAACAGGATATCGTTGGAGATTTAAACAAAAAGGCAGAGGAAATGACATCATACAAAGCCAAAGCAAAAATGACCATTGAGACAGGAAATGATCCGCAGGAATACCATGTGGAAATTTGGTACAAGAAGCCGGAGCTTTACCGTGTCTACTTAGAAAATCCGAAGAAGGATCAGAGTCAAGTCATTTTAAGAAATGGCAATGGTGTATTTGTGCTGACACCTTCATTAAACAAAAGCTTCCGCTTCCATAGCGATTGGCCGAACAACAGCAGTCAGGTGTATTTATTTGAATCACTTGTGAAAGACATTAAAAATGACAGTGCAGCTCAGTTCAAAGCAAAAGAGTCGAAGTACGTTTTTGAAACAAAAACCAACTATCAGCACAACCAAATGCTGCCGACCCAAGAGATTACCTTTCATAAAAAAACAATGGCGCCTGCCAGTGTGAAAGTACTGGACAGCGATAAAAAGCCAATGGTGAAAGTAGAATTCTCTCACTTTGAATTCAACAAATCCTTTGACAAAGACGCCTTTGATGAGAAGAAAAATATGACACTTTCTCAAATGGATGTTGCCACAAGTGCAGATCCATCTGACAGCTTTGCGGTGAAAACACCAGTTGACATACCAGAGGGTGTGAAAAAGATGGAAGAGAAAGAAATGATGACAGATGCCGGGAAGCGTTATGTGATGACGTATGGCGGAAAGAAATCCTTCACGCTCATTCAGGAAAAAGCGCGGGTAGCAGAAGCGTCTACGCCTGTGACGATGAATGGCGAGCCAGTCGATCTTGGCATGACAGTGGGTGTTCTGACAGACAAATCTCTTTCTTGGACATCTGATGGAGTTGACTACTTAATTTCTTCAAGTGATCTATCGAAGGAAGAGCTCTTGATGGTTGCAAAGAGTGTAGAAGGCCAGTCAGCTAAATAAATACCTCAGGCGAGAGCCTTAGATATGAAACATCAGCCCTATACATGGGCTGATTTTCTTTGATTTGTTTCACTTTATTCCTGATTTTTAGTATCATATGAGGGGATTGAATCATTCAATAGGGAAGTGTGACGGATGGACACAAACGCCTTTTATAGAGACACATGGGCAGAAATTAATTTATCAGCAATCAAGCATAATGTTTCACATATGAAAGATCATATCGGTCAAAATGTTCAACTAATGGCTGTGGTGAAAGCCAATGCATATGGACATGGAGATATAGAAGTGACAAGAGCTGCTCTCAAAGCAGGAGCAGACGTATTAGCCGTCGCCTTTTTAGATGAGGCCATTTCTTTAAGAAATAAAGGCATCAAAGCACCAATACTGGTACTCGGCGCTGTACCTGCTGAATATGTCAAAGTCGCCGTTCGATACAATGTCATCATGACTGCATACTCCATCGATTGGCTGAGAGACGTCACCAACATGATGAAAGGGCAGATGGGACAGCCTATACGATTTCATTTGAAAATAGACAGCGGAATGAACCGATTAGGTGTGAAAACGATTGAGCAAGTGAACGAAGTGAAAAAACTTGTCAGCGAGCACTCTTATTTAAAGCTGGAAGGCGTATTTACTCACTTTGCGACAGCAGATGAAAAGGATGAGGCCTACTTTGATCGGCAGGTCGACACCTTTCAAACACTGCTTGAGCCGCTTCATACGGACAAGCTGCTCGTTCATTGCGCCAACAGTGCAGCGGGTCTAAGGTTTAAAGACGTCTTGTTTAATATGGTTCGCTTCGGTATCAGTATGTACGGGCTGTCGCCGTCAGAAGAAATCAAGGATGAACTGCCTTTCAAGCTCGAAGAAGCTATGTCTCTTCATACAAAACTTGCCCATGTGAAGCACATTCAAAAGGGTGAGAGTGTCAGCTACGGAGCAACGTATACAGCCAATCAAGATACGTGGATCGGCACGGTTCCAGTTGGCTATGCAGATGGATGGATCCGGAAGCTGGCAGGAACGGAAGTACTTGTTGGCGGAAAGCGCCGGAAGGTCGCCGGAAGGGTTTGTATGGATCAATTCATGGTTGAACTGAAAGACAAGCTTCCAGTAGGGGAACCGGTCGTTTTAATTGGTAAGCAAGGAGAAGACATGGTACCAGTCGATGAAATTGCTAAAAGACTTGAAACCATTAACTATGAAGTCACGTGCTCGATTGGCCACCGTGTTCCAAGAGTATATATAGAAGACGGCAAAAGAGTGCAAGTGCGGAATCCACTTCTTCAAGGCGGGTCAAGTTTTTTATAAACAACATTCAAAAAGAACGATAGTCAAACTGACCTCGTTCTTTTTTATTCGACAAAAATAGGGTGAACATTCTCCCTTTTTTAGAGATTTTGGAAATACCGTATGATTTTCGGAAAAAAGCGTATAATGGGAAAGAGGAACTCCATTATCATCTTGATTTACGGGTGGCGAGCCGCTTCATGTTCTAATAAGAAATCATGAAAAAACAGCTTTGCTTGTGCATTGAATAATGGTATGATTAGTCTTGGAATGGATCGATACGGAATCCGTAAGTTTTGTGGAGGTGTATGTTTTTTGTCTGAATCCAGCGCAACAAACGAAATGAAGATTCGACTGCCGGAGACTTTAATGTCTGAGATCGAACGAGTAGCAGAGCAGGATAAGGTAACAAGAAATGAATTGATCTACCGAGCGACAAAAACGTATATTCGTGAACGTAATATTCGACAAAATCGTGAATCGATGAGACGCGGCTACATGGAGATGGCGAAAATTAATCTGAATATCTCTTCAGAAGCACAATACGCAGAGTTTGAGGCTGAGAATACAGTTGAGCGATTAGTCAGCGGGGGTTAAACATTTGATTGTTAAACGCGGTGATGTTTACTTTGCTGATTTATCTCCTGTTGTTGGCTCCGAGCAGGGCGGGGTTCGCCCAGTATTGGTGATTCAAAATGACATTGGAAATCGCTTCAGCCCGACTGCTATCGTTGCAGCCATAACAGCCCAAATACAAAAAGCGAAATTACCGACTCACGTCGAAATTAATGCAAAGCGCTACGGCTTTGAACGAGATTCTGTCATTCTTTTGGAACAGATTCGTACGATCGATAAACAAAGATTGACAGATAAAATCACACATCTTGATGATGAGATGATGGAGAAGGTTGATGAAGCCTTACAAGTTAGTTTGGCTCTTATTGATTTTTAATATGGTGATACTTGGTTGCTCTATTGGGAGCAACTTTTTTTGTGTTCAATTTTTTTTAACGTTATAATGAAGAAAGACTAAAGAAGAGCTTTAAATGTAAGTAGGGGGTAAAACATGTCGAATCATATCGTGTTAGCTTTTGCAAGAAAGCACCAAAAGGAATTAGAAACAGAGTGGACGGACATTTTAAAACGACTCGGAGAAAAAGAAACGGACATGATGCTGAACGACAAAATGTATGAAACCATCTGTTCGGAATATGTTCAACTCATCATTACATCTCTTTCAGAGGGGGATCATGAGGATTTTGAAGAAAAAGTGCAAAATTTTGCTTTGAAAATCGTTCAAATGGGTATATCACTTAAGTTACTGGCAAACGGTCTAACGGAAATCCGTACACATTTATATGAAAAAATGAACGATGACAAAGATACAACACAAGAAAGTCATGACCTCATCTGGCAAATCGATCGATTCATCACACCCATCCATAATGAGATCTTAAACCAGTATTCCATCTCATGGGAAAAAACCGTCAGCCTTCAAAAAATTGCGCTGCAGGAACTTTCTGCCCCGCTAATCCCTGTGTTTGAGCACATCACCGTCATGCCACTTGTTGGCACAATTGATACAGATCGTGCGAAAAAAATTATGGAGAACCTGCTTAATGGTGTCGTCAAACATCGCTCACAGGTCGTCTTGATTGATATCACGGGTGTACCTGTCGTAGACACAATGGTGGCCCACCATATTATTCAAGCGTCAGAGGCTGTGAGATTAGTAGGAGCGAAGTGTTTACTTGTCGGTATTCGCCCAGAAATAGCCCAAACAATCGTTAACCTTGGAATTGATTTATCTCAGGTTACAACAAAGAATACCCTTCAAAAAGGAATTCAAACTGCTTTGGAAATGACAAATCGAAAAATTGTTTCATTGGAGGGATAACCAATTGAGAAATCACCCGAAGATTCCAATCTTAAAATTATATAATTGTCTTCTGATTTCAATACAGTGGGAGCTTGATGATCAAACAGCTCTTCACTTTCAAGAAGACTTACTGAATAAAATTCATGAAACAGGAGCAAACGGTGTGGTCATTGACTTAACATCCGTCGATATGATTGATTCATTTATCGCAAAGGTATTAGGCGATGTGATCACCATGTCCAAGCTCATGGGGGCAAAAGTTGTATTAACAGGAATACAGCCGGCAGTCGCTGTGACGCTTATTGAACTTGGCATTTCACTGGAAGAAATTCAGACAGCACTAGATCTTGAACAAGGGCTTGAGACACTGAAGCGGGAATTGGGGGAATAGATATGAAAGACCAATCCTGTGTAAAAATATTGACGGAATGGGACATAGTCGCAGCAAGACAATTGGGGCGGAATGTTGCAAAAGAACTTGGTTTTGGAACAGTTGACCAAGCAAGAATTACGACGGCCATTTCAGAATTAGCTCGAAACATCTATTTATACGCTGGTAAAGGTCAGATTTGTATAGAAGAAGTGATGGAGCGCGGAAAGCGTGGACTCAAAGTCATCGCAGCCGATGAGGGGCCTGGCATCATGGATATACGTAAAGTAATGGAAGACGGATTTTCTACATCAGGCGGACTCGGAGCAGGCTTGCCGGGCGTCAGAAGACTGATGGATGAATTTAAATTAGATTCCGCACCAGAACAAGGAACGGAGATACAAGCTGTCAAGTGGCTTCGCTAGGAGGGAAACCATGGATTTTAAGGAGGTAATGGAGCAGCGTTATCATCAGCTGCTCAGTCGTTATATCAGTGATTTAACTGAAACATCGCTTTATCAAGCTCAAAAATTTAGCCGTAAAACCATTGAGCATCAAATACCTCCTGAAGAAATAGTGAGTGTTCACCGAAAAGTGATTCAGGAGCTTTACCCTGATTTGCCGGAAGATGTCTTTCATTCACTAGACTTCTTAATTGAAGTCATGATTGGATACGGACTTGCCTACCAGGAGCATTTAACACTAAGAGGCATCCAGCAAGAAATTAAGTCGGAAATTGAAATTGCTGCAAATGTTCAGCAAACCCTTCTGGAAACGAAAATTCCAGAAGGAGACACATTTGATATCGGAGCCATCAGTGTGCCGGCAAAACAGATGAGTGGGGATTATTACCATTTCGTAACAGATCACGATACAATCAATATCGCGATTGCAGACGTCATTGGGAAAGGCATTCCAGCTGCGCTCTGTATGTCGATGATTAAGTATGCGATGGATTCCTTGCCAGAGTCAGGCAGCGGCCCAACGAAAGTGCTCAAAACCCTTAATCGTGTGGTCGAGCAAAACGTAGACCCAAGCATGTTTATCACCATGTTTTATGGCAGCTATAATAAAGAAACACATGAATTTAAGTACGCATCGGCTGGACATGAGCCGGGCTTTTTCTATTGCAATAAAGAGAATCAATTTTACGATTTAGATGCAAAGGGTCTTGTGCTTGGAATTGCACCAGATTTTGATTATAAGCAGTATGAGAAGCATTTGGACGTAGGGGATATGGTGATCTTATTCTCTGATGGTGTCACAGAATCCAAATCGGAGGATGGCTTCCTAGAGCGTGAGGATATCAAAGCCCTGATATCTGAGAACCTATCCTATTCAGCTCAGGAAATGGTGGATGCCATCTATGACAGCTTACTCAAGCTGCAAGAATTTCAGCTGCATGATGATTTTACGTTACTTGTCCTCAAAAGGAAGGTTTAGAAAGTGCATAGACGGGTATATAAAATTCAAGGAAACAAGAATTTCGAGGTGAATGCATAATGAATATGTCTGTAAAAGAGCATCAAATAGATCAAAAAACGAAAATTAGTGTTAGTGGAGAAATCGATGTGTACTCTGCTCCTCAGCTAAGAGAAACACTCATGCCTAAAGCCGAGGCGGGAGAGCATCTAGAGATCTGTTTGAAGGATGTTACGTATATGGATAGTACAGGATTAGGTGTATTTGTTGGGTTGTTTAAAGCAGCTCAAAAAGCAGGTGGAACACTAAAGCTTGAGAACTTGTCAGAGCGGCTTGTAAGGTTGTTTGAAATTACTGGATTAAAGGACATCATTGACATTTCTGCAAAGTCAGAGGGTGGGGTACAATGAACGAATCAGTAGATCTAATCGAGATGAAAATACCGGCAAAACCAGAATATGTAGGCATCATTCGTCTGACTCTTTCAGGCGTAGCGAGCCGAATGGGCTATGTCTACGAAGAGATTGAAGACTTAAAAATTGCCGTCAGTGAGGCTTGTACAAATGCAGTTCAGCATGCCTATAAAGGAAAAGACGGTGAAGATGGAGAGGTAGCTGTTCGCTTTCTTGTCTACGAAGATCGTCTAGAAATCATTGTCGCAGACAAAGGCGGTAGCTTTGACTTTAAGCAAAAGCAGGAAGACCTAGGGCCGTACACATCTGCTCATACGGTGGATCAATTGGCAGAAGGAGGTCTTGGTTTATACTTAATGCAAACATTGATGGATGAAGTCGAGGTGCAAGCAAACTCCGGAGTTACCGTGGCGATGACAAAGTTTTTAAACAGGGAGCGAGTTGACCATGACACAACCATCCAAAACTATGAAACTAACTAAAGATGAAGTGGATCGCCTCATTCAAAGCTATCAATCCAACCAAGACGAGCAGGCGCAGCTGACACTAGTTGAGTGTTATACAAATCTTGTGGATATGCTCGCGAAGAAATACTCCAAAGGAAAAAGCTTTCATGAGGATTTAAGACAAGTTGGAATGATTGGTCTACTTGGCGCAATTAAGCGTTATGATCCACTTGTCGGTAAATCATTTGAGGCATTTGCCATTCCAACCATTATCGGGGAAATCAAACGCTTTTTACGTGATAAAACATGGAGTGTCCATGTACCAAGACGAATTAAAGAGCTTGGACCAAGAATCAAGATGGCAGTTGATCACCTGACAACGGAAACGCAAAAGTCACCTAAAGTACAAGAAATCGCAGAATATCTAGATGTAACAGAAGAAGAAGTTCTTGAAACAATGGAGATGGGCAAAAGCTATCAAGCGCTGTCTGTTGACCAAGGCGTAGAGGCAGATTCTGAAGGAAGCACTGTGACGATTTTAGACGTCGTCGGCTCACAAGAAGAAGGGTACGAACGTGTAAACCAAAAAATGATGCTTGAAAGTGTGCTTCACGTTCTGACAGATAGAGAAAAAGAAATTATCAATCTCACGTATTTGCAAAATAAAAGCCAGAAAGAAACAGGCGATTTACTCGGCATATCTCAAATGCATGTATCAAGGCTGCAGCGGAAGGCAGTTAAAAAGCTACGAGATGCATTGTCAGAAGATGCGTCTATGGAGCTAGGGTAATGAAGCAGATCGAACAGCATGAGCATGTAAACGCCATTATCTATCAATCGAACAAAGAAGGAAAATCATGCTGCGGGGACAGTTTTTTTATTAAAGCAGATGATGAAGAACTAATTTGTGCTGTAGCAGACGGATTAGGCAGCGGCCAGTTCGCCAATGAATCATCTTCTTTAGTCAGCGAAATTGTCGAAGAATATGGACATGAGGATGTAATAACCCTCATTGATAGATGCAATCAGGCCATGAAAAATAAACGCGGGGCCACTGTAGCCATATTAAAGGTGAATTTTTCCCAACAGCAGTTTACCTATTGTTCGGTTGGTAACATTCGTTTTATCTTGAATGCACCTTCTGGCGACTATATTTATCCACTTCCGACATCAGGATATCTATCAGGTAAACCTAGAAAATACAAAACATACACCTATTCCTACGAAAAAGGTTCGACATTCATTATGTATTCAGACGGGCTGAATGTGCCAAACATGCGAATGTGTTTAAAGCATAGCCATTCAGTTGCAGACATCGCAAAAGAACTTGAAACATACACACAAGACAAGAAAGACGATCTCACCTATGTACTTGGTCAGCTTACATGAAATAGCTGACCTTTTTTCTGTTTTGCCGGTTTTTTTGATACACTAAAAGAGAAGACACAGTGAGAGGATGCAAAGTATGAAGACATCTGACTTTTTATTGAAACAAATTGCGACAGAATTAAAGCTTTCAACAAAACAAATTGGAAGTGTGATCCAGCTATTAGAGGATGGCAATACCGTCCCGTTTATTGCACGCTACCGGAAAGAGCAGACAGGCTCACTAGACGAGGTGCAAATTCAAACCATTTCTGAACGCTATACATATATCCAAAATGTGACGAATCGAAAAGAAGAAGTGATTCGCTTAATCGCTGAACAAGACAAATTAACAGATGAATTAAAACAGAAGATCGAACAGGCGCATAAGTTGCAAGAGGTCGAAGATTTATATCGTCCATTTAAACAAAAGCGTAAAACAAAGGCAAATGTAGCCAAAGCAAAAGGACTTGAGCCGCTGGCGGAGTATTTACTGAAGCTGCCAAACGATGAGATCGAAAAGAAAGCATCGGCTTTTATTAATGAAGAAAAAGAAGTCACAACCGCAGAAGAAGCACTAGAGGGCGCCCAGCACATCATTGCTGAACAGCTTGCGGATGATCCTGATATGCGGAAATGGATTCGCAGTGAGACGTACCAAAAGGGAAGTCTTGTCACATCAGGAAAAGATGTTGAAAACGACGAGAAAAACGTCTATGAAATGTATTACGACTATCAAGAGCCGATTAAAAAAATTGTGCCTCATCGTGTACTTGCGGTCAACCGAGGCGAGAAAGAAGGGATTTTGAAAGCAACCATCGAACCACCTGCTGAAAATATTCGTTTCTACCTCGATAAACAAGTCTTAAAAGGCAAGCAAACGACGGCGAGGCCTTACATTGAAGCGGCCATTGATGATGCATACAAGCGCTTGATTCAGCCTTCAATTGAACGGGAAATACGAAAAGAGCTGACAGAAAAAGCAGAGGAACAAGCCATTCATATTTTCGCTGAAAACTTAAGAAAGCTCCTACTTCAACCGCCGATGAAAGGGAAACGTGTACTTGGGGTAGACCCTGCGTTTCGTACAGGCTGTAAATTAGCCGTCGTGGATGATACAGGAAAAGTCCATCATATTGGCGTCATTTATCCGCACCCGCCTGTGCAGAAAAAAGCGGAAGCCAAACAAAAAGTGAAAGAAATCATTCAATCATCCAACATTGAAGTCATTGCGATCGGAAACGGAACAGCCTCAAGAGAGACCGAACAATTCATCGCAGACTTGATCCAAGAGCTGGACCAGCCAGTTTCATATTTGATCGTGAATGAAGCAGGGGCAAGTGTATACTCTGCATCTGCACTGGCAAGAGAAGAGTTTCCAGACTTGCAAGTGGAAGAAAGAAGTGCCATTTCCATCGCTAGAAGGTTGCAGGACCCATTAGCAGAGCTCGTGAAAATAGATCCGAAGTCTGTCGGAGTAGGCCAATACCAACATGACGTGAGCCAAAAGCAATTAAACAGCTCGTTAACCTTCGTGGTGGAGACGGTCGTCAACCAAGTCGGTGTGAACGTTAATACAGCTTCACAGGCACTGCTGCAATATGTGTCAGGTCTTTCAAAAGCCGTCGCAGGGAACATCGTCAAGCGCCGCGAAGAGATTGGCAGATTCACAAGCAGAAAAGAGCTGAAGGATATCCCAAGGCTTGGTGCAAAGACTTATGAGCAGTGTATCGGCTTCCTGCGCATCACAGATGGACAAGATCCACTTGATCGCACGGGTATTCACCCTGAAAGCTATAAAGAAACAAAACAGTTCTTACGCATGATAAACATGACGCCAGACGATCTTGGAACAGAACAGTTAAAAGAGAAAATGGCTGAGGTCAAGTTAGACGAAGCCGCACAGCAGCTTGACATTGGTCCAATTACACTCCAGGATATCATTGATCAGCTCACAAGACCTGAGCGTGATCCGCGCGATGAAGTACCAAAACCTCTTTTGAAAACAGATGTGTTGAAATTGGAGGACTTGAAGCAAGGGATGGAGCTACAAGGAACGGTGAGAAACGTCGTAGACTTCGGCGCATTCGTTGATATTGGTGTAAAGCAGGATGGACTTGTCCACATTTCCAAGCTAAGCAATCGATTTGTGAAACATCCGCTTGACGTGGTATCAGTTGGTGATATTGTGACCGTTTGGGTAGACTCCGTTGACCAGGCAAAAGGCCGAGTGGCTCTTTCGATGCTAAAACCAGAGTAAACAAAAAACGAGGCGCACCTTAGGATGGGGTGTGCCTTGATGTGACTGAATGCTTTTTTCTATAGAAGTACCAGCATTGATTGAGCAATTTGATTTGATAATGATTTTTCTCATAAAATGCTTTCTGCATCTGATTTTTCAGCCAGTTGGGCATCGCCCATTCCTCCTTTGATCAAAACAGTGGGTGTACCTTCAATGTATGCAAAGAGGAAATTGTCCCGTTCGAGGTTTTTATAGAAAGGAACGATCTTGATTGAACGAGAGAGAGTTACAGCAGTTAACAGAAGACATTTCAGAGCAGTTCTTTGGTAAGGCGTTTCGCCATCAGGCTGTTTTCAATCCCCGTTTAAAAACGACAGGCGGGAGATATTTACTTGGAACACACAATATCGAATTGAACCGCCGATACCTAGAAGAGCATGGACGAGAAGAATTAATCGGAATCATCAAGCATGAGCTGTGTCATTATCATCTGCATCTTGAGGGAAAAGGCTATCAGCATCGTGACCGTTCCTTTAAAGAGTTATTAAAACAAGTAGGAGCCCCGCGTTTTTGTACAGCGCTAAAGACCGTACAAAATAAACGACGTGGACAGAAGCGACAAGAATATGTTTGCACAGGATGCGGTCAGTATTTTATCAGGAAAAGGCGAGTTGATACCTCTCGTTATGTGTGCGGCGTCTGCAAAGGAAAATTAAAATGGCAGCGTACAATCGGTTCAGAGTGATATGCATTCCTTTATGGGATGCTTTTTTTGTGAGATGAAGTAGACATATTGAGACAAATAGAGACGCGAGTCTCATTTTGTCTCTTTTTTGATCGATGGGAATCGCTCAAATCCTAAGCTTTCAAGCGCCATGATGTTGGCACGCTTTTTGCTTGTATAGAAGTGCAAGCAAAAAAGATAGGAGGTTTTATCATGGAAAAGGCACTTACAAAAGAAAAAGCCGTTTGGATGTATCAAAAAATGCAGGAAATTCGCCAATTTGAAGATCAAGTACACATGCTTTTTACAAAGGGGATCTTGCCAGGTTTTGTCCATCTTTATGCTGGTGAAGAAGCTGTTGCTGTAGGAGTCTGCGCTCATCTGAATGAACAAGACAGTATTACAAGTACACACCGTGGCCACGGTCATTGTATCGCCAAGGGCTGTGATCTAAAAGGAATGATGGCAGAAATCTATGGAAAAGCCACAGGTCTTTGTAAAGGTAAAGGTGGATCTATGCACATAGCAGATTTTGATAAAGGAATGCTCGGTGCCAACGGGATTGTTGGAGGCGGCTTTCCACTTGCGTGCGGGGCAGCCCTCACGGCTAAATATAAAAAGAAAGATAATGTAAGCGTTTGCTTTTTTGGGGATGGTGCTAATAATCAAGGGACTTTTCACGAAGGAATCAATCTCGCTGCCATCTGGAAACTGCCAGTCATTTTCATCGCAGAAAACAATGGTTACGGGGAAGCGACACCATTTTCGTATGCTTCAAGCTGCAAATCGATTGTGGATCGAGCCGCCAGTTATGGTATTCCGGGTATTCAAGTGGATGGAAAAGATGTGACAGCCGTTTATCAAGCAGCAGAACAAGCGATAGAACGAGCAAAAAATGGAGAAGGTCCGACATTGATTGAATGCATGACATATCGGAATTATGGTCATTTTGAAGGAGACGCTCAGCGCTACAAAACCAATCAAGAAAAAACCGAACATCAAGAAGAGAAAGATGCCATCACTCTTTTTAAAAATGAATTATTAAAGCAGCAGCTGCTAACAGATCAAGAAATATCAAGTATTGAAGCGTCTGTGGCAGAAGCGATAGATGAAGCCGTGAGATTCAGTGAAGAAAGTGAATATCCAGATCATACTGAATTGCTAACTGATGTGTATGTTTCGTATCAATAAATCTGAAAGGAGAGAGGGAAATGACAAGAGAAATCAGCATGTCTAGTGCTTTGAATGAAGCGATTAAACTGGCAATGAGAAGAGATGGAGATGTCATTTTGATGGGGGAAGATGTTGCGGGAGGTGCTCATGTAGATCACTTACAGGATGATGAAGCATGGGGCGGTGTTCTTGGTGTAACAAAAGGGATTGTTCAGGAATTTGGGCGTGAGCGTGTCCTTGATACACCGATTAGTGAAGCTGGCTATATAGGTGCGGCCATGGCAGCTGCTTCAACAGGGTTAAGACCAATTGCGGAGCTTATGTTTAATGATTTTATCGGTACTTGTTTGGACCAAGTGCTGAACCAAGGCGCAAAATTTCGATACATGTTTGGCGGAAAAGCAGAGGTGCCTATCACGATTAGAACGACACATGGGGCGGGTTTTAGAGCAGCTGCCCAGCATTCGCAAAGTTTGTATGCACTATTTACAAGTATCCCTGGATTGAAAGTAGTTGTACCTTCTTCACCATATGATGCCAAAGGGCTGCTGCTGGCAGCCATCGAGGATCAGGACCCTGTCATCTTTTTTGAAGACAAGACGCTTTACAATATCACAGGAGATGTGCCGGAGAGGTATTACACATTGCCGCTTGGTCAAGCAGATGTGAAGAGAGAGGGATCTGATGTAACCATCTTTGCCGTGGGCAAACAAGTGTATACAGCACTCGAAGCGGCAGAGCAATTGTCTGCTCAAGGTATTGAAGCGGAAGTGATTGATCCAAGAAGCTTGTCGCCGCTCGATGAAGAGGCCATTCTGACTTCAGTAGAAAAAACAAATCGACTTGTCATTGTTGATGAAGCAAATCCAAGGTGCGGAATTGCCGCAGATATCTCTTCTTTGATTGCAGATAAAGGATTTGATTTACTGGACGCACCAATCAAAAAAGTGACGGCTCCTCATACACCGGTACCATTTTCACCACCTCTTGAAGATATATATCTGCCAACACCTGATAAAGTTGTGAACACCGTATTAGAGATGATTGGCAAGAGTCATGACAAGATCTTGAACTAGAGAAAGGAGAGAGGGAGATGGCTGTCGAAGTTGTGATGCCTAAATTGGGCATGTCGATGAAAGAAGGAACGGTATCTGTCTGGAATAAAGAGGTCGGTGAGACCGTAAATAAAGGAGAAAGCATTGCAAGCATCAACTCCGAAAAAATTGAAATGGAGATTGAATCACCTGCTGAAGGAACCATTTTGGATATAAAAGTGCCTGAGGGAGAAGGTGTACCGCCTGGCACGGTCATCTGCTATATCGGTGAAGGAAATGAACAGGTGGAGAGAAAGAAAGAAAAAGAAATCCAGTCAAAACCAAAGAAAGAGAGAAAAAAAATCTCCCCTGTTGCCCGTAAAATGGCGAATAGCGCAAACCTAGACATTGATACGCTGGTGGGGACAGGACCAGGTGGAAGAATTACGAAAGAGGATGTGCTTCGTGCACTTCCTGAACGGAAAGAGAAGAAACAAAACGAGACAGTGCAACAGCCTATTAACATGATGCGGAAAACAATTGCCTCAAGAATGATGGAAAGCCTGCAAACAAGTGCACAATTAACCATTACGATGAAAGCGGACGTGACAAAACTGACAAACCTACAACAACAGCTGAATGAAACAGCCATCGCACGTTACGAGACAAAGTTGACCATCACCGATTTTGTAGCCAAAGCAGCGATCCTATCGTTGTTAGAACATCCTGCGATGAACAGTCAATATCATAACGGAGTTGTCGAAACCTTTGAGAATGTTCATCTTGGGATTGCTGCTGCGTTAGATAACGGATTGGCTGTACCGGTCATTCGGCATGCGGAGCGGTTAACGCTGATAGAGCTGGCGAAGGGCATTAAATTGTATGGTGAAAAAGCACGTGAAGGAAAGCTTCTACATGACGAAATCAAAGGTTCTACCTTTACCATCACCAATCTTGGAGCGTATGGTGTAGAGCATTTCACACCAATTTTGAATCCGCCGGAAGCGGGGATCCTTGGTGTCGGAACAATGTATGACACCCCTGTTTATCGAGAGGATGAATTGTGCAAAGGGACCATCCTACCACTCAGTCTTACGTTTGATCACCGCGTGCTGGACGGGGCGCCTGCCTCTGCATTTTTATCAACGGTCAAAGCACACTTAGAAGAACCAATATCCATTCTTTTATAGAAAGAAGGTGAATGTACCATGACACTGGTCATTATAGGAGGCGGACCAGCAGGTTATGTGGCGGCCATAACAGCCGCCCGTTTTGGCAGAGAGGTTGTGTTAATTGATCAAGGTCAGCTGGGAGGTACCTGCCTCAATGAAGGCTGTATCCCGACCAAAGCACTTTTGCAAAGCGCCGATATGTATGAGCATGTGAAATCGGCTGGACATTTTGGAATTGAGCTTCCAGAACATGAGCCTATCATTCAATGGAATGCTGTCCAAAAGCGGAAACAGTCTGTCGTCAAGCAGCTCACTGATGGTGTTCGTTACTTGATGAATAAAAACAAAATTACCGTGGTAAATGGGAAGGCTTCATTTCTATCAGCACATGAGCTATTCATAGAAAGTGAAGGAAAGTCTGAAATCATTCAAGCAAAACAAATCATTATTGCAACAGGGGCTGTGCCTGCGGCTTTACCGTTTGCACCTTTTGATGGCGAATGGATCATTCACAGCAAGGACGCCATGTCACTTTCTTCGATCCCAGATTCACTTTGTATCATTGGGGGCGGGGTGATTGGCTGTGAGTTTGCGAGCATCTTTAGCAGAATGGGATCAAAGGTTGTTATGGTTGAACGGGCAGCGCACATTTTACCAGAAGAAGATCGTGATACAGCACAATGTCTTCACGAGCAGCTCGAAGAAACGGGTGTAAACATTTTGACGTCCGCCGCAGTCAAACAGCTTGATTCCTCTTCAAGAAAAGTAGTGGTGGAGAATAATCAAGGAGAACGTTGTGACATCCAGTCGGATCTTTGCTTAGTGGCGATTGGCAGAACTCCGCAACTTGGAGAGTTGAATCTTGATCAGATTGGAATTGAATTTGATAGAAACGGAATCTACGTCAATGAACATATGCAAACCAATCTCCCGCATATTTATGCGTGCGGTGATGTGACAGGTGGTGTCCAGCTTGCTCATACTGCCTTTCATGAAGGGACGGTTGCGGCTTCCCATGCATCAGGTGAACATCTAAAGGTCAATGAACAAGTGATTCCGAGGTGCATCTACACCTCTCCAGAAATCGCGAGTGTTGGTTTAAATGAAGAGAGTGCTAGAAAACAATATGGGGAGATTCGGATAGGGACATGTGCATTTTCTGCAAATGGAAAAGCATTAATCTTAAATCAACCAGCCGGTCACGTAAAGGTCATTGTAGAGCCGCAATATCAAGAAATATTAGGCGTTTCAATCATTGGACCGAATGCAACAGAAATGATTGGACAAGCGGCGGTGATGATGCATGCAGAGTTGACCGCTGATACATTAGAGCAGTTTATTGCGGCACATCCGACACTGTCAGAGGCAATACACGAAGCCTTGTTGCAAACGATTGGCCGAGCGGTGCACTGCTGAAAAAGACTCCTTTTCTATCCAATTGACTTCTTGGGTTAGCTAATGATAATTGAAAGCGCTTTTATGTTTATCTATAATGAATAAAAAGCCCCCAGAGGAGAGGATGGAATGAATCCGACGCCTTGTTATTTAAATACGTGGAAACGTTTTGTTCGTGAAGGTTTGCTTGATCAGTCTCGTCTGAATAAGAGAGTGGCAGAATCATGGCACAGGTGTAAACAGGCAAATGTGAATCCGTATTTAGATAAAGGACAGTCGTTGTTAGAAAAGGAACGATTCAGTGCACAAAAAAAGAAATATTCATTATTCCTAAATGCGGCTCTTCCTTACTTAAATAAAATCAATCAGCAATTAAAAGATTCTGATATGCTGGCCTTACTCATCGATGCAGATGGTTATGTGCTAAGTCTGACAGGAAGCGAAAGAACGATGGTGGAAGCCAGAAGAATTAATTTTATGGAGGGTTCGCGCTGGACTGAAACAGATGTAGGGACAAATGCGATCGGAACGGCACTCGTCATCGGAGAAGCGGTGACGATCAACGGAACGGAGCATTTTTCTATCGCCTCTCATCATTGGAGTTGTTCAGCTGCTCCAATTCGCGATGCGGACGGTACGATCATAGGGGTGATTGACATCTCCTGTATGACGGATAACAAGCACCCTTTTATGCTTGGAATGGCTTCAACGGTTGCTTATGCCATAGAGAGAGAAATTCAAGTCGAGCAAAAAAGGAGAGAGATGGAACTGATCACTCATTGTCTCCAGCAGGTGGAAGCAGATGAACCGTATGTGGTCTGTAATGAAAAAAAGCAAATTGTGTCTGCCAGCAGGTCGATTAGAGATCGATTTTCAGACTGGCATGGAATGGATGTTGAGCGGCTTAAGGATCATTCATTTGTTATTCGGGGAAAGCAGATCATTCAATCAGAGCAAGACGGGATGGTGCTAGGTATATCCCTTTCTCTTGAAGAAGCAGCGAAAAGCAGCATGACCGTTTCTTTTGCTCAATTTCCCGGGGAATCAGGAACAAGTAAGGTATTTCAACAGACGCTTAGTGAGATGAAGAGAGCGGCACAAACAGATGCTCATGTGTATATTTGGGGAGAAACAGGGACAGGGAAGGAACTCGCCGCTAGAGCCATTCACTCCGCCAGTGAAAGGCATAAAGGGCCGTTTATTGCTGTTAATTGCGGAGCCATTCCTGAAAGCCTGTTAGAAAGTGAGCTGTTTGGCTATGCTGAAGGTGCTTTTACAGGAGCAAAACGTCACGGAGCTAAAGGGAAATTTGAACAAGCCCATAAAGGAACACTCTTTCTAGATGAAATAGGCGAAATCCCATATGCGATGCAAGTAGCGCTTCTTCGGGTGATAGAAGAAAGGGCAGTCGTACCGCTCGGCGGGACACACGAAATCCCTTTGGATATTCGAATCATTACAGCGACTCACCGTAATATGAACGAACTGCTGAAGGAAGGAAAAATACGAGAAGACTTGTATTACCGTCTTCATGTCTATCCGATCAATATCCCGCCGCTTAGAGAAAGAAGAGAAGACATTCATGATTTATATCGTTATTACCAAAAGAAGCACCACTGGAATGCAGCGTTCCCTGAATCATTTTTTCAGAAATTGCAGAAGTATCACTGGCCAGGGAATATACGAGAGCTTTTTAACCTGTTTGAACATCTAAGGGTTCTCTTTCCGAAAGGTGGATGGATTGGTGAATCGCAATATGCTTCAGTATTAGAGACGATTGATCAGAAAAAACAGAAGCTGCATCCAGCAGAGCAGCCCGAGACTTCAAAAGAACTCACATTCAGGGAACGCATTCAAAAGCAAACAGTGATAGACGCACTGCATAAAACAAAAGGTCATGTGTCAGAAGCAGCGAGGTTAGCAGGAGTGCCAAGAAGTACTTTTTATAAGTGGATGCGAAAGTTTCATTTGTCTTAATCTCATGTGGAAGGCTGCATCAAGGCCCTTGGTCTACGTGGAGGTCGGGGGCTTTATGTCAAGTTAAACAAATGGCATGGAAAAAGGCTTGACTGTTATATTAGTATATGTTAAATTATAAAAGCCGTCGCAAATGGAGCAGGAATGAAACGTTTAAAAATTCTTGACACATTTTTCTGGCATAGATATAATGAAACATGTCTTATTATTCCGCAGTAGCTCAGTGGTAGAGCTATCGGCTGTTAACCGATCGGTCGTAGGTTCGAGTCCTACCTGCGGAGCCATAATGGAGAAGTACTCAAGTGGCTGAAGAGGCGCCCCTGCTAAGGGTGTAGGTCGCGCAAGCGGCGCGAGGGTTCAAATCCCTCCTTCTCCGCCATTATCATATGGCCCGTTGGTCAAGCGGTTAAGACACCGCCCTTTCACGGCGGTAACACGGGTTCGAATCCCGTACGGGTCATGTTTTCTTTTTTATGTTGATTCGTTGGGCTATAGCCAAGCGGTAAGGCAACGGACTTTGACTCCGTCATGCGTTGGTTCGAATCCAGCTAGCCCAGCCATTTTTTTATATGTTTTTCTGCATAGCAGATGAGCCATTAGCTCAGTTGGTAGAGCATCTGACTTTTAATCAGAGGGTCGAAGGTTCGAGTCCTTCATGGCTCACCATTGTCACGCGGGTGTGGCGGAATTGGCAGACGCGCTAGACTTAGGATCTAGTGTCTTTATGACGTGGGGGTTCAAGTCCCTTCACCCGCATTGTTTTTTCAAACAGTGCACTTATGAATATATGAGCACATCATACACGCGGTCGTGGCGGAATGGCAGACGCGCTAGGTTGAGGGCCTAGTGGGTGAATAACCCGTGGAGGTTCAAGTCCTCTCGGCCGCATCTCAATAATACCAATGGTTTAACCACCTTTGGTATTATTTTTTTTTGAGAAAAATACGGCTATAGTATGGAGAAGAATTGGAAGCACTTACTCCAACAACACGAAGGTTTTATTAGGGTTCTTCATATATACAAAACAAGACAAGAACAAAGGAGTAGGATTAGGTGTGGATGCCGGTGTGAACATATGGAACAACTATTGGTGATTAATAATTCTTTACTTATCGTTCTAAAAAGGCTATTATGTATCCATGGTTTGAAATGCATGTGCCTTTTTTAGAATGATCATTCTATAATGGATTATGATGTTTGTTTTTGTTAGTATTGGGTCATGGATTTTTATAAGGAGAAATAAAAATGGCTAGAAGTAAAGAGTTTGATGAAAAAGCAGTATTAAGAAAGGCAATGGAGCTTTTCTGGGAACAGGGCTATGAAAAAACATCCATGCAAGATTTGGTGAATCATATGGGGATACACCGCAGGAGTATATATGACACATTTGGTGACAAGCGTTCGTTGTTTTTAGCTGCCCTTAATTACTACGAAGAGCTCATCGTCAATGAGATGGAAAGCATTATTAGCAGCACTTCATCCATTAAACAGGCGATACGTGATGTTTTTATTTTCGTACTTAATTCCATTGAACAATACCCAAAAGGTTGTCTATCAGTAAATGCAGCCACTGAATTATCTTTGTTGGATAAAGAAATTGGTCGCATCGTGACAAAAATGTTTAACCGTACTGAAGATATGTTTAATAACCTTATCAAACGGGGCCAAACTAGTGGAGAGATATCAAAAGAAATCAAATCTGATAACATATCTCGTTTCTTACACAACAATTTGGTAGGTATAAGAGTACTGATAAAAACTAATTACAGTAAAAAAGAATTAGAAAGCATCATTAATCTAGCACTTTCAGTGTTGGACTAGCTTTCTTTTTTTTAACTATTCTAGAACGAACATTCTAAAATTATCGTGAAACAAACCATTATCATGCAGACTTATTAAATCATTTTTTATTTACTAAGGAGGAACACACAATGACAAACTTTAAGATACCAGCAGAATCAGAATTTATTGAAGCAGAAGGAACTCGCTACGCATACAGAAAATTTGGTGCACAAGATGGTACACCACTAGTATTTCTTGTTCACTTTAGAGGAACGATGGAAAACTGGGATCCAAACATGCTTGAACCGATTGCAAAGAAACGCCCAGTTATCTTATTTGACAATAAAGGGGTTGGTGAGACCGATGGCCTAACTCCTACTACAATTACTGATATGGGAAAAGATGCAGCAACATTTATCAAAACTCTTGGTTTGCAACAAGTTGATATTCTTGGTTTTTCCATTGGCGGCATGGTTGCACAAGAGCTAGCTTTACAGGAGGGAAATTTAGTAAGAAACATCATTATGGCAGGTACTGCGCCTGAATCGGGCATTCATCCAAATTCAGAGATTTTTGAAAGAATGAATCGTCACGGCGGAACAGAAGAAGATGGAATAAATGATTTTATGTTCTTTTTCTACGAAAAAACTGAAACTAGCAAATCTGCAGGAATGGCTTCATTACAAAGAATTTTTAATCAGAAAAAAGTAAACAGTTCAGAGCAAGTAAAAGAGGCACAATTACAAGCCATTGCACAGTGGGCTAAACCAAAATCTAATCATGATTATGAATGGCTTCAAAACATCAAACAACCTGTACTTGTTACTAATGGTGTTAATGATGTGATGGTACCGACTAAAAACAGTTATATCTTAGCCGAGAAATTACCCAAAGCACAGCTGATTATATATCCTGATTCTGGTCACGGGCATCTGTTTCAATTTCCAGAACTATTTGCAGAACACGTGAATTTATTTCTTGATTCTCATTCTTATTAAAAGGAGTATTCTAATGAGCAGATTATTTGAAAAAGTTCGTATTGGAAACATTGATTTGAAAAATCGCATAGGTATGGCTCCGATGACTAGAAATAGAGCTTTACCAGATGGTACGCCGAGCGAATTAGTAGCAGAGTACTATGGGCAGCGTGCCTCAGTCGGTTTAATTATAAGCGAAGGAACCCAACCTTCAGATGATGGGCAGGGTTACATGAATACACCTGGTATTTATACAGAAAATCATATTAAAGGATGGAAAAAAGCAACTTCTAAGGTTCATAGTGAAGGCGGTCATATTTTTATTCAGCTTATGCATGTAGGACGTGTATCACACCCAGATAACACACCTCATCACCGCCAAGCAGTTGCACCGTCAGCTATTGCACCTGGTGTAGAAATTTTCACGGCAGATGGAATGAAAGAAATTCCAACACCAAGAGAACTAAGTGAGCTTGAGATAAAAGATATTATCAAAGAGTTTCGTGTAGCAGCACGTTCAGCAATTGAAGCAGGTGCAGATGGAGTTGAAATTCACGGAGCGAATGGATATTTGATCCAACAATTCCTTAGTGAAAATTCCAATCATCGTCAAGATGCATATGGTGGTACGATTGAGGGGCGTTCTCGTTTCGCAATTGAAGTAGCTAAAGCAGTTATTGATGAAATAGGAGCAGAAAGAACAGGAATTCGTTTTTCTCCTCAAGGAACACTGCAAGGAATTGATGAGGGGGAAAATAGTCTTGAGATGTATCGCTATTTAATAAGTGAATTAAATAAACTTAACCTAGCATATCTGCATTTAATGCACTTTGGAAACCAGCAATTTCTCAAAGATGTACGTCAACTTTGGGATCAAGCACTTCTTGTTAACCGTCCAGGTCGTCCTCTAGATCAACTTTCGTCGGATGTAGATAATAGTATTGCAGATGTTGTCACAGTAGGCACTTGGGTACTAGCTAATCCCGACTTTGTAGAACGGATTAAATCAGGTGCTCCCCTAAACGAACCTGATAAAAACACGCTCTATGCAGGAGGAAAAGAAGGTTATACAGATTATCCTTTCTTAAAGTAATTGATTTAATATGACTATCCCATTTAGGGAAGGGATGGTCACATCCTTTTTTCTTAGGTTCTTTTAAAAGATACATGTGCGTTAAAAAATATAGAGAATTTTAATAAGCTTTAGAGATAGCAGACTATGGTAAAAAATTAAACTGAAAATGGAGGTTTGCTATAAAATGAAAAAAACTGTTCTTATCACTGGAGTATCTGGTGGAATTGGAAAAGAGTTGGCAGATCGTTTTGCCAAGGGAGGATATAATTTAGTACTGGTGGCGCGTAGTGAGGGTAAGCTTTTTGAACTTGCAAAAGAATATCGTAAAAGGTATGGCAGTCAAGCGACGGTCATCGCCAAGGATGTGGCGTCACCCGGCGTGCCGGCGGAGATTTTTGCTGAGCTCAAGGAGAAGGGGATCGTCGTCGACTATCTTGTCAATAATGCCGGCTTCGGTTTGTACGGAACATTCTTGGAGACGCAGTTAGAACAAGAGACGAATATGATTGACGTCAATATCAAGGCTTTGACTGTGATGACGAAAATGTTCTTGCCAGATATGGTCAAACGGGGCCAAGGAGGCGTGATGAATGTGGCTTCGTTGGTGGCTTTTTTTCCGGGACCTATGATGTCGGTTTACTACGCAACGAAGGCGTACGTGCTGTCGTTCACCGAGGCTTTGGAGAACGAGTTGAACGGCACAGGAGTGACTGTGACGGCTCTATGTCCGGGGCTTACGTCAACTGGCTTCGTTGATCGTTCGGGTATTAGTGAATCGCAGTTGTTCCAGAGTGGTACTATCATGGAAGCTGGGCAGGTGGCTGAGGAAGGGTACCGAGGCTTCTTACGCGGCAAGACCTTCATAATACCAGGTGCTCGCAACCGATTCATGGCATTTCTTCCGCGGTTGATGCCACGCAAAATGGTGACCCGTATGGTCAGATCCACACAGCAAAGAACAGGGCATTGACCTAATTGAGGGTGACTTGGATTGGGGGTGTTTTATGATCTGCCATTCTAGCCAAAACCCAGAAATGGATTAAATGGTTGTTGGGAAAATTTCAGAGACTTTTATAAAGATAGAAACCTAGAAATACGTGTTGTGTCATAACGATTAATGAATTAAAAATATGATTTTGAGGAGAGAATGATATGAAGTATACAGTTATTACAGGAGCAAGCTCGGGTATTGGATATGAAACAGCATTAGCATTTGCTGCTCGCGGCAAAAATCTAATTATTGTGGCTAGAAGATTAGATAAATTGGAAGAGCTTAAATCAAAAATTCAAGACAGCCATTCAGATGTAGATGTGATCATTCGTACAAGTGATTTATCTGACACAGCCAACTCGTATAAACTTTATGAGAATTTAAAGGAATATCAAGTTGAGACGTGGATTAACAATGCTGGTCTTGGTGAATCTTCTTCTGTTTCGGATCAGAGTTTAGAAAAAGTAGAGTCCATGTTACGTCTTAATATCGAGTCATTGACAATCCTTTCTACACTTTTTGTACGTGATTATTCTCATGTAGAGGGAACTCAATTAATTAACGTATCTTCTGCACTTGGATATGCAACTTATATTGGTGGTATTACCTATTCTGCATCTAAATATTTTGTAAGTGCATTTACAGAAGGGCTTGCAAAAGAACTAGAGCTTAAAAGTGCAAAAATGAAGGCAAAAGTTTTAGCACCAGCAGTGACTGAAACAGAATTTGAGAAAACTGCACAGGATGTAGAAGAATTTGATTACAAAAACTTTATGCCAATGTATCACACAGCTAAGCAAATGGCTGGTTTTATTATGGAACTTTATGACAACGATAAAGTCGTAGGTATTGTAGATGAAAGCTATAATTTCAATTTAAGAGATCAAATCTATCCAATACTAGGCGTTTAGTGTCTTAACAATACACGTGAAAAAAGAAGTAACCGATTAGAATGATAAACATTTAAGAATGATCGTTCTTAAAAGGGGATTGTCAAATGAAAAAGGTAATTTTGTAAGTATTTAAGGTTTAGGTGGTGGATTGATTTTAATAAAAGTTTCCCTCCACCTAAACGATTAAACATTTTAAATGATAAAAGCAACTCTATGAAAGGGGGTTAATGATAAATGAAAACACTCATGAAAGCAGCTCAGATCACTAAGTACTCAAAAAATCTCCATGCACAAATCAATGACATTTCAATTCCAGAGATCGCTGACAATGAAGTCTTGGTAAAGGTCAAAGCTGCGGCGGTCAATCCACTCGAAATGTTAATTATTACAGGTAGCGTGAAACTGATTCAAGATTATGAATTCCCATTAACGCTTGGTAATGAATTGACAGGTGTTGTCGAAAAAGTCGGAAAAAATGTGACAGAATTTCACGTGGGAGATACCATCTATACACGTCTCCCTATAGAAAAGATTGGCGCCTTTGCAGAATATGCCGCAATTGACGCTGGTTCTATTGCCCTCATGCCAAAAAATTTAACCTATGTGGAAGCTGCTACAGCACCACTTGCTGGACTCACAGCGTATCAAGGCTTATATGAAGAGCTTGAGGCACAATCTGGAGAAACTGTTTTCATTCCAGGCGGATCAGGGAGTTTTGGGCAAATGGCTGTACCAATCGCAAAGGCAATGGGCTTACACGTCATTGTTAGCGGCAGTGCAGAGGCGCGCGAACGCATCTTGGAAATGGGTGCATCTCAATATTTGGATTATAGAACCGAAGACTATGTTGAATTGCTGTCGAATGTCGATTACGTAATTGATACATTGGGACCTAAAGAATTTGACCGTGAATTGAGTATAATCAAACCGGGTGGAAAATTGCTCTCCCTTCGGACAGGTCCGAATAAACGTTTCGGGAAAGATCGAAATTTCCCGCGGTGGAAACAAATGTTATTTGCCCTTGCTGGTGCAAAGTATGACCGCAAAGCTAAAAAACAAAACGTGGAATATCGTTTTATCTTCGTTCGTTCTGACGGTGAACAACTGAAAGAGGTGACAAAAATTATTGAAGATAACAATATTGTACCAGCAATTCATCCAGCCATATTCACCATAGAAAGCGTAAATGAAGCGCTAAAACTAGTCGCAAATGGACGGCCAAAAGGGAAAGTGATTGTTCGTTTTTAAAATCGAAAGGAATTGTAAAGGTTTTATTATAAACTGAATAAAACAAAAAGCTAAGGTGAAGTGAATAACCCAGTATATATAGAGCTTGTTTATGCCCTTAATGATTGAATTTTTAATTCGTTATAATCGAAAATGCCCTTTTTTAAAAGGTTTAATATGTTTGTAACAACATCAGGTACGGTTATAAATCAACAAATTGCAATAATTTCCGATTCATGTTACAATAAGAATAATTATTTTTGTTCGGCGTAAAGGATAGCATGAAGAAAGACTTTTCGTCTTGAGGATACTTTGGGCAAGGATAGTATAATACATTGTGTGGTAACGCACTAGGAGGCAACAAACATGGAACAAGGTACAGTAAAATGGTTTAACGCAGAAAAAGGTTTTGGATTTATCGAACGTGAAGAAGGAGACGATGTATTCGTACATTTCTCAGCTATCCAAGGTGACGGATTCAAATCTTTAGACGAAGGTCAAAAAGTAACTTTTGACGTAGAGCAAGGTTCTCGTGGAGCTCAAGCTGCTAACGTTCAAAAAACTGCTTAATCTTTATTTTTTAAAACAGGTTCTCTGTAGAGAGCCTGTTTTTTTGTGTTTTCATTTATTTCTGCAATAAAAAACCCTACTCAGCGTACAAGTAGGGAGATGTTACAAGGTAATCGTAAAAAAATTCATGCTTCAAAGGTTTATCAACAGTATAGCATATTGGATTTACAATATGCGGAATTTGCTTAAATAAATTCTTTTTTCTTTACTGGTCGAAGATAGAGGGATTTGTTCGTAGAGAAAATGTATTCAAAAAATGGGGAAGCAGGTAGACAATATTAGCAGAAACTCTTGATTTGTTTTTCAGTGATTCCTTTGATGACTTCTAGCTCACTAATCAAATAACCATAAGCATCGTCGAGCATTTTCTTTTCGCTTGCATTCAGTTTTTTTTCTTTCTTCATCCGCATGAGATCACGTACCACTTCAGCGCCTTCTAGTATGTCGCCCGTTTTGATTTTGTCGGTGTTGATTTTATATCTCTCTTTCCATGGCAATAACTTATCTGATGTTCCATTTTGAAAAGTGTGCATAATGTTCTTTAAGGCAAGTATATCTGTAACAGGTCTTATCTTTGACCTTGACATCTTCCTTGTAGGAATCATCACTTTCATATGGCTAACGGCCATCTTAATGACATAATACTGTTGTTTTTCATCAGAGAATTCTTTTTCTTCTATGGCTTCAATTATACCTGCTCCGTGCATTGGATAAACAATGTTATCACCAATTTGAAACATATCATCCGCCTCCATATCATGTATCTACTTTAAGGGTACCACACTTGGAGGTGAAATAATCAAATTTTTAATAATAACATGTTTATTTATTTTTTGTCAATAAATTTTGTTCTAAAAAAGAGAGATTTTTTTGGGAATTTCGGATGATTTTTGAGTATATCCTCAAGAATCCTTGCTACAAGAAAAACAGGATATCGACCATTAAAAAAGACCAGCCATTGAGCTGGTCTTTCCAAATAGAATCCGATCATAATGTCGAAATATCAATCACAAACCGATAACGCACATCACTATTGAGCACACGTTCATATGCTTCATCGACTTGGTTTGCGTTGATCACTTCAATTTGTGGTGCGATTTTGTGAGCAGCTGCGAAATCGAGCATTTCTTGTGTTTCTTGGATGCCGCCAACGAGTGAGCCGGCGATGCTGCGACGTCCAGTAATTAATGAAAACACATGGAAGTTGTCTGGCTTTGGTGGTGCACCGACGTTTACTAATGTTCCGTCAACACGAAGTAAGGACAAATAGGCATCCACGTTGATATTGGCAGAGACGGTATTGAGAATGAGATCATATTGACCGGCTAGTGTCTTAAACGTATCAGGGTCACTTGTAGCAAAATAGTCTTTTGCACCAAATGACAGCGCCTCTTCTTTTTTATTCATAGAGCGGCTTAATACAGTCACTTCTGCGCCAAGTGCGCGTGCAAATTGAATGGCGACATGACCTAGACCGCCCATTCCGACAATCGCCACTTTTTTGCCAGGCCCAGCCTTCCAGTGTTTTAACGGAGAATACGTTGTGATGCCGGCACAGAGAAGAGGGCTGGCGACATCGAGGGAGAGCTGGTCAGGAATATTGACAACAAATCGTTCTGTCACAACAATTTTCTGACTGTAGCCGCCGTAAGTTGGTTCTCCATCATAATCCAGGTTATTATAAGTTTGAACGACTCCTTTCTTGCAATATTGTTCATCTCCATTTTGGCAATATTCACATGTACCGCAAGAATCGACAAAACAGCCGACGCCTACACGATCACCAATGTTGAATTTCGTGACAGCATCCCCAACAGCTGAAACAACTCCAGTAATCTCATGACCCGGAACCATTGGGAAAATACCGCCGCCCCATTCATCAAAGGCACTGTGGATATCTGAATGACAGATCCCGCTAAACTGAATATCAATTAAAATATCATGTGGACGAAGTGCTCTTCGTTCAATGGTTGTCCGTTCAAAGTTTGCTTTTGCATGAGAAACACTTAAAACGTTTGATTGGTGTGTCTGACACATTCTTGATCATCCTTTCAAAAGTAAGATTCGGTCCTTCCTCTATACTGTACGTCTTAAAGTGAACTTTAAGTCAACATAGAACCCTCTGATCGCCTCAATTCAGGCTTTAGCATCAACCTTGAATCAAGATTTGAGCCAAAAGTATCTTGTCTTCTCGATTAAAATGGAGATGATGGGAAAAGGGAGATCGTCAAGTAAGAGAAAGAAGAGAAGGGTGAAAACAATGAAAATAGCACAAGCCGCCAAGCAGCTCGATTTATCTACTGCTACGCTCAGGTATTATGAGAATATAGGTTTAATTAGACCGATCAGGCGTGATGAAAATGGTGTTCGAAATTATACAGAAGAAGATATTCAGTGGATAGAATTTATTAAATGTATGAGAAATGCGGGTCTGTCAATTGATGCTCTTAGAGAATATACGGCTTTATTTATCGAGGGAGAGGATCGTACATTGTCCTCAAGGAAGAGGATTTTGGTCAATGAGAGAGAAAGACTCGTAGACAAACAAAAGGAAATCGAAGAAACGATTAAACGGTTAGATTACAAGATCGAAAGTTATGAAGATATTATCCACAGTTATGAACAAAAACTAGTTCATCAATTAAAAACGAGCTCTATTTAAATGAAGAAAAACCTGTGACTTGTCACAGGTTTTGTGATGTGGTTATCTTTTTGTGTAACGCACCCAATTGTAATGAGCGTAAAGTGGAGTAACACCGTTGTAGGAGCCGAGCCATTCATCGACACCTGCACCATTCCATAAGTTCATCATAATCTTTCCCGGTGTTTGAGGGATTTGAGTAGTAGCCGAATGTTTTAATTGACCATCCACATACCATTTAATCGAGTTAGGCTGCCAGTCGAACGCATATGTGTGATAAGAGTTTGCTGCATCAAAACCAAGGTTGACGATTTTTTCATGATTTCCGACACCATTGGTATAATAATTAAACTGAACCTTTGTCGTATCTTTTCCTAGAAATTCGATGTCGATTTCATCCCAAGGCGTACCATCAGTCGGTCCCGTATAAGTAAAGAACGAAGACACGATCCCAACATTTTTGGCTGGTTTCATGTTGACTTCATATAGCCCATAGCCGTACGTTTGAACGGAGCGGTTTTCTCCGCAGTCAAACTTATTATAGGAGGGACTTGTGAGCGATAATCGCATTTCCCCTAACGACGTCATGGAGACATTGTTTGCGCGCCACGTACAGTTAAACATATTTCCGTTCGAGTACCCATCGGCTTTTTGCCATAACCCGGTATTATAGTTGTTGAACGGTTCATAAAACGACCCGCCCGTTTGTGCCGAGGCACTTGCAGCAAATGTGGACAAACTTAAGAATAATCCAGTGACAAGCAGCATCAACATTCGTTTTACACGGTAAGACATGTAGGCATTCCCCTCTCTTTTTTTGAAAGCGTTTTCTTTTTGATCATACATGATTCTCTCAAAATGGAAAATCGGTCTAAATAATGATAAACAGTGTGTTTTTTTAATAGAATGAAAAGAAAATTGATAGGTAAAAAATAATGATTGACAAAGCGGACAGTTGTCCGTAAGATAATACCGGTACAATTGTCCTAATGAAAATGAAAGAAATTTGATTTACACATAGAGATATATGCAAGGTGGATGAAGGTAAAGAAGGTGAAGCATCATGGAAAAGGATATTGGAAAGGAAATTGAAGAGGTCGCTTTTTCTTTGTTTCAAGAGTTTGGTGTAGAGAATGTCAGTATGCATAAAATTGCTAAAACAGCTGGTGTTGGACAGGGTACTCTTTACCGCCGATATGCCAATAAAAGTGATTTATGCCTTTCGATCCTTGGAGAAAAATTTGAACAACTGATCCCTGCGTTGCATCTTTACTTAAGTAAAATCAGTGATCAGCCGGTTCGTGAGCGTTTACGATATGTTCTTGAAGAAATTCATCTCATCGTCGGTCATCATTTAGATTGGATTCGTATGCTCACAATCTCTGGGAACTTAGAGCAGACAAGTAAAGTATATGATTGTCATTACAGTCAATCACTCAAACAAATCATTCGTGATTTGCTCGAGGAAGCGAAAGTAAAGGGAGAAGCGAACATACAAGACATTGAGTTGACGACATTATGTATGTCCTCTCCAATGACGCCTGAACTCATGTTCTATATTCATGAATCTGGCTACTCAATCGAAAAAATTGCACAATTCGCTGCGGAAAAACAAATTTTATCTGTTTTTCAACGACAATGAAGTGGCTCATTTCTGACTAGCCTGACTTCCTAAGATTGCTCAATATTGAAAAAGAAAAGGAGCCAACATAATATGAACAAACAGCAAACAGCAGCTTCCGACATTCGAACGCTGCCCATTATTATTTCATTTATCACAGCTGGATTTATTGGACTGTTTAGTGAAACGGCACTCAACATGGCGCTGAGAAGTTTAACATTAGACTTTGGTATTGAAGCAACGACTGCTCAGTGGCTTACAACCGGCTATTTATTAACACTAGGGATTCTTGTTCCAATTTCAGGCCTCATTCTTCAATGGTTTACAACAAGACAGCTTTTCATAACTTCACTGGTCTTTTCGATCATCGGTACATTTATTGCGGCCGTTGCACCAGTCTTCAGTATTTTAATGGTGGCGCGTGTGGTGCAGGCAGTAGGAACAGCCTTGCTCCTTCCATTGATGTTTAACACGATTTTGGTCATCATTCCGCCTCATAAAAGAGGTAGATCAATGGGGATTATCGGTCTTGTCATTATGTTTGCCCCAGCAGTTGGTCCAACGGTCTCTGGTCTTATTCTTAAATCGTTAACATGGCATTGGATTTTTTGGATTTCGCTTCCGTTATTAGTTGCTGCACTCGTATTTGGGTATATTTTTATGCAAAATATTACGGAACCCACAAGACCGAAAATCGACATTTTATCGATTGTGCTATCAACCATCGGTTTCGGTGGAATTGTGTATGGTTTTAGCAGTGCCGGTGAAGGCGGCGGCTGGAGCAGTATGCATGTGATTGTGGCGATTGTTGTAGGTGTCATTGGCATTCTTGTGTTCTCTCTAAGACAGTTAAACATGAAAGAACCGATGTTGAATTTAAGCCCATTTAAATATCCAATGTTTGTGATCGGGTTACTTCTGATTTTAGTGTGTATGATGGTGATGCTGTCTGCTATGATGATTTTGCCATTATATCTGCAAACGTCCTTGGCACTTTCTACATTTACAGCAGGTTTAATGCTATTACCAGGTGGAATTATCAATGGACTGTTATCGCCAATCATGGGTGGGCTTTTTGATAAATTTGGGCCGAAGTGGCTTGTCATCCCAGGCCTTGTCATCGTTGCAGCGACCATGTTTGGCTTCACGAACTTAAGTGTGAATACGTCCATCGGTTATATCGTGACGCTTCATATTACGTTAATGATAGGAATTGCGATGATCATGATGCCTGCCCAAACAAATGGATTAAATCAGCTGCCACCAGAGCTATATCCGCACGGTACAGCGATTATGAATACATTGCAGCAAGTGTCAGGAGCGATTGGGACTGCGGTTGGTATCTCGATCCTTTCATCAGGAGCGCGCAGTTTTATGGAAAATGTGGCTGATCCCGCAAATCCAGTCAATAAGCTGCTCGCCTTTACAAATGGCGTCCAGCATGCCTTTATCTTTGCTGTCATTATGACAGTGATTGGTTTGGTGATTGCTTTCTTTATTAAACGAGTGAAAGTAGAACAACAAGTATCATAATATATGAAAAGCACTGAGGACTTAGCGCCGCAGTGCTTTTTTTATTTACTCATAGGGGTGAATGTTTGTTTCAAAGGAGCTGTAAATGGGGAGATAGATAAAAAGCAACGACTCTCTGACGACATTGAAGGAAAAGGCGAAATTCGTAACGAATGGATAGGGATAAAAGAATAAGATAGGAGCTGAGATCATGAACTTAGACGAACAAATTAAAATGGCTGAGTCATTGCGTCAACCAGCTGAAGATTCATTAGCTGGTCAATCAGAATTAAAGCCAGTCCACCCTCCTGAAGTGAACAAAATGGAATATGATATCCCAACGGGTGCTGGTGAAACAAAGGTGTGGGTATTTAAACCTGTGAAAACATTGAAACAACCCCTTCCTGTTTTCGTGAATTTGCATGGGGGCGGTTTTATACTTGGAAGTGCTGAAATGGATAATCATTGGTGTCCGGTCATAGCAGATCGTGCGGAGTGTATCGTCGTCAATGTGGAGTATCAGCTGGCACCGGAACACCCTTTTCCGGCCGCTCTTCATGAATGCTACGATGTGATGAAGTGTTATATGAGCATCCTGATGAACTACAAATAGACCCAAATCGATTAGCCATTGGCGGACATAGTGCAGGTGGGAACTTGGCAACAGCGGTTTGTCTGCTTGATATCCAAAAAGGGAACAAACTTCCGATTGTCTATCAAGTGCTTGACTATCCACCGCTTGATTTGGCTACTGATCCAGCACAAAAGCCAGCGTTTGAAGAAGCAATTCCAGTTGAAATGGCGAGACTGTTTAATGCCTTCTACCTGCAAGGTCAAGATCCGCACAATCCGCTCGTTTCTCCAGTCTTTGCAGAGAGAGAAGTGTTAGCACAAATGCCCCCAGCTCTTGTTATCACAGCTGAGAAGGATTCACTAGCTGAAGAAGCTGAGCATTATGCAGGCAAGTTAAAAGAAGCAGGGGTAGATGTCACATACAAACAATTTAAAGGAGTCCCTCATGCGTTCACTCATGCCGGAGACTTAGAGATAGCTGAAGAGGCTTGGCATCTGATGAGCGATCAGCTTAAGAAGGCGTTTGAATAAGAAATATTCGGATATCAGTAAAAAGCACAGACCTTTTTGGGACTGACCCCATAAGATGAGACAAATAAAAACACCTTCAAGTTTGAAAACGGATCGTTGTAATCCGAAATAAAACATGGAGGTGTTTTTTCTATGGGGACAAGAGTGAGTTATCCGGTTGAAGTCAAGCAGAAGGCTGTAGAAATGAGATTGGCAGGCGTATTTATGAAAGAGATCATGCAGGAATTGAATATCAAGAATAAGACGCAGGTTCAGACATGGGTGAGGTGGCATAAGGCTGGGGATACACACCGGTTCGAACAGCCTGTTGGAAAACAATATACCTATGGAAAGGGTCCCGAGTACTCTTCCGAATTAGAGAGACTGCAGGCAGAAAATCGCTATTTGAGTCAACAGAATGAAGTTTTAAAAAAGTACAACGAATTGGAAAGGAAGTTGATAAGGAAACGTCAATCAAACTAGTAGAAGAATTGTGCAAAATGATGACAGTACAGGACATTTGTGTCCATTTAGGCATCTCTCGCGCTTCGTACTATAGATGGAAAAAAGATCTGACTCAGAATCATTCTAAAAAACAATTAGAGGAACAAATCGGCACGTTGTGCCGAGAGCACAAGTATCGATATGGATATCGAAAAATCACAGCCATACTAAAAGTGAGAATGCTTATTAACCATAAAACTGTTCAACGTATCATGCAGAAAAACCAGTGGCAGTGCCGGGTTAAAATGAAAAAGCGTAAGAAAAATGGGCATCCCTATGCTGTGGCTGGTAATATACTGGATCGGAACTTTCAGTCTGATCGCCCTCTTGAAAAACTAGTAACGGACATCACGTATTTGCCTTATGGACAGAAACAATTGTACCTTTCCAGTATATTGGATTTATATAATGGAGAAGTGATTGCGTTTACGATTGGTGATAAGCAGGACACAGACTTTATTTTAAACACACTTGATCAGCTCCCAGCACTGCCTGAAAACTGTGTGTTACATAGCGACCAAGGTTCTGTGTATACATCTTACGAGTATCAGAAAGCTGTTCATATAAAAGGCATTACCATGAGCATGTCCCGTAAAGGGACGCCCGCTGATAATGCCTCCATCGAATCGTTTCATTCCTCGCTAAAGTCTGAAACGTTCTATCTTAACAGCATTGATCGAACTACGACCACCATCGTAGAACGCACTGTCAAAGAATACATTTATTATTATAACAACATTCGTATTCAAACAAAACTAAACAACCAATCACCGATCAACTATCGGCAATTGGCTGTATAAAGGTGTTTTGATCCCTGTCTCAAAAACGGGGGTCAGTCCCTTTTGTCTGTGCTTTTTTTGTGTTCTTGCTGACGTCTTGAAAAGAAGTGTAGATACAACAATCGCAGCAGTCGATATAATAGTAAGATAGAAGACATCTAAAAAGGAGCTAATAGAATGAAAAAAGAGACACTACAGGCATTTTGTCTTTCTTTACAAGGAGCAACCCACGACTATCAACCTGAGTGGCAGGCAGATCGTTATCATATAGGTGGAAAGATGTTCGCCATGATGGGGGGAGACGTCGATCGCAAGCCAGTCATCACTTTAAAATGTGATCCGCAACGCGCTGAAGAATTAAGAGAAATGCATGAAGGAATTATTCCCGGCTATTACATGAATAAGACGCATTGGAATTCTATTTATCTTGATGCAGATATTCCATCTTCATTTGTCGAAGAGCTAATTGAACATTCCTATCAACTGGTTTTTCACAAATTAACCAAAAAAGCTCAGCAGGCTATCCTCCAACATGATTCAACAGAAACCGATTAAATGCTGAACGTTCAGTTGTTCATGTCTCTTTGAATCTCTTCAAAATTGACTAGAGTCACATGCTCTCGCTATACTTTAAACAGCTAGAAGATACGAATAGGGGGATATACAATGGGCTATACAGTCATTACAGGGGCAAGTTCAGGTATTGGGTATGAAACGGCTTTGGCCTTTGCAGCAAGAGGAAAAAATCTGATCTTAGCTGCACGCCGGCTTGATAAACTCCAAGAACTGAAAGAAAAGATTCTAGAAACATATCCCGATATTCAAGTGAAGGTCCAGTCTGTTGATTTAACAGACAGAGAGCAAGTGTATTCTTTCTATGAGTCATTAGCTGGTGATGAGCTGGATACGTTCATTAATAATGCTGGGTTTGGCCATTTTGGTTCAATAGGAGAGCAGGATGTGAAAAAAATTGGGGACATGCTTCATCTCAATATTGAAGCGTTAACAATTTTATCCACTCTGTTTGTCCGTGATTATGAGCAAAAAGAGGGGACGCAGCTAATCAATATCTCTTCAAGAGCGGGTTATACCGTCGTCGGCAACGCTGTCACTTATTCAGCCACGAAATTTTATGTGAGCGCCTTTACAGAAGGGCTGGCCCTAGAATTGAAAGAAAAAGGAGCCAAATTACAGGCAAAAGTATTAGCGCCTGCTGCGACAGAATCGGAATTTGCAAAGCGTTCATTAGATGTCGATCAATTCGAATATGAAGGCACTATCAAGAAATATCACACATCAAAAGAAATGGCAGCGTGCTTGCTTGAGCTTTACGACAGTTCAAAAACAGTTGGTATCGTTGATGGGAAGACATTTGATTTTGAATTGAAGGACCCCATTTTTTCACACGCTGGCACAAGCATGAAATAAAAAGTTCCAATCACTGAGATAGATTCTCTTAGCGATCAGCAGGATACCGAGCCGAAAGATGTCTTGGATAATGTGGAGCACTGTCAACACATACTAGAATAGATAAAAACACCTATACATTAGGTGTTTTTTTATACTTCTTTGATGAATGAAAGAATCGCAGGTCCAGTAGATGAGACTGCTGACAATCATGATCGGAAGGGATGTGGAGCTCTCAATTCCATCCATAACAAAAAGCATGACAATCATTGCTATCAGTAAGTAAGCCGCTAAATAAAGAGGATCAAAAGCCTTGGGCTGTAAAGAAAACAACAACTGTAAAGGTACCGCAAAGATGAAATAATAAACAAAAAAGACGGGAGTGTAAAACATCATAAACGCAGGCTCGCCCTGAATCGGTGGATACAAACATACGAACAAGCTGAGTAAAATGGAACTGAAGAATAGTGTGAGTAGGATTTTGTAAAATGGTTGAACGGAACGCACTGTATGTACTCCTTTTTTGTAATATTTCCTATATTTTATCATAAATGGGTTGAGAACAATTTCTGAAGTCAATTTAGGTATTATGGTATAAATAAATTTTGATAATAGTGCCCTTTTTCCTTTATTTGGTTCTGTGACTTTCACCTCATGCTGATGAATGAAGGAATGGTATAAAGTAAACCCTATAGACAGATAATTATTCATCACATTTAAGAAAAGAGATGATCTTATGAACGTAACAAAATGGTTTGGTGCTGCCCTTCTTTCTGTTTCACTATTGGTGACCGCAGCTTGTGCGAACGATAGCACTCAAGAGAATAATCAAAGTAATCAAGAAAGCACTACTAGTGAAACAAAAGAAAAAAACACGGCTGTTGAGACAGGGAACAAATCTTTATCCAACATTAAGGTGCTGGCAACAGGCGGAACGATTGCCGGTAGTTCAGATAGTAATACAGATACGACTGGATATAAATCTGGTGCACTTGGAATCGATAAAGTCATTGCTTCCGTACCACAGCTGAAAGATATTGCAAATGTCACGGGTGAGCAAGTAGCGAACGTCGGCAGTGAAAATGTGGATAACGCTCTTCTTTTAAAATTAGCGAAACGAGTCAATCAGCTTTTAAATGATGATCAAGTGGATGGCATTGTGGTGACACATGGTACAGATACTTTAGAAGAAACGGCCTATTTTTTACATTTGGTTGTAAAAAGTGATAAGCCAGTGGTGGTCGTGGGTTCCATGAGGCCAGCATCTGCCATTAGTGCGGATGGCCCGCTTAACCTGTATCATGCAGTGAAAATTGCTTCGACAAAAGAAGCCAAAGGCAAAGGTGTAATGGTGACATTAAATGACCGAATTGCCTCTGCTCGTTTTATTACGAAGACAAATACCACCACAACCGATTCGTTCAAGTCTCTTGAGCAAGGGTACATTGGAGAAGTGGCGGGTGAAGTTGTCTCTTTTTATAACGAACCGACAAGAAAACATACAGCTGACAGTGAATTCGATATTTCAAAGCTAAAAGAGCTGCCGCAAGTGGATATCTTATACGGCTATCAAAATGATCAAAAGTATGTGTATGATGCTGCGGTTAAAGCAGGAGCGAAAGGCATTGTCGTTGCCGCCGCAGGAAATGGAACGATGTCAACAGAAGCGATCAATGGGGCAACAGATGCAGTGAAGAAAGACGTGGTGATCGTGAGGTCAAGCCGTGCAGGAAATGGCATTGTCACACATGAAAAAATGGATGATGAACATCATTTTGTCTCATCGGATTCATTAAATCCACAAAAAGCCCGCATTCTACTCATGCTGGCTCTGACGAAAACAAAAGATCCAGATAAAATTCAATCCTATTACGAGCAGTATTAAAAAGAAAAAGACCCGACGTATCATTGGGTCTTTTTTTATATGTGTACCTGATGTTCAGCCCGTTTTTTTAAAGAGAGTAAAATGTCTCTCCAAACATCATCTATATCAGTAAGAAAATGTCCTGCTTGCTCGATATAGTGCGTTTTGGCGTTTGGAATGTTCGGAGCCATTCTTTCTATCTCTGCAAAAGGGGCCATCTGATCCTCTTTTCCATGCCAGACATCCACAGGGATTTGTATATCTTTCATATCGAATGCCCATGACCGTGAGAGTAAATCTGGTTCATGAATACATTCATCAACCGATTGACGAGTAGCTTCGTATAAATGCATCATCATCAGCTCCAGTTGCTCATCGGTTTGAAGAAATTGCCGATCCGATGGATGTAAATGTTTGTTCCCTTTTTTCGTTAGTTTCTTGAATTTCTCTGGTTTCTTTTCAATTAGTTTTTTCTGAGCGCGATAACTTGCCTTTAAGAGCCAAGGCATTCTTTTACTGAGGAAAAAGGCAATCTTGTTCTCTTTTAGCATACTTTTAGGCGGTTTACCATCCTGAAATGGAGTGGTACTTGAGACGAGAGCAGCCGAAAGAATGCGATCTGGCAATTGATAGGCACAACCAGCAGCGAATGCCCCGCCTCCAGAGACACCAATCACTGAAAAATGGGAGATGTCAAGATGATCGGCCACTTCCTGTACGTCTTTTGCCCAGTCTAAAATGGTACGGTTAGGTTGCGGATCAGATAAACCAAAACCAGGTCTGTCTAAAGAAATGAGACGAATGCCAAGCTCTTTTGAGATTGGATCATCATCTAAAAACATCACTCTCGATCCAGGTGTCCCATGAAAAAAGAATACTGGGAATCCTTCAAGATCACCGTATTGAGACAAACCAATATGACGTCCATCTTGCAAATGAATCCTATCCATATGATCATCCCCTTCATCGTTTATCGTTTATCTAGCTTACATATTCATGCATGAAAGGCCGGGTTAAGGCGTTTCTTTCGCAATTTGATAGATTTTTTCGTAAAGCGATAATAATGTTTTTAGATCTTCTTTTGAAAGCTTGGCATAGTATTTTTGAATAAGATGTAGCTGAATTTTTTCAATATCTTTATGATAGTCATGGCCCTTTTGAGCAAAATCAACAATGATTTCTCTACGGTTATGTGGATTAATCTCTCTTTTCACATATCCAAGCTGTTCAAGCTTTGATATGAGCTGGCTAGCGGCACTAGATGAAATGGAGAAATAATCAGCTAGTTCATTGATTGTTCTCGTCTTCGACCGCAGCAATTCAAGTGTCAGTTCTTGTTTGCTTGTTAAATCTGCATACTCATTTTTTAAGAATCGTTGATACTCTTCTACATAGATAGAGCCTAGCGCGTTTGAGTACTCAATGATTTTTTTGCTGTAATGAATGATATCCTCATCCAATGACTTCACCTCTTTTCTCCTATATTATATGTGATCTTAATATTTAAGTGAAGTTAAATATTAAGAAAAATTAAATAAAAGAGGGATAGATGTGATGAGAAAATGACCTCTACCTCCACTTTCTCATCAACAATGGACAAAGAATACTTCCTGTTATCCCTAAGCATTCATAAAACATAGTTGGTTTGATTTTGAACATGTAGTAGGCTAAGGTGGCAATGAATAGATCATAGAAGAAAAACAAGTATACGTCCTTTTTGGTGATGGCATAAATGATCGTTTTGTTTGTTTTCACTTAGATTCACTCCTTAGGAAGTCGATGCCTTTTTCATTGTATTATGGGCGATCTCCATTTATAATAAAAAAATAAACCAACTGGTCGGTTTTATTTGTCCGTGTGAAGAAATGCAAGGTAGAAGGGATTGTTCATAGATGACAAGTACACAAAGCGGGGCTGGAAAAAGTGAAAAGACGAAGCAGAAGATTGTCACCGCTTCACGTGATTTATTTGCGAAAAAAGGATATTCCGAAACATCCGTGCGAGATATTCTAGAGGCGGCTGAAATTAGTAAAGGCAACCTTTATCATCATTTTAAAGGAAAAGAGTTTTTGTTCCTTCATATTATGGAAGAGGATCATCGATTCATGATGGAGACGTGGCATGAAGAGAAACAAACGCTGCACCGGGCCATTGATAAGCTCGCAGGGTTTGCAGAGCTGCTTAGTCAAATGGGGATTAACTATCCTTTAATGAGAGCAAGTGAAGAATTCTGTGCCAGTGCATTTACATCAGATGAAGTCATGGAGCGGCTGAACAAGATTGATGTAGACTTTGATGATGTAATGCGAGACATCCTGCTTGAAGGAAACGAAGATGGCAGCTGGTCGATTCAGCATGTTGAATCAAAAGTGAAAATATTACTTTCTGTATTCTATGGATTAGACGTGTTATATAAAAATGACACGATGCAGCAGAAAAAGGAATTACAAAAAGAGGCGATCTCATTGTTTATTCACGGAATCAACCATCATGAGTAACAAGTGAGTCAGTAAAGGGGAAACAAACATCATGCAAAAACCGATTCGTGAGCAAAAAGCGGTACTTGTTATTTTATTAAGTAATATATTTATTGCGTTTTTAGGTATCGGTCTGATTATACCTGTCATGCCGCTCTTTATGAATGTCATGCATTTAACGGGCAGTACGATGGGATATCTTGTGGCGGCGTTTGCTGTTGCACAGCTTATCGCATCACCTATTGCGGGAAGATGGGTAGACCGATACGGAAGAAAGATCATGATTGTGTCTGGGCTGTTTCTATTCGCGTTATCAGAACTCGTTTTTGGCTTAGGAACACACGTATATGTTCTGTATTTTGCAAGGGTTCTTGGCGGCATTAGTGCAGCATTTATCATGCCGGCTGTCACTGCCTATGTCGCTGATATCACAACCGTTCAAGAAAGATCAAAGGCAATGGGGTATGTATCCGCTGCTATTAGTACCGGATTTATCATTGGCCCGGGAATTGGCGGATTTATTGCAGAATATGGCGTTCGCCTGCCGTTTTTCTTTGCAGCAGGGATTGCATTTATTGCTGTGATTTCGTCTATGTTTATGCTGAAGGAACCATTAACAAAAGAAGAGCGAGAGAAACAAATGGATCAAGTGAAGGAATCGAGCTTCTTTAAAGACTTGAAAAAATCGATTCATCCAAGCTATCTCATCGCCTTCATCATTGTCTTTGTGCTGGCGTTTGGACTATCTGCATATGAAACGGTCTTTAGCTTGTTTACAAATCACAAGTTTGGATTTGGTCCGAAGGATATTGCGATTATCATTACCGTCAGTTCAATTGTAGCCGTCATCATCCAAGTCCTCGTGTTTGGTAAAATGGTGAATGCGCTTGGGGAGAAACGAGTTATTCAACTATGCTTGATTGTTGGAGCAGTTCTCGCTTTTGTTTCCACAGTCGTGTCAGGCTTTATGGTTGTGCTGATCGTGACGTGTGTGATTTTCCTTGCGTTCGATTTATTGCGCCCTGCACTCACGACCTTCTTATCAAAAATCGCTGGCAATCAGCAAGGATTTGTCGCAGGGATGAACTCTACCTACACAAGTCTTGGTACGATCTTTGGCCCGGCACTTGGCGGCATTTTATTCGATCAAAATATTCATTTCCCATTCCTGTTTGCAGGTGTTGTCTTATTTCTTGGATTGGGCTTAACCCTTATTTGGAAGGGGAAGGCGACGGTTGAATCTGATTAGATTAGGGGCTCTAACTAGGGCTCTTTTTTTTGTTCCTTTTGGATAGATGATTGAAAAATAATCACAAGGTCCCTGTTGATAAGGTGTTATACATGTTAATCTAATACATGTTTTACCAAAATGCAGGAGGAGGATTTTCAATGCAAATTAAAGAGATTTTTTATATTCGGTGTATCTCGTGTTTGAGTGTTGTGCTCATTCATGCAATAGCCATTTTATCTAGCTCTCATTCATCATCTATTCTTGTAGCACTACTCATGTTCAGTACCCCGAGTTTTATTTTCATTTCTGAGTTTTTATTGGCTCATGCTTATCCGAATGGTACCCCTAAAGGATTTATGTGGAAGAGGGTGAAAGCCATCTTTTTCCCATTTGCTTTTATTGGGATTGTCGATGGTTTTTTGCATTCGGCATCTTTAAATGGAGGGGCAGTTGACTTTTTTAAAAGAGCTTCAGCAAATGTCTTATTGGGAAATTATATTGGTTATTTTGTTCTGATTATTTTTCAATTTTACTTTTTGCACATGTTTTTTCACAAAATGGCTAAGCGTACCTCAGCTAAATGGGTATTGCCGATCTCCTTTATCATCACAGTTGGTTATTTAAGTGTCATGAACCTCGTCAAAATCCCACAACCTCAATTACCTAATCCAATGTTCGGCTTAGAATGGATTCCATTTCCAGGGTGGTTGTTCTATTTTTGTTTAGCCTATTATTGTGGAGCGAATTATCAGCAGTTTATCACAAGACTTCATCGTTTTAAGTATGCCGTGTATGGACTTGTTTTGATTTCAGCAGCGACCCTTCTAAGCAATTCATATGTAGGCTTTTTCGAGTCTTCTTCTAAGAGGCCAGACGTTGTTCTTTATACAGTCAGTATTGTCTTCTTATGTTTTCTCTTGTTTTCTAAAGTGAAAAGCGTTCCACCTTTCGTAGCTGTCATTAGTCAATATTCATTCACCATCTATTTGCTTCACGGGTATTTTCTAGGTATCTCTGTGTTACTATGGGGACAATTAAAAGATTATCCATTCTTTGTAGGGACAATCATAACATCAGCACTTGCAATTGCTGGACCTATCCTATTGTCACGGATAGCAAATCATTATAAATATGGCTATATGTTTGTCGGTAAAATCAACAGAACGAGGCGAAAAACAGTCGCTTCATAAACGTTTTAAAGGGGATCTTAAGAAGATGCCCTTTTTTTGTTGCCTAAAAGTACAATGCTTCTTGCCCGAAAGTACAATTTCAATCGACCATCTCATTGCTTAGAATAAAGAGATCAAGTTCACGAAGTTGAAGAAAAAGGAGTAAGTGAATGGCAAAATTTTTATATCATTTAGGAAAAAGTGCATTTTCTAAGCCGAAACGGATGATTATCGGTTGGTTACTTGTTTTAGTAGCTGTTGTGGCGGCAACAATAGGGACAGGAGTTTCATTTAATGGCGATATGTCGATTCCAGGAACAAAGTCAGAAAAGGCAATGGATCTCTTGGAGAAAAGGTTCCCAGCAGGTGATGATGGCGGGACGATTCGTCTGATCTTTAAAGCACCTAAGGGTGAAACATTAGAAACAAAAAAAGTAAGAAACAAATTGAACGAAACGATCAAAGAAGTCAAAAAGGATAAAGCAGTCAAGCAAGTGACGGATTTATATCAGACATTTGCTATTAGTAAGGATAAGAAAATAGGGTATGCGGATATTACATACCGGGTAAAGGCGGATGAGGTAAAAACATCCTCAAAAGAGAAAGTATTAGATAGTATTAAGATTTCAAGAAAGGCTGGCATCCAAACAGAATTAGGCGGCTCCGTCACATTCTCAGAAATTGAGGTAGGCGGGATTTCGGAAGTCATAGGTATTGTCATGGCCTTCTTTATTTTAGCCTTTACCTTCGCTTCACTATTGATTGCAGGACTACCAATCTTGACGGCTGTCATTGGGTTAATAATCGGCGTGATGGTCATATTAATTACCTCAAATTTTGTTGAGATGTCTGCATTTAGTCTTACATTAGCTGTGATGATTGGACTTGCAGTAGGAATTGATTATGCATTATTTATCATTTCTCGTTATCGACAGTTATTAGCAGAGGGTTACGAATTGAAAGAAGCAGCTGCTAGAGCTGTTGCTACAGCAGGCAGTGCTGTATTGTTTGCAGGTGTTACCGTCGTAATTGCACTATGCGGACTTGTATTAGTCGGTATACCATTTTTAGGCGTTATGGGTCTTGTAGCTGCATTCATGGTACTATCAGTTATGCTTGTGTCTCTCACAATTGTTCCTGCCATACTAGGGATTCTTGGTGATAAAGTAAGCCCTTCAAGAAAGAATAAATGGTTCTCTAAATTACAATCTCAACAAAAAGAAGAAGCCACAGCTTGGGGAAGGTTTATCAAGAAGTATCCAGGTAAGATCATCTTAGGTGTCATTGTATTGACTGGTCTACTCAGTTGGCCAGCACTTCATATGGAGTTGGGTCTTCCTGATAACGGCATGAAGGGGAAGGAAACAACTGAACGTAAGGGCTATGACCTGTTAGCAGAAGGGTTTGGTAAAGGGTTTAATGGGCCACTGGTTGTTATCATTGATGCCTCCCGTGCAAATAACGCAATGAAATCTATTGAGAAAACAACAAAAGTATTAGAGAAGATGGATGGCATCAAACAAATGGCACCGCCTGTTCCTAATCCATCGGGTAAGTACGCCATGCTGACCATCTTACCGAAAAGCGGTCCAGAAGATAAGGCGACAAAGCAATTAGTCAAAGATATACGAAATGAATCTAGTCAGACTGCTGCAAAGTATGATACGAAATTACTTGTTACTGGTTCTACGGCAGTTAATATAGATATTTCAGATAGACTCAGTGAAGCGTTACCGAAATTTGCAGGAGTCATTATTGGATTTGCTTTGATTTTGATGATTCTTGTGTTTAGATCCTTCCTTGTTCCATTAAAAGCGGTTTTAGGATTCCTTATGACATTGACCGCTACACTAGGTTTTTCAGTCTTTGTTTTACAGGATGGACACCTTGCGCCATTGTTTGGAATACCAGCAAATGGCCCATTGTTAAACTTTATGCCTGTACTAGTGACAGGAATATTATTTGGTCTTGCAATGGATTATGAGGTCTTTTTAGTCAGTCGAATGAGAGAAGATTTCCTTCTATCAGGTGATGCGAAAAAGTCCGTTGTATCAGGTTTGAAGCACAGTGGAAGAGTAGTGACTGCCGCAGGCTTAATCATGATCTTCGTCTTTGCTAGTTTTATCTTTGCAGATGACTTGATTATCAAAACAATGGGGTTAACGTTGGCATTCGGTGTTCTGTTTGATGCATTTGTCATAAGAATGACTTTTATCCCAGCTTGTATGATGCTGATCGGACGAGCTGCTTGGTACTTACCCAAATGGTTTGAAAGCTGGCTTCCACGTATAGACATTGAAGGTGAGTCTATTTCTCAGAAGGATGAGAAAGAAGAGAAGGTGATTTAGTCACTGATAGTCTTACATGGTATGATTGATGATACCGCCATTACCTCGATAAAGGGTGGGCGGTATTTTTTGAGTGAATATGAGGCTCGGATGGTGATATTTATGGCGAAACGACGGATAGACCCTTTTAATGAAATGATCTATTCGCGAATTCCAACATTATTATGGGTCATTCTTGTTTATATTGCAGCAATGATATTTCAGTTTATAACCACCCCATTAGCACTTTCTGGCCTGTTTTTTTCTGCACTTATTGCCGTACATCTGATTCTGCATTGGTGGTCATTTTACTGGTTTCGGCAGAATCCATGGGTATATTTTCTGATTCAAGGAATAGTGATTTTACTTTGTGTTTCAGTCATGCAGGCGGCTTCCCCTGTGATCTTAATTGGTCTGTTACCGGTACTAATAGCGCAAAGTATTGGGGTATATTATCATACATTGAAGGTGATTTTGACAGGGCTTAGTTTTTATGTTCTTTTTTTTCTTGCCCTTATTTTGGTCAATGATACAGATGATTTGACCGTATACATTCCTATTTTGTTTTTGATTCTGATTGTAGTCATCGCATACTCCATTTTATTTTTTAGACAAGTCAAAGCTAGAATTCGTACACAAACATTTTTAAAGGAACTTGAATTGGCACATCAACAAGTGGAAGAGCTGACACTTGCTAATGAGCGTCAAAGAATGGCGAGAGATTTACATGATACCCTTGCACAAGGGCTGGCAGGTATTATTATGCAGCTAGAAGCGGTCCATGCCCATTTAGAGAATCAGAATGTTGAGCGTGCTCAAAGCATTATTAAAGGTTCAATGAGCCATGCGCGGACGACATTAGGTGAGGCGAGATTGGTCATTGACGACCTTCGAACATACAGCCAGGATCAATATGACTTAGCTGATTCTGTGAAAGATGAAGTGAATCGGTTTAGGACGGCGACGAATATTCCAGTTCATACAAAAGTGGCTGTCTCTTATCAAGTGTCCCCTTTCCTCATCGAACATACTGTATACATTGTCAGTGAATGTTTGACGAATATTGCCAAGCATGCCAAAGCAAGTAAGGTCGAATTGATGATGAAGCAACAAGATGATCACATCTCCTTGCAAATCACAGACAATGGAGTGGGTTTTGAAGAGAAAAAACAAGAATCCACTTCCGGGCATTACGGTCTAATTGGTATGTCAGAACGTGCCCGACTGCTTGATGCACAGCTACACTTGAAAAGTGAAAAAAATGAAGGTACACAAGTGACGGTAACCATACCTTTGAAAAAGGAGTAAAAACAATGTCTTATCAAATTGTGATTGTCGATGATCATTTTGTTGTTAGAGAAGGATTAAAATTAATTCTTGAGACAGATCAACGATTTGATGTTGTTGGTGAAGCAGAAGATGGAGCAAAGGGTTTAGATATCTTGAAAGAGAAGGCTCCAGACCTTGTATTACTTGACCTCAACATGTCTAACATGAGTGGGCTTGAGATGTTAAAAGAGATGCAGTCTCTTCAATTAAAAGTGCCGGTCCTGATTCTCACTACCTATAACGAAGAGAAATTAATGATTGAAGGGCTGCAACTTGGAGCAAAGGGCTATCTTTTAAAGGATGCCAGCAGAGAAAATTTATTTTATACAATTGAAGCAGCTATCAGAGGGGATATTCTTCTTCAAGCAAACGTCGCTGCTAAAGTATTTGAATCACCAGAGCATCAAGTGACTCCGACCCATTTGAAAAAAGAAATAAACATGCTGACTGAAAAAGAGATGCTTGTCTTACAAGCAGTGGCTAGGGGATATCGAAGTAAGGAAATTGCATTTGATATGGGGATTTCCGAGAGAACTGTCAAAGCTCATTTAACAAATATTTATCAAAAGCTGGAGGTCACTTCAAGAGCGGAAGCAATTAAAGCAGCAGTGGAATTAGGGGTGATTCATTTTTAGAGAGAATGAGTTAGCAGCAGAATAATAGACAAGAGACCTTTCAAATAAGGTCTCTTTTTTTTAAGGCTGCGGCTTCAGGTGATTCAGTGCCTGCGCCAGTTTTTGATTTTGTTGCTTTTTGTAAAACAGAAAGGCGATGATATGGCCTACTAATGTGAGAAAGGCTATACCGATAAAATAAGGCATGATCCATTCGAGCAGTGCAGTCGAATATAAAGCGACGGCTCCTACTTGAAACCCTAAATTGACGACAGTGGAGATGAGAATGTTGGTGGGTGCTGGAAAGGTAAAGTAGTTCCATAGTAAAGGATACATGACCCCAAAGACGATGCCTGCCAGAGTACCGATGCCAATGATGTGCCACACGTAATGAAAAGGGATAGAGGATGACCATTGAGTGATTGACAGGATGAGTGTCAGCCATACGATAGAGACAAAAGCTGTTTGCATAAATTGATGTTTTAGTTCCTTGATCATTTGAATCGCTCCTTTATATATTTGGCGTAATGACGACTGACGGTGTAACTGTTTTTCGAGATGGTTTCGACCTCTAAGCGAGCGTACGTACCAGCGACAAAACTGTCGACTTGCGCTAAATTGAGAATGACTGCATTGTTGATACGATAGAAATGTTCACGCTCTAACGACTTCAGATCCTTCAGCCGTTTACTGAGAAAATACGTCGTACCCTGAGTCGTGATCACCTTTGACAGATGTCCAAGCGCAGAGATCGCTTCAATTTGTTCTAATGGTAAAAGAGACTGCCGATCATTTTTTGGATCTTTGACCGTTAGAGATGTACTAGTCTCCAGCATTGATGCCATCTTTTGTAAACGTTCTTGATTATGTGGATGGCTGATGACGTCTACTTCCGTCACATCCTTTTCTTGATTCCAGATCAAACGAAATTTCATCCATAAACCTCCTCTCACAATGAGCATAGCAATAGATGAAAGCGAATGCGATTGAATGTTGCTTTGATGCAGAAGAATTCTTTTTGTTGCAAAGATTCACCGCGTGTCTGCGGCTTTCCTTTATAATGAAAAGATACTCGTTCGTGAATGGAGGAATGATGTTGTATCTTGTAGATCAACAAAGGACAGGAGCGGTAAAAGAGGAAATTCGGCGGATTGATCCTGCCTATCCAGTGTTCGTAGATGCGATACTCGATGGCGTGATACAAGGAGATTTATATGTGGATCACCGAGATCACCCGTGTGTCTATTTTGCAGGGACTACAACCGGCATTTATTATGTCGCAGGCAAAACAGAAGCAGCACTCTCATTATGTTCAACGTTCATTGTGGATGTTTATAAAAAGCAGAAAAGAGATAACAGACGGTTCACTTTGTTTTCAGCAAATCCAGCATCAGATGAGATGATGAAAAAATGCTTCGGTTCCCAACTGAATGAAATGCAAAGACATGCGTATTCTTATGACTTGACCTCTCCTGATCTGATTGTGCCTGATCAAGACGAAATGATCAAACGCACGAATGAACAAGTCATTGCCGCAAGCAAAGTATTCCCATCCAGCTATTATGAAGCATATTGGGGAGGAGTAGATCACTTTTTATCTAATGGCGTCGGAGTTGCCATCTTAAATGGTGAAGATGTGGTCAGTGAATGTATCTCTATTTTTTTAAGTGAAAAACGTGTGGAAATCGATATTTGGACAGATGAAGCCTGCCGTGGAAAAGGGTTGGCTTTGTTAGCAGCTCAGCAAATGATCAGCATCTGTGTTGAAAAAGGGAAGACACCGCATTGGGATTGCGATGTCCATCATGCAACCTCGGCAAAATTGGCAGAGAAGCTAGGTTTTCAGTGGACAAAGACGTATCGCTTATTTTATGCCTCACGCTGAAAAGGTTTTGAGATACCAAGCATCCATGGCAGAATGCTCTGAGCCTTCAATCGGTGCAGGAAGAAGAGAGAAGTCATACCGTTGATAAAGACCAGTAGCAGCTGTTAATTCACTGCGGGTTTCTAAATAACAAGCATCGTAGTATGTAGCAGCATATTGCAGGGCCGTATCCATCAGTTTCTTGCCCGCACCTTTGCCTTGTGCTTTTGGGCTTAAATAAAGCTTTTGCAGCTCACAAATGCCATCTGTGAAAGGGGCAATGCCAACGCCACCAACAATTTCACCATGTTCTTCGGCAATCCAATAGGCTGCATGAGTCAATGATTGATAGTATTCGAAAAGCTGATCAAGGTGTGGGTCTGTGTAGGCTGTACCTTCAATCGCAAGATTCGCTGATTCTAATGACTGGCGGATAATGGCCGCGATAAAAGGATTGTCCTGCTTTTGAATCGGTCTGATATTCATTGGAAAAACCTCCATTGTCATAGGATAAAAAAGAAAAGGAGTTGATGCGATATGTTCTGGCTGCAAACCGCTATTTTTACTGTCATTGTACTCTGTCTCTCGTGGTGGGCAGGAAAAAGACGCAGGCATCGCCATGCCGGGCTGATTGTTCCGATATGTATCACCTTGTTTGGATTGCTCTTATTGATCGGGAGTTTCTTCATTGGCAGATGGGAAGGGATGGCGCTCAGCATATCAAGCGTCTCTATCGTTCTCTCTTCTATCATTTGTTTGATCATCGTTACAGGGGTTCATTTGTTTAAAAAAGATGACCCATCGTAGGCTGGGACATCTTTATGATTTGATTCTATCGTATTCCTCACGAAGGATGCCCATCATGATGACATCCGAATAAGCACCGTTGAAATAGAGCGCTTGACGTCTTTTTCCTTCATATTGAAATCCGGCTTTCTCATAGCTTCGAAAGGCTCGTGGGTTATGGGAAAAAACTTCAAGCTCAAGCCGATTGAGTTCTAACGTCTCAAAGGCAAATGTTTGGACCATCCGAACAGCCTCAGTGCCATATCCTTTGTGAAAATGCTCTGGACCATGTAGCGCAATGCGGAAACTTGCCGTATGGTTTATCGGATCAATATCCACAATCGCCGCATCCCCGATCATTTCTTTCGTGTCTAGCAGACAAATAGCAAAGTCTCGTCTACTGTCATCCAGCAGAAAACGGGTATAGGCTGAACGAATTTCTTCTAGTGTGAACGTTTTGCGTGTGCCAGTCATATAAAGTGTTTCTACATGCTGGCATCCTCTATGAATACCAGGATAATCTTTTTCTTCAATCGGTCTCAAAAATAATCGAGTCATGATGGATCAGCCTCCTCTATATATCGGGAGATTTCAATTAAGTTCATATCAGGATCACGGATATAAATGGATTCAATCGGACCTAATGCACCAGAACGTCTGACCGGACCTTCTTCAATTGGAACAACCTGCTTTCGAAGATGAAGCAATAAACTGTCTATATCTAAATCGGTGATAAAACACAAGTCAGCAGACCCAGGCTGGGGATGAGCAGCTTTTGGTTCAAATTCATGACCCGCTTCATGAAGGTTGATCTTTTGTAAGCCAAAACGAAGGGCTTTACGGCCTTCTCCAAAAGTTTCTTCCTTCATTCCTAATACGTTTGTATAAAAGCGAATGGTTTCCTCCATATGTTGAACAGTCAACACGATATGATCAAGTCGTCGTATCATCAGTCTCTCCTCCAAGTATGATCATTGTTTGAACTGCTTCTATTATATCATCCCTTGAAGAAGATACCTTATTTGATCACGGTTTTATAACTCCAGCTTTCTAGGGACATCTCTTCTCCGTGCAGTACTCTCTCATCAAACTCCGTCCACCCATTTTTTCGATAGAAATGACGATTGGCCTCGTTGTGTGTAATCAGTGTGAACAGTCCGCCGCCTTGCCGGGCGATAAAGGGGAAAAGGCATTGCTTTAACATACGGCTTCCAAGTTTTTTTCCTTGTTGGTCTTTTGCAACGACAAGAGCTTCTAAATACCAGTAAGGTTTCTTTAAGGAGGAACACGCTTTTTTTGCCTCCTTTAACATCCGGAACACATGCTGAATCGCCGATATGCCACCAGTAAAGAGCAGCTTTAACCCACCAGATAACACATAATCCATGAGTCCTGGCTCAGGAAGACGGGGATGTTTTAACAGGGCGGCAGACACAATTTTCTCGTTCTCAACCCCGACCAAACAGATTTGATGCTGAAAATATACCTTTGTATTGACCAAATGCAACTGCCGGGCGAAAGCAGCACGCTTGGTAACCTTTTCGCATAATAAATCAAAAAATGAATAGTTCTGAAATGAATCATCTAACAACGCTGCCACTTGAGGCAGTTCATCCTCTCTAGCAAGTCTGAATTGAAACATATGATGGTCCTCCTTTTTTTGAACAGATATAGATTATTGAACATGTGTCTATTATAATAAGAGGAAAATAAACCGAACATCGGCAATGAATGATCTCTTGTTCATAAATAGACAGGTATAGCCAGATTGTTCAAAAATGGAGGGTGTTTGATGAAGGACAGACGAACAATCAAAACCAAAAAGGCGATACGGGAAAGCTTTCTTGAGCTTTTAAAGGAAAAAGATGTTCAACAAATTACAGTATCAGAGCTATCTAGAAGAGCGGATTTAGGAAGAGGGACCTTTTATTTGCACTACCAAGATGTATTTGATTTGCATGAACAGCTTGAGAAGGAACTATTCGATCAGCTTGGCGGACTATACGATGAATCGTTTCCAAGCCAGGACCCGCTTGATATGCTGTCCTTTTTAAACAAAACAACTGAGTATTTAAAAGAAAAACAATTCATGATGACGTTGTTTGTCAAACCGAATAGCCCAACGACGAATCAATTCAAATCGTTTTTTAAAGAAAAAATCATGAAAGAGTGGCAGCTTGATCAGCGGCAAATTACGGAGCATGAACAGATTGTGGCCTCATTTGTTGTGTCTGGTGTTGTTGGTGTACTGGAGGAATGGATTCATGAAGGGATGACAGTCGAAGCGGGGCAGCTTGCACACATCTTGTACAAACTTCTCATGAAGGTAGAACAGGAATCGTAAGAAACGAATGGATCATATATCATTTATCTATTCTTTCTGTTAAAATGGGAATATACGTTCTTATTTCAGGCGGGGAGTGGTGAGATTGAAAAGGAAATTACTATTTTATGGGGCAATGAGCATTGATGGATATTTAGCAAGGGATGATCACCGTTTAGATTGGCTCATAGGAACAGAGGGCGAAGAGGATACGAGATATGAGGAATTTTATGCTTCCGTCGATACGCTGATCATGGGACGGAACACATACGAACAGGTTCTAAAGCTCTCACCTGATGGGTTTCCTTATGAAGACAAGACATGTTATATCGTTTCTCGCACTTTACAAGACAGTCATACAGGAACCCATATCATTCGTGAAGATGTTCTCTCATTTATCCACAACTTAAAAAATGAAAAAGGGCAGCATATGTGGATAGTAGGAGGCGGGGAACTGCTTCAAGCATTATTAAAAGAAAAATTAGTCGATGAGCTGTATCTCCAAATCGCACCTGTCATGATTGGAAAAGGAATCCCTCTTTTCCCTCCAACTGATCAGGAATCTAGATTTTCATTACAACAAGTGAATCAATACAAACAAATTGCTGAAATGCATTTTGTGTCAAAAGAAGACCACTGAATCACAGGGGTCTTTTTTTTAATCAAACAAAAATGTTGACAAGAAAATATCCTAGTGTTAGGATAAATTTATCCTAGTTTTAGGATTTATTGAAAAAGGAGTAGTTGCCATGGTGCAGCAAGATCAGGAATTAGACTTAAGGCTTTTCCGAGTGTGGATGAAAGCCTACCATGCCCTTTTTGCAAACATCCAAAAAGACATTGAACGTTATGATATCGGATTTGAAAACTTTCAAATTCTTGAATTACTGTATAGTAAGGGACCGCATCCCGTTCAAAAAATTAGTGAGATTCTATCCATTCCAAGTGGGAGCATCACCTATGTGGTCAACAAATTAGAAAAACAAGAATTAGTCAAAAGACAATGTGCACCTTCTGATAAACGTGTATTCCATGTATTACTGACAGATAAAGGGAAGCAGCTATTTGACGATATTTTTCCAAAACATACAGATGTCATTTCACAAAATCTGTCCTTTATCGAAACAGAGGAAAAAGAACAGCTCATTGAATGGTTGAAAAAAATCGGTTTAGGTGCAAAACAACTTCACGAAAAGGGGAAACAAGATGACACACAGCTTTGATACATTGGTACGTGAAAGACGATCAGCATCAAATTTTTTGCCAAATATCTCGATTTCGAGAGAAGAGCTTAATAGTATCTTTGAAGAAGTGAAGCTGGCACCTTCAGCCTTTAATTTACAGCATACGCAATATGTCGTCGTCCAATCAGAAGCGCTTAAAGAGCAAGTAAGAGATGCTGCATTTGGACAATATAAGGTGCATTCCGCTTCAGCAGCGATCATTGTACTCGGCGATCCGAAAGCTTATGAGCAAGCAGGAAACATTTATGAAGGCCTAAAAATGCTCGGCATCTTAAATGCGCAACAATATGAGGAAATGGTCAGAGAGACGATGAGTTTTTATGTGCAGAGAGGATCAGACTTTCAGAAAGAAGAGGCGATTCGCAATGCTTCATTATCTGCCATGCTATTTATGCTTGCCGCCAAAAACAAGGGATGGGATACTTGCCCAATGATCGGCTTTGACCCCGAAGCAATGAAAAAGGTGTTAAACATCGAATCAGATTTGGTTCCTGTATTAATGATTACACTCGGAAAAGAAAAAGTAGAAAGCAGACAAGCGAGAGGCTACCGCAAGCCGGTCTCTGAATTTGTGACATATTTATAAGATAGGGGGTTCCATTCATGGAACTAGGAATTAGTACATTTGTAGAAACAACACCTGATTTTCAAACAGGAAAAACAGTCAGCCACGCACAGCGTATTCGTGAAGTAGTAGAAGAAATTATTTTAGCAGATCAAGTGGGTCTCGACGTTTTTGGTGTAGGAGAGCATCATCGTGAAGATTTCGCCGCATCAAATCCAGCAGTCGTATTAGCAGCTGCGGCAACGCAAACAAAGAATATTCGTCTGACAAGTGCCGTAACTGTTCTTTCATCGGCAGATCCTGTTCGTGTGTTTCAAGATTTTGCGACATTAGATGGCCTTTCTAACGGTCGTGCAGAGATCATGGCTGGCCGTGGATCATTTATTGAATCGTTCCCGCTTTTTGGCTATGACTTAGATGATTATGAAGAATTATTTGAAGAAAAACTAGATTTACTGTTGAAATTACAGCAGTCAGAGCGTGTGACGTGGAGCGGTAAGCACCGTCCTTCCATTCAGGATGTCGGCGTATATCCAAGACCTGTTCAAGATCCGCTTCCCATCTGGATTGGCAGTGGAGGAAACAGAGAATCTGTCGTACGTGCTGGATTATTAGGATTACCACTTGTCCTTGCCATTATTGGCGGCAGCCCTAGACAGTTCGCACCGCTAGTGCAGCTCTACAAGCAAGCTGCGATTCACGCTGGACATGATCCTGAGAAATTAACGGTGGCATCCCATTCACATGGATTTGTTGCGGAGGAAACAGAATTAGCAGCAGATCAATTCTTCCCTTCTACACAGCATGTCATGAATACATTAGCAAGAGAACGAGGCTGGGGACCTTATACCCGTTCTACATTCGATGCAGCAAGAACATTAGAAGGTGCATTGTATGTAGGAGATCCAGATGCCGTAGCAGAGAAAGTGATTCATCTGCGAAAAAATGTAGGCATTACGCGCTTCATGTTGCACGTGCCAGTCGGTTCAATGCCGCATGATCAAGTGCTGAAAGCTATTGAGTTATTTGGGAAAGAAGTGGCTCCTAAAGTAAGAGAAGAGGTTGCTCGCTGGGAAGCCGAACAAGCATAACAAAAAAGTCGATCAAGTGAATAGGCTTGATCGACTTTTTCTTATGCTTAAGGATCAATAACACATGGTTTCACTGTAGGGCATGAAGCAGCAGAAGCAAATGGTGTGGCCGTCAAGGTGAAGAGGAAAACAAGTTGAAAACAGATAAGCCATTTTTTCATGAAATCACCTCCGTTATCAATTGTTTCACTAGAATGAGGTGAGGATAAAAGCATAGAAGTATGTAACACTCTCTATCCAGCATAAGACAATCATATCAAAATTTTCAAAAAAATGAAAAAATAACTTACTAAAGTTCTAAATTATGGTATGGTTAATATGTTCAACAAAAAAAGGGGGGGTTTTTTATTAAAAAGGTCATAACTTCTGTTTTGGTTGGAGCAATTGTTTTAACGGGTGCGGGTGTTACCGCTGTCCCGGTAGAAGCGAAGGGGAAAGTAAGCAGTGAAGTAACGGTACAAGCAAGTCGAACCGTCTCGGAAACGAGAACATATACGACGTCAAACATTCCATCAAGTATTACATATGCAAAGGATGGATGGGTCGGTATTCTCTATCAATCGTCAATTGAAGAGTTAGGTTTAGGAAAATATAGAGTTACCTTTACTGGAACGGTTGTACGCGATCCAGGATTTAATTAAATATAAAATGTAAAGCTGACAGGTGGACAAGCCTGTCAGCTTTTTTTAATGGGGATAATAAAGAATCATTTGCATCCGTACCATCTGTTCTCCTGATTGTTTATACTCATGGGCACGGTCAGCTTTAAACCGAATCGAGTCACCAGCTTGTAATGTGTATTGCTCATCACCGATCGATAAATCAAGTGCTCCCTCAAATACGGTAATCAATTCCTCTGTACCGCCGATATGTTCTTCCGCACTTAACGACCCATGAGGATCAATTTCTACCTGATAGACTTCAAATTTTCTCAGGTCATCAAATGGGAACGTCGTATATACCCGATACTTTCCCTCATCCTCGGTTAAAACTTGTCCTTCTTCTTTTCGCACGATCTTAATTTCAGGTTGCGGTGCGTATATGAGTTCACTAAAAGACACCTTCAACCCATTGGCGATTTTCCACAGAGTGGTGATGGTCGGTGTGGATTCTCCTCTTTCGATTTGCCCAATCATCGTTTTACTCACACTTGTTACCTCAGCCATCTTTTCTAGGCTTAATTTCTTTTGCTCTCTTAGCAGTTTGACATTTCTAGCAATAATTGATTGTACATCCTCCATCAAAAAACTCCTTTCTTTTATTTACTTTATAACGACCGAATAGTACAATGAAACGTAATATACGCAATAAAGACTTTTGAGTCTAAATAACGTATGAAAAGGAGGTAACGATTTGATTGTTTCCATGTTGATTTATGCTTTTGTTACCAGTTTCACCCCTGGGCCGAATAATATCATGGCGATGGTCTTTACGAATAAATATGGGGTCAAGCAAACATTTCGATTTTGTTTAGGGGTTGGGATCGGATTTTTGGTCATTTTGTGTTTGAGTGGTTTCTTTAATCTCATTCTTTATCAAGTCATGCCGAAAATCGGCTGGGTCATGGCTTTCATAGGAGCCGGTTACATGATCTATTTGGCTGTTAAAATCATGAAAAGTAAAGGCGGAGATGACGAAACATTAGACCGCTATAATCATTTTATCCCGGGAATGCTGCTGCAATTTATTAATCCGAAAGCCATTTTGTATGGGTTAACCGTCATTTCCACTTTTGTTCTGCCGTATGGACAGTCCAATATGCAATACATGTTGTTGACGCTGATTCTCGCCATCATTGGTTTTTTAGGCACATTTAGCTGGAGTTTATTTGGCTCTGTATTCAAGCGTTTTTTAACTCTTTATCAGCGGCCGTTCCAGTTCGTCATGGGGCTGCTGCTTATGTATAGTGCGATTTCGATGATCTGGAGTTATGTCATGTAAGCGGTCAGGAGACTGGCCGCTGCCTGCCCATCACAACCGTATCATAATACATGCCGTCCGCCAGCCGTTTATCTTTTTTTAACAAGCCTTCAATCTCAAAGCCATAGTGTTCATATAAACGAATGGCTTTTTGATTGGTTTCCATTACTTGAAGTGACATCTTTTGAATGCCTTGCTGATCTGCCCAGTCGATCGATGTAGCTAAAAGTTCTTTCCCGATGTGATAGCCCCAAGCGGCCTTCTGTACGGCGACGCCAAACGTTACTTTGTGAGCAGAGCGCTTAAGAGAATGTCCTTCGCATCTTGAAAAACCGACAATGTCTCCTTCAATATCTGCAACTAAAAAGAGATGACGGCATTCATTGGAATCCTCTTGAATCAACGCCTCGAACCCTTTCTCATCAATAAAAGCTTCACCCGGTTCACGATCTAAATATTCGGTTTCACCATCGATTTTCAGTCTGAGAGTTGATAACTGTTTGGCATCTGCTAATGCAGCAGAGCGAATACGATAGGTCACACCACGTACAGTGAACATACTTTCAGAAATGATCATTGAACAGACCACCAACCTTTCATTCCATTATGTCTATCATACCTGAAACGCGCACACAGCACACTCAGATGTTTTGTCGTGTGCAAAAAGGCTAAATAAACAGTATCAAACGTGGAGGTGGAACAAATGAGTGAACAAAATGGACATATGGATAAAGCGAAAGGAAAAACAAATCAAGTCAAAGGTCAAGTGAAAGAAAAACTTGGCGAAGCGACAGATCGTGAAAACCTGAAAGCAGAAGGAAAGAAAGATCAAGTAAAAGGAAAGCTTCAAGATAAAAAAGGTGACGTGAAAAATAAGCTGAATCAGTAGTTTGCGCATACTTGCAGGTACTCGCCCCATGTATCCATCATCACATTCCTTTCATCAATAAAATCAATAGGTGTGTGAAAAGAATTGATTATAAATTCTTGCTTCCGTCATGTAGACTTTAAATAGAAGACATGAACAAGGGAGATGGATGAAATGGAGCAAGTATGGGGGAAAGTTGACGAGTATATCAAAGACAAATTGATGGCCAAAGATGACGTATTGGAGCAAACTCTTATCAAGAATAAGCAAGCCGGGTTACCAGAAATAGATGTGTCGCCGGCCCAAGGAAAACTGCTTTATTTGTTAGCAAAAACCAAGGGTGCAAAGCGCATTTTAGAAATCGGTACACTTGGCGGTTATAGTACCATTTGGCTTGCCCGTGCACTTGAAGCGGATGGAGAACTCATGACATTAGAGGCTGTCAGTCATCATGCAGAAACCGCACAGCAAAACATAGACAGAGCAGGCCTAGCAGAACGTGTCACCATTTTACAAGGAAAAGCGTTAGATACTTTATCTCAGTTAAAAGAGCAGGATACGCTTCCGTTCGATTTGATTTTCATTGATGCAGACAAACCGAACAACCCGCAATATTTGAAGTGGGCGTTACATTTCTCAAAAAAGGGAACAGTCATTATTGCAGACAATGTGGTCAGAAATGGGGCAGTTCTTCATGCCTCTGATCAAGATGAGCGAGTGAAGGGAACGCGTGAATTTTTCGATTTACTCAAACAAGAGTCGAGAATTGAAGCAACTGCTATTCAAACTGTTGGCGAAAAAGGCTATGACGGCTTTATATACGGTATCGTAAAATGAAAAAAGCTTAACCGCATCCGGTTAAGCTTTTTCTATTAGAAAAACCATCTAGCTGTACCCATCAGCATGACGCCTACTAGAACGGTGAGGGACAAGCTTTTTGTCCAAATAGCGATTAACACAGTTGGAACCAAGACAGCAAGGTACATCCAGTGAATGGTGACGCCTGCTGTAGTATGTATGAAAAGATGCTCTGCAATCAAAGCGGTAAATATACAAATAGGAATAAACGATAACCATTTGAGCACCACTTCTGGCATCTGGATACTCCTTACAAATAAAAATGGAACGACTCTTGGGATGATGGTCACAATCATACAGCCAAGAATAAGCCATAACATAAAACTGCTCATCATTTATCTGTCACCACCCCAATAGTGGCAACAAGCACAGTCGCCAACAAAACAGCCACGTGTGAAGGAACAAAATGAAGCAGCACAAACATCGCAACAAACATATATAAAACAAGTGACAAGCGATGGGTTAGCTTATTTTTTGGCACCGTCTGTAAAGAAAGAATGAGCAGCGCAGCAAACATCGCGGATAGGGCAAAATCAAGACCAAGCGCCTCTGGATTTGAAATCCAGTGTCCGAATATTCCGCCAAGTGTACATGCAGCAATCCAGCATAAATAAGCCGTAATATTCAGTCCATGCATCCATCTGTTATTCAATTTTCCTTGCTGTGCTAATTTATTCATCGCTACGCCAAAGGATTCATCAGTAAGCAGAAGACCAAACCCGATGTTCTGCTTTACAGAGTAGCGTGTAAAATGGGGGGCAAGCGTAAGGCTGAGTAACAAATGCCGTAAATTGACAATGAACGTGGTGAAAATAATAGCGGAAAGGGGGCTTCCTGTCACAAGTAATGCACAGATGATAAACTGTGAAGCGCCAGCATAAATAAAGATAGAGAGCAGCGCGATTTCCCATATACTTAACTGCGAACTAATGCCAACAATTCCAAAGGCAAACCCAATGCTCATATAACCAAGCAAGGTTGGCACACAATCTTTTATTCCCTCAAGAAACGGTTCGTTTCCGGCAGTGGGAATGTGTTTCCTAGCTTCAACATCCAAAGACCTCTACTCCTTTTCTGTGTAAACCTCAATTGTTGTACTTACTATAAGAAAACGAATTCATCATGTCAATCCTATTGAACTTCTATTATATGAAGAAACATGGCGATAAAAAAGGATTGAAGTGAACCAGATTTTGTTATAAAGTAATCAGAAAATAAAAACAATTGGGGTGACTGATATGCAATGGAAGCCTTTATTTGAACATGATGTACCAAATCACCTCCGTCCATAACGGAGAGTGATCTCCGTTTGTGGATATCGCAGTGAATATATCCAGTAACGGAGGGGAAAAAATGAATGAAAAATATATAGGAGCCCTTTACTTAGCGTTAGCTGCTAGTATTTGGGGCGGTATGTATGTAGTGGTCAAAGTAACAGTTGCGGTGGTCCCGCCACTTGAGCTCGTCTGGATGAGATATGCAATAGCTGGAGTCGTTCTTGTGTTCACGATTTGGCGTTTGGGCTACTCTTTTCGGTTAGACAAAAAGGATATCCCGCTGATTGTGGCGATTGGATTGATTGGCAACTTTCTTTCGATCGTGACCCAAGAAATTGGCACAATGTATACGTCTGCACAAATGGGTGCCGTCATCACATCGGCCACACCTGCTTTTATGGTGCTTTTCGCTTTCTTTCTATTAAAAGAATCTTTCACAATGAGAAAGTGTGTCTCCATTCTGCTTGCTACAGTAGGTGTGCTGACGATGATTGGGCCTGTCGCTGTTCAAACGGATGAGTTTGTTGGCGGTCTTTCACTGGTTATTGCTGCATTAACATGGGCGCTGATGTCTGTTCTTTTGAAACGAGTTCCAGGAAAGTATCCTCAAGTAGTGACGACAACATATGCGATCATTGTGGCCTTTATCGTATTAACACCACCTGTCATGTTTCGTTTGCCTCATCTTGATGTGCAGCAAATGGCAAGACCGGAAATATGGGGCGGCATTCTGTATCTAGGTATCATCTCAACGGCCCTTGCTTTCTTTTTGTGGAATAGAGGGCTTCAACTGATGGACGCTTCAAGCGGTGGTCTTTTTTTCTTCTTTCAACCAATCGTTGGCACGGTTCTTGGATGGATGCTTCTAGGTGAAGAGATGGGCTTACGTTCGTTTGTTGGGATTTTGTGTATTTTCGCAGGTGTATATACTGTCCTGCGTCAGAGAGAGTAAGACGAGATTCCCCTTGGAGAAGGGGAATTTTCTTTACAATGAATAGATGAGAGATTCATAGAAGGTGGAGGTGAGCAGGATGATCCAGTATCCATTTTTGCAAAAAGGACAAACGATTGGGGTGACAGCACCTTCCTCAGGTGTGCAGCCCTCTTTGCATGAGATGTTTCAACTGTCTTGCGATCGGATGAAAAAAAGAGGCTATGAAGTCATATGTGGAGAGACAGTATGGCAACAGGAAAAAGCGAAATCAGCCCCTGCAATCAAGCGAGCAAATGAGTTACAGCGGATGATGACTTGTCATGAGATTGACCACATCATCCCGCCATGGGGCGGACAGCTGCTTATTGAAGTGTTAGAGCATCTTGATTTCTCAGTGATGCAAAAAAAGTGGATTCTTGGGTTTTCTGATACAAGTCTCCTTCTATTAGCTTTGACATTAAACACTGGCATTGCGACAGCGCATGGACCGAACCTTGTGGATCTTCAGGGGGAAGAGCTTGATCAGGTGACGGCTATGTGGGAACAAATACTTTCCACTCCAGAGAAAAAGGACGTTACTCAATTTTCTTCTGATATGTATCAAAAGGAATGGCAGTATGACCATCCAAGCATTCATGTCTTTCATTTAACCGAGCCAACCGCATGGCGTACTGTTGATCACTTAGAGACGACGATGAAGGGAAGACTGATGGGTGGCTGTATTGATGTGATCCGGCACTTAGCTGGCACGCCTTTTGGAGATGTCAAAGCTTTTCAAGAAACATACCTGAAAGGTGAACCCATACTATGGTATTTTGAGAACTGTGAATTAAATGCTGCGAGCATGAAGAGGTCTCTTGTTCAATTAAAACTAGCAGGCTGGTTTGATCGTTGCTCTGGCATCATGTTTGGCAGGAGTGCAGTGGACACTCCTGTGGAAGGATATGAATATACGGATCTATATGAAGAATTGCATAAGGAATTACACATACCGATTGTTTACGATATTGATTGTGGACACGTACCTCCGCAAATGACCCTCATTAACGGAGCATATGCGGAGGTACAGTTGCAACAAGAAGGTAAAGCCGTGCTGAAGCAGACATTTTTGCCATAAAAAAAGGAAAGGGCGATCCCTTTCCTTCATAAAAAACATTACATTCCTTTTGTTTCTTCACCTGCTTTTGGAACTTCCCATGCAGACTCTCGGAATACTTTTTCCCATTTAGAAACGACAATACAGGCAACCGCATGTCCAGGAACATTCACGCCTGTTCGAGCCATATCCATAATCCGGTCAACCCCGGCGATAATAGCGACACCTTCTGCTGGCAGACCTACTGCATGAGCTGTTGCCAAAAGAACGACAAGTGAGCCAGACGGGACAGCTGCAATGCCTTTACTTGTTAAAACAAGGACAAGCATCATGAGGAGCTGCTGTGATAAACTCATATCGACACCAAACGCTTGTGCAAGAAACACACAGGAAACCGATAAATATAAACTTGAACCATCGCAATTAAGAGAAAGACCTGACGGGATGACGAAGGAAACGATTCTTTTTGGGCAGCCGTATTTCTCCATCCGTGACATGAGCTGTGGAAGAACAGTTTCTGTACTTGTAGTAGAAAAGGCAACCAAAAACAAATCCCAAATCATTTTCAACACTTCGAAGTAGTTAAAACGGAAGATCAGTGCGACAAGAGGGAACAAAACAAATAGAATAATAAACAATCCTAAGAAGACAGTGCCAACAAGTTTCATCATAGGAATGAGTAAAACAATGCCGTATTGTCCGACAGAAGCTGCCATTAATGCTAAAACTCCAATAGGAGCTGTCACCATGACCATTTGTGTGAGCTTAAACATAATTTGTGCTACTGATTCAAAGAAGGTAAGGACAGGAGCGGAAGCTTTCCCAATGCCGCTTGCGGCTACACCGAATAAAATAGCGAAGAAAATCACTGCTAGTAAATCATTCTGAGCCATGACATCGATGATATTGGTTGGAATGATGTCTAAAACCATCTGTTTAAAATCGACGACCTTTTGAGTATAACCATCGAGTTCCCCAATATCTTTCTTAGCTAATTGAGAGAAATCGAGTCCAACGCCTGGCTTTAACACGTTGGCCAATAAAAGTCCGATTCCAAGAACGATGGTCGTAATGACTTCAAACCAAATGATTGTCTTTAATCCGAGACTGCCCATTTTCTTCATTCCACCGCTGCCAGCTGCGCCGATGACAATCGTAGAGAAAACAATAGGGACCACAATCATTTTAATCAATCGGATAAAGCCATCCCCAATGGGCCGCAGTGCCATTCCGAAATCAGGGAAGAAGTGGCCGATAAGAGCTCCTATCACCAAAGCGATCATGATTTGAAAAGCGACAAACTTTTTCATCATCTCCTACCTCCTTTAAATGCATGGAAAATATTAAGAATTTTCCAATAAATAAAAATTCTAGGTGACTATGTTTTGTCCTCCTTTGGATTTAGAAAGATTTTATTTAAGAATCATTAGAATTATGAAGAAAGAAATGAAAATAGGGCGATTGAAACTCTATTTATCTAACAAAAGAGCACTTCTTAAAAAACATTAAACTTTTTTAGAAAAATGTATTGACCCTTTTGTATGATCCATGGTATATTTTTATTCGTCGCTGATGACGCATCTGAAACACTGATGCTCAGACAGATACGACAAACAAACTTTAAAAAGATGTTGACTTAATAAAAACGATATGTTAAGATAATTAAGTCGCCTGATTAAGCGCCCGTAGCTCAATTGGATAGAGCGTTTGACTACGGATCAAAAGGTTAGGGGTTCGACTCCTCTCGGGCGCGCCAATAACATTTAACCACGCGGGTGTAGTTTAGTGGTAAAACCTCAGCCTTCCAAGCTGATGTCGTGAGTTCGATTCTCATCACCCGCTCCATTTTAAAAAAATGATCTTTGAAAACTAAACAAGACAAAACGTACCTGTTAATTCGAGTTTTTATAAAAAATCCTATGATACATCATAGGTAGTCAGTCAAACGCTGACGAAAAACAAAACTTCGGTTTTGTACTTTTTCGGAGAGTTTGATCCTGGCTCAGGACGAACGCTGGCGGCGTGCCTAATACATGCAAGTCGAGCGGACAGAAGGGAGCTTGCTCCCGGATGTTAGCGGCGGACGGGTGAGTAACACGTGGGTAACCTGCCTGTAAGACTGGGATAACTCCGGGAAACCGGAGCTAATACCGGATAGTTCCTTGAACCGCATGGTTCAAGGATGAAAGACGGTTTCGGCTGTCACTTACAGATGGACCCGCGGCGCATTAGCTAGTTGGTGAGGTAACGGCTCACCAAGGCGACGATGCGTAGCCGACCTGAGAGGGTGATCGGCCACACTGGGACTGAGACACGGCCCAGACTCCTACGGGAGGCAGCAGTAGGGAATCTTCCGCAATGGACGAAAGTCTGACGGAGCAACGCCGCGTGAGTGATGAAGGTTTTCGGATCGTAAAGCTCTGTTGTTAGGGAAGAACAAGTGCAAGAGTAACTGCTTGCACCTTGACGGTACCTAACCAGAAAGCCACGGCTAACTACGTGCCAGCAGCCGCGGTAATACGTAGGTGGCAAGCGTTGTCCGGAATTATTGGGCGTAAAGGGCTCGCAGGCGGTTTCTTAAGTCTGATGTGAAAGCCCCCGGCTCAACCGGGGAGGGTCATTGGAAACTGGGAAACTTGAGTGCAGAAGAGGAGAGTGGAATTCCACGTGTAGCGGTGAAATGCGTAGAGATGTGGAGGAACACCAGTGGCGAAGGCGACTCTCTGGTCTGTAACTGACGCTGAGGAGCGAAAGCGTGGGGAGCGAACAGGATTAGATACCCTGGTAGTCCACGCCGTAAACGATGAGTGCTAAGTGTTAGGGGGTTTCCGCCCCTTAGTGCTGCAGCTAACGCATTAAGCACTCCGCCTGGGGAGTACGGTCGCAAGACTGAAACTCAAAGGAATTGACGGGGGCCCGCACAAGCGGTGGAGCATGTGGTTTAATTCGAAGCAACGCGAAGAACCTTACCAGGTCTTGACATCCTCTGACAACCCTAGAGATAGGGCTTTCCCTTCGGGGACAGAGTGACAGGTGGTGCATGGTTGTCGTCAGCTCGTGTCGTGAGATGTTGGGTTAAGTCCCGCAACGAGCGCAACCCTTGATCTTAGTTGCCAGCATTCAGTTGGGCACTCTAAGGTGACTGCCGGTGACAAACCGGAGGAAGGTGGGGATGACGTCAAATCATCATGCCCCTTATGACCTGGGCTACACACGTGCTACAATGGACAGAACAAAGGGCTGCGAGACCGCAAGGTTTAGCCAATCCCACAAATCTGTTCTCAGTTCGGATCGCAGTCTGCAACTCGACTGCGTGAAGCTGGAATCGCTAGTAATCGCGGATCAGCATGCCGCGGTGAATACGTTCCCGGGCCTTGTACACACCGCCCGTCACACCACGAGAGTTTGCAACACCCGAAGTCGGTGAGGTAACCTTTATGGAGCCAGCCGCCGAAGGTGGGGCAGATGATTGGGGTGAAGTCGTAACAAGGTAGCCGTATCGGAAGGTGCGGCTGGATCACCTCCTTTCTAAGGATATATGGAGCAGTGTGCGTTTTCGTCTTGTTTAGTTTTGAAGGATCATTCCTTCAAACATGTCTCTAGCGAGACAGGATTGTTCTTTGAAAACTAGATAACAATAAGTAATACATTCACATTGAATGCAATGCAAAGTTCATCACACATAGTGATTCTTTCTAAAGTAAGAAATGGTTAAGTTAGAAAGGGCGCACGGTGGATGCCTTGGCACTAGGAGCCGATGAAGGACGGGACGAACACCGATATGCTTCGGGGAGCTGTAAGCAAGCTTTGATCCGGAGATTTCCGAATGGGGAAACCCACTGCTCGTAATGGAGTAGTATCCATACTTGAATACATAGAGTATGAGAAGGCATACCCGGGGAACTGAAACATCTAAGTACCCGGAGGAAGAGAAAGCAAATGCGATTCCCTGAGTAGCGGCGAGCGAAACGGGAACAGCCCAAACCAAGAGGCTTGCCTCTTGGGGTTGTAGGACACTCTATACGGAGTTACAAAGGAACGATATAAGCGAAGAGGTCTGGAAAGGCCCGCCAAAGAAGGTAACAGCCCTGTAACTGAAATGTTGTTCTCTCCAGAGTGGATCCTGAGTACGGCGGAACACGTGAAATTCCGTCGGAATCCGGGAGGACCATCTCCCAAGGCTAAATACTCCCTAGTGACCGATAGTGAACCAGTACCGTGAGGGAAAGGTGAAAAGCACCCCGGAAGGGGAGTGAAATAGATCCTGAAACCGTGTGCCTACAAGTAGTCAGAGCCCGTTAACGGGTGATGGCGTGCCTTTTGTAGAATGAACCGGCGAGTTACGATCCCGTGCAAGGTTAAGCAGAAGATGCGGAGCCGCAGCGAAAGCGAGTCTGAATAGGGCGCATGAGTACGTGGTCGTAGACCCGAAACCAGGTGATCTACCCATGTCCAGGGTGAAGTTCAGGTAACACTGAATGGAGGCCCGAACCCACGCACGTTGAAAAGTGCGGGGATGAGGTGTGGGTAGGGGTGAAATGCCAATCGAACCTGGAGATAGCTGGTTCTCTCCGAAATAGCTTTAGGGCTAGCCTCAAGGTAAGAGTCTCGGAGGTAGAGCACTGATTGGACTAGGGGCCCCTACCGGGTTACCGAATTCAGTCAAACTCCGAATGCCGATGACTTATCCTTGGGAGTCAGACTGCGAGTGATAAGATCCGTAGTCGAAAGGGAAACAGCCCAGACCGCCAGCTAAGGTCCCAAAGTATACGTTAAGTGGAAAAGGATGTGGAGTTGCTTAGACAACCAGGATGTTGGCTTAGAAGCAGCCACCATTTAAAGAGTGCGTAATAGCTCACTGGTCGAGTGACTCTGCGCCGAAAATGTACCGGGGCTAAACGTATCACCGAAGCTGCGGACTGTTCTTACGAACAGTGGTAGGAGAGCGTTCTAAGTGCAGTGAAGTCAGACCGGAAGGACTGGTGGAGCGCTTAGAAGTGAGAATGCCGGTATGAGTAGCGAAAGACGGGTGAGAATCCCGTCCACCGAATGCCTAAGGTTTCCTGAGGAAGGCTCGTCCGCTCAGGGTTAGTCGGGACCTAAGCCGAGGCCGAAAGGCGTAGGCGATGGACAACAGGTTGATATTCCTGTACCACCTCCTCACCATTTGAGCAATGGGGGGACGCAGGAGGATAGGGTAAGCGCGGTATTGGATATCCGCGTCCAAGCAGTTAGGCTGGGAAATAGGCAAATCCGTTTCCCGTGAAGGCTGAGCTGTGATGGCGAGCGAAATTTAGTAGCGAAGTTCCTGATTCCACACTGCCAAGAAAAGCCTCTAGCGAGGTGAGAGGTGCCCGTACCGCAAACCGACACAGGTAGGCGAGGAGAGAATCCTAAGGTGATCGAGAGAACTCTCGTTAAGGAACTCGGCAAAATGACCCCGTAACTTCGGGAGAAGGGGTGCTTCTTAGGGTGTTAAAGCCCCGAGAAGCCGCAGTGAATAGGCCCAGGCGACTGTTTAGCAAAAACACAGGTCTCTGCGAAGCCGTAAGGCGAAGTATAGGGGCTGACGCCTGCCCGGTGCTGGAAGGTTAAGAGGAGCGCTTAGCGTAAGCGAAGGTGCGAATTGAAGCCCCAGTAAACGGCGGCCGTAACTATAACGGTCCTAAGGTAGCGAAATTCCTTGTCGGGTAAGTTCCGACCCGCACGAAAGGCGCAACGATCTGGGCACTGTCTCAACGAGAGACTCGGTGAAATTATAGTACCTGTGAAGATGCAGGTTACCCGCGACAGGACGGAAAGACCCCGTGGAGCTTTACTGCAGCCTGATATTGAATGTTGGTACAGCTTGTACAGGATAGGTAGGAGCCTTGGAAACCGGAGCGCTAGCTTCGGTGGAGGCATCGGTGGGATACTACCCTGGCTGTATTGACCTTCTAACCCGCTGCCCTTATCGGGCAGGGAGACAGTGTCAGGTGGGCAGTTTGACTGGGGCGGTCGCCTCCTAAAATGTAACGGAGGCGCCCAAAGGTTCCCTCAGAATGGTTGGAAATCATTCGCAGAGTGTAAAGGCACAAGGGAGCTTGACTGCGAGACCTACAAGTCGAGCAGGGACGAAAGTCGGGCTTAGTGATCCGGTGGTTCCGCATGGAAGGGCCATCGCTCAACGGATAAAAGCTACCCCGGGGATAACAGGCTTATCTCCCCCAAGAGTCCACATCGACGGGGAGGTTTGGCACCTCGATGTCGGCTCATCGCATCCTGGGGCTGTAGTCGGTCCCAAGGGTTGGGCTGTTCGCCCATTAAAGCGGTACGCGAGCTGGGTTCAGAACGTCGTGAGACAGTTCGGTCCCTATCCGTCGCGGGCGCAGGAAATTTGAGAGGAGCTGTCCTTAGTACGAGAGGACCGGGATGGACGCACCGCTGGTGTACCAGTTGTTCTGCCAAGGGCATCGCTGGGTAGCTATGTGCGGACGGGATAAGTGCTGAAAGCATCTAAGCATGAAGCCCCCCTCAAGATGAGATTTCCCATTCCGCAAGGAAGTAAGATCCCTGAAAGATGATCAGGTTGATAGGTCTGAGGTGGAAGCGTGGTGACACGTGGAGCTGACAGATACTAATAGATCGAGGACTTAACCTATATTCTAATGTGAAAAATGAACATTGTTATCTAGTTTTGAGAGAACATTCTCTCCATCAGGTTTGGTGGCGATAGCGAAGAGGTCACACCCGTTCCCATACCGAACACGGAAGTTAAGCTCTTCAGCGCCGATGGTAGTTGGGGGTTTCCCCCTGTGAGAGTAGGACGCCGCCAAGCTTTTCATTTTATATCGTCGCGGGGTGGAGCAGTTCGGTAGCTCGTCGGGCTCATAACCCGAAGGTCGCAGGTTCAAATCCTGCCCCCGCAACCAAATTATTTTACCTATTAAATATGGAGTACTCATTGAGTACAGCCAAAATGGTCCGGTAGTTCAGTTGGTTAGAATGCCTGCCTGTCACGCAGGAGGTCGCGGGTTCGAGTCCCGTCCGGACCGCCATTTTTATGACTTGTAAACGAAAACGTATAGTTTCGTTTTTTTTTATGTCTTTTTCTTTCAATAAGTATCCTAGATGCAATGAAACTCCTTGTGTTTGGCTACACTAAATGTGATAAGAAAAGATCATGACTTCAACAAACATCGCCTGGTTTTTTTATACCAGGCTTTCTTTATATCGTTTTTAGTTGGAACCGAGGCTCATATTCGCTACACTAATACTAACTGTGTCTGACATCATGTTTGCTCAATCAGTTGATTGTATGAAGGGGCTGTCTTTTATGGATGAATTTGATCTTATTCGCCGAATTACACCAAAAGAAACGCATCAGCGTTCTTTGGTCATGGGCATCGGTGATGATGCTAGTGTTTATCAACCTCATTCACATTGTGAAGAGGTCGTTTGTGTTGATACAATGGTAGAGCATGTCCATTTTCGATTTGATTTTTCCACACCCTTTGAGGTTGGATTTAAAGCGCTGGCAGTGAATATCAGTGATATCGCAGCCATGGGAGGAACCCCTAAGTATTATCTTGTATCAATTGCGATCCCGCCTCATGGGGATGAAGCAATTGTCGCAGCTTTTTACGAGGGAATGAAAGCATTGGCTGACACATATCATATGGATTTAATCGGTGGAGATACAGTAGCCACCCGCAGTGACTTTGTCATCACAGTAACGGTCATTGGTGAGATTCCAAAGGGAACAGCCTGTTACCGTCATAGTGCTCAGACAGGAGACATTGTCTTTGTCACAGGTGAACTAGGTTCATCAGCTGCTGGGCTATCCCTTTTAATGAATGAAGTAAATGCTGCACATTCGATTGACACTGCTTTTTTTCTAGAGCGACACAAAATGCCGCAGCCGCATATTGCTGCTGGCCTTATTTGTTCAAGCTTCCCCCGGGTGACCTTGAATGATGTGAGTGACGGATTAGCGAGTGAGCTGAACGAAATAGCGGAGGCCAGTTGTGTAACGCTGGAAATTGAGGCTGATCAACTCCCAAAACATCCACATCTACCGTTGTTACATAAAGAGTGGCTTGAATGGGTCTTGTTCGGTGGAGAGGATTTTGTCTTAACTGGTACGATCCCTGAAACGGATTGGAAGCGATTTGAGACGCAATGTAAAAAAGAACACATTCAGGTCACGCGTATTGGACAAGTCAAAGATGATCGAGCGTCCAGCGTTATTTTAAAAGACCATGATCAACAAACAATTTTAATGAAAAAAGGATATAATCATTTTAAGAAATGAGGTGACTCCACCATGAAGTTAACGTGGACAACAAAAGGTGCGGATGAGACGAAACGAATTGCTGCTGCCTTGGCTACACTTGTGATGCCCGGCGATGTCTTAACATTAGAAGGAGACTTAGGCGCAGGTAAAACGACTTTTTCAAAAGGTTTTGCAGAAGGCTTAGGTATTACCCGTATCGTCAACAGCCCTACTTTTACAATTATTAAAGAATATACGGATGGCAGACTGCCACTTTATCATATGGATGTGTATCGTATGGAAGATGCGGAAGAAGATATTGGACTGGGCGAATATTTTGAGGGGGAAGGTGTATGTTTGGTTGAATGGGCACATCTCATTGAACCTCAATTGCCTTCATCGTATTTAAAAATTGAAATGCTGAGAACAGAACGTGAAGAAGAACGTCATCTCACGTTTTATGCAAAAGGGGAGCGCTATGAGGCCCTTTGTAAGGAGATGAAAGATATTGACCATACTGGCAATTGATACGTCAAACCATACACTCGGAATAGCTCTTGTCCGTGATGACACTGTGGTTGGGGAAAGTATTACGTACTTAAAGAAGAATCATTCAGTACGAGCAATGCCGACAGTTGAAGCACTGATGAAAGAATGCGGCGTAGCACCGAACGAATTAAGCAAAATTGTTGTAGCCAAAGGACCCGGTTCTTACACTGGCGTTAGAATCGGTGTGACCATTGCAAAAACACTTGCTTGGACGCTGTCTATCCCGATAACTGCTGTTTCAAGTTTAGAAACGCTGGCGGCAAATGCTCGATATTTTGATGGAATGATTTCTCCTATATTTGATGCAAGAAGAGGACAAGTTTATACAGGGTTATATACATTTGAAGGTGGAAAGATAAAAGAAGTGAAACCAGATCAAAATATCCTGCTTACTGATTGGCTTCAAGAGCTGAAAAAGGAAGGGAACTCTGTTTTATTTCTTGGACATGATGTGCATCTTCATCAAGAGAATGTTCTCTCCATACTTGGAGAAACTGCTGTGATCGCAGACGAGGCATTTCACAACCCAAGACCTTCAGTGCTCGCATTTTTAGGGGCAGACCGCCCAGCTGAAGATGTCCATCAGCTTGTTCCTAATTATATTCGTTTGGCAGAAGCGGAAGTGAAATGGCTTGAAGGACAAAAATAATCTCAACACAGTAGAGATGCGAAGAATGACAGTAGAGGACATCCCAGAGGTATATACGATTGAATTGCATTCGTTTACAGCGCCTTGGAAAAAAGAGTCGTTTGTCTATGAAATTCTCCATAACCAATACAGCCATTATTTCCTCATTGAAGAAGATGGTCAGCCTATTGGGTATTGCGGCGTTTGGATTGTCATGGATGATGCACAAATTACGAATATTGCGATTCTCCCTGAGCACCGGGGAAAAGGATACGGGGAAGCGCTGCTTCGATATGTCATGGAATTTTGCAAAGAAAAAAAGACAGATCATCTTTCACTAGAAGTGCGGGTATCAAATACGCCAGCACAATCCCTTTATGAAAAGCTAGGTTTTAAACCAGCTTCTATTCGAAAGAATTATTATACGGATAACGGGGAAGATGCATTAGTCATGTGGGTGAAGATAAATGAGTGAAAAAAAAGATCGATTCATATTAGGTATAGAAACAAGCTGTGACGAAACAGCTGCGTCCATTGTGAAAAATGGGAAAGAGATCGTAGCGAATGTTGTCGCCTCACAAATAGAAAGTCATAAACGATTTGGCGGCGTGGTACCAGAAATCGCTTCAAGGCATCATGTGGAACAAATGACGATCGTATTAGAAGAAGTCATGACGCAGGCCAATATGACCTTTCAGGATTTAGATGCCATTGCTGTGACAGAAGGTCCCGGCTTAGTTGGTGCACTTTTGATAGGTGTCAATGCAGCCAAAGCATTGAGTTTTGCACATCAAATTCCGCTTGTTGGTGTTCATCATATTGCTGGACACATTTATGCGAACCAGCTCGTTGGTGAACTAGTGTTTCCTTGTTTAGCTCTAGTCGTCTCTGGTGGGCATACTGAGCTTGTATTGATGAAAGAGCATGGGTCTTTTGAGGTCATTGGTGAAACGTTGGATGATGCGGCTGGGGAAGCGTATGACAAAGTAGCTCGGACGATGGGTCTGCCATATCCAGGGGGACCTCACATTGATCGATTGGCACATGAAGGGGAGCCAACGATTAAGCTTCCTCGAGCGTGGCTTGAAGAAGGATCCTATCATTTTAGCTTCAGCGGTTTAAAATCAGCGGTTATCAACACACTACACAATGCGTCTCAAAAGGGTGAAACCATTGCGCCGGAGGATTTGGCTGCAAGTTTCCAAGAAAGCGTGATTGAGGTGTTAGTCGGAAAGACATTAAAAGCGGCTGAAGCGTATGGTGTGAAACAAGTCGTTCTAGCTGGCGGGGTTGCTGCCAATAAAGGTCTTAGAGAAGCCCTTACTTCAGCATTTGCGAAGCTGCCTGAAGTGAATGTCATGATTCCGCCATTGTCTCTTTGTACAGACAATGCAGCCATGATTGCTGCTGCGGGAACCATTGCATTTGAAAAGGGAATAAGAGGCGACATGGCAATGAACGGTCAACCTGGACTGCCGCTTGTCTCCTATGAATAAGAACTCCTGTGGATATACAGGAGTTTTTTCTATTGAAATGAAAGCGATTTATTCACATGTAAACGTTATATATCCACAATTGTTAGAAAATTCGTTTTAAAATGAAGAAAATGTGTATAAATGTGATCTTTTATGTGGATATGTGATTAAAATACTGTGGATAAAGTGGATAACTTTAAAATATTTAAGAATAATCAAGATGTTATTGTGGGTATCATTGTGGATAAAGATTCTCACCTTAAAAAAAGAGCACCCGTTAGGGCACTCTTTATGCATCTGATAGATCTTCCCATTCCGCAAAAAGTGATTCCATCTCTTGATTGAGCGCATCATTTTCTGTTTGAATGGCTTGTACTTTCTCGTGATCTTGGAAAATAGCAGGATCACATAGAAGCTCTTCGTTTTCACCGAGCTTGTCTTCGATGACAGCGATACGCTCTTCAATTTCTTCAATTCGGCGCTGCTTTTGTCTTTCTTTCTTTTTGAGTTCTTTCTCTTCTGCATAGGAAAGTTTTGCTGTTTCTACTGGTTTTTCTGCTTGTTTTTTATGCGTCTCCTGAGTTTGGAGTGCTTCAAGCTCTAATTGTTCGTTTTTCTTTTCAAGATAATAGTCGTAGTCACCGAGGTATTCTTTTGTTTCATTTGGTGACAACTCGAGAACTTTTGTTGCCAAGCGATTGATAAAGTAACGGTCATGCGAAACAAACAAGATGGTGCCTGGATAATCAATTAGTGCATTCTCTAATATTTCCTTACTGTCTAAATCAAGATGGTTCGTCGGTTCATCGAGAATGAGGAAATTGGCTTTTTGGAGCATCAGCTTTGCCAGCGCAAGTCGTGCTTTTTCTCCACCACTTAAAGCATGAACAGGCTTTAAGACGTCATCACCTGAAAAAAGGAAGTTTCCTAAACAAGTCCGAATGTCTTTTTCAGTCATATGGGGATAATCATCCCAAAGTTCATTTAACACTTTTTTGGAGGATGTCAGCTTGGCTTGTTCCTGATCATAGTAGCCAATCGTCACATGAGAACCAAAGCTGATTTCGCCTTTTACTGGTTTTAACGTATCCGTTAAGGTTTTTAAAAGAGTTGATTTCCCGATGCCGTTAGGACCGATGAGTGCCACGCTATCCTCACGTTTAATATGAAAAGAAAGTGAGGAGAGGAGTGGCGTTTTTTTATCGTAACTAATATCGAGATCATGCACCTTTAGCACGTCATTTCCGCTTTGCCTCATAATATCGAAATGGAAGTTTGCGGATTTTTCATCTCCTAACGGCTTATCTAAACGATCCATCCGTTCCAGCTGTTTCCGCCTGCTTTGAGCACGCTTTGTGGTGGAGGCTCTTGCTAAGTTGCGATCCACGAAATCTTGAAGCTTCGAAATTTCTTCTTGTTGTTTTTCATACAGCTTCATATCACGCTCTAGCTGCTCAGCTTTTTGGTCAAGATACTTACTATAGTTCCCAGCGAACTTTTTCATCGCTGTTCTTGAGACTTCATATACATGGTTCACGACTTTGTCTAAGAAGTATCGGTCATGGGAAACGATGAGGATGGCTCCTGTATAATTTTGCAAATACTGCTCAAGCCATGATAAGGTATCAATATCTAGATGGTTGGTTGGCTCATCCAAAATCAAGAGTTCTGGTTTCATCAATAATAGCTTTCCAAGCGCTAGACGAGTTTTCTGACCGCCGCTTAAGGATTGGACGGTTGTATGATCTTCAAAATGACTAAAGCCGAGTCCGTGTAAAATGGAGCGGACATCTGCTTCATATTGATAGCCGCCTTGATCTTTAAATGCTTGTTGCAGTCTGTCATAGGTTTTCATTAGAGAATCTAATTCTGTTCCTGTGGAAGAAGCCATTTTCTCTTCTATGGTTCTCATCTCTTGTTCCATTTCTTTTAAATGATCGAAAACGGATAGTAGTTCGTCTTTTAGCGTACGTGTAGACGTCACATCTGTATGCTGTGCTAGATATCCAATGGATAGGTCTTTCGGTTTGATGATCTCACCTTGTTCGTAAGACATTTGACCGGCAATGATTTTTAAAAGCGTGGATTTTCCTGCACCGTTACGACCGACAATGGCAATACGATCCCTCGCTTTGACTTCCAATTTTATATTCGTTAAAACGGTATCAGCGCCAAACGATTTGGACAGCTGATTCACTTGTAGAATCATCATGTAACTTCACCTCTGCTATAATATGTTAAGTGTAGCTTATCAGCAGTAAACCGGCAAATCTTACATACGGCTGCCATGGTCAAATGAAAGACAGATAGGAAAAAATAGTGTATGATTTGAGTGAGGGAGCGTTGAAAGATGAGTCAATTTAGCCACTTTAACGAACAAGGAAGAGCAAAGATGGTCGACATTAGTGACAAATCGTCTACAGTGAGAACTGCCGTTGCTGTTTCAAGCGTTCGTATGATAAAAGAAGTATTTCATCAAATACAAAAGCATGACATTGGAAAAGGGGATGTGCTGTCTGTCGCACAGGTAGCTGGCATTATGGCAGCAAAGCAAACGTCCAGCATCATTCCAATGTGTCATCCGCTTGCATTAAAAGGTGTCGATATCTCCTTTGATTGGGAGGAAGACGGAAATGCGTACATTCTGAACATACAAGTACAGGTGAAAACAAAAGGAAGTACGGGTGTGGAGATGGAAGCGCTCACTTCTGCCTCAGTATGTGCACTGACCGTTTATGACATGTGCAAAGCAATAGACAAAGGGATGATCATCGGCCCGACCTATCTAGTAGAAAAAACAGGCGGGAAAAACGGTGATTTTCACAGAGCATCTGATATTTAAGTTGGAGGATCTTATATGAATATAGACCAGTCAAAAATTCCACAAGCGACAGCCAAACGTTTGCCGCTTTACTACCGTTTTTTAAAAAATCTGCATGCATCAGGAAAACAAAGGGTGTCATCGGCAGAGCTTAGTGATGCAGTCAAAGTGGATTCTGCCACCATTCGCCGAGATTTTTCTTACTTTGGTGCACTTGGGAAGAAAGGTTATGGCTATAATGTCGATTACCTCTTGACCTTCTTTAGAAAGACCCTTGACCAAGATGAAATGACGAATGTCATGCTCATCGGTGTCGGGAATTTAGGGACTGCTTTTTTACACTATAATTTCATTAAAAATAATAATACAAAAATTTCAATGGCTTTTGACGTCAATGAGAGTAAAATAGGAAGTGAGATAGGCGGCGTGCCTGTCTATGATTTGGATAAGCTTGAAGAGCATGTGCAAGAGGTAGGAGATATTCCTGTTGCGATTTTGACAGTGCCTGCCGTAGCAGCTCAATCCATTACAGATCGTTTGATTGCCCTTGGCATCAAAGGAATCCTTAACTTTACGCCGGCTCGATTGAATGTGCCGGAACACATTCGAATTCATCATATAGATTTGGCGGTTGAACTTCAGTCTCTTGTGTATTTCTTAAAGCATTACTCTGTTACACAGGAGGACTGACGAAAAGGGGTAAAGGGGGTGGAGCAAATGGGTCCGATCGGTCCTGGAAGTTTGGTTCTGATTGCGGTTGTTGCGCTCATTATTTTTGGGCCGAAAAAGCTTCCTGAATTAGGAAGAGCAGCAGGAGATACATTACGTGAATTCAAAAATGCCACAAAAGGTTTAGCTGATGATCAGGAAGAAAAAAAGAAAAAAGAAGATCAGTAGAATAGGATGAGCTTCATGAATGTCAAAGATATGCCGCTTATGGAGCATATTGTGGAACTGCGAAAACGTTTAGTGATCATTGCGATGTTTTTTGTCACCTTTATGGTGGCAGGTTTTTTTCTCGCTAAGCCGGTCATTGTGTATTTACAAAATACCGATGAAGCGGCCACACTGACATTGAACGCGTTTAAGCTCACAGATCCACTGTACGTGTTTATGCAGTTCGCTTTTGTCATTGCTCTTGTTTTGACGTGTCCCGTGATCTTATATCAGCTTTGGGCGTTTGTGAGTCCTGGCTTATATGAAAAAGAAAGAAAGGTGACACTTGCTTATATTCCGATTGCACTGCTTTTATTTCTGAGCGGTGTGGCTTTCTCTTATTTTATTTTGTTTCCATTTGTCGTCGATTTTATGATACGGATGTCAAATGATTTACATGTGGAGCAAGTGATTGGGATTCATGAGTATTTTACATTTCTGATGCAGTTAACACTTCCATTTGGCTTTTTGTTTCAGATGCCTGTCGTGTTGATGTTTCTCACTAGACTTGGTATCATTACACCGATGTTTTTATCAAAAATACGGAAGTATGCCTATTTTGTCCTCCTTGTCATTGCCGCACTTATTACACCGCCAGAGCTCGTTTCTCACCTCATGGTTACCTTGCCAATGCTCGTTTTGTATGAAGTGAGTATTGTCATTTCAAGAGTGACCTATCGCAAAATGCAGCAAACAGAGACAGAGGAGAAAGAAAATGATGTTGTCTCATAAAAAAGCATCGTGATCCAAATAGGGGTCACGATGCTTTTTCTATTGTGAAAGAAATTGATTGATTGCTTGAAAGAGATGCTCATAATAGGCAGGTTCATGCGGGACAAAATCATGTACATGGACCTCTCTCTTTTCCTCACGTCGCTTGCCGTCTGCATCCACTTCAAAGCCCTCGATGTTCATTTTTTCGCATTCTCTATTTAAAAGCTGCTCTGCATCCATCAGCCTTGCTCTATAAAGTCCAGCAACTTCTTCTTTCTGTAGATGGACATCCATGTGCTCTTTTTGATCCATATAAAAATACACATGGCAAAACTCACGATCGGTAAACGATGGCATATGGATTTCATCTTTAATGACACCAGCAAAGGTAAGGTTCTCAAACGAGATGGAGAGACCAAGCTCTTCTTCGACTTCTCTGATGCCATCAGAAGGCTGTTCATCTGCGAGAAGGTGGCCTGCTGCTGTGATATCAAGTAGAGAAGGGAAATCCTTTTTGGAGGGACTCCTCAGCTGAAAATAGAGAAACACTGTGTCATCTTCCTTTTTTAAAAGCCAGAAATGAAAGGTTTCATGCCAAAGGCCCTCAGCATGGATATCAGATCGAGCGGCTGTACCAATCGTTTCATGCTGATTGTTCATGATGTTCAGTTTTTCGTGTTCCATGAAAACATGACCTCCATAAAAAAACCATTTTCCAAACGGCGGAAAATGGTTTTTGGTTTATTTTTGCTGTTGTTTTTTCATTTTGACAGAAAAAGCAAACATTTTTAACGCGATATTGATATTATAGGCCGCAAACACCATCAGCAAAATGCTGTAAAATGACCACATGTCACCTGGATTTTGAATGGCCATATAGGTGAACGCCACACCTACGGCAAAATAAATAATGCCCCATACGACAGGGTTTCTCATGAGAAAAAGCCTCCAATAATCATTTGCATTGTTTGAGATTGTTCTTCAATCATTTTTCTTACTGGCTCAATCTGCACAAGAATGACGAGCGAGTTCATCAGCATGTGTGCGCCGATTGGCACAATGATTCGTTTTGTTTTCGCATATAAAAAGGCAAATGTAAAGCCCATTGCGGTATAGAGCAAGATATGTGGGAAATCATTGTGTACAGCAGCAAAAACCACTGAACTGACAAGTGCGCCAATGAAAAAATTCGTTTTTTCATAAACCACACCAAAAATGATTTTTCGAAAAATGATTTCTTCTAATATCGGTCCAATCAGAGCGATGACGATTACAAGCCATGGAACTGCATCCATAATGGCTAAAATGTTTTGAGTATTTTCGGATTCTCGGCTAATGCCAAATGCATATTGTTCAATCGCCCCCGCAATGGATTGTGCAAAGAGGGAAAGAAAGAAACCGCCAATGATCCAAGCGATTGCCACGCCGACTGATGCCGGTGCTTCATTTCGAAGTGATGTTTTTGGCACAGTCCGAAGAATGAGCAGAATAATGATTAATCCGACACAGAAGCTAATGATTGTCCAGGTTCCTGACAATTCAGAGAGCTCTGCTTGTGTCATCGGTGTCTGAATGTATCCTAACCATTTCATAATGAACACATAAGGAATCGCAGAAACCTGCACCAATATATACGTTAAGATGATGTACCAATATTGTTTTTTCAAGTAACGAAAACCCCTTTACTAAAAGAACTAGATTTATTGTAACACAAGTCTTCTTTTTCGTTGAAAAGGAAAGAATCGGTGATAAAAAAAGATCATGAAAGCGTAAAAATTTTTAAAGGTTTTTACTTGAAATTACAGAAGACATTCTTTATTATAATAAATGTGTTAGCACTCGTTGATGATGAGTGCTAAAAAAGACTACATATAAAAATTGAGGAGGTTGTTCTTATGTTAAAGCCATTAGGCGATCGCGTAATCATTGAACTCGTTGAATCTGAGGAAAAAACCGCTAGCGGTATTGTCTTACCGGATTCTGCAAAAGAAAAACCGCAAGAAGGTAAAATTGTTGCAGCAGGTTCAGGTCGTGTACTTGAAAGTGGTGAGCGCGTTGCGTTAGAAGTAAACACAGGCGACCGCATTATCTTCTCAAAATATGCAGGTACTGAAGTGAAATATGAAGGAAAAGAATATTTAATCCTTCGTGAAAGCGACATTTTAGCTGTTATTGGTTAATCACATAAACAAAGATTGAGATAAATTTCTAAAAAGACTGAGGAGGTTTCGTTATTATGGCAAAAGATATTAAGTTCAGTGAAGAAGCACGTCGTGCGATGTTACGTGGTGTAGATGCACTTGCAGATGCTGTAAAAGTAACTTTAGGACCTAAAGGACGTAACGTGGTTCTTGAGAAAAAATTCGGTTCTCCACTTATCACAAATGATGGTGTAACGATTGCAAAAGAAATCGAATTAGAAGATGCATTTGAAAACATGGGTGCAAAACTTGTGGCAGAAGTTGCAAGCAAAACAAACGATGTAGCTGGTGACGGTACAACGACTGCAACAGTTCTAGCTCAAGCAATGATCCGTGAAGGTCTTAAAAACGTAACAGCTGGTGCAAACCCTGTTGGCGTTCGTAAAGGAATCGAAGAAGCAGTGAAAGTAGCACTTGAAGGCTTGCATGAGATTTCTAAACCAATCGAAGGTAAAGAATCAATTGCTCAAGTTGCGTCTATTTCTGCAGCAGATGAAGAAGTCGGCAGCCTAATTGCTGAAGCGATGGAGCGTGTAGGAAACGACGGCGTCATCACAATTGAAGAATCTAAAGGTTTCACAACTGAGCTTGAAGTGGTTGAAGGAATGCAGTTTGACCGTGGATATGCTTCACCATACATGGTCACTGATTCTGATAAGATGGAAGCGGTTCTTGAAAATCCTTACATCTTAATCACTGATAAAAAGATCACAAACATTCAAGAAATCCTTCCTGTACTTGAGCAAGTCGTACAACAAGGAAAACCATTATTGATCATTGCTGAAGACGTAGAAGGCGAAGCACTTGCAACACTTGTTGTGAACAAACTTCGTGGAACATTCAACGCAGTGGCAGTAAAAGCACCTGGATTCGGTGACCGTCGTAAAGCAATGCTTGAAGACATCTCTGTTCTAACTGGCGGGGAATTAATCACAGAAGACCTAGGACTTGACCTGAAATCAACTGAAATTGGTCAGCTTGGCCGTGCGTCTAAAGTGGTTGTTACAAAAGAGAACACAACGATCGTAGAAGGATCAGGAGATTCTGCTCAAATCGCAGCACGCGTGAACCAAATTCGTGCGCAAGTAGAAGAAACAACTTCTGAATTCGATAAAGAAAAATTACAAGAACGTCTTGCAAAACTAGCTGGCGGCGTTGCTGTCATCAAAGTTGGTGCTGCAACTGAAACAGAACTAAAAGAACGTAAACTACGCATTGAGGATGCACTGAACTCAACTCGTGCAGCAGTTGAAGAAGGTATCGTATCCGGTGGTGGTACAGCACTTGTGAATGTATACAACAAAGTTGCTTCCATCGAAGCTGATGGTGACGTTCAAACAGGTGTGAACATCGTTCTACGTTCTCTTGAAGAGCCAATTCGTCAAATCGCTCACAACGCAGGTCTTGAAGGATCAGTCATCGTTGAGCGCTTGAAAAACGAAGAAATTGGCGTAGGCTTCAACGCAGCAACAAACGAATGGGTAAACATGATCGAAAAAGGAATCGTTGACCCAACAAAAGTCACTCGCTCTGCACTTCAAAACGCAGCTTCTGTAGCAGCTATGCTTCTTACAACTGAAGCAGTCGTAGCTGACAAACCAGAAGAAGGCGGCTCAGGCGGCGGAATGCCGGATATGGGCGGAATGGGCGGAATGGGTGGCATGATGTAATACCCCCGAAAACCCCTTGAAATATAGGGGTTTTTGTTTTGTCTATTTTTTGGTTAAGAGCGTTAAATGAATTGAAACTTTCACCGCTTTACATCCGTTAACTAAAGAGACAGTGATTTTTTTGGTTTTATCTAACATAAAGAGATGATTTTCAAAAGAAAAGCGGTGATCATATGGGCTTTACAACTTGGGTGGCGATTATTGTTGCACTGGCTGTCGTGTTTGGATTGTTTGGATCGAAGAGGCGTGATAAATAAAGAAAGAGTTGAAAACCCACTTTCAATTAAGAAGTGGGTTTTTTGTTGCAAATACAACATTAATCAATTATACTAACTTTAGTTATTTATTGTAAATGCAATAAAAGGAGTCGAGGTATATGAAAGAAATATTGCGGGAGATCGGCGTGATTGCTCGCGCGCTTGATTCCATTAGTAATATTGAATTTAAAGAGTATGATTTAACGAAGGGGCAGTATTTGTATCTTGTGCGTATTTGTGAGGAGCCTGGCATCATTCAGGAAAAACTAGCGGAAATGATTAAGGTGGATCGAACTACGGCTGCTCGGGCTATTCAAAAATTAGAGCTGCATGAATTTATTGAGAAGAAACATGACTCAGCGAATAAAAAAATCAAGAAATTGTTTCCAACTGAGAAAGGGAAAGCCGTCTATCCAATGATCAAACGAGAACATGATCATTCAAATCGGGTAGCGCTGGATGGGTTTTCTGAAGAGGAAGCGGAACAGATTTATCAGTATCTTTTGAGGGTGCGAAAGAATATCGAAAAAGATTGGGAAGATGTGAAAAAAGGCAAAAAGAGAAGCTACTAATGACTAAGGAGGGGTTACTTCATGACCGTCACGCTCATTCGGTGTAATGAACAACATATAAAAGAGCTGCAAAAAATCGGAATCGATACTTTTATAGAAACGTTTCAGGAGCAAAACAAGGCGGAGCATATCGACGCATATGTGAAGACAGCTTTTCATTCGAACCAGCTGTTAAAAGAATTACAACATCCCTTTTCACAATTTTATTTGGTTCAAGTAAATGGGCGCCTTGCTGGTTATTTAAAGGTCAATATGGACGATGCACAGTCAGAAGAGATGGGTGATGACACATTAGAAATTGAACGCATTTATATCAAACAGTCCTTTCAAAAACTAGGATTAGGTCGATATTTAATGAATCAAGCCTTTGAAATTGCAGAGAAACACCATAAACGTGATGTTTGGCTTGGGGTGTGGGAGCATAATAAAGCCGCCATGGCATTTTATCAAAAGCTTGGGTTTGTTCAAACAGGAGTGCATGCTTTTCACATGGGAGACGAGGAGCAAATGGACTTCATTATGACCAAAACATTGAGATGATCAAAAAGGGGGAAGGGAACATGCATATACCATCATTTTTTCAAGTGAAAGATATGGAGAAAATCAAATCATTTATTCAATCACATTCATTTGCTACAGTTGTGACGACAACGAATGAAAAGCCCATTGCGACCCATATTCCAGTAAGTTTTCATCAAATTGGAAATTCGTATGTGATCTCAGGGCATATGGCGATTGGGAATCCTCAGTGGAAAACGTTTGAAGAAAATGAGAAGGTGCTTGTCATTTTTCAAGGGCCGCATGCTTACATATCCTCTTCGTGGTATGAGAAAGAAGCCGTACCGACGTGGAATTATCAAGCTGTACATGTATATGGAAAGGCTTCACTGCTTGAAAAATCAGAACTGGTCAAGGAATTAACAGCGATGCTGGAGACATATGAAAGTCATAGAGATCAGCCAGTGTTATGGGATACGTTATCTGAGGAACTGTTAGAGAAACAAATGAAAGGGATTGTGGGCTTCAAAATCATCATTGATGAAGTTCAAGCTGCTTTTAAGTTAAGCCAAAATCGCCATGAAAGAGATTATGCTCGCATTATTGAACAGCTGGAAGCAGAGGGTGAAGTGGAAATGGCGGCTGCGATGAAAAAGAGTTCCATGTAAGAGACTTCTCGAAAAATCAGTTATTCTTATGAAGTATTAAAATGAATGAATCGTTACTTATAAACAAAAACACTTTCTTTTCGGAAAGTGTTTTTTAATGTGATAAATAAAAAAGCCCTCATTATTCAAGGGCAATAGCGAAAGTTTATTTTACTTTTACTGTGAAGGTCACATCTTTACTATTCATGTAATCGTCAGTTGTGACATTTCCAAATTTCAGCTTTAATTCTTTGATGTTTTTAATGTTGATCTCTTTGCCTTCAGGAGCTAAGAATTGAATAACACCATCTTGTTTAACGCCACCTTCAACTTCGCCACCAATATCACCATCAGTCATAAACATATTCGCATCTAATTGCATGCTTCCAGCTACAACTTTACCTTGGTCTGGATAGAAGTTTAGAACTTTATCTGTTGTATTTTCGATATTCATTCCTACATTGATTCTATCCTTCATAATTTTAATTTCGCCAAGGTTTACTTTCATTCCTTGAGCAGTTGTTTTGTGTTTGCTAGCATTTATTTTCTTTGAACCATCATCTTTTTTGTTTTTTGATTGTGTTTTTGTGCTAGTAGACTCTTTTTCTTTAGATGCACCTGTAGACACATCTTCTGTTGAGCCGCAAGCAGCCAGTGTAAATGTTAGCCCTAAAGCTAAAAATAAAGCATATAATTTCTTCAAAATGAAAATCCCCTTTTGTTTAATTTATATAAGCGTCTTGCACTTATATATTGACCATGACTATTATAATAGGATAAAAGAACCTTTAAATCAACAAAAAATGATAAAAATAGAAAATAATTGTTTTTGGGTGGTTTTTTGATAAACCAGTTAGCTTAAAATTACATAAAATCCACTTCTGATGACTTAAAACGAGTTTGAATTTCCTTATAATAGAATTATTATAAGAGATTGGGAGTGATTAAAATGGATGGTTCGTCAATCAAGATGGTTAATAGAGAGGATCAACATGAATTCTCGTTTCTGAATATATCTTCAAATACAGTTGGGGCTCTTTCAAAGGAATTTGCTGAGAGGATTCTAAAGGAAAGGAAAGTAGATGAAATTCATCAATTGATGTATGTTCCTATTGAAAATCATGAAGACCTTAAATGGCTGATCTACTCTTTGCATAAAGCCATCATGGATGAAAAAGATGTAAGTGTCGCTCTTGAATTGGCTGACCTACTCTATTTCTTTATTGTCCCTGCTTACAAAGAAGAATTGATGTGCAAGGAAGATTTGTCACACATGATGGATGATATATTGTTTATATTTGATCTTTGGACAGATGAAAACATAATAGAGTTAGTTGATGCCATTCAATATGAATTACAAAAAGTAGAGAGAAAAGGCTTGTAGAGCAATCTCTACAAGCTTTATTCTCTATTTTTATGCAGTTGTGTTATTGACGACAGTCTCTTTTCTAAACACGCCCATGCAGCCTGCAATGATGATTAATACAGCTGGAAGGATAAAGAACATAGAAATAGAAATAATACCACCAACAGCAGATACTAATAATAAAATCCCGCCAAGCTTTGCTTTTTTCTTCACGATAACAGATGCCACAATCGCAAGAATAGAGAAAAGCATCGCTGCCCAGCCTAATCCTGTGATTTGACTCGTACCTGATTCACTAAATGCCGCATCGAGTCCTCCAAAGGCAATGGCAAACATTGCACCGAAAAATCCAAAAATACCTCCAATTAAACCTAAAACAAATTCTGTCGTTCTTTTCATAATACTTTCCTCCGTTATGTACATAAGAATTATTGGTACTTAAGAACCAACACAATCTTACTAATCGGCATTTCTTTCATAATGTTAATAGTTTTGTTAAAAAAAAGAAGAAAATCCATAAAGGATTTTCTTGTCCGGTTATTGGGCTCTTTCCCAAGTGATTTTTGTTTCATTTGTTGTTTTCTTTCCTTTTGCCAGTACTTTTCCGTTTTCCTGTTTCACGGTAATGTTTAGGTCATAAAAGGAGTAGAGGGCGCCGAGGCTGTCATTTTCCGGTTTATGCAGGTTGTTTTCCTTTTCAGTGGATGCACCAATAGCTAGTGTTTTGGCAAAGTTCAAACCAATGACTTCAGCGTAATCACTATTGGTCTCAGATGAAGCCGTCACGTTTAAAGAAATGACTTTTTTCTTTTGATCAACGGTGATCGCTGTGTCTTTTACGAGCTTAGACTGCTCCATAACCTCTTTCGTTTCATTTTGAATGCGTTCATTAATCGTTGGAAGTGCCGTAGATTCTGTTTTTTCTTCTTTTGCCGTATTTGAGCATGCTGCTAGGATAGAGAAGGTTGCAACAAGACTCATGAAAACAAGTAGACTTTTTCTCACGTTCTTTCTCCTTTGTTCTTCAAAGTATGTATGCTTATGTTACCACGAATTGATGTTTTGATTAAAAGAGAAGTGTTGATAAGCTGTGAACAATCAAAAGCACCCAAAGTTGGGTGCTCCAGCGTGTAGACAAACCCTCGCATTCGGTGTCAGGCCTGCGCGCCGGTGCTCACGAATGTCAAATTCGCTCCGCGCCGGTGCTCACCCTTCCTAGACTGCAAAGGTTTTCTTGCACGCTGAAAAGAAGACAAAGAGCTAAAATAAAATCATTTTAGCTCTTTGTCAGCAATTTTGAAGCACCCAAAGTTGGGTGCTCGTGTTTTATTGTGCTGAAAGGGTTGTACTAAGTGGGATAGACGAAATGACCGTGAATTTTGGAGCCGGAGCACCAGATTCTAGATTTTTGCGTAAAAGAGATGATTTGACGGTGCCGTCCCATTTTTTATAGACACTTCCAGATGTATTTGCACGGAGCTGTACATTAGAGAAACTTGCTTGCGAGTAGCTGTTTGTTCCATTATCTTGTACGCCGTGTACCATTTTGACGACATCGAGGTCTTTCAGACGACTAGGGTTGAAAACAGGCTGTTTATAACGCAGTTTCCCGTTGACGTATAGTGACACTGTGCCATCACCATTGTTGATGAGTTTTAAGTTGACACGTGCACCATCTTTAATACTTGAATCGTATTCGCTGTTCCAATATTGACTGCCGCCTTGGGAGCCGGTGCCCAGGAAGACCTTATAGCCAGAAGATGTTTTTGAAATCCCGCTTTCAACAACGGCAGAACCGAGACCAAGATACCAGTCGGCATAGCCATTTTTAATGGTGGCTGTTTTTGGCAGCACAATATCAGCCGAGATACCTGACCATTTGGCTTCATCCGTTTGTGTCACGATGGCGCCGTGACGAGGACCAGCCGCAGAGGCAGGAATACTTGAAAGCATCAAAACGAAGATCAAACTTACACTCAAAACGATGAACCACTTTTTCATGAAAATTCCTCCTTATCTTTGATTCATTTCTATTATATAAAACGAAAGGGAGGGATCTACTGACAATGTTCTGGCTGTTTTTGGTGAAATTTATGAACAAAATCGGTCATTAAGTGGTCAACTTGTATTCGAATTGTAATGTGACTGTAAAATAACTGGGTGCATCTTCATGTATAATGGGGTCAGAAACCAAATACGGAGGATTTTTTAATGAATAAAAAGCTTATCGCGACAATCGTAACAGTAGCTAGTTTATTTTTAGCGTTTAGTTTCTCACATGGAGCAAGTGCAAAAAAAGTAAGCGGCAATATTACATGGTATAATGGTGTCGGTAAAAAAGGCGCAGATGGAAAAAAACTCGGTCATTGGGATGCAGCAACAAAAATGGGATTTGACGTACCGAAAAAAGGTACAAAACTAAGAGTGACAACAAAAGCGAAACCACATAAAGTGATTACAGTATATAAATATGATGTAGGTAGAATGCCAAACGCAGTATTAGACGTAAGTCCGAAAGCATTCAAAGCACTTGGGTATAAAACAAGTAAAGGTGTCGTCAAAGGGCATTACACTTATTAATACATAGGCATGCAAAGAAGCGGGAAAAGTTCATTTTCTGGCTTCTTTTCTTGTGGAGAGGGTCTGAAAGTCAATGAAAAAATCAACATGGTGGATCATCACAGTAATTGGAGTCGTAGTGATTGCGGCCGTCATCTTCTTCATGATGAAGCCGGGGCAAGAGGCAAAACATGCAGGAAAAGTGAAAACAAATCAAGATGCAAAAGACGAATTGCTTGTTTCATTTACGGATCAAAAGTTAAACAATACTTATTACTTGCATGACAAGGCGCTTCATACAGAGAAACTGACAGCATATCCTTCAATTGCTTATGATCAGGCGAAACAGCTTTTATACTACACGTATACAGATGAAGACACACAAAAAGTAAGTATACGGGAATTGAATGTGAAAACGGATAAAGAAAAAACGCTCTTTACGAGTGACGATTCAATCGACAGTATGAGACTTTCTGGTGACGGAAAACAGTTATATCTAAGGTATAACAAGGATTCAGGTGAGCAATTTTATGTAGCGTCTTTTGATTTGAAAACACAGAAAGTGAAAGTGTTATATCCAGAAAAAAGTAATGATGATACGGTGAGTTCTTTTGCTTATGATCCATCATCAAATCTGTTGGCCATTCAGCATTATTCGTTAAAAGAGGATTATAAAAAGACGGATGAGGCAAATGAAAAAGGAATGGATCCTGAACCAACGACCATGAATATTACCCTACAAACAGGTGAGAAGGGTAAGCGAATTGCACGTATTTCTCAAACCATCAATGATATTTCTTTTTCACCAGATCATAAAAAACTCATTTATACAGAAGTGAAGGTTCGAAATGAAAAAGAAGTATCATCTATTAAGGTGATGGATGTAGATACAGGAAAAACAAAGACACTTGTTAAAAACAGCCAAGATGTGCGTATTTTAAGTGCTGCCCAGCCGCAATTTTCTGCGGATGGTACATCTGTTTATTTCTTAGGTGTTGCAAAGAACGCAAAGGAATTAAAGGATGACACAGGACGAAAGGCGAAGGTCAGAACCATTTTTGAATATGATATTAAGAAGAAAACAGTAGAAACCGCTTGGGAGAAAGAAGGCGGGATTGTTAACAATTTCACTGTCAATCGGTAAAAGGTGCGCGTTCAGTTATTTTATATAACTGGACGTTTTTTTATTTTGTCATGGGATGTGTCGGTGAAAAATGCGGTTTGTGAAATGAACATCACTTTTTAAGCAAGGAAATGAGTGGTATTTTGATATTTTGCTACTGTGACAGAATCAGCGTAAGAGAGTAAAGTAAGTGGAAATAAAAAAACGAGAGGACAGAAGACTTCTCGTTTTCTCTTATTTATTTATTGTTTTCATCTAGTAAGTTCTGAAAAATAAACAAGGCATTAATGGAATGAGGGAATCCTGCAACCTTTGTACAGTGCTTAATGATCTCCATAATCTCTATAACAGAGAGCCCGATATGTAATGCTTGTACAAAATGAGCTTTTAACTCTTCATCACAATCACCTTTTGCAATGAGAGCCGATAATGTGCTGATGGTCTTCTGTTTTTCATCTAATATGAAGTGATTGAATTCTTTTTGTTCACCGAGTTCAATTGTTAGTTGTTCAATGTTTGATCGAATGCTCTCATTTTCATGAATTGAAAGCTTCTCCCTGTTACCTGCCACTGTTTCTTGCTTGACCTGGCAAGTCTCTTTTTCTTCATTCAAATTGAACTCCTCCGTTTTTTATGACGATTTTCTATTTGTTCGTGCATGGTTTCTTAAGTGCCTTTTGATAGAGGTAATGGGTATATAGTAGTATTATCGGTTTACTTCGTCAACTTTTTAAGTGTGGAATGTTCAAAAAAATGCCATTCATGCGATACATTGTTCGTTTTTTCTCATGGAGATTGAAAAGAAAATAGAGGGCTAATATATAGAAGCTGTTAGCCCTTTTCATATTACGCAATTAAGAGAGAGGAGGTTTCATATTTACTAAATGATATCCATCGGCCGCATCATGTCATAATCCTCGTGTTCTAAAATGTGACAATGCCACACATATCGTCCGCTATATGGGACAAACCGAGCGATGATGCGAATGACTTCACCGGCATGCGCCTGAATTGTATCCTTGTATCCTTGTTCATGCAAAGGAGGCGCTTCATTTGGTCCTGTATACACGATTTCACCTGTTGATTGATAGATGTCTGTATCGAATGGTCTTCTATCAATCACCCGAAATTGAACAAGATGTAAATGAATAGGGTGTGTGCCCCTTGTTGGGTTGACAATGTTCCATACCTCTACACTACCAAGTCGAGGATTTTCCGTGACAGGATCATTCCAAAACTGGTTATCTAGTAATAAAACTGGGCGCCCATATTTATCTTGTGTGCCAGTAAGAGTTAGCGTCCGCTCGTTATCAGCTCTGCTCGGCCGGAGCGGTGGCAGTGGTTTGAAGATCGGACGTAATGTTTTAGCTGCTCTTCCTTTGAGCGGACGAGTGACTTTAAATTGCATAATGTTCGCATCTGTTTCTGGATTGACATCCTGACCGCAGCCTGCCGTATTTTTTAAAACAATCGTTTTGTTTTCGTAAGCTGAGAAGTCGATGATGACATCAAAACGTTCAGCAGGTGCAATGCTAAAAGATTGGTGATGAACAGGTCTTGGCAAAAAGCCGCCATCAGATCCAATTTGTAAGATTGTGGCGTCGTTATCTAGATGAAGCTCGTAAGTTCTTGTGTTGGATGCGTTTAAGATACGAAAACGATATTTTCGCGGCTCTACTTCTAAATACGGCCATACTTTTCCATTGACTAAAATCGTTTCCCCGCAAAAAAATGGCACGATAGAGGGATCTGGAAGGTCACTATCTTCTGGTGTGTTATTTGGTCTACTTGGGTAAAACAGTGCGCCATCCTCCTGGAATGTCCGGTCCATGATCATTAAAGGGATATCATATTCATCTTTCGGTAATTCGAGTGATTTTTCAAACGCATCTGAGATCAAATAAAAGCCAGCTAATCCGGCGTATACATTTAATCGTGTTAATGCCATGGCATGATCGTGATACCACAATGTGCATGCTTGCTGGTGATTAGGGTATTCGTAAACCTCTCGTTCAAAGAAGGGGCCGGTCGCTTCAAAGTCTCGCGAAAACCAAGCCTCCGGATAACCGTCACTGCTTGCAGGTGTCACGCCCCCATGTAGGTGAACGACTGTTTTGACTTCGGGTTCATCATGATGTCCAGCGTGAATGGTATGATCGACAGGCAGGAAGTGTTTCAGCGGCAATTTGTTCATCCATTTCACTTTGACCTTTTCATTTCGATTCGCTTTAATGGTTGGACCCGGCAAACTGCCATTATAGGTCCATAGCTTGGTTGGGGGCAGATCTCTATGAACTTTTAGGAACACCTCCTCCATAGCGATTTCATAATACGTTTGTCTTGGGTTTTTTTTGACGGGCTCTGCGACTTCTGGAATTGGCAGCTCGTCAACAAACTTTTCTAGGTTCATGTTGACTAATCCTCACTTAAAATCAATTTGATACATTATAAGTGCGGACATCCAAATAGGTGAATAAAATAAAAAAACCCGCTTTTCAGCGGGAGAATTAAGGGTGTTTATTTTCAAGCGCTGCACTTGCAGGCACTTTTTTGTTTGGTTTAAAGATGAAGTAGGCGGCTAGTACACCGATGGTAATGATGCTTGTCAGTATGAGCTGAGGTCTCATCGATTCGATAAATAGCATAGAGGCCAAGATGGCGCAGATGACCAAAATGGTAAAGTACGTAAGGTATGGGAACAGCCACATTTTGATTTTGAGTTGTTCTGGGTTTTCTTTTTCAATTTTACGACGCATTCTTAATTGTGAAACGGCAATGACCAAGTAGACAAGAAGTGCAATGGCACCAGAGGCATTGACTAGAAATAGAAAGATGGTTTCAGGGTAAAAGTAGTTCATCATGACGGCAATATAGGAAAAGAAGGTACCTGCGACTGTCGCTGCTACAGGGACACCGCGTTTGCTGATTTTCATAAAACGTTTTGGTGCTTCGCCTCTTTCTGCTAGTGAATAAAGCATTCTGGACGTTGTGTATAGGCCGGAGTTTAAACAAGAAAGAACGGCTGTTAAAACAATGACGTTCATGACTTGAGCGGCTGATGGGACACCGATGTATTCTAATACTGCAACGAACGGGCTTGTTAAAATATTCGCTGAATTCCATGGGAGTAACGTGACAACGACGGCGATCGACCCGACGTAGAACACAATAATACGCCATACAACTGAACGGGTAGCTGTTGTCACAGATTTGACAGGGTCTGCTGATTCACCTGCGGCAATTGCCACAATCTCGGTTCCCATGAAGGAAAAGATGACAACGACAATCCCGAGGAGCACAGAGCCGAACCCGTTTGGAAGGAAACCGCCATTCCCCGTTAAATTAGCAAGACCTGCAGTATGATGACCGCCAAAACCAAAGATAAATGCAAAACCAATGAGTAGGAATAGAATAATGCTGACGACTTTAATCAATGAAAACCAATATTCAAATTCGCCAAAAGATTTAACAGAAAAGATATTTGTCAAAGTTAAGAGGATTGTGAGGATAAGACTTGTGAGCCAAACAGGTGCATCTCCATACCAATATTGAATAATGGCAGCACCGGCAATGGCTTCAATGGCGATGACGATGACCCAGAAGAACCAGTAAAGCCAGCCGATTGTAAACCCGGCCCACGGGCCGATGGCGTCGCTCGCATATTGTGAGAAAGAGCCGCTTGTCGGATAGGCACATGCCATTTCTCCAAGCATTCTCATAATAAAGATGACCAGAAGTCCGGCAAATGAATAGGAAAGAATCGATCCAGGCCCTGCAGAATGAATGACAGCACCACTACCAACAAATAGCCCTGCCCCAATGACCCCGGCAATGGAGATCATTGAAATATGTCTTGTCTTAAGGTTTTTTTGAAGACCGTTTGTCATGTTGGACATTTCTTTACCTCCAAACATTTCTCTTTTATTTGAGAGTTTGTTTTTAGAATATTTTAAATTTTATCATACTGAATAGTCATTCAGCATTGGACAGGTTATCAAACTGACATTTCAAACCTCTTAACATGATGTTAAAAAGTATAAAGGATTTGAGAGATTATGTTCCCTCATTTTCCTCAGCCCATTCTTAAAAATAGCATAAGAAGGAAGAAAGAAAAGTTGTGTTTTGAAATAAAACTATTCTGACAATTATATAGTAGAGTGATGTTGTTCTTTTTCATTTTTCTGGGTGGTTTTGAAAAACATTGATGGGAGTAGGTCTTGAGGTCAATTGACCTTATAAAAATAAGTTTGCTTAGGTCAACACATTTCTATGTATCCTATTTTGCTGATTCAAGCGAATCATGTTGCTGTAGACCCACACGGGCTTGGCTTTGTAAGATAAATATAGAAAAGTAATGTGTGAGGAGGCGCTGTTCGGTATGGAGCGCTACAACGAATTAAGACAAGGTGAAACAGGTGCTTGGGTCAGCATTATAGCCTATGTGATCTTATCTGCTGTCAAACTGATCATTGGGTATGTGTTTCATTCAGAAGCCCTTTCCGCAGATGGCTTGAATAATACGACAGATATCATTGCTTCGCTTGCCGTATTAATTGGGTTGCGTATTTCTCAGAAGCCACCTGATGAGGATCATCCATACGGTCATTTTAGAGCTGAAAATATTGCGTCACTTGTGGCTTCCTTTATTATGATGCTTGTCGGGCTTCAGGTTTTGCTGAGTGCAGGCCAGTCGCTTTTCTCATCAGAGCATCAAACGCCTGATATGATTGCAGCTTGGACGGCAGCAGGAAGTGCTGTTGTGATGTATGGCGTGTATATGTATAACCGTAAACTGTCTAAACGAATTAATAGCCAGGCGCTATATGCCGCAGCGGCTGATAATAAATCAGATGCTTATGTGAGTATCGGGACGTTTGTCGGAATTATCGCCTCTCAATTTCAGCTGGCGTGGGTTGATACGCTTGCTGCATTTGTGATTGGCTTAATTATCTGTAAAACGGCGTGGGAGATTTTCAGAGATGCGTCTCATTCGTTAACGGACGGTTTTCATATAAAAGATATGTCTAAATATAAAGAGACGATTGAAGCGACACCAGGAGTGGGCGATTTGAAAGACATTAAAGCTCGTTATCTTGGAAGCACCGTCCATGTGGATGTGGTCGTTGAAGTAGAACCGCATTTAAACATCGCAGAAAGCCATGATATTGCAGATGAAATTGAACGCAGAATGAAGCAGGAACATGATATTTTACACTCTCATGTTCATATGGAACCAGCAAGTGAGCCTAAAGAGGAGCAGAAGTCTTTTCCATCGTGAGAAGGCTTCTTTTTTCTACGTGTTGATGTTTCATGCAAATGCGCGTTGTATGGTAAAGTTAGACTATATGAAAATTGACGGAAACGTGATAGGAGGATCAGGATGGCATTTGATGAACCGATGCATTCAGATTTACAAAAAATCGTAGATAACATCAATAAAGTGATGGTGGGGAAAAAAGATATTGCGATATTAAGCCTTGTTGCGATTTTGGCGAAGGGGCATGTGCTATTAGAGGATGTGCCTGGCGTTGGGAAGACCATGATGGTTCGTGCTCTGGCAAAATCCATTGGGTGTGAGTTTAAGCGAATCCAATTTACGCCTGACCTTTTGCCTTCAGATGTAACAGGTGTGTCGATTTATAATAAAAAGACAAACGAGTTTGAATTTAGACAAGGACCGATTATGGGGCAGATTATTTTGGCTGATGAAATCAACCGAACCTCTCCTAAAACACAATCAGCCCTTCTTGAAGCGATGGAAGAAGGCAGTGTCACAGTAGACGGAGAAACGATGCCGCTGGCAGATCCTTTCTTTGTGATGGCTACGCAAAATCCAGTGGAGTATGAGGGAACCTATCCACTTCCAGAAGCGCAAATGGACCGTTTCTTATTTAAGCTGCAGATGGGGTATCCAACGATGCTGGAGGAGCTTGAGGTGCTGAATTTGCAGGAGAAACAATCGCCAATTGACACGCTTCAGGCAGTCATGACAAAAGATCATATCCATGCTTTGCAGCAAGCGGTTCAGACCGTACATGTGGATGCATCGATTAAAGAATATATTGTCGAAATCGCCCAAGCGACGCGAAATCATCCGTCTGTCTATTTAGGCGTGAGCCCAAGGGGTTCAATTGCATTAATGAAAGCGGCTCAGGCGTATGCGCTGTTGAACAGGCGGGATTATGTGATTCCTGATGATGTACAGTATTTGGCGCCTTACACATTGCCGCATCGCATGATTTTGACATCAGAAGCAACATATGAAGGGAAGAAGGCGGAGACACTGCTGCGACAGATGATTGAGCATATTGGCGTACCAGTTCAAAAGTCGATGACTCAATGAAGTCACTTGACCGTTTCGCTTTTTCACTATGGTTACGGGTGTTTATGCTCCTTCTCCTCACGGCAGCAGCCTTTTGCTATGCCATGTTTCAGGGCGGCTTTGTGAGCTGGTTCCTTTTTTATGCATTTTCACCATATGCTTTGTATGCTTTGTTGTTTGCCCTTGTTCCACTTCGTGCAACAGCCAAAAGGACATTACAGCATACCCGGTTAAAGGCAGGGGATGTGCTGTCTGTTGACCTTGAAATCAAGCGGACGAATTTATTTCCGTACGTGTACGTCATACTTGAGGATGACCCGCCGGATACCTTCCATTTACAGGAACAGATTGAAATGAAGCGAATGATCTTTCCATGGTTTCGGAAAACGTGGCGATTTTCATATCAATTCAATGACATCATGCGGGGAGAGCATCAATTGACGGCGGTTAGAATCAAAACGGGTGATATGTTTGGGTTTGTTGAAAAAGAAGTGATTCTTCCACTAGAGAAAACATTGCTTGTGTATCCGAAAATGTTGGATATTCCGGTTGAATCTGCTGCATCGGTGAATGAAAATGGAGGCAAAGCGTTGCACTCTTGGTTAAATGAACCGACAAATGTGACGACAGGTGTGCGTGAATACCAGCAAGGAGACCGTTTCGCTTGGGTGGACTGGAAGACAACAGCTAGAAGAGGTCAGCTTATGACGAAGGAGTTTGAACAGAATCAGACAAAGGATCTGGTGGTGTTTGCTGATTTTACAGATGAAGCCGCTTTTGAAACGATTGTGTCTATGGCTGCGTCGGTTCTGCAAACGGCTGTGAAAAAAGGGGTGCCGGTAGGCCTTGTCCCGCTTGGGGATCAGCACTTATTTCGAGTGGATCAAGGAGAGAGGCATTTACAGGACATGCTCTACTATTTAACAAAGGTGCAGTATCAGCCTTCTCGTGCACCTGATTATCAATCATTAACATCGAGTGAGCACCAGCAGACAGGAAAGTATGTGGTGACAGGTCATCTGCAAGAAGAGCTTGCTGCCATTTTACTTGGGAATCGAAACAGAAAGAACATCACCGTTCTTTTAGTGAAGAGAGCCGTTGATCGATTGACGGCAAAAGAAAAACAGCTTGTGGACCGGCTTAAAGCTTCTGGGATACACACGACCCTTTTATTTGAGGACCGGCTGCACGAAAGAACTGTGAGGTGACAAACATTTATATGCATCAGCGGCAAAGCCGTTTTGAGTTGTTCATCTATTATGCTGTCGCATTTCTGCTGCTTTGGGAGTGGCTTCGTCCGCTTCAAGATTTTACAGAGACGAGTCATACGTCTTATTTCATCATTTTTATAGGGCTTACGTGTTTGTTTACGTTCTTTCGATTGAAGTGGTATGTGCCGTTTCCTATTTGTGCTGGATTGATCTTGCTCGCATTATATTTGATTTTTTATCAATCAGAGCCAAGTTATCTGCCTGCGCTGTTTGCTGATATTAAAGATAATATTTCTTTGATGAGCATGGGCATGTGGAGTGACATGTATCCGTCTTTCCGCACATTGTTGTTTTATATTTTGCTTTGGCTACTTGTTTATTTGCTTCATTATTGGGTTGTGTATCAGCAGCGTATCTTTTTCTTTTTACTGATGACGATTGTATATGTCACGATTCTTGATACGTTTACACCTTATGATGCGACTTTTGCGATCGTTCGAATTATGGTATTTGGCTTTTGTTTGCTTGGCCTGCTCTATTTCGACCGGCTTCGTTCGGCTGAAGGTGTGCGGGTGTCACAGAAAGCGCGTCTCAATTGGTTCTTACCCATGCTGGCACTTGTTCTTGTATCAGCATCACTCGGTGCTTCTTTGCCAAAATCTGATCCGAAATGGCCTGACCCTGTCCCGTTTTTTAAAGCGGTCACGAATCAAGATGGTTCTGCCGGGCAGAATAAGGTGGGATATAGTACGGATGATTCGTCGCTTGGGGGACCGTTTAGTGAGGACCGTACACCGGTATTTAAATGGAGTGGAAAAGAGCCGTCTTATTTTCGTGTAGAAACAAAAAGTATTTACACGGGGAAAGGCTGGGAGGATGCTTCAAATGATACGAAACCTACTCGGTTAAAAGGGAATGAAGTGCCGAACCAGTGGTTTACCAATCGCGTGAAAACAGAGGAGCATGAAACGAGAGTCGATATGGAATCAAATTATCGATTTAATCATGCTGTTTATCCGATTGGTACGGTTATGCTGACGCCAATGGAAAACATTCCACTACAAATGATGGGCAAAACGGAGAAAATTGTCCCGTCTACTCAAAACCCGCCCAAAAATTTAGGGAACTATCGAGTCAGCTTCTTATCACCTACATTTATCCTAGAGGACTTACAGCGGATCAAAGTACCGACCAAGCAACAAGTGAACCAGCAGGTCGGACGTGAATACTTGCAACTCCCATCCTCGCTGCCAGAGCGTGTGAAAACATTGGCGAACAGCTTAACGGAAACGAAGGATAATATGTATGATAAAGCAAAAGCGATTGAGGATTATTTAGGATCTGCGAAGTTTTCATATGAAACCCAAAATGTCGCTGTGCCTGGGCGTGTCGAAGACTATGTGGATCAGTTCTTATTTGACACAATGATTGGCTATTGTGATAACTTTTCAACCTCGATGATTGTCATGCTTCGCTCGATTGGAATTCCGGCGAGATGGGTGAAAGGGTACACGTCAGGTCAATTATATGAAACACAGATGGATGGAAACAATGTGTATGAAGTGACCAATAACAATGCGCATTCATGGGTAGAGGTGTATTTTCCAAACCGTGGCTGGGTGACTTTTGAACCGACAAAAGGGTTCACGAACCCAGAGACATTTACGAATGAAACCACGGCTAACAACGACCAAACAGATGATCAACAGGATGAAAAAGATCAGCCCGCATCTGATCAACAAGAAAACGAGCAGACACAACAGCCGCAGCAACAAGAACCAGAACAGCCGGCAAAACAAGAGGAACAAGCAGCTAAAGCAAAGCCAAGTGTGGTTCATGTTGGTTCAATCTTGGGTTACGCAGCAGGTGTGATTGTCTTTCTTGGTTTCATAGGCTGGATGCTTTACCGGTTCAGAGCAAGATGGCTGCCAATCTTTATTGTGAGAAAGGTAAAACGTCTGCCAGATGAGGAAGCTTTTTTCTACGCATATGCTGCTCTATTAAAACAGCTAAGGCGCAGAGGGATCGAGAAAAAGCCAGGCATGACGCTAAGAGAATTTGCTTCTTTGATCGATGACAAGGAAGGGAATCATCACATGTCTGAACTAACGCAGTTCTATGAGCGGGCGCTCTATAGACAAGAAGATGCGTCGGCGCTTTGGCGGCAGTCGGTGAAGTTATGGGAAAATTTAATAAACAGGAGATAGTCTTGACCCCGTACCTTCCTGTTGTTAGAATAGGTGAATATTAAAACCTTCTAAAATACATGAAATTGAAGCGTTCGGATGTGAGTCTGGGCGCTTCAAAAGCGTGATTTACACTGAGAGCAGGTTTTCTCCTCTCATTTTTTCTGTGCGTTTATAAAAACTATATTGGACATAGAGGTGACACCATGACAAATTTAGTAAATGAAATGATTTTGGTTCTCGATTTCGGTAGTCAGTACAATCAGCTGATCACTCGCCGTATTCGTGAATTTGGTGTGTACAGTGAGCTTCATCCGCACACTTTAACTGCTGAAGAAATTAAAGAAATGGCGCCGAAAGGAATCATCCTTTCTGGTGGACCAAACAGTGTATATGATGAAGGATCTTTCCGCTGTGACGAAAAGATTTTTGATCTAGGCATTCCAGTTCTAGGCATTTGCTACGGCATGCAGCTGATGACTCACTATTTAGGTGGGAAAGTAGAAGCGGCTAGCCAGCGTGAATATGGAAAAGCAGACATCCATATTAACGGAACACCTGATTTATTCAAAGACCTTCCAACGGATCAAGTCGTTTGGATGAGCCATGGTGACCTTGTTGTTGAAGTACCAGAAGGCTTTACAGTTGATGCAACAAGTGCACATTGTCCAAACTCAGCGATGAGCTTAGCTGAGAAGAATTTCTATGGCGTTCAGTTCCACCCAGAGGTACGTCATTCTGAGTACGGAAATGATCTATTGAAGAACTTTGTCTTCGGCGTATGTGAGTGCGATGGCAAATGGTCAATGGAGAACTTCATTGAAATCGAAATGCAGAAAATCCGTGAAACAGTAGGCGACAAACAAGTATTGTGCGCACTAAGCGGCGGTGTAGATTCATCTGTTGTGGCGGTATTGATCCACAAAGCCATCGGCGATCAGCTGACATGTATTTTCGTTGACCACGGTCTTCTTCGCAAAGGCGAAGCAGAAGGGGTTATGAAAACATTTAGCGAAGGTTTCAACATGAACGTGATTAAAGTAGATGCGAAAGATCGCTTCTTAAACAAGCTAAAAGGTGTGTCTGATCCTGAGCAAAAACGTAAAATCATCGGTAACGAATTCATTTATGTATTCGATGACGAATCGGACAAGCTTAAAGGAATCGACTACTTAGCACAAGGAACACTTTACACAGACATCATTGAGAGTGGAACAGCAACGGCACAAACAATCAAATCTCACCACAACGTTGGCGGTCTTCCAGAAGACATGCAGTTTGAATTGATTGAGCCACTCAATACACTATTCAAGGATGAAGTTCGTGCTCTAGGGTCAGAGCTAGGTATTCCAGACGACATCGTATGGAGACAGCCATTCCCAGGTCCAGGACTAGGAATCCGTGTACTAGGTGAAATTTCTGAAGAAAAACTAGAAATCGTCCGTGAATCGGATGCGATTCTACGAGAAGAAATTGCCAACTTCGGCCTTGAGCGCGACATCTGGCAATACTTCACAGTCCTCCCAGACATCCGCAGCGTAGGTGTCATGGGTGACGCAAGAACATACGACTACACAATCGGTATCCGTGCTGTTACGTCTATTGACGGTATGACGAGTGACTGGGCAAGAATCCCTTGGGATGTACTTGAAAAGATCTCGACTCGTATCGTGAATGAAGTGAAGCATGTGAACCGCGTGGTGTATGATATTACGAGTAAGCCGCCTGCTACGATTGAGTGGGAATAGTTATAATAGAGCTAGAAACCTTTGTGTATCAAGGATTTCTAGCTCTTTTTTATGTTTAATTGCACTTTTTCCTTCCATTTTATTGTGTGAATTCATCATTCCATCCCTTACACACATCAATCCATTGTGTATAACCGGAGTGTTTTTCTAGTTGTTTGATTGTGAGTTCAATCGCACTGTTACTGCTGCCGCAGGCTGGATAGACTGTCTCAAAACGTTTGAGTGACATATCTAAATAAACAGAAACGCCATTCTTTATAGCAAAAGGACATACTCCGCCAATTTCATGACCGACCAAGTCAACGACCTCTTGAGGAGGCAGCATTTTCGCTTTTGTTTTAAAGTATTCCTTAAATTTTTTGTTATCAACTTTTGCATCGCCAGAGGTCACAACTAAAATAGCTTGTCCATTCACTAGAAAGGAGAGTGTTTTTGCGATTCTTTCAGGTTCGCAGCCCAATGCAGAAGCAGCTAAGTCTACGGTTGCACTAGATACTGAAAATTCCTGAATTCGAGTATCCATTTCATATTGTTTAAAATAATCTTTTACTTGCTTGATTGACATGATGATGTCTCCTTTTTATTCGTATTGATTTGACATTTTCTTGATTTTGAAATTTTACTTTAAAGATAAGTCTCATACATTCTGCTCATTATGTTCTATTATTTAAACGATATTGATGTGGTGTTAGGTGATACTTTTTCTTAAATAAACGAATGAAATGCTCTACATTTTGATAACCAACGGCTCCCGAAATATGATCCACTTGTAAATTACTACCGGTTAGCATTTCGCAGGCTTTGTCCAATCTTATTTCTTGTCGAATCTCACGAAATGATTTGCCGAGTTTACGAGCTATATATTTAGACAGGTAAGATTGTGAAAGGTTAAATTCCTCTGCCATCTTCTGGAGTGTTATATGCTCACAACATTGCTGAATATATTGAAGCATTTGAATCATACGTATATCACTATATTGTTTGACCTGAATGACGTTCATATGACTTGGTTTAAATCTTAATAAGAGACATAATAATATCTCAAACAAATTATTCATAATCAACTGGTAACTAGGAAATCGATTGTGATTTTCTATAAATAATTGAAGAGAGCAGTCTAGCAAATTTTTATCCAAGTGACTATGGAAAATAAGAATATGTTTATTTTCTTTTATATACAATGCATTCAAAAAGAACTCTGAAATGACATGATTTCCTTTTAACATTTTAAAAAACACTTTTTGAAAAGTACTTTTGCGGATCATGATTTGTATAGCGATTGTATTCTCCATTACAAGTGGCTTGTGTATTGTGTCAGGTGGAATAAAGGCAATATCTCCTGATTTTAAAACGATTTTTTTATCTTCCACTTCTACATACATCTCATTTTCCAGAACATAGATCATCTCAAAGAAATCATGGATAGCCGACAATTGAGGCATAAAACGGCTATACTTTCTCACTTCGATATCTTTCTCCTGACCTAACCACATGGTATCCTCTTTTTCAAATTCGTTTTGCCCTTTTAGCAAAAATTCTTCTATATATATTTGCTTTTGCATGAAATTGTTTTGATCATAATCCTTCAAAAATAATTGCAATGATTGTTTGTCATGCTTTTTCTGTTGGTATTGTTGATAAAAGATTTCTTGTTCGTTATATTCTCTTAAATATTGCATCGCTTCATGTTTTTCAAGTTTATCTGTTTCCATCTACATCCAAACCTCTAGTTTATTTACTGCAACCACCAGGGCCTTCACTGTTGCTTCTATAATATCTTTATCGATTCCAGCACCCCAATGCATTTTTCCTTGATTTGAAATACCAATCTGTGCACAGGCTTTTGCTTGAGAATCGTTGCCCAAAGAATTCTGTTCATAGACTTCCAAATCATACTCGAGATGAAAATGTGCTTTTAACGCATTACTGATTGCATCTAAACTTCCAGTGCCAGTTCCTTGTATGTCAATTTGTTGATGATCTCTCAGCAAAGTTAAGGTGACTTCTTGCTTCTTTCCTTTATGAAATTGATAATCAAGCAGCTGGAAATGAGGGTGAAAATCAACATACTGTTCTTCAAAAACATGATATATTTCTTCGACAGACAATTCCCTATTTGTCTGATCAGATACTTTCTTCGCTGCATATCCCATGGCTTCATTCATTTGATAAGGAAGTTGAATGCCATAATTTGTTTCTAGGATATAACCTATGCCACCTTTTCCAGACTGGCTATTGATTCGAATCACATCCGTTTGATAATTCCTCCCCAGGTCAACTGGATCTACTGGGATATACGGAACGTCCCATTTATCAACATGATGTTCCTTTCTATATTTCATACCTTTAGATATCGCATCTTGATGTGACCCAGAGAATGCGGTGAAAACCATCTCACCAGAATATGGCTGCCTCTCATGAACAGTGATTTTTGTTAGTTTTTCATATTTTTTACGAATCGCTTCTAAGTTATTGAAATTTAATTGTGGATCATAACCTTGTGAATACATATTCATCGCCAAGGTAATCAAGTCTACGTTCCCTGTACGCTCACCGATACCAAATAATGTCCCTTCGACTCTTTCTGCGCCAGCTAGCACACCAAATTCTGCATCACTCACCCCAGAGCCACGGTCATTATGAGGATGGACAGATAATGTCACACTGTCTCGGTAAGACAGATTTTTGTGTATATACTCAATCTGACTTGCAAAGATATGAGGCATTGAATATTCAACTGTTGTCGGAATATTGATGATCGCTTTATGATGTGGTGTCGGTTTCCAAATATCTAAAACACTATTACAAATATCTAATGCATAATCCACTTCTGTTCCTGGAAAGCTTTCAGGACTATATTGAAAATAAATATCACTTTCTGTATTTTCGGCCAGTTCTTTTACTAAAATAGCGCCATCAATGGCAATTTGTTTAATTTCATCTTTTGTTTTCTGAAATACTTGTCGGCGCTGCGCTTCTGAAGTCGAATTATATAAATGAACAATCGCTTTCGGCACCCCCTTAATGGCTTCGAAGGTTCGGCGGATAATATGCTCTCTCGCTTGCGTGATCACCATAATCGTGACATCGTCTGGAATCATATGCTGATCAATCAGTGTCCGTAATAGCCTAAATTCCGTATCAGAAGCAGCTGGAAATGCGATTTCAATTTCTTTAAAACCTATCTCTACTAGTAACTGAAACATTTCCAATTTCTCTTCTAAGTTCATAGGAATAGGTAATGCTTGATTTCCATCCCGTAAGTCCACACTACACCATATCGGGGCACGTTCTAATGTTTCTTTTTTCACCCAATCATAAGTAAGGTTCGGTGGCAAAAAGTATTTCTTTTCGTATTTTTTGTGGTTAAACATCATCGATTCCTCCTAGTAAATAGAATAAAAAAAGTCCTTCATCTCCAATATTTTCATTGGAGACGAAAGACTTCTTCTTACGCGGTACCACCCCTGTTTCATGATAACCATACATTATCATGCCCTTATTCGGATACAGATTGTTTGATCTTATATCCTTCCCGTATAACGGCGGGGTGCCGACCTTAACTACATCAATCATTTTCATTTCACTAAGGCTACTCTAAGGTGAGTTCCCTGCCTTTTTGTTATTGCTTCTCATCAACCAGCAACTTTCTGAAAACATTTCGGCAAGTACTATTCCTTATCATCGCATTCTCATTTTTCTGATTTTTTCTATTATACCAAGATTACAAAAAAGTGATAGTGGTAGGGATATCTTTTTAAATTGATTTCTTTTGTCCTATGGGTGTCTGATCTTTATTTTACTTCTGTTTTAATGTGGTATCCTCTTCACCAAATAAAAATCCAAGGCCACAAATAAAGGTAAGTGAATTCACAGCGAACAATAAAATTGTACCAATTTTTTTCATATCAATTAACCTCCTCCTTCTGTCTGCTAGCCCTCAAAATTTAAATTGACGGTTGTATCCTCTAAATCATCCACAGCGTTTTGTTCTGTCACTGGCACATTTTCATCTACCGTTTTAAAAATAAGTTCGTCTATCCAAATTTGACCTTGACCATGTAGCAATATGCCAAACGCAATGATTTCACTTTTTACTGGAACATCTGGAACTACACTAAAATGATTCCAGCTGTTTGTTCCTGTAATGGGACGGTTCATCATATTGTCAAACGCAAGAACTTCACCTGAAGAATGGTCGATTCTCATCCATAAACCAGCTGAGCCTTTCACATCTTCGCTTTTCACAAAAGCAGAAAATTGAAGGCGTTCTCCTCGGTAACGATCAGACTTAATTTGCTGCATTAAGGTCGCGAATCCTCGTGCTTTTTCATCTTTTGATTTTAAATAAGCGGAGTTAGTACCACTGTGTACAATTCTGTTATCCAATCCTGTTTCATAGTCAGATGGGGTGTCCCCCGTCATAATCCAGCCAGTAGGTGTGTTTTTATGTGCAACCATATTCGTTTCCTACTTATCAATGACATTCCTTAGTAATCTCCGATAACGTACGGGGACATGTCATATATCTTCTTAAAGGCTCTAGGAAAGGATTCCTGTGAACCAAAACGATACTGCAATGCGATATCGATCGCCCTTTGGTCCGTATGAAGTAAATCCTTCGCCGCTTGGGTCATTCGACGTGCCCGTATATAATCAACAACTGACTTCTTCATCACTTTTTTGAACATACGGTGAAAGTGAAACCTAGAATAACCAGCGTGTTTCGCTAGAGTTTGAAGCGGTAAATCATCTTTCAGATACTGTTCAATATAATTCAATGTTTCTTGAATCGTTTTCACATGTTCTTGATAGGACAACCGAGCACCTCCTTGCCTTACGAGTTTAGTATAGCGGAAATGCTCTTAAGGAAACTTGACTTTTTGTGCTATGTTGCAATATTCAGAGCAAGATTTTCCTTACGGTACGTTTAGAGCTGGGTATTCCTTACGCATCGTCTGAAGACAGTCGTTCCTAGGTTTATAGGTATCCGTGAATTTGAGGGGGATATCTGGAGATTTACTAAAAAATGTTCGTGAATTTTTCTATGCAAAGAAAGTATTAAACATATGACTACGCAATCAATTTAAATAATTTATTTTGAAAGTTTTATTAAAATTTGGATATATGAATATGTGAATAAGGATTTTTAGGCGAAGAAAATTAAGAAATTGATAGAGTCTTAAACTAAATTAACAAAAAGGGATAAAATGTATTATTTCACTTAAAAATGAAAAATTTTGCAAAAATTCAGAATGAGGATATAATAATCTTATTATGTGAAAATATTAGATTAAGTAATGGGTTAATTTTATAAATATTGGAGTGAAAACCACAATGGAAATTGAAAACAGTAGTTTGTTTAAAGAAAAGTTGAAAGAAGGAATAAATCTTTTTACCGGTGCGGGCTTTTCAACTTTACCAGATATTCACGGTGAAGTATTACCAACTGGTAGAGATTTATGTATGGAAATAGAAAAAACTTTTAATATATTAGCTGAGGAATTCGAGTATGATTTAGAAGTAATCTCCTCTATTTTACCAGATAACTCATATCAGGATTATCTAAGAAGGCGATTTCGTGTTCATAGCTATAATGAAAAATACGAAGTGTTAAATAAGATTAATATGAATTCTTATATAACAACTAATATTGATAATATAATAAGTCAAGTTATTTCAAAGAGCTCTCGATATTATCTAAGAAATCTTTCTTTTTATGGAGCAAATAAAGGTAATAAAAGTGAATTAGTTTATTTGCCCTTACATGGAGATGTATTAAACAATAATGTACCATTGTATTTTAAAAAGTTAGATTTGGCAGTTGTAGATGATGTAAATAGAAAGTTATTCGAGACAATGAGGACGTATTTAAGAAAACAAAGTACTTTGTTTATAGGTTATGGTTTTCATGATAAAGGTATTTTACCTATAATTAAAGAGATTACATCTGAAAGACCTCAAGATTTATGGATTCAGTGTTTACCGAATGATGAGAAAATGAAGAATCTTTTTTCTAGACTTGGCTGTAATTTAATATTAGGGACTACAGAGGAGCTTTTAGATTGGATAAATATTAATATCAAGGATGAAGAGATAATAGAAGAACACTCTGACATCTTAGAGATAAATGGTTATAAAATACCCAATATTGATGACCTAGAAGTTATGTCTTCAGAAGATTACTTTAATAAAGGAGAAACACATTGGCATGCGATCCATGCAAATCATCCTTATGAGACAAAATGGGTTACCAGTATTTATGATGCTGCGATAAAAAACAAAAAAATTATAATTGTTGGTGGTGACTTTTCTGGAAAGAGCACATTGCTAATGCAATTAGCTATTAAAGTTAACGCCTCCAATAAATTTTACTTGAAGTCACCAACTAAAGAAGAAGCTAAACTAATTCTTAATAGAATAGGTGAAAAAAAATCTTGGGTATTTTTAGAAAATTGTGCGGAGGATATAGAGGCTTTTTCAATACTTTTGAATAGCGAAAATATTATAGTAGTTGGTACTGCAAAAGAATATCAATTTGAGCAATCGAAGCATTTGATTCAAAAAAATAATTTCACCAAAAAAATTGTTGATGAGATTTCTGAAAATGAAGCTTTTAGAATATATAATCACATCTCTAATAGTATTAGAAGTAGTAATTTCAGATATAAGGAGAATGAGGAAGAAAAATTCACTATGCTAGAAATGATAGCCAAAAATATTAAGCATCCCCTAACTAAGTCATTTGTGGAGAAAAATATAAGTGAAATTATGAAAAAAGATAAAGAGGCTTTTGAATTGCTTGGATTATCAACATACTTAACTACAAATGGTTCTAGCGTTTCTACAGATATATTATTTTCTTATTTTGATATTAAAGAATATAAAGAAGTGGAAGAATTATTTAATCGAACCAACAGTTATTTAAGAGAACTTGGCAGTGAATACGAAGCTGAGTTAAATGATCAAGATTATTTTATACTAAGATCTAAACTCTTTACCAAAATAGCTAAAGAAGTTTTTGAAAGTGACCCGATCATTAAAAGAGAATATAGGGAGATTATTAAAAAGTTTATATATAAAATAGATCCTTTTAAAATTTATAGGTATTATGTTTTCAAGCGAAGCGCATATGATAGTAGCCTTTTTTATAGTCTCTTTTTAGATAAAGCCGAAGACATATATAATTATTTATATCAGTTTGATAAGAATCCTTATACTTTACAACAATTAGCTTTATATTTATCAAAGCTCGGGAAGTACGAAGAAGCGTTTACTAAAATTGATAAAGCTTTGCAAGTACAACCTAATAATTTTAGTATGAAAAATAGTAAAGCAATAATCCTTTTCGAAGCTAACAAAGGTAAAAATACTCCTCTTGCCAGAGAACAGTTGGTTTTAGCTTTAAAAAATTTGGAACAATGTTATTCTAGTGATAAGAGAAAGGTGTATCATGCACAAAAGTATAGTGAATTTGTACTTTATTTAGAGGAGGATTATGGTAATTCTACTGAGATAAACATAGCGCACTTTTTAACTCAGGCTTCGGATTGGATTGATGAAATAATTAAAGATGGGAGTTCAAATTCAAGAAGAACTTTACAACTAAAAGAAAAGTTAAAAAAAGTCTTGTCATACAATAATTATTGATAGATAAGTTTGATGGAATGACATACGATTAAGCTGGGACGCTCTTGAAAAGATTTCAACTTGTTTCGATAACGAAATGAAGCATTTTATGTAATACTTCTAGTAGAGTTTTGCCAAGCTGGAGTGGGATTAGATTACTGAAATATGCTAAATAACTATTGGTAACACTTTCATTTTAAATTTGAATATGAGATTCTCTGATAATCACATTGATTTGTGGAAAAAGAGAATCTTTTTACATCTAAAATCTCAAATTCTTTTAAACTGAGTCAATTAACCGAAGGCTGAAAACTAAATTATAATATACATTCGTGAGATTTAGACGATTGAATGAAGACCAGAGTTATTTTAATTTTCGACAATGACACTCTCTTTCAGTATTGTGTATCATTCTTAAACTAATCTATACACGAAAAAAGATGATAGGTCATTTTGAGTAGATTATACTAAGAATAAAGTAGAGGATTTTCAAAAGAACAACCTCATATCCTAGTTGGTATTATCGATACAATGAATGTAACTCAAAAAGTGAATGCGGTGATTATTGGTTATTGGTGGAGCATTGCAACAAAAATAGTGAATTTTCTGTTTGTAAAAAGCATAAACAAAACAGCGAGTGCTAACCTCACTAATTTCATTTGTTTTATTCATGAAATCTGTTTGTCTCGTAATCACTCTTCAAAATCGAATACATAAACACATCATCAAACCCATGTTGACCAAGATCATACTCCCTCAATAAACCCTCTCGTACAAAATTAATCTTCTCCAATAATTGAACAGAAGACGTATTTGCTGGATCAATGATGGCTTCAATCCGATTCAAGTTCATCTCCTGAAATCCATACCGCAACACCGCAGTAATTGCTTCCTTCATGATGCCTTTTCGCCAATGATCTTGGTGTAATTCATAGCCAATTTCCGTACGGAGGTGCTGTTTTTCTAGATTGAGAAAGCCGCAGCTCCCGATGATGGCTGGATTTTCTTTTAGAGAAATTCCCCAGCGGATGCCTGTTTGTTCTTTGAAGATATTGTCATACCACTTGATTTCTCCTTTTGTGTCTACGATGGTTTCATGTGCATCAATGCCCATATAGCGGCAGACGGTTTCATTTGATAAGTAGAGGTGCATATCCTCAGCGTCTTTGATCGTTGCTTGTTTTAAGATTAGTCTTTCGGTATGAATTGTTGGAAATGATTGTGGAAATATCAGTTTATGTCTAGTCATATGTATCTCCTATAGTTTATTTTATTTAAATTATACCTGTATTGGTACAATTTGTGGAATGCTCTGATATAATATGAATTTATCATTGGGGTAATCATTTACATTCGAATTTTACTAAAAAAAAGAGGGTAAAAGAAATGGGCATTTTTTCTGATCATGATTTGTATCATGATGATCACCGTATCTTTAATGATTTATTTATTTAAAAAGGGAGCCTTTCGTTCTAAGGTGTTAGTGATAATAGGTTCTGTTTTAGGTGGAGCCATACTAGTTGTCTGGATAGCTATGTTTTTTAATTTTCACTCTATCACTTTAACAGATGAATCGATAGGTCATTTTAAGATCGGTCAAACATTTAAGGGAGATCATCATTTTGTTGAGAATTCTCAATTCTCTCATCAAAAACAGACGGTCTACATGGAAAAAGAAAATGAAGATTTTGTCGTATCAGTTGATCAACATCATCGAGTAACATCTATTTACAATCAGTCAACTCAAAAAAGTTTTCAAACATCTAAGGGTGTTGCAATTGGTGCAGATTATTCATCTGTGATACAAATGTATGGAAATCAATTCAAGCAGCTTTGGTTTGTCGAAGGGTATAGCAAAGGTATACAATACCAAGATCAATCAAATGGCATCATTTTGGAGTTCTTTTTCAATGACGAGACACTAGCACTCATTGAACTTCGCAGTAAGCGGGAGTGAAATAGTAGAAAGTAAAAACGAGCATTCTATTGAAGTGCTCGTCTTTATGTTGTTTTTTCATAACATGCCTTACAATAAAAAACCCCTTCATTTCTTAGCCAAGCCTTTACTTCTGTCATTCCTCGTCTCTTTGGATAGACCAGCTTAACGTACACTTCTTCGTTACCTTCTATTTTCTTTTGGCAGCTAGCACAAGCAGGTTCTTCAAATAGAAACAATCAATATCCTCCTTTTTGTAGATATTTCTTCCATTATATCAAAAGTTCAATACGATCTTTGTGGCCTATTCTTCACTTTCTCTATTTTTGTCCGACATATGTTGAGTAAAAGAAATTTTTGTTTGTTGAAACCGTTTGAGAGAAACCTTGCTCTAACAGGTGTAGGAGGTGTGGATGAGATGAAGCAAGTGCGTCTAATTAAAAAAGCACAAAAAGGGAATGTCCCGGCATTTGAGACATTAATGCTGATGTATCAGGAGCGTTTATATAAAACGGCTTTTCTCTATACAAGAAATAAAGAGGATTCGTTAGATGCTGTTCAGGAGACGGTCATTAAAGCATTTAAACATTTATCTGGATTAAAAGAACCGGCTTATTTTTCTACATGGCTGACTAGGATCTTGATTCATACGATTTTTGCGATGAAGAAAAAGCAGCAATTGTTCTGTTTGAACAGCATCATGAGAGCGTTGAGCGGCATGATTTTTTGGAAGACAAGCTGGATTTAAAAAATGCACTAGATGTGTTAGATGAGCAATATCAGCTCGTGATTCAGCTATTTTATTTTCAAGATTATTCGATTTCAATGATTTCTGAACAGATGGGTGTGCCCGAAGGAACTGTCAAAACTCATTTGTATCGAGCAAGAAAGTTATTAAAGCAAACATTGGAGAAGGAGGAGAGTGTCGATGGAACGAAAAGAAATGAAAAAGCTCTATGATGAGATTGATGTACCAAAGGTTGAATTGACCTCTGCGGTTCGCCAAGCAATAGGAGATGTGAAAGCGGAACAGAAAAGACGTTGGTTCACATGGAATTGGAGAACGCCAATCTATTCAGTTATCGCCCTTGTTGTCCTTTACTTTTCATCAGGCTTCATTTTTCCTTCTCTTAATACAGCGATGGCTCGAGTACCGTTTGTTGGACAGTTATATATGATGTTTCACGATAAAGTAGGAATGTCTCTTTTTCAGAGTGAGTTGGTGAAGCATGTCAATGAGGGGGCTGAATCAAGAGGGGTTACTGTGAAAGTGAACAGTGTGTATTATGATGCCGGGCGGCTTGTTTATACATTTACTGTGGAGAATTTCCATACAAATGAAGATTTTATACCGATCAACATTGATTCAGATCAGATCAATGAAAATTTCCAACCAGATACAAGTGGTCCAGAGTTGAAAAAACTAAAAGATGGTCGATATGCTGGACGAATAGAATTCTATACAAATGGACAAATGATTAAGCAAGGTCAAAAAGCACAACTCGTGATTTCGAAAATTGGAGATATTGTAGGGAATTGGCGCTTTGAGTTACCTGTGGTTAAGCAAAAAACCACCTTATTAGCAGGACAAAAAGAAGTATCTATTCTAAATGGACGTTATCAAGTGAAAGATATCAAGGTGGAAAATGGAGTGAATTCCTCTGTTATTCAATATGCGATTGATTACAATGGTGTCGCAAAAGATGATGATATCACTCTAGATAGCATGAGAGATAATTTGGGAAATGAGTACAGGCTTATGAATGGAGCAACATTAAAGGAAAAACAACTTTCAACTGAAAAAACTAGACAAAATGCTTTGACTATTTTGGATAAGCCAATCGCTTCAAACACTACTGAACTGACATTTTATATTAATGGGATATATGAACATGAAGAAAGCAAAATCATTTCACTCCAGAATCAGCTGCCTGTTCAGTTCAGAACAAAGCACCATGGAATTGGGATTAAGATCAATAAAATAAAGCAAAAAGGGCGTTCTTTAACAGTTGATTATCAATTTACTGGAGTAGACCAGGAAAAATTAGATGAGGCTGATATGAAGAATGTCGGCGGATCAATTGGATTAGGCGATGTGAAAAAAATGAAATCATGGTCAGACCCTGAAGCAAATTACGAAAACGGATATTATTTAAAGGGGAACGATGCAAAGGTGATCAATTTAAAGACAGCTTCTATGCAATCCACCTTTGATTTTGATGTGAAGGAGTTAGACAAACTATCATTAAACCATTTTTCATTTAAGGATTATGGGCTTTATCTTAATTTGTCAGACCTGAATCTGTTGGCACCACAAAAAGAAATAATGGTAACCATTCCAGTCAAAAAAGAAACATCAAAAGCTAGTCAATAAGTAAGAAAGCGAACATGATTACACATGTTCGCTTTTTATCTGTTGATGTGCCAGTCGATGACGATTGAACGAGTACCGAATCAACATCAACGCAACAAAACTGGCTAACCCGCCAATCCAACTTAAATTCGTTACATTTGTATATTGAATAATTAGACCGCCCATTGACGAGCCGAGCATCATGCCGATATTCATAATCGCTGTATTAAAGCTCAGCACGGTTTCCGATGTTTCGGGTTTTAGGGAGATGAGATAAAATTGCTTCGCTGGTGTTGTTGTCCATGTGGCGGTTCCCCAAATGGCGAGCGTGATGAAGACGCCAACTACAGAAAATTGTGTAAAAGATAATGCAAAGAGCATGAGCATCTGAACCGTGATGCTGATTGAAATGGTTCGGTTTGGTCCCCATTGATCGACGGCGTATCCGCCAAAGCGTGATCCGATAAAAGCAGAAATCCCTAAGACGAGCAAGGCAATGCTTGTCATTTCGAGCGTAAATCCGGATGTCTGTCGCAATAATGGCGAAATGTAAGCAAATACCATCGTGTACCCTGAAATCCAAAAGGCAGTCGTGGCTAATCCGCTTAACACCCTGCGGTCTTGAAGAATTTGCATTTGCTGCTTAAATGGCACATGGGAATGTCCCCCCATAGGCGGTAATAATCGATACAGAAGAAACAAGAGAAAAGCGGTTCCTATTGCAATGATGAGAAAAATGGCATGCCAATCTACATATCCTGCTAAAAATGTTCCAATCGGTACACCGAGTACTAGTGAAACTGTAAATCCAGTGATCACCGTGGCCATCGCACTTCCCTTTTTTTCTGGCGGGGCGAGATGCGCTGCATAATTTGTTGCGAGCACAATATATAAGCCGCCACTCATGGCCATGATGACCCGTGAGAGCATGAGCAGCATAAAGTGATGGCTAAAAAAGGCAAGCACATTCCCTGCTATAAACATGGAAATCGCCGATAAAAGAACCTTTTTTCGATTCAATTTCGATGTGGCCATGACTAAAAAGAGGGCACCCACCGCATAAAAAAGAGAATAGATGGTGATGAGCTGTCCCGCAACCGGGATGGAGATGCGCAGATCGTCAGAAATGATGTCCAGTATGCCTGATACGACGAATTCTGAAGTGCCTGTGACGAAAGAACCGACGGCTAAAAGAAATATGAGCAATGGATAAGATGTACTTTTCATTTTGAACCCTTCCTTTATGTTGAAACGTTGTATTCATTTTAAATTCCGTGCTAACATAAGTAAAATTGATGTTTTTCATGAAAGGGATGAGTGAATACTCATGAGCTTTGTTCGATTCGAGACGATGGCTAAGGTGGTCGAGCTAGGCAGTTTTACCGCTGCAGCTGAAGCGTTAAATATGACACAGTCTGCCGTGAGTCATGCGGTGGCAAGTTTAGAGACGGAGTGGGGCGTGTCTTTATTCGTGCGTGACCGAAAAAAGGGCATTACGCTGACAGATACCGGTGAAACCCTTCTTCCGCATATAAGAGAAGTGCTAAATCGAGTAGAGAAAATTCAGCAGGAAATTGCGCTCACCAAAAATATTGAATCTGGCTTGATTCGGATTGGAACATTTGCCAGTGCATCCGCTTGTTTGTTGCCAAAACTACTTGTGAGCTATCAGAAAAAGCATCCAAAGATTGAATTTAAATTCTATGAGGGGACATATGAAGAAATATTGGAGTGGCTCGATTCTGGCATTATTGATGTTGGGTTTGTTGTAAAAGGTAAAGCGGATGAAGCGTTTCATCTATTGCCACTTATGAAAGATAAAATGGTGGTCGCCTATCACGAAAATCATCGTTTTAAGCAGCAACCAATTGTAGACATGGAAGAATTAGCTGATGAACCGTTTATTATGCCAACTGGTATGTATCAATCCCATGTAGAGGATATTTTTTCAGAGGCGCAAATCAAGCCGGCTATTTTATTTGAAGTGCATGATTGTACGACCATTGCCCGCATGGTTGGGGAAGGACTTGGTGTGACGATAGGTCCTGAGTTATTCCTAAAAACGCAGCAACTTGTGCAGATCAGTCATCTGAATGTATCGCATCATCGTGAGGTGGCGCTTGCCTGTCCATCGCTCACGCAAGCTTCTCCTGCTGTGAAGGCATTTTTCGATGTAGCAGAAACGGTTTTTGCCAGAATTCAGTGATGGGTGTATAAAGAACTAGATGTGATTTTCCAAATTCGTGTAATAAGACGAATGAAGCGGACATTTCTTTGAAAAATGTTCGCTTTTTGTATTGTGTTTTAAAAATGAAGTTGGTACAATAGACACAGAAATCAAATAGATAGAAGTCGTATAATGGCGGGGATATGGCCCGCAAGTTTCTACCAAGCTACCGTAAATGGCTTGACTACGTCAATTCACACTCGTTTGATATAAATCATGCATTGTTCTTGTTTGATGTCACGGTCTGAATTCACATTGTAGTCAAGCGTCCCAAAAACTGTTGGGGCGTTTTTTATTTGACTTGTGAATGGGACAGACTAAAGCAAAAGGACATGAAGGGAGTCAGTTGGCTTTGAAACAGTTTTTTCAGTTTGATGAGTTAGGTACGAATTATCGCAGAGAGATCATCGGCGGTTTAACGACATTTTTGTCGATGGCTTACATCTTGTTTGTCAATCCGATCACACTTGCTTTAGTAGCAGTACCGGATTTTCCAGATAAATTACGAATTGATCAGGGGGCTGTCTTTACAGCTACGGCGTTAGCTTCTGCGGCAGGTTGTTTCCTGATGGGATTGATCGCCAGGTACCCGATTGCGATTGCACCGGGCATGGGACTGAATGCGTTCTTCGCTTTCTCAGTGGTTCTTGGTATGGGAATCTCATGGCAGGCAGCACTTTCCGGTGTGTTTGTGTCAGGATTGATTTTCGTTGCTCTTTCTTTAACAGGTTTCCGTGAAAAAATCATCAATGCTATTCCAAGTGAGCTGAAGCTGGCTGTTGGTGCAGGGATTGGTTTGTTCATTACATTTGTGGGTCTTCAAGGCTCCGGTATTATTGCAAATAACGATAATACGCTCGTTTCGATTGGGAATATTCATAGTGGTCCTGTCCTGTTAACGGTATTTGGGATCATTGTGACTGTCATTTTAATGGTTCTTCGAGTGAATGCAGGTGTCTTCATTGGGATGCTTGTGACAGCCATTGCTGGAATGATCTTTGGTCTTGTGCCAGTTCCATCTCAAATTATCGGAAGCATTCCAAGTTTGTCTCCAACCTTTGGTCAAGCTTTGATTCACTTGCCAGATATTTTCTCCATTCAAATGCTTGTGGTCATTTTAACGTTCCTATTCGTTGGGTTCTTTGATACAGCTGGTACACTTGTGGCTGTGGCGACACAAGCTGGTTTAATGAAAAATAATGAGCTGCCTCGTGCAGGAAGAGCGCTTCTGGCGGATTCTTCTTCTATCGTCGTCGGTTCTGTTCTTGGAACATCAACGACGACGTCTTATGTTGAATCTAGTTCAGGTGTTGCTGCGGGTGCCCGCTCTGGTTTTGCAGCCGTCGTGACAGGTATTTTCTTCTTACTTGCGATGTTCTTCTCGCCACTATTATCTGTCGTGACATCGAATGTAACGGCACCTGCTTTAATCATTGTCGGTGCACTGATGGTAGCACCTCTTGCAAAGATCGCATGGGATCGTTTTGAAATTGCGGTACCGGCCTTCTTAACCATGATTATGATGCCACTCACATATAGTATTGCAACAGGGATTGCGATTGGTTTCATTTTCTACCCGATCACCATGATCTTTAAAGGAAAAGCAAAAGAAGTGCATCCAATTATGTACGGACTGTTTGTCATCTTTATTCTATATTTTGCTTTCTTAAATCATTAATGATTTGTCTGAAACAGCAGCTCATGGAGGCTGCTGTTTTTTGTAGGGAAATTTTAAAAACATAGTTGACTTATAGGAATTATATGTTTATGATAAAAAGACATAATTCGCTGATTGGATCACCAAAGGCGCTTTGATTTCCTTTTTTCTATAGAAGGGTTCAGAGTGCCTTTTTTTCTTGCATTCATCATAACGGGAGGGGATGACTTGTCACGCTGGCTTAGGCAGGTGATTGAGCGGAAAAAGCAGGTATTGATTGAGCAGCTCCTTTTATGGGGGCATGAAGAAAAACATGAAGCGCTCATGCATTATACGATTCATGAGCTGGAAAATGAGGTTCTCTATTTAAAAGAGCGAAAGCAAAATTAGTGGGATGGGGGATGAGCGATGGATGAACAAAAGCTGAATTTTATTTTATCTGCCTTAAAAGGGATTGAATACGGGTCGGTGGTGATCACCATTCATAATGGACAAATTACACAAGTCGATACGACAGAAAAGACTCGTTTCCCAACACACCAGGAGAATCTTCGGATTCAGAAAGCAAAGCAGGGGCGCTATCGTTCATGAAAAGTGATGAAAGGTGATGAAAAGCTGATCCACTCATCAGCTTTTTTGTTTTGGCTTATTTCTCTCCATTTAAAACCTCTTCATTCATTTATCCGTCTATTCGTATGAACGTCAAGGAATCTTGACTGAATAGAGAGACTCCGCTACTTTAATAGGAGTCATCCGGACAGGTCACCTGAGCCTGTGCGGATTGTCTGAGATAGGAGTTGATATGGGATGTTAGAGAAAGATCAAGAGCAGGTCACATCTGAAACGAAAAACGAAAACGAAGAGCCATCAATAGATCAAGAAACGAGGCAGTCCCGCCTCAGCCGCAGTGCTGCAAAACGAGGAAGAACGGCTAAGCCAGCTGATGAAGAGCGTTCAGCCATTCAGCGCATTGCAAGAGGTGTAGGCGGTGCGTTTAAGCGCTATGGCTCATATGGGCTCGCGATGTTAAAATCACCGAGCCGTGCGATCCATCAAGCGGACACTTTACGTATGAAGTACGCTTGGATTTCAATTGTGTTATTCAGTGTGTTTTTTGCTTTAGGCAACTACGTTCAATTAAAGGCGTCAAAGACCCGTTTATTAGGTTTTGGTATTCATTATTCTTTTGGTGACGCCTTTTTGAAGGTAGCGGTCTTTACACTTATTTTGTTGACACTGATGATGCTGACGGTTTGGGTGCTCGGTAAGTACATGCTGAAAGGGAACATATCGCTGAAAGAAGTGATCATGAAGTTCGGTGCCGTGCTTGTGCCGGTTTTGGTTTTATCTATCCTTTGGCTTGTATTTGCCATGCTGAATATTCCATATGTAACGGTGATTTTATCCGTGATGATGTTTTTTGGTCTTCAGCTGATTGCCATTGTGCTCTTCCGCTCCATTCAATCAGAGCAAGAAGCTGTGCGGGGAGACTTGATGTATGCCGGCTGGGTCTTTTTGTTGATTGAGCTCATTATCATTGCCCTTTTATGGGGCATAGTCGGAGAGTATTTGATCCCATCACTTGTTCCGGTTAGGTTTGGATAGAATACGTTTCAGCGTGTACTCGGTCTTTTTAAAATTCAAAGGTTTTCTATCACGCTGAAAAGAAGACAAAGGGTTAAAATAAAGTATATTTTAGCCCTTTATCAACCATCTAAAGCCTCCTTTTGAAAAAGGAGGTTTTTCATGTTGAGAAGAGGAAAAAACGGGTAAACTCTTGGTAACAAAGACCACCCCTTGTTGTCGAAAGATATATGTGTTTTTCTCGCGCAAATTTGATTGTATCAAGGTTTGTTCTCTAGTAGAATATGGGGTGCTTTATTTGATTTTTAGTGCAGGGGGTTCGAATCGTGCTTCAACAACTTTTATCCAATGCGTTCACCATGGTTTTGATTATTTTAGTGATTAACATTGTTTATGTCTCTTTTTCCACTATGCGTTTAATTTTAACAATGAAAGGCAGAAGGTACGCAGCCGCTTTTGCTGGTACTGTCGAGATGCTGATTTATGTCATTGGTTTGAGTATCGTATTAGATAACTTAGATCAAGTACAAAATGTCATTGCGTATGCGCTAGGTTATGGAATTGGAATCATTGTCGGGATGAAAATTGAAGAGAAGCTGGCACTTGGCTACATTACTGTGAACGTGATTACAAAAGAAATCGATCTAGATCTCCCAAAACAATTGAGAGAAAAAGGATATGGCGTCACCAACTGGGTAGTAGGAGGTCTTGAAGGAGACCGGTCAGCGATGCAAATTTTAACACCGAGAAAATATGAACTGCAATTATATGAAACGATTAAAACGCTTGATTCAAAGGCGTTTATCATTTCGTATGAGCCCAAAACGATTCATGGCGGCTTCTGGGTGAAGGCTGTGAAGAAAAGGAGAATTAAAGAATGACCGCAAAACCAAAGAAAAAGAAATTCTACGTGGAAGACAACATGACGATTGAACAAGTGTTGTCCCAGATGGCAGAGGAAGGCTACTCACCTGTCCGACGAATGGAGGAGCCCATCTTTCAGGAAAAGAAGGGAAATGGGTCGATTCAGATCATTCCGATTGGGAAAAAAATCGTATTTGAGGGAAAAATACTCTAAATCCGAACATTAAAACGACGACTTCATAGATTGTTCGATAAATCCGTTGACATCATGAACATCCGTTGTTAAGATAAACATGAAATCAAAACACGAGCCTCATATAATCTTGGGAATATGGCCCATAAGTTTCTACCCAGTTACCGTAAATGACTGGACTATGCAGGATAGTGAACAAAACTGACATGGCGTTTTAAAAGCGAACAGCGCTTACCATGGCCCGGTTTGTGTTGCTTCCTAACAATGCAATACAAACCGGGCCTTTTTGTTCGGCGTTTGACAAGCTACTTAGGTTTGGGAAGCGTGTCAAACGGTACAAAATCGAATAATAGCTTAAAGGTGGGGACAAAATGAAGCCGCTTGTAGGTGTCATCATGGGAAGTACATCTGATTGGGAAACAATGAAACATGCGTGCGATATCTTAGAGGAATTAAACATTCCGTATGAAAAACAGGTTGTATCCGCACATCGGACACCTGATTTGATGTTTGAATATGCGACTGAAGCAAGAGGTAAAGGACTCAAGGTCATTATTGCCGGTGCTGGAGGCGCAGCACATTTACCGGGGATGGTCGCAGCAAAAACGACACTGCCGGTCATTGGTGTGCCCGTACAATCAAAAGCATTAAACGGGCTGGATTCCTTATTATCCATCGTTCAAATGCCAGGCGGTGTACCTGTTGCCACAGTGGCAATCGGCAAAGCCGGTGCAACAAATGCAGGGCTTCTAGCTGCACAAATGATTTCAGCATTCGATGAAGCCGTTGCAGCACGCCTTGAAGAAAGAAGAGAGCAAACAAAACAAACTGTATTAGAAAGCAGTGATCAGCTTGGCTAAGCAGACCATTTTTCCAAACGCAACCATTGGTATCATCGGCGGCGGACAGCTTGGCAGATACATGGCCGTCAGTGCAAAGCAAATGGGCTACCGGGCAGCAGTCCTTGACCCTGTCACACTTTCTCCTTGTGGACAGGTTGCTGATACAGAAATCACAGCCGCATACAGTGACCTTGAAGCGATCAGGCAGCTGGCGGACATCAGCGATGTGGTCACATATGAATTTGAAAATATTGATTATGATGCACTCAATCAGCTGAAGGAAGAGGCGTATTTACCGCAAGGAAGCGAACTCCTTCTTTTAACCCAAAACCGTGAAACGGAGAAAAAAGGGATTGTAGATGCAGGCTGTGAAGTCGCCCCTTATCGCATCGTTCATGATGAGAAGGAGCTGAAAGATGCAGTAAATGCGCTTGGTTTGCCAGCTGTGCTGAAAACATGCAGAGGCGGTTACGACGGTAAAGGACAGTACGTCATCAAAGAGAAGGATCAGCTTCATGAAGCGGCTGCACTTCTTACGCATGGAACGTGCATTTTAGAAAGCTGGGTTCCTTTCCAAATGGAACTGTCCGTGATTGTGACGCGGTCTGTTCATGGGGAAATTGCGACATTCCCAGTCGCTGAGAACATTCATAAGCACAATATTTTATTCCAAAGCATCGTGCCTGCACGGGTAGATGGCAGCATTCAGGAGAAAGCAAAAGAGCTGGCAACAACGCTTGCTGAAAAGCTAGGGCTGGTCGGTACGCTTGCTGTTGAACTGTTCCTGACAAATGAAGGGAAGCTGCTCGTCAATGAACTGGCACCGCGCCCGCATAACTCTGGACATTACACATTGGATTTATGTGAGACGAGTCAGTTTGAACAGCACATTCGCGCCATATGCGGTTTGCCGCTTGGCGGAACAGCTCTTTTATCAGAGGGTATGATGGTGAATTTGCTGGGCGATGAAGTGGACATCCCAAAAGAACATCCTGAGCTTTTAAAGGAAGCGAAGCTTTATCTATATGGCAAACATGAAGTGAAAGCCGGCCGCAAAATGGGGCATATGACATTTATGAAACAGCTTGATGATGAATGGATGGCAAACATCACAAAGATATGGACTGAAAGAGATGGAGGAAACGGGAAATGATCGAACGTTACGCACGACCAGAAATGTCAGCAATCTGGACAGAGGAAAACAAATTTAATGCATGGCTTGAAGTAGAAATTCTCGCTTGTGAAGCTTGGGCAGAACTTGGTGTTATTCCAAAAGAAGACGTTGTGACAATGCGCAAGAATGCAAGCTTTGATATTGGACGTATTTTGGAGATTGAACAAGACACGCGCCACGACGTGGTTGCCTTTACGCGTGCTGTATCTGAATCTCTAGGAGAAGAAAGAAAGTGGGTTCATTACGGGTTAACATCTACAGACGTAGTGGATACGGCGCTTTCATATCTATTAAAACAGGCGAACGATATTCTGCTCAAGGACATTGAGAGATTTGTTGACATACTAAAAGAAAAAGCAAAAGAGCACAAATATACAGTCATGATGGGCCGTACGCATGGTGTACACGCTGAACCGACAACATTTGGCTTGAAGCTTGCTCTTTGGTACGAGGAAATGAAGCGTAACTTAGAACGTTTTAAACAAGCAAAAGCCGGCATCGAATACGGCAAAATCTCTGGTGCTGTTGGCACATATGCGAACATCGACCCGTTTGTTGAGCAATATGTATGTGAGAAACTTGGCATCAAAGCTGCACCAATTTCAACCCAAACCTTGCAGCGTGACCGTCATGCAGATTACATGGCAACCCTTGCTTTAGTGGCAACAAGCATTGAGAAATTTGCTGTTGAAATTCGTGGTCTTCAAAAGAGTGAAACACGTGAAGTAGAAGAGTTCTTTGCAAAAGGACAAAAAGGATCATCAGCGATGCCTCATAAACGAAACCCGATCGGTTCTGAAAATATGACGGGAATTGCCCGCGTGATCCGTGGTTATATGCTGACTGCTTATGAAAATGTACCGCTATGGCATGAGCGTGATATTTCTCATTCATCTGCTGAACGCATCATTTTACCAGATGCAACGATTGCACTGAACTATATGCTGAACCGTTTCTCTAACATTGTGAAGAATTTGACGGTGTTCCCTGAAAATATGAAACGCAACATGGACCGCACACTTGGCTTGATCTACTCTCAGCGTGTTCTTCTTGCACTTATTGATACAGGCATGGCACGTGAAGAAGCATATGACACGGTTCAGCCAAAGGCGATGGAAGCTTGGGAAAAACAAGTACCATTCCGTTCATTAGTAGAAGCAGAAGAGAAAATCACTTCACGCTTAACACCTGAACAAATCGCTGACTGCTTCGATTACAACTATCACTTGAAAAATGTCGATATGATTTTCGAACGTCTAGGTCTTGCGTAAGAAATGGGCCGCCTGCTAGTCAGGCGCCTAATCCTGAAAATTGCCAACATTCAAATTAGGAGGCCAATCTGAATGACTGTGAAACAAGAACTTCTCTACGAAGGCAAAGCGAAAAGAATCTATCAGACCGATGACGAGCATATTTTATATGTCGAATATAAAGACTCAGCTACAGCATTTAACGGTGAGAAGAAAGCGGAAATTGAAGGCAAAGGCAGACTGAATAACGAAATTTCTAGCTTGATTTTTCAAATGCTACATGAGAAAGGGATCAACAATCACTTTGTGAAACGCCTATCTGAAACAGAACAGCTCATTCAAAAGGTAGACATCGTACCGCTTGAAGTCGTTGTGCGAAACGTGGTGGCAGGCAGTATGTCAAAACGTCTTGGGATTCCAGAGGGAACGAAACTGGACACACCTTTGATCGAGTTTTACTACAAAGATGATGCACTCGGCGATCCGCTCATTACAGAAGATCATATTCGCATTTTACATGCAGCGACACCTGAGCAGGTCGAGGAGATGAAACAAATCACAAGACAAGTGAATGAAGAATTGAAGCAAATCTTCTCAGATTGCCATGTGAATTTAATTGATTTCAAGCTTGAATTCGGAATAGATCACGAGAATCGTATTTTGCTAGCTGATGAGATTTCACCTGATACGTGCAGGCTTTGGGACAAAGACACAAACGAAAAGCTTGATAAAGACGTGTTCAGACGAAACCTGGGCGGCTTAACAAATGCATACGAAGAAATTTTCAAAAGACTTGGAGGCCATAAACATGTATAAAGTGAAAATTTTTGTCAGCTTAAAAGAGAGCGTTCTTGATCCACAAGGAAGTGCCGTGCAGCACGCTTTGCATAGCATGTCTTATCAGGAAGTAAAGGATGTCCGTATCGGGAAATATATGGAGCTAGTCATTGAGAAATCAGAACGTGACTTAGATACAGTGGTCAAAGAAATGTGTGAAAAATTGCTTGCCAATACGGTGATTGAAGATTACCGCTATGAGGTGGAGGAGGTTGTCGCACAGTGAAGTTTGCAGTGATCGTCTTGCCTGGCTCTAACTGTGATATCGATATGTACCATGCGATTCAAGATGAGTTAGGTGAACAAGTTGAATATGTATGGCACGACGAAACGAGTCTTGATGGTTTTGACGGTGTACTCGTACCAGGCGGTTTCTCTTATGGGGATTACTTAAGATGCGGTGCGATTGCTCGTTTTTCTAACATCATGCCGGCTGTGAAAAAAGCAGCTGCGGAAGGAAAACCTGTTCTTGGTGTTTGTAACGGGTTCCAAATTCTTCAGGAGCTTGGCATTTTGCCAGGTGCAATGAGACGGAATAAAGATCTAAAATTTATCTGTCGTCCAGTTGAACTCATTGTAGAGAACAACGAAACGCAATTTACAAGCGGTTATCAAAAAGGTGAATCGATTACGATTCCTGTAGCACACGGTGAAGGTAACTTCTACTGTGACGAAGACACGTTAGCGAAGCTGATTGAACGAGGCCAAATCGCTTTCACTTACGGTGACGATATTAACGGCAGTGTCAATCGAATTGCAGGTGTAACGAATGAACAGGGCAATGTACTCGGCATGATGCCGCACCCTGAGCGCGCGGTTGACTCATTACTAGGCAGCGCAGACGGACTTAAATTGTTTCAATCTATCGTGAAAAATTGGAGGGACACTCATGTCACTACTGCTTGAACCAAGTCACAAGCAAATTAAAGAAGAGAAATTGTATCAGCAAATGGGATTGAGTGATGAAGAATTCGCTTTAATCGAATCCATTATTGGCAGGCTGCCAAACTACACAGAAACGGGTATCTTTTCTGTCATGTGGTCAGAGCATTGCAGTTATAAAAACTCAAAGCCTGTTTTAAGCAAATTCCCGACAAAAGGAGAGCATGTTCTTCAAGGTCCTGGGGAAGGCGCTGGAATCGTTGATATTGGAGACAACCAAGCGGTTGTATTTAAAATCGAATCACATAACCATCCATCTGCAATTGAACCGTATCAAGGAGCGGCAACAGGTGTCGGCGGAATCATCCGTGATGTATTCTCCATGGGGGCTCGTCCAATTGCGGTATTAAACTCTCTTCGTTTTGGTGAACTGACTTCACCGCGCGTGAAGTACTTGTTTGAAGAAGTAGTGGCAGGGATTGCAGGCTATGGAAACTGTATCGGTATTCCAACAGTCGGCGGAGAAGTTCATTTTGATCAAAGCTATGAAGGCAACCCGCTCGTTAACGCGATGTGTGTAGGGTTAATCAACCACGAAGACATCAAGAAAGGGCAGGCAAAAGGTGTTGGCAATACGGTCATGTACGTTGGTGCTAAAACGGGACGTGACGGGATTCACGGTGCAACATTTGCGTCTGAAGAATTTTCTGATGAATCAGAAGAAAAACGTTCAGCGGTTCAAGTCGGCGATCCGTTCATGGAAAAGCTTTTGCTTGAAGCATGTCTTGAAGTCATCAAAAATGATGCGCTTGTGGGCATTCAAGATATGGGAGCGGCTGGCTTAACTAGCTCAAGTGCAGAGATGGCAAGTAAAGCCGGTTCGGGTATCGAAATGAACCTAGACCTGATCCCTCAGCGTGAAACAGGCATGTCAGCGTATGAAATGATGCTGTCTGAATCCCAAGAGAGAATGCTGTTGGTCATTGAAAAAGGCCGTGAGCAAGAAATCATTGATATTTTTGAAAAATACGATCTTGAAGCAGTCTCAGTCGGTCATGTGACAGACGATAAAATGCTTCGTTTACTCCATCAAGGAGAAGTAGTGTGTGAGCTTCCAGTTGATGCTCTTGCAGAAGAAGCACCGGTTTATCATAAGCCGTCAAGTGAGCCTGCATACTATCGCGAGTTTTTAGAAACAAAAGTGGAAGCTCCAGCGATCACAGATGCAGCAGATACGTTGAAACAGCTGTTAAAACAGCCAACGATTGCGAGCAAAGAATGGGTTTACGATCAATACGACTATATGGTTCGTACAAACACAGTCGTTGCACCTGGCTCTGATGCGGGTGTGCTTAGAATCCGTGGGACGAAAAAAGCTCTTGCGATGACAACAGATTGTAATGCACGTTATCTTTACCTTGATCCAGAGGTCGGCGGGAAAATCGCCGTCGCAGAAGCCGCACGTAACATTGTCTGCTCAGGCGCTCGTCCGCTTGCAGTAACAGATAACTTGAACTTCGGTAACCCGGAGAAACCAGAAATCTTCTGGCAGATTGAAAAATCTGCTGACGGCATTAGCGAAGCTTGCCGTACATTAAGCACACCGGTCATCGGCGGTAACGTCTCTTTATATAACGAGTCAAATGGAACAGCCATTTACCCAACGCCAGTTATTGGCATGGTTGGTTTGATTGAAGATACAGCTCATATTACGACTCAATCGTTCCAACAGGCAGGCGATGTGATTTTCGTCATTGGTGAAACGAAGGAAGAATTTGCAGGCAGTGAGCTTCAAAAAATGACAGAAGGCCGTATCTACGGAAAAGCACCAGAAATTGATTTGGATGTAGAGCTGGCGCGTCAAGAAGCCCTATTAGCAGCAATTCAAAACGGACTTGTTCAGTCAGCACATGATGTGTCTGAAGGTGGTCTTGGTGTAGCACTAGCTGAAAGTACATTTGGAACAGATGGTCTTGGCGCTGATATCCAGATCGATCTAAACAGCGCTGCATCACTATTCAGTGAATCACAGTCACGTTTTGTCGTCACAGTAAAACCAGAAAACCGCGAAGCGTTTGCTGCGGCTGTGCAAGATGCAAAAGAAGTCGGAACGGTCACAAATGATGGTGTATTCACTGTCAAAAATCAAGAAGGACAACAATGGATTCATGCGGCAGTCAACGAGCTTGAACGCGCATGGAAAGGAGCGATCCCATGCTTGCTGAAATCAGAGGCTTAAACGAAGAATGTGGCGTCTTTGGGGTTTGGGGACACGAAGAAGCCCCGCAAATCACATATTACGGATTGCATAGCCTTCAGCACCGAGGACAAGAAGGTGCGGGAATTATTGCAACAGACGGTGAAAACCTGACGTCACACAAAGGCCTTGGACTGATTACGGAAGTGTTCCAAAATGGTGAGCTTAAGGATTTAAAGGGAAAAGGTGCGATCGGACACGTTCGGTATGCGACAGCAGGCGGAGGCGGCTTTGAGAATGTGCAGCCCCTCTTCTTCCGCTCGCAAAACAATGGCAGTCTTGCCCTTGCTCATAATGGAAACTTGGTTAATGCAACGCAATTAAAACAGCAGCTAGAGAACCAAGGAAGTATTTTTCAAACGTCTTCTGATACCGAAGTGCTCGCTCACTTAATTAAGCGTAGCGGATATATGGATTTGAAGGATCAAATCAAAAATGCTCTGTCTATGTTAAAAGGAGCTTATGCTTTCCTAATCATGACGGAAACAGAAATGATCGTAGCGCTTGATCCGAACGGATTACGCCCACTTTCACTTGGTATGCTTGGTGATGCTTATGTTGTCGCTTCTGAAACATGTGCATTTGATGTCGTCGGTGCTACCTATTTACGAGATGTAGAGCCTGGCGAAATGCTGATCATTAATGATGAAGGCTTAAAATCTGAGCGCTTTTCGATGAACATTAACCGTAGCATGTGCAGCATGGAATACATTTATTTCTCAAGACCGGACAGCAATATCAATGGCATCAACGTGCATAGTGCGAGAAAGAATCTTGGCAAGAAGCTTGCAGAAGAAGCACATGTCGAAGCAGATGTCGTGACAGGTGTGCCAGACTCCAGTATTTCTGCAGCGATTGGCTATGCCGAAGCAACTGGTATTCCATATGAGCTAGGTTTAATTAAAAACCGTTATGTCGGCCGGACATTTATTCAGCCGTCTCAAGCATTGCGTGAGCAGGGCGTGCGCATGAAGCTGTCTGCTGTGCGTGGGGTGGTCGAAGGCAAACGTGTCGTCATGGTGGATGATTCCATCGTACGTGGAACCACAAGCCGCCGAATTGTGACGATGCTAAGAGAAGCAGGTGCGACGGAAGTGCATGTACGCATTAGTTCACCGCCAATCGCTCATCCGTGTTTTTATGGAATTGATACGTCTACACACGAAGAGCTGATTGCGTCATCTCATTCAGTGGAAGAAATTAGACAGGAAATCGGTGCAGACACCATTGCATTTTTATCTGTAGACGGTTTAATGGACGGGATTGGCAGAAAGTATGATGATCCGCAGCGCGGTCAGTGTTTAGCATGCTTTACTGGAAAATACCCGACCGAAATTTATGAAGATACTGTCCTTCCTCATGTGAAGGAAACAGTCCTGACGAAATAATCGAATAATGGAGCAGCAGTCAACGTGATTTGATATGCTGCTCTTTCATTCTGCCGAAAATACATGGAAGACAAGCAGATAAAAGGAGTGAATGGGATGTCAGAAGCATATAAAAACGCCGGTGTCGACATCGAAGCAGGATACGAAGCCGTTAAACGAATGAAAACACACGTAGAACGTACAAAAAGAGCAGGTGTCATGGGCGCTCTAGGTGGATTTGGCGGGATGTTTGATTTATCTGAACTGCCATACAAAAAGCCCGTTCTTGTCTCAGGAACAGATGGTGTTGGTACGAAATTAAAGCTCGCTTTTTTAATGGATCAACACGATACGATCGGTGTAGATGCTGTAGCTATGTGTGTGAACGATGTACTTGCACAAGGGGCAGAGCCGCTCTTTTTCTTAGATTACTTAGCAGTTGGAAAAGCAGATCCTTTGAAAATTGAATCCATCGTCAAAGGTGTAGCTGACGGATGCGAGCAGTCTGGTTCAGCGCTTGTCGGCGGAGAGACAGCAGAAATGCCGGGACTTTACACAGAAGAAGAATATGATATTGCTGGATTTTCTGTAGGTGTCGTTGAAAAGGATGAAATCGTCACAGGTGAGAACATCAAGGAAGGGCATTTGCTGATTGGACTCAGCTCTAGCGGCATTCATAGCAATGGCTATTCTCTTGTACGAAAAGTATTGCTTGAAGATGCGGGTCTAGATCTTCACCAAACGTATGAACCTTTTACAAGACCGCTTGGAGAAGAGCTGCTGGAACCGACGAAGATTTATGTCAAGCCTGTTCTTAAACAAGTGAAAGCTGGCAAGGTTGACGGTATGGCACATGTGACAGGCGGCGGCTTTATTGAGAATTTACCACGTATGCTACCTGAAGGACTTGGTGTTGAGATTGATAACGGCTCATGGCCGGTCCCGCCTATTTTCTCCTTTATTCAAGAAAAAGGGCAATTGAAAGCAGAAGAGATGTTCAATGTATTTAATATGGGCATTGGCTTTGTCCTAGCCGTCAAAGAGGATGATCTTGTGGATGTGATCAGCGGACTTGAACAAGACGGAGAGAAAGCCTTTCTGATCGGACGAGTTCAAAAAGGAGAAGGCGTCACTTTCGGTGGTGGAAGCCTCTCATGAAAAAGTTTGCGATCTTCGCCTCTGGAAGCGGGACAAATTTTCAAGCCATTATTGATACGTTAAAAGAAGAACAGTGGCAGGCAAAAGCCGCCATTGTGATCTGTGATAAACCGGGTGCGAAGGTGCTGGAGCGGGCAGAGAAAGAGGGTATTCCGTCCTTTTCTTTTACGCCGAAGGCTTTCCCGAGTAAAGCCGCTTTTGAGCAAACCATCATTGAACAGCTGAAGCTGCATGAAGTGGAATGGATTTTCCTCGCTGGGTATATGCGACTGATCGGTCCGACATTGCTTGATGCATTTAGAGGGAAAATCGTGAATATCCACCCATCTTTATTGCCAGCATTTCCTGGACTCGATGCGATTGGACAAGCCTATCAAGCAGGAGTCAAAGTGGCTGGTATTACGGTTCATTATGTCGATGAAGGCATGGATACCGGCCCGATTATTGACCAAGCAGCCATTCATATTGAACAAGGGGAAGACCTTGAATCCATTGAAAAAAGAATGCATGAATTAGAACATACACTATATCCAAAAGTGATCAAATCACTTTTAGAATTATCTTAATGAGGTGACAAAGGCATGACGATCAAACGCGCATTAATCAGTGTTTCCGATAAAACAAATCTTGTACCTTTTGTGAAAGAACTAACAGAACTTGGCGTTGAAGTGATTTCAACTGGTGGTACACACAAACTTCTTCAAGAGAACGGCATTGATGTCATTGGTATTTCTGAAGTGACTGGCTTCCCAGAAATCATGGACGGACGACTCAAAACACTTCATCCAAATATTCACGGTGGACTATTAGCAGTGAGAGAAAACGATGAGCATATGGCACAGATTGAAAAGCACGGCATTCAGCCGATTGATCTTGTCGTTGTGAATCTATATCCATTTAAAGAGACCATTTCCAAAGACGATGTCACGTATGAAGAAGCGATTGAAAACATTGATATTGGCGGACCGGGTATGCTTCGTGCTGCTTCTAAAAATCATCAGGACGTCACGGTGATTGTGGACCCGCGTGATTATGATTCTGTCGTTCAACAAATCAAAGAAGGTGGCGTATCACTAGAGAAAAAACGTGAGCTTGCAGCAAAAGTATTCCGTCATACAGCTGCTTACGATGCCCTGATTGCGGATTATTTAACGAACTTTGTTGGCGAAACAGAGCCAGAACAGTTCACAGTCACATTTGAGAAAAAGCAATCTCTTCGTTATGGAGAAAACCCGCACCAAGCGGCGACGTTCTATGAAAATGCGCTTCCAAGCAAAGGCTCTTTAGCTACTGCAACGCAATTACATGGAAAAGAACTTTCCTACAACAACATCAAAGATGCAGATGCAGCACTTCAAATTGTACGTGAATTTACGGAGCCAGCGGCTGTGGCTGTAAAGCATATGAATCCATGTGGTGTTGGGACAGGAGAAACGATTGCAGAAGCATTTGATCGTGCATTTAAAGCAGATGAAACATCTATTTTCGGCGGCATTGTGGCGCTTAATCGTGAAGTAGACAAGCAAACGGCTGAGGTGCTCCATACGATTTTCTTAGAAATCGTCATCGCACCATCGTTTAGCCAAGAAGCACTTGATGTGCTAACAGCGAAAAAGAACCTTCGTCTACTAACATTAGATGTTGAAGCAGATCTTGGGAAAAAAGAAAAGCAGCTCACAAGTGTTCATGGTGGATTGCTCGTTCAGGATATCGACACATACGGCTTAGAGGAAGCAACGATCTCTATCCCAACGAAGAGAGAGCCGACTGAAGACGAATGGAAAGACTTAAAGCTCGCTTGGAAAGTCGTCAAGCATGTGAAATCAAATGCCATCGTTCTAGCGAAGGATCAAATGACAGCAGGTATTGGTGCTGGTCAAATGAACCGTGTTGGCTCGGCTAACATTGCGATTGAGCAAGCAGGTGAAAAGGCAAAAGGCAGTGCACTAGGTTCTGATGCATTTTTCCCAATGGGCGATACAGTGGAAGCTGCTGCAAAGGCAGGCGTCACAGCGATCATCCAGCCAGGTGGTTCCATTCGTGATGAAGAATCAATCCAAAAAGCAGATGAATACGGCATCGCCATGGTCTTCACTGGCGTTAGACATTTCAAACATTAAGGGGATGACAGTGTGAACGTATTAATTATCGGCAGAGGTGGAAGAGAGCATACCATCGCATGGAAAGTGAATCAAAGCGAACTTGTCAGCCAAGTATTTGTCGCACCCGGCAATGATGGAATGACAGATGCTGCGAAGCTTATCCCAATCGACGAGGGCGATCATGAGGCGTTAATTCGTTTTGCAAAAGACAATAACATCGGTTTAACAATTGTCGGTCCAGAGGTTCCATTAATTGCAGGTGTCGTCGATGCATTTGAAGAAGCAGGTCTCAAGGTATTTGGACCGAATGCAAAAGCCGCAGTCATTGAAGGCTCAAAAGAATTTGCAAAGGACTTAATGAAAAATTATGAGATTCCGACAGCCGCTTACGCCACTTTTACATCGTTTGAAGAAGCGAAGGCATATGTGGAAGAAAAGGGTGCCCCAATTGTCATTAAAGCAGATGGGCTTGCTGCCGGAAAAGGCGTGACAGTGGCAATGACGCTTGAAGAGGCAATCAACTGCCTGCATGACTTTTTAGAGGATGAAAAGTTTGGCGATGCGAGTGCATCGGTTGTCATTGAAGAATTTTTAACAGGTGAAGAGTTTTCTCTGATGGCCTTTGTCAATGGAGAAAAGGTGTATCCGATGGTGATCGCACAGGATCATAAACGGGCATTTGAAGATGACAAAGGACCAAACACCGGCGGGATGGGCGCTTATTCACCGGTTCCACAAATTTCTGATGAAGTGGTACAAAAAGCGGTGGAAGACGTCGTCAAACCAGCAGCTCGCGCGATGGTGCAGGAAGAGCGTTCGTTTACAGGCATTTTATATGCAGGCTTAATGCTAACACCAGAAGGCTCAAAAGTCATTGAGTTCAATGCACGCTTTGGCGACCCTGAAACGCAAGTAGTGCTCCCTCGTCTTGAATCAGATCTAGTCCAAGTATTCCTCGACATTCTAGATGGAAAAGATGTGGACTTGCAGTGGAAAGACACAGCCGCTGTCAGTGTCGTTCTTGCATCAGAAGGATACCCGGAAGACTACGCAAAAGGCACACCAATCGGTGCTTTGCAAACAACGGTCTCTGATGTCGTGACCTTCCATGCAGGAACGAAAAAGGAAAACGATCAATTTGTCACAAATGGCGGACGTGTAGCAAATGTGACCGCATTTGACGACACATTTGAAGCGGCAAGATCAAGAGTGTATGAAGCGGTTGAAGAAATCATTCAGCCAGGTTTATTTTATCGCCGTGACATTGGCGCCCGTGCGCTGAAGGCGGCGGGGAAAACTACATGATTATACTAGACTCTCTCACTATGTGAGTGGGTCTTTTTTTATATTATAAAACTCACAGATAAACCTTAAAATTACTTTAAATGTATAAAAAAACCTTTTTATTTTCATTTTAATGTTATAAATTTAATATATTACAAAGGGAGGTATAATAATGAAAAAAGTGATTTCATCAGTTCTTCTAGTTCTCGTATTAGTAAGCTCAGCTTTTGCTATTCCTGCACCAACTTCTGCTAAAGAATTTGGTTCTATCAATCTTAATAAGGTTCATAATTTAGGTAAAACAGGAAATACCAAAATTGAAAAAATTTCATATGATCAATATGTTAAGGAAGTATCCAAATCAAGGGGGATCTCTAAGAAAGAAGTTCAAAAATCTTCTACAAATTTATCAAAGAAACAATTTAGTACAGCTGCAACAAAATACAGTATGCATAAAATGACAATTGTTCAGGATGTAGGTTTTTTATATCAACCTAAAGTTCAAATTTATGCTTGGACATATGCGAGTGGATCATTTGTACAATTTAAATATATTGAAGATATAGACTTAGACAGATATTCTAGCCTTGGTTCAAAACATTTTGCTGGTAAAGTTAAAGCAAAAATAACTTCTCCAACTGCTATTTGGTGGTATGTAAATGGAGACTTCTATAATAATGGAACCACTAATGTATCAATAAGTGGAAGTGGTTCTGCAGCAGTAAAAGGGGTAACAGTAACTGGTAGTTTCTCAGTTTCTAAATCTTCAAATCATTACAAATATTGGAATAATAGTGGTACTAAACATCGTTAATTATAGAAATTATTTTCTGAAATTTTCGAGAAAATTGGTTTAATCAAAACACCTTTCTATCTAACGAGATGGAAAGGTGTTTTTTCTTCTTTTGATGATTAGAAGGGATAAAGCCCGAATATGGAGAAGTGTTATTGGATGACCCATTCACGAGGAGGCAACATGGAATTTAAGGCAATTATTCTCTTTGCAATATTCATGATCATTTTATTTCTCATAAACATAAATAACATTATGTTATTTGCCATTAAACACAATAAAATGAAAAAAGCTTCAGCCATTAGTTATATGATCCTATCCATTTTTTCTGGCGTTGCTATTTCTTCATTTTTAATTTGGAAGTTTTTCATTAGCTAAGAGGGGAATGAGTGTATGGTGCAATTGAAGAAACTTGCAAACGAGCGATTTTCTGCTTTGATCTGTATGGATCCATTCAATGAGCGAATTCGTTTGGATGACTATAGCGGCAGGGTGCAGGATGTGATTCAGTCCGTGCTTCAGGAAGCGGCGGACTGCAAGGCGTCTAAGGTTATTGTAAAAGTAAGGCGCGAGCATATGCCTCTTTTTTTAGCAAAAGGCTTTCGGCTTGAAGGCGTGTTTTCTCATTATTTCCTCGGAAGTGATGCGTACGGCATGTCGCTTTTTCTGACCGAAGATCGAATGAACAGCCCATTTTGGCTGAAGGAAGATGAAATCGTTGCGTCTATTCAAGAAAAGCCGATGAAAAAAGACCAAGGCGTGTGGCAGGATGAGTATGTGATGAGGAAAGCCGGTCCAGAGGATGTGCACAAGCTGGCAGCGCTCTATGATACGGTCTTTGAAACGTACCCCACGCCAATGAACGAGCCAGATTACATCCGAAAGGTAATGGAGGAAGGGACGGTTTTTTATGCCGTTGAACATGACGGTCAACTTGTAAGTGCCGCATCCGCTGAAATCAATGCACCGTATGGTCATGCAGAATTAACAGATTGTGCAACCCTTCCCACATACAGAAAACTAGGATTCATGCATCATTTGATTCTAGCCCTCGAACAAGAGCTTCAATCCATGCACATTTATGTCTTTTATTCTCTTGCCCGTGCACTGTCCTATGGAATGAATCAAGTATTTTATCAGCTCGGGTATACATACACCGGACGCTTTCAAAACAACTGCTATATTTTTGACAAAATTGAAGATATGAATCTATGGGTCAAAACGCCAAATGAATCATGAGATGGTTCTCATCTGATCAAGCAGACCAGATAGGCGGTACGCCATGATACTCAGCTGCAGCTTCATCCGATCATCAGTGGATTTGAGGCTGCAGCCTGTTCTCGTTTCAATTTGTTTCAACCGGTAGCTTAACGTATGCCGGTGAATAAACAATTCCCCCGCTGACTTTTGAATATTTTCATTGTGTGCCAAATACACTTCGAGTGTATGAATGAGGTCAGCTCCTTGTTTTTTTGTATAAAGCAGCGGGCTTAACAGCTCCACATAAAAGTCATGCAAATTCATTCCGGCTTCGTTCATTTCAAGCAGCATCCCATATAGACCGAGCTTCTGATAATGAATGATGCTGTCATCTGTTTTCAAAAGAGGAAGAAGCCTTGCTGCATACTGGGCTTCTTTTGCACTTTTAGCAAAGAGACTGATCTGGTCGTAGGCTCTTCCAATGCCAATCACAATGGGATGGACGGGGAAAAAATAAGACCAAGTACTGCGGCATTCTTCTGATGCGCGATACCAATTTGTTTCTTGATACGTGCTTTTCCCTGCAGGCGTCAAGACGAAAATGGAATCAAGCCTTGCCTTTAATAAAAAAGGAATTTGTCTGCGTTCAAAAATGGATGTGAGCAATTGGGATAGGCGCTGCACCATTTGATGGTCGAGCTGTGTGTGCTGATGCTGAAATTGAAAGTAGATGACGACTTGTTCTTCGCTCATATCATATTGCAGCTTTCTTGCTTGTTCGATGACATAACTTTCTTCTGTGTATTGCTGTTGCAGCATATCATCCAATAAATGCCCCTGCATTTGGTTTTCTGTATCTTGAATGGCTTTTTGTTTTAACCATTCAATCGCATACACCGCACCGGCATGCTCAATGGCGATGGCATCGAGATGGTGCCACGTCTCTTTTTTCTTTAACGCCACAATGAACCCGAAAATATCGCCCATTGCAATCACAGGGCATGCAGCTAGAACAAACGCACCATATGTGTCATAGACGAGCCGGCCTTTTTCCTCTGCCTGCTTGAGCAGAGAAGAGGTTTCAATCGGTTCGTCATCTGTTAGAAAGCCAAAAGCAGGAGAATAGGTCACTTCGTCTGTTTCGAGATGAGCTGCTGTTTGGTGCAAAAACACATCCAGTACGACGATATTTGCTGCTGTGAGATGTGCCAGTTCATCTGTAATTTGCGTGACATTTTTATTGCTCACATTTAAATGGGTCAGTCTTTGATGAATCGCAGAAGAATATTTGAGCTGATGGAGCTGACTACTGACGATTTGTTCTAGAACGGCTTTTGTGATGTCTGAAAAATTGACATGGGGCGGAATCTCGATGAGTGGAATACCGCTATTTTCGGCGGCTTCAATGAGTGATGCGGGAATTTCCGTTAAGTACACGCCTTTATAAATGGCAATGGCTGAAAGACGATGAGATTGAATCAATTTTTCAAGCCGGATGCGTCTTTCTTTATTTTCTGTCAGTCCAAACCCAGTTGTAACAAGCAATTCTCCTTCGGAAAGTCTAGACGTGTCCTCAATAATTTCCACAATGGTCACCCACTGGATAAGACGATCCAGTCCATTTTCTCCAGCAAGCAGTTTGGTTTCTTTCATCATATCGAGCGAGAGTGCATCTTTGACGAGAATCGCCATAGACTCATGACCTCCTTTTGAACACTCTTATACACCATGTATAAAAAACACGCGTGAAATTCGGGCATATGGCGAATGGAGGATGACTGCCCTCTTGATTAAGCTAATCTTATACCAAGTATACAAAATTTTCTTGCGATTCATGTGAAAAGAAAAGTGCAGCTGCTGACAAGAGAGGGAGGAATGACAAAGTGGAGACCCGGGATTACTTAATCAAACCGATGTTAAATCAGCAATATCCTGTGGCTGTGAGAGGAGAGGGGATTTATTTATATGATCGGGACGGAAAAAAATATATAGATGGCTCATCAGGGGCAGTCACGGCAAGTATTGGACATGGTATACAAGAGATTATTGATGCGATGACGGAGCAAGCGAAAAAGGTGAGCTTTACGTACAGATCACAATTTACGAATGAACCAGCGGAAGAACTAGCGTATGAATTGAGTACACTTTGCCCAGGTGATCTGAACTGGTCTTTTTTTGTAGGGAGCGGTTCAGAGGCAACGGAGACCGCTATGAAAATGGCGATACAGCATTGGCAGGAGCAGGGGAAGACGGAAAAAAATCATATCATCTCAAGATGGATGAGTTACCACGGTATTACATTAGGGGCGCTGTCAATGTCAGGTCATATTGCAAGGAGAGAGCGTTTTGAACCACTGCTTGAAAAGCACCCAGTGCTGTCTCCGCCCTATAGCTACCGGTCATGGCTGCCAAAGGAAGACAGCAAGCAGGTCGAGTGGTATGTCCAGGAATTTAAGACCGTCATCCAGCGTATAGGAAAAGAGAGGATCGCCGCATTGATTGCTGAACCAATTGTTGGCGCAGCGGGAGCGGCGCTCCTGCCGCCAGACGGATATTTCGAAGCGATGAAGCGAGTCTGTGAAGAAAACGACATTTTAATGATCGCAGATGAAGTCATGACGGGCTTTGGACGAACTGGAAAAATGTTTGCAATGGAACATTGGGGTACGGTACCAGATATCATGGTTCTTGGAAAGGGAATGAGCGCAGGTTATTCTCCAATCGCAGCAGTTGTCTCAACGGATCGTGTGATGGCACCAATTATCAGCGGCTCCGGCTCTGTCATGGCAGGACACACATATAGTGCCAATCCGCTTTCAGCAGCCGTTTCATTAGCGGTCATTCGATATATGAAAAAGCATCAGCTTCCCGACCGGGCTGAACTTTCCGGGCGATACATGATGAATGCTTTAAAAGATCTGCAAGTAGCCCATTCCATCATAGGGGATGTAAGAGGGAAGGGATTGCTTATTGGCATTGAGTTTGTCGCAGATCGTTTATCCAAAACGCCATTTCCAGCACATGCCCAGATAACCAATCTCGTTGTTGAAACGGCAAAACAAAATGGACTGCTGGTGTATCCAGCAAGCGCTGGAGAGGATGGAGTCGGAGGCGCAGCGGTTATGATCGCACCGCCGCTTTCCATCACACAGCAGGAAATGGATGAACTCATTGATTTATTCGGGCAAACCATCACACAAGTCGAACAAGAAGTGATCAATCGAGGGTTTTTCCCATCTGCTATGTAAGGAGGAACGAACATGAACAAAACTGTGGGTTTGGATGAAGTGATGACGCGATTAAAAGATGGCATGACCATCATGTTTGGCGGATTTGGCGGCGTGGGTTCACCACCATCGTTGATTGATGCCATTTTGGAAGCAAATATTCAAGATCTGACATTGATCGGAAATGATGCAGGTTTCCCGCAAATTGGTGTGGGCAGGCTCATCACAGAAGGAAGAGTGAAAAAAATCATCGCCTCTCATATCGGCTCAAATCCCATTGCCGGACAGAAAATGCAGGCTGGTACATTAGACGTTCATTTTTATCCGCAGGGCATTCTTGCAGAAAAAATCAGAGCAGGCGGAATGGGGCTGGCGGGCATTGTGACAGATGTTGGGATGGATAGCCTGAATCTCGATGAGAAACAATTGGTTGAGCTGAATGGGAAGAATTATATGTTAGAGCCTGCGCTCACAGCGGATATTGCCATCGTCAATGCCTACAAAGCAGATGAAGTGGGAAACCTCATTTTTGATAAAAGCGCACGGAATACAAACCCGATTGTGGCGATGGCAGGAGACTGGACCATTGCGGAGGCAGAAGAAATTGTGGCAGCGGGGCAGCTCGATCCAGAAGAAATCGTGACGCCAGGCGTATTTGTGAATCAAATCGTGCAATCAAAAGGAGTGAACTGGACATGGGCATGGGAGACATCGATTTAAGACACCGCATTGCCAAAAGAGCAGCACAAGAAATTGAAGATGGCATGATTGTGAATCTTGGGATCGGCATTCCGACCCTAGCAGCAGATTACATTCCATCACATTACGAGGTGTGGCTGCATGCAGAAAACGGCATTATGGGGGCAGGAGCCTCGCCTCTGCAAGGGGAAGAAGATCCGAATTTGTGCAATGCCGGTGGTTTTCCCATTACGTTGACAAAGGGCGGCTCGTACATGGACAGTACGACTGCTTTTGGCATCATCCGAAAAGGCATGCTGGATATGACGATTTTGGGTGCACTTGAAGTAAGCAGCCAAGGGGATCTTGCCAATTGGATTGTACCGGGGAAAAGAGTACCAGGTATGGGCGGAGCGATTGAGCTGGCGCAAAAAGCGAAAAAAGTGGTGGTGGTGATGAGCCATCTTGATAAACACGGTCGATCTAAAGTGAAAACGGTTTGTACATTGCCATTAACCGCTAAAGCGTGTGTCGATTTGATTATTACGGATATGGCGGTCATTGAGGTCAAGTCTCAGCTGCTCATTTTACGTGAAGTCATGCCGCCATTTCAGCCGGAAGATGTCATAAGGGCGACTGAAGCGTCATTAATTTTAGCGCCTGATGTCAAATCTGTTGTGTAGAAAGGATGAACGACTTGCAGCCAATGACACGTATCAGAAACTGGATGAAAGAGCATCAGGATGAGGCCATTACGCTTCTTCAACAAATGGTGCAATGTGACAGCACCCAAGGGGATGAAGAAGAGGTTCAGCAGATCGTGGCCAATAAACTGTCCGCCGTTGGTTTTGATGTAGACGTTTGGGAAATTGGCGGCGATGAATTACTAGAGCATCCTTATTTTTATTCCCCGCGCCGATCTTTTCAAGGGAGTCCCAACGTTGCAGGGCGATTGAAAGGAAAAGGTGGGGGCAAATCGATTTTATTAAACGGGCACGTAGATGTGGTTCCAGCAGGAGATAAGAATCAATGGACATATCCGCCTTACAGCGGGCATATCATAAACGGGAGACTTTATGGACGCGGGGCAACAGATATGAAAGGTGGAAACGTTTCTTCACTCTTTGCGCTTGAGGCACTGCATGCGCTTCAGATTCCCCTTAAAGGAGATGTGGTGTTTCATAGTGTCGTCGAAGAGGAAAGCGGCGGAGCAGGCACACTTGCAGCAATATTGAAAGGGTACACAGCGGATGCTGCCATCATTCCGGAGCCAAGTCATATGAACATTTTTCCGATTCAGCAAGGGTCAAAGTGGTTCAGGTTGCATATTAAAGGAAGGGCAGCTCATGGCGGAACAAGGTATCACGGTGTTTCTGCTATTGAAAAGAGCACGGTGGTCCTTTCTCATATAGCGGCACTAGAAAAAGAAAGAAATCAGCGAGTGACGGAGACGCTGTTTCAGCATATCCCGATTCCAATTCCAATCAACATTGGGAAAATTCAAGGCGGTGATTGGCCGTCCTCTGTCGCAGATCTTGTCACAATGGAAGGCAGGCTTGGTGTGATGCCAGGTGAGACAGTTGAGCAGGCAGAGAAGGAATTAGAAAATTGGATGACTGGACTCGCTGAAAAGGATGATTGGTTTCAAGAACATCCTGTGGAGGTGGAGTGGTTTGGTGCTAGGTGGCTTCCAGGGTCAATCGACTCTGATCACCCGCTTTTAGGTCTATTGAAGGAACAATATGAAGAGGTCATGCAGCACCCGCCAAAGGTAGAAGCCGCCCCTTGGGGGACAGACGGCGGATTACTGTCACAAGCAGCGGATATCCCAATCATTGTGTTTGGACCTGGAACGACAGAGCTTGCCCATTTCCCGAATGAATCTATTGAGATCAAACATGTCATTGAAGCAGCAGAAATCATTGCTGGTACGTTGGTCAAATGGTGCGAAGTAGCGGAGTGATTCACACACAAAAAAGGAGGCTGTCTACTCAGCCTTCTCCAGCGTGCAGATAAACCCTCGCATTCGCCTGCTGGTCTGTGCGCCGTTGCTCGCCCTTCCTAGACTTCAAAGGTTTTCATGTCACGCTGAAAGGAAGACAAAGAGCTAAAATAAAATTCATTTTAGCTCTTTGTCAACAATCTGAAGAAGGCTGTCTACTCAGCCTTCTCTTTATGTGTATTCTGCTGTTCACACATATAGGTCACTGGACAAAAACGAAGAATACCAGAGCCCAATTTTAATCCGCCGAGCATGATGCCAAAAAGCAGCATTTTACTCCATGGTTTTCGAGCATATAAGGATCCAGCTACAGTACATATCGTCATTCCGCAGGCAATTCTCATGAGCGCTTCCATTAAGCCAAGATTAGGTTTCATTGCAAGTGATTCTCCTTTTTTAAATTATTTTAAGTGTGATTTCAAGAAATTGTAACGTTTCATTAATGCGTAACGTGGTTCGTTATGTTACGATAGGGCTAATACAAATGAAGGAGAGTATGTGAATGTCCGAACGTACTTTTAATTGGAGAAACAATGACATCCGCACACAAATCGATGTAGTCGACTCAAAAATAGTTCCAACACTCCTTTTAACGAATGGACTCGTGCTAAACCCGTTTTTGAAGCAATGGGTGAAGGCAAATATTTGGATACATGATGATCGAATTGTTTATGTCGGAGCAGAGCTTCCTCAAAATAAATCAGCTAAACGTGTGATTGATTGTGAAGGTAAATACATTGTGCCGGGGTATATTGAACCTCACGCGCATCCGTTCCATATTTATAATCCCCAATCACTTGCAGAATATGTGTCTCAATTTGGCACAACAACGATGGTCAGCGATAACTTATTTCTTCTTTTGCAAAGCAATGAAAAGAAAGCGCTTTCCACTCTATGCGAATTAAAAAAGCAGCCATTTCAGTATTTCTGGTGGTCCAGATACGATCTTCAAACCGAGGTCAGGTATGAAGATGAGATGCTTCCTATTAACTATCGGAAAGAATGGATTGATCATCCCGACGTCCTACAAGGCGGCGAATTAACGAGCTGGCCAAGATTAATGGACGGTGATGATCTCATTTTATATTGCATGCAAGAAACGAAGAAGCAGAGAAAACGAATTGAAGGGCATTTCCCTGGGGCTTCTGAGAAAACGCTAACAAAAATGAAGCTGTTTGGAGCGGACAGTGATCATGAAGCAATGAATGCAGACGATGTGCTCAAACGCTTGTCTCTTGGCTATCATGTGTCGTTGCGTCATTCTTCCATCCGCCCAGATTTAGTGAACATTTTAAGAGAGTTGCATGAGCGTGACTTTAGGCACTACGATCACTTTTTCTATACAACAGATGGATCAGCGCCTCACTTTTATGAAGAAGGCATGATCAATCGTCTCATTTCCATTGCCCTTGAAGAAGGCGTGCCTACTATTGATGCGTACAATATGGCGACTTTTAACATTGCGAAATACTATCAAATTGATGACTTATTAGGGGTGGTCGGTCCTGGCCGATTGGCTTCTTTGAATATTTTAGATGATCCGATGAATCCAAATCCAGAAACGGTGATTTCTAAAGGGGTAATCCTGAAATTAGAGGGGGAGAACCAGCATCAATTCCAAGAGACAAAATGGGAAAATGGCGGGCTTGAACCATTAGATTTAAGCTATGACCTGACAATGAGTGACTTGCAATTCTCAATGCCGCTTGGTGTCAAAATGCGAAATGCTGTTATTATGGAGCCTTATACAGTGGAGATTGATAACTCTGTCAACCAGCTGTCCTGTGACCATGATCAAAGCTTCTTCAGTCTGATTGATCGAAAAGGCGAGTGGCGCGTGAACACAATGTTAAAAGGATTTGCAAACAAGGTGCAAGGATTTGTCAGCTCATTTTCAACCACTGGTGACATTTTAGTGATTGGGAAAAATAAAGATGATATGATGCTTGCTCATAAGCGAATGAAAGAAATTGGTGGGGGAATTGTGCTCGCAGAAAACGGAAAGATTTTGCATGAAATCCCGTTGCAATTATCAGGCTGTGCATCAGCTGAATCGTTTGAAACGGTTCTTCAGCAGGAGCAAACGTTACGCGAGCTACTCATTGAGCGCGGGTATCCATTTGACTGCCCAATTGATACACTTGTCTTTTTCCAAAGCACACACTTGCCGTATATTCGAGTGACACCAAGAGGAATATTTGATGTCATGAAAAAAACTGTACTCTTTCCGTCTATAATGCGTTAAAATATAACAGAGTGGAGCTGTATCATATTTGCTAGATTTCTGACTGCTGTTATAGGGCAGAAGCGAGCAAGAGATCTCTTCGCTGCTAGATATGGTGACAAAGCATAGGGCTTTGACATGACGAATGAAGTGCCCAATTGTAAAATGAATCTGTCGGTTACGCTGGCCGACCAACATATTTTGAATAATTAAGCAAGGCGGGGCGCAGGTTTGTCGTCCTCGCCAAGCTTTCTACACATACTGTTTTTTAGGGAAAGACTTAACAGAGCAGAAGTGTTCTAGATATCGGAGGCAAACAAGTTTGTCAGATTGTCGCACAAGGAATATGACAAAACTTGTCGAATTTGTTTACGATAAAGAAGCTTCGGCTTACGAAAGAACCTGATGGCATTTTCAGCGTAGAACCAAACCTGTCATGATTCGTTCAAAGCTCATTGCTGAGGTTGAAAAAAATGAGTCAGGAAAGATACCGCTTTCTCGGAAAAGTCAGTGCGGAGCGGTGTGCCAATAGTAAAGGAGAAGATGTATAAAGATGCAAATTGATAAATTAAGGGGCAAAAGCTTAGATCAGCTATTCAACTCCATCTTATCCCTTAAAGACCTGGAAGAATGTTATCGATTTTTTGATGATTTGTGCACCATCAATGAAATCCAATCTTTATCACAGCGTCTTGAAGTAGCGCGTATGCTTCGCGAGGGAAATACGTATCATAAAATTGAGACGGAAACAGGTGCAAGTACAGCCACTATCTCACGTGTCAAACGCTGCTTGAACTACGGAAATGATGCCTATACGATGGCACTTGACCGCGTAGCAGAGCAACAAGCAACGGACGAAACAAAATAAAGCAGCTTTCACTGCAAACATTCTTTATGATTTGTCGTTTTGAAGTTGAACAAGTAAGAGCCATTTCATTTGAAATGGCTCTATTTGATGTCATCAAGTTCCCCCATAAACCATCGTTCACCTTCATAGGACACTTCATCGTCATCAGTGATTACTTCCTTAAAACCGATAGTTCGCATATTTTGCGGAACAGATAAATCCCAATCTTTTTGAATATTTCTCTGATCAGAAAGGGGAAGCCATGTCTGATACTCATCTTGTCTGTTGAAGAAATCTTTCACATAAGAATCCCCTTTAAACACAATGATTTGTGAATGCCATAATCCAGGCAGATCGACTGCGACCACGACACGATATATGTCCCCGTCGTTTGGTTTCAAATCAATGAGATGCTCAGCTCTATTCAATAGAGTTTGAATGCATAGACGTTTGATCTTTTTCGGTGTTCTGTTGGAAGTCATAAAATCATAAGCCGCTGGTAGAGGCAGGTGCCAGTAGTCAGAAACATTCTCCGGAAACGACTGCGTATTTGCGTTCATTTCTTTTATGATCTGTTGAGTCTTTCGTTTCATACCGCGGACCTTTTTTTCACGCATACTCTTTCTCCTTATCAAAGATCTATTAAGTTCTTTATACGTGATTGAGCAAGAATGTCAACGAAAAAAGGTGCGGAAACGCACCTTTTTAAGCTAGACAGACTGCTCTGTGCCTGAGAACATAGGGACTTCACTTGTCTGACCGTTTTCTTGTCTAAAAATAATATGTTTTTCGTTAAAATGAATAGGTGATTCAATTCCAGCTGCTGCGCATAAATTAAACAAACCTTCTCTAAGGGACAGGATATAATTGCAGACGCGGTATTTCTTTTCTTCAATGGATAAACCTTTTTGCAGCTTTGGATCTGTCGTGGCAACCCCAACTGGGCATTTATTCGTGTGGCATACTTGCGCCCGAATACAGCCAACCGAGAACATCAATCCTCGTGCGATATTCACAAAATCCGCTCCCATGGAAAGGGCAATGGCGATTTTATCAGGGGAGAGAAGTTTACCAGACGCAAACAGCTTGAGTTGATCTCGAACCCCATATTTCTTCAAAATTTGATGGACCATCGGTAGTGCGGTGAAAATGGGCAGGCCTGCGGAATCAGCCAGTTCATGAAAGGAAGCACCTGTGCCACCTTCTCCGCCATCCACTGTAATGAAATCAGGATGTTTTCCACTTTTTTTCATATAGAGAGCAAGCTCCTCGATATCTTCTTTATGTCCAACAACTAGCTTGATTCCAACTGGTTTTCCGCCGATGTTTCGCAGTTGTTCAATAAAATCAAGCATGTCAGGAATGGAGTGAAACATCTCGAACCGGTTCGGACTGTCAATGGATTGGTGCGGCGGCAGTTTGCGGATTTGGGCAATTTCTTCTGTGACTTTTTCACCGTCAATGTGTCCCCCGCGTGTTTTCGCTCCTTGTGCTAGCTTAAGTTCAAAGGCTTTTACTTCATCATGCTCACTTTTTTTCTTAAACTCTTCAAATGAAAATGCGCCATCCTCTGTTCGAACCCCAAATAAACCAGGCCCAATCTGGCAAATGATATCGGCGCCCCCTTTGAGATGGTAAGGCGAAAGCCCGCCTTCACCTGTGTTCATCCATGTGCCGCCAGCCATTTTTAAGCCGGAGGATAGAGCCGTAATCGCCCGGTCGCCTAAGGAGCCGTAGCTCATGGCTGATTGACCAATCAATCCCTTGACGCGGAAGGGTTTTTGGCATGTATGTTCACCAATGATTTGTACATCTTCTTCATGGAGATAATAAGGTTTTGCTTCAACTTCTTTCGTATGTTCACTTCTTCTAAGTAAATTATCTTGATCAATTTGATACACTTTTGTTTGAATGTTTTCTGATTGGTCGATGCGCAATTCATCTCGCTGCTTTGGAAAGAGGACGTTTCGAATGTAATAACCTGGCTTGTCAAAATCACGTTTTGAACCAAATCCCATTGTCCGGCTGTTGTATTTTCCAGACATGACGGCCTGCTCGTATTCTCTTCTTGAAAAAGGAAGTTCCTCTCGATCATTGAGAAAGAGATATTGGCGAAGCTCAGGTCCTATTTTTTCAAAAATGAACCGCAATTTTCCAATGACCGGATAATTCCGCAGGACAGAGTGTTCTTCTTGTTTTTCATCTCTCATCCAAATCCATAGTAATAGCACGACAGGTACGATCAAACAAATCACAATAAGTGCGCCTATGACAATGAAAGTCGTTGTCATCCATATCCCCTCTTTTCTCTTTCATTGTTGTTGTTATTCCACTTTTCGGTCAAAGAGAAACCACATGGCAAGAACAACATACTGTGACGTTTAGAAATGAAAAGGCAGGGTAACTTAAAAATAAGATCAAAAGGGGAGGGAACAAACATGAATAAGCGTCCAAATACGTATGTACTTGCTGGATTAGGAGTTGGAGGTGCTGTGTTATTAGCGGTTAAAAATAAACAGCATCTGAAGAAATGGATCAGCATGTTCCGATCAGATGAAAAGGTTCCTGAAAAAGCTGGTCACCCTGATCCGTTAGATATTCAAGACAACAAGATGGTCGATGAAGGGGCCATGACATCCGTCCATTATTTTAATGAAGTGAGACAATAGTTTAGAAAAACCGTTTTGACCATTCAAAACGGTTTTTTCTTGTCTTTTTTTTGATGTGATATCGAAGAGGATCGACAATCGTAAAACCGATCAACCCTTCGTGATCAGGCGTCGAGAAAAGAAATTCAATGCCCGATAAATGATAGGTTGAGAGAACTTCCTGATCCGTAAAACGTAACGAAAGCTCGTCCTCATAAACGGGTGTGTGCTTCAACACCTTGGCTTCTTCTGCAAATAACTCCAGCCCAGCCACTCGGCCCTCTTTGTCGATGTCTACGTTCACACATTCATTTACGTCTAATTCAATGGTTTCTTTGATTGTCCCGATTCGAGGCGGGATGAGATAGATGTATCCGATGTCGATCGTTTGATCATATGTGATGGTTCTTTTCAAATCATTCACCTGCTTGGTCGATAGTAAAATGTTCCTTTCATGTATAATATCATGTGATGAGATGAAGTAGCTCTCATTTCAGTTCAGCATCCATCTATTGATCTCCCTCGGCTCCTCTTGAAGTGGAGCTTTTCATATAGTCTCCATTCACCTCGCCTAAAGTGAAAATCGACTATTTTCAAAAGAATGAAACTTTTAGCTGAAGGAGGTTACCCATTTTTTGCGGTGTCTGATTTTGTTATAATATTTAAATGGAATGAAACGAATGGAGGAACGTTTTTCATGTATGATGTTACCGAGTGGAAGCATGTCTTTAAACTCGATCCAAATAAAGAGATTTCCGATGAACAACTTGAAGCGATTTGTGAATCCGGTACGGATGCCATTTTGATTGGCGGCAGTGACAACGTGACAGAAGACAACGTGCTGCAACTGATGTCAAAGGTGCGCCGCTTTCTTGTGCCATGTGTCCTTGAAATCTCGACACATGAGATGATTGTGCCTGGCTTTGACCTGTATTTTATCCCCACTGTGTTAAACAGCGCTCATCCTGATTGGATTGTTGGTCTGCATAAGGATGCGATGAAGGAATACGGTGATTTGATGTCAATGGAAGAGATTGTGCCGGAAGGATATGTCATCTTAAACGAAGAGTGTAAAGCGGCTAAGCTGACAGAGGCCAATACGTCACTGGATATAGATGACGTAAGGGCATATGCGAGAGTGGCAGAGCACTTGATGAAACTGCCCATCTTTTACTTAGAATACAGCGGGACGCTTGGAGACATAGAGCTTGTGAAAGAAACCAAAGCAGTGCTACATGAAACGGTTCTATTTTATGGCGGCGGTATTGAAAGCGAAGAGCAGGCGAAAGACTTTGCACAGCACGCAGACGTTGTCGTAGTGGGAAACGTCATTTATGACAATTTTAAAGAAGCGTTAAAGACAGTCGACGCAGTGAAAAAGTCATCATAGTCAAACAAGACGAAACGGGTTAAAATAGAACATAAGTTCGAATTGGCGGTGAATGAAATGAATGAAATATCGAATCATCTATTAGAAGGGCTGAATGACGCGCAGAAAGAAGCGGTCAAAGCAACAGACGGGCCGCTGCTACTGATGGCAGGAGCAGGTAGTGGAAAAACACGAGTGCTCACGCATCGAATTGCGTATTTAATGGCAGAAAAGCATGTGGCACCGTGGAATATTTTAGCGATTACCTTTACAAATAAAGCAGCAAGAGAAATGCGTGAGCGTGTACAAGCCATTTTAGGGCCTGGTGCGGATGACATTTGGATTTCTACGTTCCACAGCATGTGTGTGCGCATTTTACGACGCGATATTGACCGTATTGGTGTGAATCGCAACTTTTCTATATTAGACACATCTGACCAGCTTTCAGTCATTAAAAACATTTTAAAAGAACGAAATATCGATCCTAAAAAGTTTGATCCACGTAGCATTTTAGGTTCAATCAGTAGTGCAAAAAACGAACTCATTGACGCAGAGGAATACGCAAAAACAGCCGGTGACTTTTACGATCAAGTCGTCAGCGACGTCTACACAGATTATCAAAAACGATTACTCAAAAACCAATCACTCGATTTTGATGATCTTATTATGATGACGATTCGTCTGTTTGAGCGGATCCCTGAAGTATTAGAACACTATCAGCGAAAATTCCAATACATTCATGTCGATGAGTATCAGGATACAAACAGAGCGCAGTACATGCTTGTGAAATTGCTCGCTCAGCGTTTTCAAAATATATGTGTGGTCGGTGACTCGGATCAGTCTATCTATCGCTGGCGTGGAGCGGATATTACAAACATTCTTTCCTTTGAAAAAGATTATCCGTCCAGTGAAGTGATTTTGCTTGAGCAAAATTACAGATCAACTAAACGTATTCTGAATGCCGCAAACACGGTCATTCAAAACAATTCAAACCGTAAGCCAAAAAACCTTTGGACAGAAAATGACGAAGGAGCGAAGATTGCCTATTACCGCGCAGATAATGAATTCGGTGAAGGTCAATTTGTCGCTGGAAAGATTCGTCAGCTCCATCAGAGCGGCAAGCGTAAATTATCTGATTTTGCGATCCTCTATCGAACGAACGCTCAGTCACGTGTCATAGAGGAAACGTTAATGAAGGCAAACATTCAATACAACATCGTCGGCGGCACGAAGTTCTATGACAGAAAAGAGATCAAGGACATTTTGGCTTACTTACGCCTTGTGTCAAATCCAGATGACGACATTAGTTTTGCGCGCATTGTCAACGTACCAAAGCGTGGAATTGGGGCGACTTCTGTTGATAAAATTGCCGCATACGCAGAAATGAATGATCTCTCTATGTTTGAAGCACTTGGTCAGGTGGATTTCATTGGACTCAGTGCAAGAGCAGCCAATGCACTTGATGAGTTCAAACAGCTCATTGACCAAATGACAAACATGCAGGATTATTTATCTGTCACTGAATTAACGGAAGAGATCCTAGAGAAAACAGGTTACCGTGAAGCGCTGAAGATTGAAAAAACGATTGAAGCACAAAGCCGTTTAGAAAATATTGACGAGTTTCTATCGGTCACTAAAAACTTTGAAGAACAAAATGAAGATAAATCACTTGTCACCTTCCTGACAGACCTCGCCCTCGTCGCAGACATTGATAAGCTGGATGAGGCTGAGGAAGAAGATCAGGATGCGGTCATTTTAATGACCCTCCACGCAGCAAAAGGACTTGAATTCCCTGTTGTGTTCTTAATGGGAATGGAAGAAGGCGTCTTCCCGCACAGCCGTTCACTAATGGAAGATGCCGAGATGGAAGAAGAGCGCCGTCTTGCTTATGTAGGGATCACACGGGCCGAAGAAGAGCTTTATTTATCAAGTGCGAAGATGAGAACGTTATTCGGCCGGACGAACATGAATATGGAATCACGATTTATCAGAGAAATACCAGCTGATTTATTGGACAACCTAAATGAGAAAAAAGAAACGAAAACACCGTTTGGCCAAACGAGAGAAAGACCGCAAAGACGAGGGCCTGTCTCACGTCCCCAAACGCAAACCATTCAAAACACAGGCGGCGGCAGCATTGGCTGGGCTGTCGGTGATAAAGCCGCTCATAAAAAATGGGGCGTTGGCACGGTTGTGAGTGTAAAAGGTAGTGGAGATAGTACAGAGCTTGATATTGCCTTCCCAAGCCCTACAGGCATTAAGCGTCTCCTTGCCGCATTTGCGCCAATCGAAAAGCAATAAACTGATAGGACTGACAAAACGGATGAAGTGAAAGGAAGAAGCAGATGGATAAAGAAGCAGTGAAACGCCGGATCGAGGAACTACACCAGATTTTGAATCAATACAACTACGAATATCACACACTGGATCGTCCAAGTGTTCCTGACGCTGAATATGATGCGCGGATGCGTGAGCTGATTTCTCTGGAGGAAGAATACCCTGATTTAAAAGCAGCGGATTCACCCTCGCAAAGAGTAGGAGGAGCTGTTTTAGACGCCTTCCAAAAAGTACGTCATGGTACTCCGATGCTCAGTCTCGGCAATGCGTTTCATGAACAGGACCTTCTTGATTTTGACCGCCGGGTTCGTCAAGCAGTCGGTGACGACGTCGCTTACAATGTCGAGCTGAAAATTGACGGACTCGCTGTTTCTCTCCGTTATGAAAATGGTGTGTTTGTCCGGGGTGCCACGCGGGGTGATGGGACAACAGGTGAGGATATTACCGAGAACCTCAAAACCATTCGTTCCATCCCGCTCAAAATCAATCGGCCTCTGTCGATTGAAGTGAGAGGCGAGGCATTTATGCCAAAACCTTCTTTTGAAGCCCTTAACGAAAAAAGATTACAAAACGAAGAAGAGCCGTTTGCGAACCCGCGTAATGCGGCTGCTGGCTCACTTCGTCAGCTCGATACGAAAATTGCAGCGAAACGAAACCTTGATATCTTCGTCTACAGTATAGCGGAGCTTGATGAAATTGGTGTTGAAACGCAAAGCGCAGGACTTGATCTTCTCGATGAGCTTGGCTTTAAAACGAACAAAGAAAGACGGATGTGCCAAACCATTGAAGAAGTGATCGACCTCATTGAAACACTGAAAACAAAGCGTGCTGATTTCTCATACGAAATCGATGGCATTGTCATTAAAGTCAATTCATTGGCTCAGCAAGAAGAACTAGGCTTCACAGCAAAAAGTCCACGCTGGGCTGTTGCGTACAAATTTCCGGCCGAAGAAGTCGTGACGAAGCTGATTGATATTGAACTAAGTGTGGGGCGTACTGGCGTCATCACCCCAACAGCGATTCTTGAGCCTGTAAAAGTGGCAGGGACGACAGTGCAGCGTGCTTCTCTTCATAATGAAGATTTAATCAAAGAGAAGGATATCCGCCTTTTTGATCAAGTGATTGTCAAAAAAGCGGGCGATATTATCCCAGAGGTTGCAGGGGTCCTTGTTGATCAGCGAACAGGAGAAGAAAAGCCGTTTCACATGCCGACTGAATGTCCAGAGTGTCAAAGTGAGCTGGTCAGAATTGAAGGAGAAGTGGCGCTTCGGTGCATCAATCCACAATGCCCCGCTCAAATACGTGAAGGACTCATTCACTTTGTGTCTCGTAATGCGATGAATATTGATGGGCTAGGCGAGCGAGTTATTACACAACTTTTCAAAGAACAGCTTGTCTCTCGTGTATCAGACCTTTACCGTTTAACAAAAGAAGAGTTGATTCAGCTAGAACGAATGGGCGAAAAGTCAGTCGATAATTTACTGCGTTCGATCGAGCAATCGAAAGAAAACTCTCTTGAACGTTTATTATTTGGACTTGGTATTCGATTTATTGGTTCTAAAGCAGCGAAGACGTTGGCCATGCACTTTGAGGATATCGATCAGTTAAAACAAGCAACGAAAGAACAATTACTTGAAGTAGATGAAATTGGTGAAAAAATGGCCGATGCAGTCGTCACGTACTTTGAGAAAGAAGAAATACTAGATCTGCTAAATGAACTAAAAGAACTTGGGGTCAATATGACCTACACTGGGCCAAAACCGGTGAAAGTAGAAGAAAGTGATTCCTACTTTGCAGGAAAAACGATTGTGCTGACGGGGAAATTAGAAGAAATGTCTCGTAATGATGCAAAGGCAGCGATCGAAGCATTAGGTGGCAAGTTAGCAGGTAGCGTAAGTAAAAAAACAGACTTAGTCATTGCCGGCGAAGCAGCTGGAAGTAAGCTGACAAAGGCAGAAGAACTCAATATTGAAATTTGGGACGAAGCCAAAATGCTCGAGGAGCTAAAGAAATAAGAGGAGTGTTTTCTATTGAAAAAGTTGCTATTGCTGCTGACAATGCTCACACTGGTATTGTCAGCGTGTGCACCTTTTGGGGGAAAGGATGAGGAAGAGGTCACACAAAAAACGGATGAAACGAAAGAAACAGCGATCATCCCAATGTACAACATCTCTGATTCCTATTACAAAATGGTGCTGCCGTTTAAACAAGGAGCGGCAAGAGGACTAACAGCAGAGCGTCTCAATACACGCTTAGACATTGATGAATTTGAAACAGGACTCATGCGCCTGGCAACAGAATCATTCAATACAAACGACTATCTGTTCCAAGAAGGACAGCATTTAGATGAAGATACTGTTCTCAGCTGGCTTGCCCGTAAAAAAACAGGCAGTGATCTGAAAAAAGCTGAAAAAGAAGACAAAGACTTTAAGAACTTAGGCTTAAACCCTGCTCTTCCAAACTCAGGTTCAACAAAGTCAAAAAATGAAAATAGTCCAATCTACTTAGCTTCCATGCTAGAACATAATTACTTAATCAGAAAAGATAAAAATAGCTTACAGCTTGGCGGGGTTGTCATCGGTCTTGCGCTTAACTCTGTCTATTATTATCGCGAAAATATCGGGGATCCTCAGCAAGAGGTGACCATCGATTCATCGAAGAATTCAAAGAAACTTTTAGCAGAGGGCGAAAAAATTGCGGAACAAGTCATTAAACGACTTCGTCAAATGGACGGACTGCAAAAAGTCCCAGTCATGATTGCCCTTTATAAACAAGCACCAAAATCATCTATTGTTCCAGGAAACTTCATCGCTAAAACCGATGTAAAAGCAGGATCAGCTGATATTGGTAGTTGGGATACGATTAAAGAAGAGAATGTCTTCTTCCCTTCAGATAATGCCAAGAGCAGCTACAAAGATGATTCAGAGCGATTTGACCGCTTCAAGACAAAGGTAGAAGACTACTTCCCGAATTACACAGGTGTGGTAGGCAAAGGTTTCTATAAAAACGGGAACTTGCAAAAAATGAAAGTAGAAATTCCAATGCAATTCTACGGAAAAACAGAAGTCGTGGCATTCACGCAATACTTAACAGGTGAAGTCATGGATTACTATAAGAGCACCAATATAGAAATCAACATCACCTCTTCTGATCAGCAAGAAGCCCTCATCACAAAAAATGCTGAAGACAAAGAACCAACGGTCCATATATATGACTAAATAAAAACCGCCTTTTGGCGGTTTTTAGCGTGTAGACAAACCCTCGCATTCTTTGTCAGTCCTGCGTGCTGGTGCTCACGAATGTGAATTCGCTCCGCGCCAATACTCGTCCTTCCTAGACTGCAAAGGTTTTCTATCACGCTGAAAAGAAGACAAAGGGCTAAAATCAAGTTCATTTTAGCCCTTTGTCAACAATCTGAAAACCGCCTTTTGGCGGTTTTTTATTTATAATTAGAGGAATTTTTCAACTTTTGTCAAAGTATGTGAAGAAACCAAAAGGAAAGGCAGGTATGTTGATGCTCGTATAAATGCTGATTACCGTCATGTATAAGTAAAAAGACGATAAAAGGAGAATCAGCATGCATAAAGAAGTAAAAGCACGATACGATGAACAAATGGTCTTAAAGAAAGCGGCTCTACTCTATCATTTTCAGCCAGAACAGGTCACATTTCTAGCCGATGCAGAAAATTATGTGTATGAATATACGGATGAAAAAGGGTCAAGTTATATATTGAAAATTACCCATACCATTCGCCGCTCCCGCACTTATATTCTAGGAGAAATGGACTGGATTCGGTATTTATCTCAACATGGAATCTCAGTAGCTAAACCGGTTTTATCCGCAAGAGGAAAAGATGTTGAAGCGATTCCCGATCAAGCAGGAGGCGCTTTTTTGCTGAGAGTGTACGAAAAGGCGCCTGGCAGAAAAGTGACCGACGCAGATTGGAATGGACAGTTGTTTCAAGCGTTAGGAGCCTATACTGGGCGTATGCATCAAACGACTAAACAATATCAAGTGAAAGATCCTCGCTATAAGCGTCAAGAGTGGTATGAGGAGGAGCAATTAAAGCTTGAAACGTATATTCCTTCTGATCAAACGGTTGTGTGGCAGAGAAAAGATGAACTGATGCAAAAGCTTCACCAGCTCCGAATATCCAAGGATGTCTATGGACTGGTGCATGCGGATTTACATCACGGGAACTTCCATTATCATCAGGGAGAAATCATTGCATTTGATTTTGATGATTGTGGGTATCACTGGTTTATCAATGATATAAGCATTTTGCTATACAACGTTCTTTGGTATCCGGTGATTCCGTATGAGGATAAAGCTGAATTTACGGGTGAATTTATGAGCCATTTTCTCAAAGGCTATCGACAGGAGAATGAGCTTGATGACGCATGGCTGGCGACAATACCAGATTTCCTTATGCTGCGTCATATGCTTATTTATGGGCTTTTACATCAAGCATTTGATCTCCGAACACTAAGTGCTGACGAAAGTGCCATGCTGGCGCGTTTTCGAAAGGAGATTGAGGACAAAACCCCAATTACGCCTTTTGACTTTCATCAGCTAACAACATAAATAGAAAGCCCCTTGCTGTTTCACATAGCAAGGGGCTTTTTATCCTACACCGTATCACACTTCACACCAACAACGCCTTCTAAATCTTTAATATCAAAGTACACATCGGTTGTATAGCGGTCTTTATGTACGCGAACACGTACTTCCATGATCGGATAGTCTTTTTCCTTTAAATCATCAATACGTACAGAATGAATACGAATATTGAGTGCTTTCATTTCTTTTAAAATCTCTGTCATGCGGTTTCGATCAGAAAGTGACATTCTGATGCGGATTTCTTTTTCCTGTAAGCGAATGGGTCCAATCCGCTGGAACAGCCAAGGTAAAAATTCCACACTGACAAGAATAAAGAAAAGACTAAGGAAGGCTTCTTTATAAAAACCTGCACCTGTTGCAACCCCAAGTCCTGCTGCTCCCCAAATCATCGCAGATGTCGTAAGTCCTGAGATGACGTCATTGCTTTTGCGAAGAATCACACCTGCTCCAATAAAACCAACACCAGATATAATTTGCGCCGGTAACCTGAGTGGGTCCATTTGAAGCTTAGAGACTCGAGGGAAATTGTAGGCTGCATCAATGCTGATGATGGTTAATACGCAGGAGCTGACAGCAATGACAATACACGTTTTCAGCCCAAGCGGCTTTTTCTTAAGTTCGCGTTCAAGACCGATGATCAAACCGATTAAGGTGGCAACGGCTAATTTTAAGACCGTATCCCATTCAATTGTCCAAAACATGCGTATCGCTCCTTTCACTTCATGTACGTTTCACATCATGTATATGATCTTCTCACAGCCCATATGGCTGCACAACTTCTATTTTATTCAGAAACGGGAGAAAGAAAAGCATTTTATTTAAAAATAAAGAGAGTCATCCGCATAATGCAGATGACTCCTCATGTCTAGTTATTTTGTTTCTTCTTCGAGATGGTCTTCCATTTTGCTAAACAGCTTTTTAGAAGCTTTAGACGGTTTATTTGTTAAGAGGCTGACAATAATAGCAGTCAAACCACTTAAAATAAATCCAGGAACCATTTCGTACAATCCAGTCGTGTTGTTTAAGCCTGTTGAAATCCAAACGAGAACGACAACAGCCCCAACAATCATTCCGGCTAAAGCGCCATGATGATTCATTCGTTTCCAGTATAGACATAACAAGATGACTGGACCGAATGAAGATCCAAACCCAGCCCAAGCATAACCGACAAGGTCAAGAATAGTATCACTTGGGTTTAGAGAGAGACCAATGGCAACAATCGCTACGACTAGTACAGAGATACGTCCAATCATCACAAGTTCTTTGTCAGAGGCTTTTCTTCTAAAGAATGTACGGTATAAATCCTCTGTCATCGCACTTGCAGTGACAAGCAGCTGAGAAGAAATTGAACTCATAATTGCAGCTAAAATGGCAGAAAGTAAAAATCCAGTAATATATGGATGGAATAACACTTTAGAAAACACAATAAAGATGGTTTCTGGGTCTGCCAAAGTGGTGCTTGTTTCATGAACATACGCCACGCCGACTAAACCGACAGATAGTGAACCAATGACAGACACAATCATCCAGCTCATACCGATACGACGTGCTGGCTTTAAATCTTTTACAGTCGTAATCGCCATAAAGCGAACAATAATGTGCGGCTGTCCAAAGTAACCGAGTCCCCAAGCGAGGAAGGAAATAATGCCAATGACGCTCGTTCCTCTAAAAATATCAAGCAATTTAGGGTCAATCTGTTGAATATCATTGAATGTGGCAACAGGTCCACCTAATTGAGTAAAGGCAACGATCGGCACGAGCACTAATGCTAAAAACATAATAGCTCCTTGAACAAAATCAGTTAAACTAACTGCCAAAAAGCCGCCGAATAGTGTGTACAAAATCACGATACTAGAAGTTAAGATTAAACCAAACATATAATGAGCACCAAACGCTGATTCAAATAAGCGTCCGCCTGATACCATACCTGATGAGGTGTAAAGCGTAAAGAAAATCATAATGATGACAGCTGAGACAGCTTTCAATAAAGTAGATGAGTCTTTAAACCGTTTGTCAAAAAAGTCTGGAATGGTAATCGCATCATCAGCAACTTCTGTATACGATCTCAATCGTGGCGCTAGGAATAGATAGTTTAAGTAAGCCCCACTAATTAAACCAACAGCAAGCCATCCAGATGAAAGACCAGTTGTATACATAGCGCCTGGAAGCCCCATCAGCATCCACCCACTCATATCAGCTGCACCAGCAGATAGAGCCGTTACATAAGGACCTAACCCGCGTCCGCCTAACATATAATCATTCAAGTCATTTGTTTTTCTGAATGCATACCAGCCAATAGCAAGCATTCCAATAAAATAAATAGATAGAGAAATTACAATCTCAATACTCATGTTTCCATATCACCTTTTTCGTATTAATTTGACATCACCTCAATCAAAATATACAAAGAGCAGCCTATTGAACTGTCTGCTCACTGCTATGGTTACTTAACCTATCAGAGTATTCCCAAGTGATCAACCTTCTTAAACATCCTCATCAGACAAAAAAATACGTGTATGCGTGATAAGCGTCTATATGTAAGCGCTTACTAAATTAAATAAAAGAAAAAATTTTCTGAAAAATAAAAGTCACCTTGATGAATATTTTAGACAATGGCTGCACCACAATGACATATTAGTGGACAAAGCCTTTCTGGGCGACCTCGTAAAGTTGCTTTAGAACAGTAAAATTTGATATGATAAAGTGTATATGACTTATGATCATGACCACGAACACGTATCATTTTTGGAGGTGAACCTGCATGTCAAGAATTTCAATAGAAGAAGTAAAGCATGTTGCGCATTTGGCACGGCTTGCGATTACAGAAGAAGAAGCTGAGATGTTTACAGAACAGCTTGATAGCATCATTTCATTTGCAGAGCAGTTAAACGAGGTAGATACGGAAAACGTTGAACCAACAACACACGTATTAAAAATGAAAAACGTCATGAGAGAAGATGTTCCGAATAAAGGTCTTTCCATTGAGGCAGTCATCAAAAACGCGCCTGATCATAAAGACGGCTATATTCGTGTGCCATCAATTTTGGACTAAAGGAGGCCTGAGGCATGTCACTGTTTGACCACAAAATTTCTGAATTAAAAGAGCTTTTACATAAAAAGGAACTGTCTGTTTCTGATTTAGTGGACGAGTCTTATAAACGAATCCATGAAGTAGACGGGAAAGTACAAGCATTCCTAGCGCTGGACGAAGAGAAAGCACGTGCGTACGCAAAAGAATTGGACGAGGCCGTTGGTGAAAAGGACGAGCTTGGTCTATTGTTCGGTATGCCGATCGGTGTCAAAGATAACATCGTGACGAAAGATTTACGTACAACGGCATCAAGTAAAATCTTGCAAAACTTCGATCCTATTTACGATGCAACCGTTGTGAACCGCTTAAGAGAAGCGGAAGCTGTCACAATCGGTAAATTAAACATGGACGAATTTGCGATGGGATCTTCTACGGAGAACTCAGGCTTCAAAGCAACGAAGAACCCGTGGAATTTAAATACAGTTCCAGGTGGGTCAAGTGGTGGCTCAGCAGCATCTGTTGCAGCTGGAGAAGTACCATTCTCCCTTGGATCAGATACAGGCGGTTCTATTCGCCAGCCGGCATCATTCTGTGGTGTTGTTGGTCTTAAACCAACGTATGGCCGTGTATCTAGATACGGTTTAATCGCATTTGCTTCATCATTAGATCAAATTGGGCCGATTACGCGTAATGTTGAGGACAACGCATATGTTCTTCAAGCGATTTCTGGTGTTGATCAAATGGACGCAACGAGTGCAAATGTCGATGTCCCAGATTTTCTTTCTTCATTAACTGGCGACATCAAAGGCTTGAAAATCGCTGTGCCAAAAGAATATCTTGGTGAAGGTGTTGGCGAAGAAGCAAAAGAGTCTGTTCTTCAAGCGTTGAAAGTATTAGAAGGACTTGGTGCGACATGGGAAGAAGTGTCTCTTCCGCATTCTAAATATGCGCTTGCGACTTACTACTTGCTTTCATCTTCAGAAGCATCTGCAAACCTTGCGCGTTTTGACGGTATTCGCTATGGCTACCGTACAGACAATGCAGACAACCTGATTGATTTATATAAAAATACCCGTTCTGAAGGCTTTGGAGACGAAGTGAAACGCCGCATCATGCTTGGCACATTCGCTCTAAGCTCAGGCTATTACGATGCATACTATAAAAAAGCGCAAAAAGTCCGTACGCTGATCAAAAAAGACTTTGAAGATGTTTTCGAAAAGTATGATGTCATTGTAGGACCAACAACACCAACTCCGGCATTTAACATTGGTGAAAAGACAAGCGATCCACTCACAATGTATGCAAACGATATTTTAACGATCCCTGTTAACCTTGCAGGCGTTCCAGGAATCAGTGTGCCTTGTGGATTTGCAAATGGTCTTCCGCTAGGACTGCAAATCATCGGTAAACACTTTGATGAAGGAACGGTTTACCGCGTGGCTCACGCTTTCGAACAAGCAACAGATCATCATAAAGCAAAACCTGAACTGTAAGGGGTGAATCAGAATGAACTTTGAAACGGTAATTGGACTTGAAGTCCACGTAGAGCTCAAAACACAATCAAAAATTTTCTCAAGCTCACCGACGCCTTTTGGTGCGGCTGCCAATACGCAAACAAGTGTCATCGATCTTGGTTATCCTGGCGTACTGCCTGTGCTGAACAAAGAAGCGGTGAACTTTGCGATGAAAGCAGCAATGGCACTGAACTGTGAGATTGCAACTGATACAAAATTTGACCGTAAAAACTATTTCTATCCTGATAACCCAAAGGCGTATCAAATTTCTCAATTTGATAAACCGATCGGTGAAAACGGCTGGATTGAAATTGAAGTAGACGGCAAAACAAAACGAATTGGTATTACACGTCTTCATTTGGAAGAGGATGCAGGAAAACTGACGCACACAGGCGACGGTTATTCACTCGTCGATTTCAACCGTCAAGGAACACCACTTGTTGAAATCGTATCTGAGCCTGACATTCGTACGCCAGAAGAAGCGTATGCTTACTTAGAAAAATTAAAATCCATTATTCAATATACAGGCGTCTCTGACTGTAAGATGGAAGAAGGCTCACTGCGCTGTGATGCCAACATTTCTCTTCGTCCGATCGGCCGTGAAGAATTTGGAACGAAAACAGAGCTCAAGAACTTGAACTCATTCGCATTCGTCCAAAAAGGTCTTGAATTCGAAGAAAAACGCCAAGAGCAAGTATTGCTTTCTGGCGGCTTGATCGAACAAGAAACTCGCCGCTATGACGAAGCGTCTAAAAAGACGATCCTCATGCGTGTCAAAGAAGGTTCTGATGATTACCGCTACTTCCCAGAACCAGATTTGGTGGAGCTGTATATTGATGATGAGTGGAAAGAACGCGTAAGAGCATCGATTCCAGAGCTTCCAGACGAGCGCCGCAAACGCTACATTGATGAACTTGGACTTCCTGCATATGACGCAATGGTACTGACGCTGACAAAAGAAATGTCTGATTTCTTTGAAGCGACCATTTCAGAAGGTGCTGAAGCGAAGCAAGCATCAAACTGGCTCATGGGTGAAGTATCTGCCTACTTGAACTCGGCTCAAAAAGAGCTGGAAGATACGAAGCTAACGCCGCAAGGACTGGCTGGCATGATCAAGCTTATCGAAAAAGGAACGATTTCTTCTAAGATTGCCAAAAAGGTATTCAAAGAACTTATTGAAAATGGGGGCGACGCAGAAACAATCGTCAAAGAAAAAGGACTTGTCCAAATTTCTGACGAAGGTGCACTGCTCAAACTTGTCACAGAAGCTCTTGATAACAACCCGCAATCCATTGAAGACTTCAAAAATGGAAAAGACCGCGCAATTGGTTTCTTAGTCGGACAAATCATGAAAGCATCGAAGGGCCAAGCAAACCCGCCGATGGTCAACAAGATTCTTCTTGAAGAAATCAAAAAACGATAAATCGCAAAAACCGCCTCATGGAAGAGGCGGTTTTTTTTGTTGATGGATATGACAGGGTCTTATCACAGATTCAGACCACCGCCGTATATCAATTCATTGGTTCTTTTTTTATAATGAAGCATAAGCTTTAGCACATATTCGAAGGGGATAAAGGTGAACTAAAGTGAACATCGCCACGTATTGTCATTGGAGGAATAGCTTCAATTGTTCCACAGCTCTTTGGACAGCGGAGTCCTCACACGTTTCTAAATTTGTCAGCATCCCTTGAATGACCGGCTTGCGAGGCTCAGCTTTGGCCAATTCTTCTTCAATAACTTCAATGGATACAAGGGTATCATCCGAAAGCAGAAGCTCAGATTTTAACAATCGAAGCTCTTCTTGAAGAGTAGCGACATTTGGCGCTTCATCATCCCAAATGTTTTGCTTTAGAATCGGCTTCGCATGAGAACGGAGAAGCCCATGAACCAAATCATCAAATCGGTCGAGAATAAAGGATGAGAGCTCATCACATGATAATTGCATCTGATCTTGCAAAAGCAGTACCTGCACATAAGATTGGATAATTCCTTGAATCATGACTGACAGGTCAGTTATATATGGTTCGATCTCCTGTCCATACGTGGTCAAAATAGAAATTTGGATTTCATCATTCATCTGTTTTTTAACCGTTTTGGAATACTTTTTAATTTGCTGGTTTTCCGGAATAATGTTCTCGCTGAGGATCAAAATGATAAAATCCTTGTTCTCAGCAAAGTGCTGGAACTGTTCAGCGATTTGTTTCTGAAAGATATCTCTAGGCGCAAGATGTTGATTTTCTTTTCGAATCTTTTCAATACTTTGCATAGACGTGTCGATATAATATTCAAACGCTCTGTTGAAAAGCTGTTCTTTTGATTTGAAATGCAAATAAAATGCACCTTTAGAAATTCCGCATTCATCTGCAATTTCCTGAATGGTCGTAGAAGAAAAACCTTTTTTCGCAAACAACTGAATGCTTGCTTTAATGATCTTTTCTTTTTTTTCGTTCATGAAATAAGGCCCCTTCAGCTTTAGAATGTTACGTCAAACGCAAGTGAAATGGTTGACGGCATTGTATATCACCGTTTATTATGATATAGAATGACCAGTCAGTCAATACATAAAGGAAAATGGAGGACATAATGAATTCGATCATCAATTTTGTATTAAAGAACAAGTTCGCTGTATGGCTCATGACGATTATCGTAACAGTTGCTGGTCTATATGCCGGATTGAATATGAAACAAGAATCAATCCCAAATATCAACACTCCAGTCATTACGGTTTCTACAACGTATCCTGGCGCAACGCCGGACGAAGTATCAGATAAGGTGACAGATCCAATTGAGAAGTCGATACAAAATCTCAATGGGGTGAATGTGGTCACTTCTAATTCTTTTGAAAATGCCTCATCGATTCAAATCGAGTACGATTACAATAAAGATATGGATGAAGCAAAGAAGGAAATTGAAGATGCCATTAGCAATATCAATTTCCCAGAAAATGCAGAAAAACCAAAAATCGCACGTTTTAGCATCAATGCGATTCCAATCTTAGCTCTTAGTGTCTCTGGTGATAAAGAATCATTACAAGACCTGACACAAAAAGTGGAAAATGACCTTATTCCTTCTCTTCAAGGCTTAGATGGTGTCTCTTCTGTCGAAGCTTCTGGACAACAAATCAAAGAAGTAGAATTTTCTTTTAAACAAAAGAAATTAAAGGAATATGGTTTAGATGAAGAAACTGTCCAAAACATGATTAAAGGCTCTGATGTCAATGTACCTTTAGGGTTATACACATTTGGCAACAAGCAAAAATCAGTCGTAGTGGATGGCAATATTTTAAGTGTTAAAGATTTGAAAAACATGCGAATTCCTGTTACACCAAGTGCAAGCGGCGGTGCGGGAAGCGCAGGAGCTGGAGCGCCTTCTAGCGGCTCAGGAAATGCAGGAGTTCAAGGTGCTGATCAACAGGCTGGAAGTGCAAGTCAGCAGCAGGCAGCAGCTCAGCAGCAAACTGGTGCAGATGCAGCAAGCGGTCAATCGGTAGAGCTGCCGACGATCAAACTTTCTGAGATTGCAGATATTAAAGTCGTAAAAGATGCAGAATCGATTTCTAGAACGAACGGAAAAGACAGTATCGGTCTGCAAATTGTCAAAGGCTCTGATGCCAACACAGTGAGTGTAGCAGAAGCAGTCACAAAAGAACTTGAAACATTCAAAAAAGACAATAAAGGAATCAAAGTCAGCACGACATATGATCAAGCAGAGCCGATTAAAGAATCTGTCAGCACAATGCTGAACAAGGCGATCATCGGAGCAATCTTTGCGATCATTATCATCATGTTGTTCCTTCGAGATATCAAATCAACATTAATTTCGATCATCTCCATTCCGTTATCCCTGTTGATTGCTGTTTTATTATTAAATCAGCTAGATATCACATTAAATATCATGACACTTGGTGCCATGACAGTCGCCATTGGACGTGTTGTCGATGACTCGATTGTCGTCATAGAAAACATCTATCGACGAATGGCGTTAAAAGATGAACCGTTAAAAGGCAAAGCACTCGTTAGAGAAGCAACAAAAGAAATGTTTATTCCGATTATGTCTTCGACGATTGTCACAATTGCGGTATTCTTGCCATTAGCGCTAGTGGGTGGAATGATTGGTGAACTATTCATCCCATTTGCATTAACCATTGTGTTTGCTCTAATGGCTTCACTACTTGTCGCCATTACAATCGTTCCAATGATGGCTCACAGCCTATTTAAAAAGAACCTGTACGGCAAAGCGAAAAAGGTAAAAGAACACAAACCAAGCAAACTTGCTGGTGGTTATAGACGTGTACTCAATTGGACATTGAACCATAAATGGATCACGTCAGGAATTGCGATTTTGATGCTGATCGGAAGCTTATTCCTCGCACCACTTGTCGGTGTCAGCTTCTTACCACAGGAAGCAGAAAAAACGGCAATGGTGACATACACGCCAGAGCCTGGACAAACAAGAGAACAAGCCATTGCTGAAACGAAAAAGGCAGAAGATTACTTAATGAAACGGGATCATGTCAATACGGTTCAATATTCATTAGGCTCTTCAAATGCACTGACAGCAAGTGTTGGTGGAAACTCTAACGGTGCATTATTCTTCGTACAATACGACGATGACACACCGAACTTTGATAAAGAAAAAGATCGTGTGGTTAAAGCCCTGCAGGACAAAACGTCTAAAGGGGAGTGGAAATCACAAGACTTCTCATCTGCTGGCGCAAGCAATACAGTGACGTACTATGTGTACGGTGACAAAGCAAGTGATATTGAAGGCACAGTCAAAGATGTCGAGAACATTTTAAAAGATGAGAAGAACTTGAAAAACGTCAGCACAAGCTTATCTGAGAAGTATGACGAATATACGTTTAATGCAGATCAAGAAAAACTGGCGAAACTAGGCTTGACCGCTTCACAAATCGCACAGGCGATCGCTCCTCAAAGTAATGAAACAACGTTGACGAAAGTAACAGAGGACGGCAAAGAACTAGATGTGAAGCTTCAAACGGAAAAAGATGAATACAAGAGTAAAAAAGATCTAGAGAATAAAAAGATCACAACACCAACAGGACAACAAGTCCGAATTGGCGATGTGGTGAAAGTGAAAGATGGCACAACAGCAAACACTGTGACAAAGCGTGATGGGAAGATTTACGCTGAAGTATCTGGTGACATGACAACAGACGACGTATCAAGTGTGACACAAGATGTCCAGAAGAAAGTTGACAAGCTTGATTTAAAATCTGGCGTTACGATTGATACAGGCGGTGTAAGTGCGGATATTGAGGAATCCTTTACACAGCTAGGACTCGCAATGCTTGCAGCGATTGCTATTGTATACCTCGTTCTCGTCATTACATTTGGCGGAGGTCTTGCACCATTTGCGATTCTGTTCTCACTTCCATTTACGATTATTGGGGCACTCGTTGGATTGTTTGTAGCGAAAGAAACCATCAGCTTAAATGCCATGATTGGATTGCTGATGCTGATCGGAATCGTTGTAACAAATGCCATTGTCTTGATTGACCGAGTGATTCATAAAGAAAAAGAAGGACTTTCAACAAGAGAAGCCTTACTTGAAGCAGGTACAACAAGATTACGCCCAATCTTAATGACGGCACTTGCGACAATTGGTGCATTGTTGCCACTCGCATTAGGTTTTGAAGGCGGAAGTCAGATCGTATCAAAAGGACTTGGCGTCACCGTTATTGGCGGTTTAACAAGTTCTACACTTCTCACATTGGTCATCGTGCCAATCGTGTATGAAATCTTAAGCAAGTTTAGACGTAAGAAAAAGTACGCTGAAGAAGAGTAAGAGGAAGCCCCGCTCATGAGCGGGGCTTTCAGCGTGTAGACAAACCCTCGCATGCGGTGTCAGTCCTGCGTGCCGGTGCTCACGAATGTCAAATTCGCTCCGCGCCGGTACTCGTCCTTCCTAGAGGCTGCAAAGGTTTTCTATCACGCTGAAAAGAAGCCACAGGGCAAAAATCAAGTTCATTTTAGCCCTGTGTCAACAATTTGAGCCCCGCTAATAAGCGGGTCTTTTTTATGATGAAATCTGACAAACCGCTTTTCTCATAAGCTCTTCAAAGGCCTCGAAAAAGCCATCTCGATCAACGTGGTCAATGACTTGAATCGATTTTCCATCTGGATGTTCTTCAGTACGTCCTTGTCTTGGTGTTTCGGTATAAACAATTGCATTCATTTCTTTTGAACGGGTAAATGAGGTGGATGCAAGAGTGATCGTGGTCAGCACATCCCATAAGTAGTAAGTCGAGTTCGTTTCGTGATGAATGAGAGGCGGACAAAAGGCATAACATTGTCCAATAAAGTCAATCCCGATGTGAGAGCGAAGGGAAGCCCATCGTTGACGGACATCGAGTGTGAGCGGGACTTGATTCGTGCTTTCCAGTGCGACCATTTCAATTGGAAAACGCTCTTGAAATACGGTGCTCACAGCATAAGGGTCCCAAAAAGCATTCCATTCTGCTGTTCCATCATGCTCTGGTTCTTCGACATTGCCTTTTTCAAGGAATGTGCCGCCCATCCACACCAGTTTCTCAATTTTATTTGAGGTGGAAGGATCTTCCTCTAACGCGCGTGCAAGGTCTGTAAGCGGTCCTGTAAAGAGCAGCGTAACAGGTTCGGTTGACTTTTTCACCGTTTCAATCAGGTGAAGATGTGCAGGAAGCTTAGATACTTTTGTATCAATAGCGCCTTTTTCATTTAAAATCGGCAGGGCATCTACATAAAAAGCATGCATGCGCCATTCCTTTGGAAATGGATTCACACCTCTAGAATTGGAAGCGGCTACTTCAATCTCATATGGGCTAAAACGATCAATAATTTTCTGAGAGGCGCTCAGCGCAGGCTCTAAATAACAATCAGCAGGAATCACAGACATCCCGATCACTTTCAGGTGTTCCATTTGAAGAAGTAGAAATAAGGACACAAGATCATCAACACCGCCGTCATGGTTGAAATAGACAGGCTTTTTCATGGCATACCATCCTTTTCATCGTTTTCTTTTATCTTATCAGAATGCTGATCTGCTGAGGGAAACGTACCGTGAGATTTCAAATATTAGGGGGTTGTTCTGTTGCCATTTTCAAATCTCATAGTATAATTAAAGGTTGTTAGTGGTGAAAATAGATTGCATAATGATAATAGGATGATGATGAATGAAACGTGCTCGAATTATATACAATCCGACATCTGGACGTGAACTCTTTAAGAAGAATTTACCGCAGGTTTTGCAAAAATTTGAACAGGCTGGTTATGAAACATCTTGTCATGCGACGACATGTGCAGGAGATGCAACACAAGCAGCCGAAAAAGCCGCACAGAGAGATTTTGATTTAATTGTAGCAGCTGGTGGAGACGGCACGATTAATGAAGTCGTCAATGGATTAGCACCGCTTGAAAAAAGACCAAAATTAGGAATCATTCCAGTTGGAACGACCAATGACTTCGCAAGAGCACTTGGTATTCCAAGAGAAGATATTTTAAAAGCGACAGATGCCATCATTGATGGTGTAGCAAAGCCGCTTGATATTGGTAAAGTGAATGGACAGTATTTCATTAATATTGCGGGAGGCGGCCGATTAACAGAGCTGACCTATGAAGTGCCTAGTAAGCTGAAAACCATGCTAGGACAACTTGCGTATTATTTGAAAGGCATGGAGATGCTTCCTTCCATTCGCCCGACAGAAGTCGAAATTGAATATGACGGCAAATTGTTTCATGGAGAAATCATGCTGTTTCTTGTTTCACTAACAAACTCAGTAGGCGGCTTTGAAAAGCTCGCACCAGATTCCATTCTAGATGATGGGATGTTTGACCTGATCATTCTAAAGAAGGTCAATCTAGCAGAAGCCATTCGAGTGGTCAGTCTTGCACTTCGAGGCGAGCATATTCATGATAACAATGTCATCTACGCAAAAGCGAATCGCGTAAAGGTAGATGTAAAAGATAAAATGCAATTAAATTTAGATGGTGAATACGGCGGCATGCTGCCAGGTGAATTTGAAAATCTGTATCGCCATATTGAATTTATTGTGCCAAAAGCAACAGCTGAAAAAATAGGGTGAAGACTAAACTTGGTTCCTTATGGCGACCAAGTTTTTCTTTGCAAATGAGGTGATAAAATTGGTGAAAATGAAACCGCCTGTTGAAAAGAATGAATACTACAATGTAACCTTCGAAGATTTAACGCACGAAGGTGCAGGGGTAGCGAAAATCGAAGGGTTCCCTGTCTTTGTACCGAATGCCCTCCCTGAGGAACAAGGAAAAATCAAAGTCACACGTGTCAAAAAAGGATTTGCTTTTGGACGACTCATGGAGCTGACAAAGGAAAGTCAGCACAGGCAAGATGCACCATGTCCTATCTATAAGCAGTGCGGAGGCTGTCAAATTCAGCACATGAGCTATGAAGGCCAGCTGCTTTTTAAACAGAAACAAGTAAAGGACGTATTGGAGCGGATCGGCAAGCTTGATATGAGCCGTGTAAAAGTTCATCCTGTACTCGGCATGGAAGACCCTTGGAACTACAGAAACAAAGCACAAGTACCAGTTGGCGAACGGGAAGGCGGACTTGTTGCTGGATTTTATCAGCAGCGTACCCATGAAATCATTGATATGGAAAAATGCTTGATCCAGCAATCAGAAAATGACGAAGTGGTACAGGCAGTAAAAGACATCTGCAATGCGTTTGGCATCAAAGCATATAACGAAGAGCGGCATAAAGGCTGGCTGCGTCATGTCATGGTTCGCTACGGCATGGCAACAGGTGAAATGATGGTTGTGTTTGTCACAAGAACGGCTGATTTTCCGCAAAAGCAGCAAGTGATTGAGCAGATTATAGCACGCTTCCCACACGTTCGGTCAATTGTGCAAAACGTGAATTCAAAGAAGACAAATGTCATTTTTGGAGACGAAACGACCGTTTTATGGGGAGAAGAATACATTTATGACACGATTGGCGACATCAAATTTGCTATTTCAGCCCGCTCATTTTATCAAGTGAACCCAGCCCAAACAAAGGTGCTTTACGACAAAGCGCTTGAATATGCAGAGCTGCAAGGAGAAGAAACCGTGATCGATGCGTATTGCGGAATCGGTACAATTTCCTTATTTCTCGCACAAAAAGCAGGCAGAGTCTATGGCGTAGAAATTGTGCCAGAAGCGATTGAAGATGCAAAACGCAATGCTGCCTTAAACGGAATCAACAACGTTGAATTCGCAGTCGGCGAAGCAGAAACCGTTATCCCAAACTGGTACAAAGAAGGCATCAAAGCAGATACGCTAGTGGTCGATCCACCAAGAAAAGGCTGTGATGAAGCACTGCTTGATACGATTTTAAAGATGAAACCGAACCGTGTTGTGTATGTTTCCTGTAATCCTGGGACGCTTGCTCGTGATTTGCGTATTCTTGAAGATGGTGGGTATGTGACGGAGGAAGTGCAGCCTGTGGATATGTTTCCGCATACGAGTCATGTGGAGTGCTGTGCGTTGCTTGTAAAAAAATAGAAGAGTATATAAAAGTCCGAGAAAAACAGTAATGGATTCTCGGACTAACTTTTTTATTTCAATTCTTTCAATAAGTTTTTCTTCTCACGAATGAATAATATTACTTTCCCAGTTATTGATAAAAATTACTCAATCGCCTTTTTGTGAAAGTACTAAATGGAAAACTGGACATAATTTTAGAATTCCAAAAGTGGCAGAAATTTATTGAACATTCTGATATAGATTCACTTAGTTATGAGAAAGTATATAATAGATGATACGAATAAATTTAGTGATCTCGAGAGTTGAAGAGGGAGAAGTTTTGACGTTAGTTGATATAAAAGGAGAAGGTAGTAAATGATAAACCCACTTGACAAAACACTCTTTTTAAATAAGTATAGCTTCCCATACAACGGATTTGAAAATAATGAGTTGATTTTATCAATGCTATTTTCTAAAGGAAGTATTCTTTTGAATTATTTGGTGCTTAAGCAGAAAAACAAAGAAAAATATATGATATGTGGTTTTGATTTCATCAGAGATTCTATTATTCCTGTAGAGATTAGAAATTTAGGTAGCGTTCTTAAAAATCTTAGCATTTTCTTAAGTAGTGAATATAATACTCTGAAAATAGTTATTGAGCCAGTTGATGAAATTATAGAATATATTGAAAAAAATAAAATAAAAAAAGGTATTTATACTTATAAAAATTTATCTATTCTGACATCAACACAGCGAAATATAATAAGTGGAAGCTGTGAGGTATTAAGTAAAGGTAAATTATTTAGTCCACATAAAGCTTTACTTATATCAAGTAGTCTAGGTTTGATTTTTGGGAAATTTGATTTTGAAAGTAACCAAAATGTTATTCAGGAGTTGAAAAAAATACATCTTTCTGCTGATTGGGTTATCAGGTATTGGATAAATGATATTTCTATAGAGTATACAGGAACAATATATGAATTGAAAAAAAATACAAATGGAATAACAATTTTTCTAAGCTCATTTATACATGAATTAAGCAAGAAGAAGATGGATGTTCTTTCTTTTCAAGGTTCAGACCCGCATTCGCCATTACAAGCGATATTGAGGAGTTCAGGAATATTAAAGGAAGATATTAAAATAGAGGGTTTTGGAGTAAAATCTGGTCCTTATCTTGTGTTGCTGCCAATAGAAAACCTATTATTAAATACTCTTGAATTTGGTTTGGGAGATGTAACATTCTTAACTAAGAATCAAGCTTTAGATATGTATAAGGGATTTGAAGAGAAATACAATCATAATGCACTCGATAAGTTTGATACTTTTGCCCAAACAATAGTCGAATCAGATAATGCATATGATGCCTTTTTATTGGGTAGACAGAAAATTCAAGATGCAATTGATATGATAATTTTGCTATCCAAAAATGAAAGAGTGTTTAATTTATACAACTTAGGTAATGAGATAAATGAATGGAATAGATTAAGATTATATCAAAATCCTAAATGCTCTTCACTCTATTATGCGGAGAGTTTAATAGGGATAGAAAACATTTTGGGGGATTCTAAAGACACCTGGGAAAATAATTCTTTAGACGTCGATTCTAAATTTGTAAAGGTTTTTAACGAATTGGATTGGTATGAAGAAATATTGTACAAAAAACAAACCGAGGAGCTATCAATATTAGATAAGCAGTTATTTAATGCCTTAAAGTGGTTAAATAGAAGTTGGAAAGCAGAAGATTTGGAAGATAAGGTTATTTATACAAACATATCTATGGAGTTTTTGGTTGATAAAATTGAAACCGATCCTTTTTTGCCTGATGAAATTATTAGGGAATTCAAAAAATTGTTAAAGCAATTATTAAAAGAACAAAGTGATACTTTTACAGAAGAATATTCAAAAAAAATAAAAGAAAAGAGTTTAGGTATGCTTAAAGAGCCTCCTTTAAAAATTAAAGTTCAAACCTTGATCAGTCAACTATCTATTCCAATAACTGATAAAGATTTCAGTAATTTTTGGAAGGTCAGAGAATATCGTAATGATTTGGTACATGGAAAAAAGGATAAATTGGAGATAAATCCAGGGGATGTTTTGGTTGCAAATATACTTTTAGGAGAGTTTATTGTTTATAGGTTAAGAAGTTTGGAAGAAGGTGAATGATATAAACACGTTATTAGACTCTTATCATTTTGGAAACAAATTATCTAAATCCGCTTTTGGACAGACTCTCTTACTAAGATATAACGACATAAAGAGTAAATTATCACCGGAAGCATGGTCACTGTATCAAGATGCGATTAAGACTTGTTCATTTCAACACTATTATAGTTTTGGACTTGCCTATAAAAAAATTGAATCTTTATGTTCAACACAAGAGAGTTATTTTCAAGAAAGTTTTACTGAATTACATGATTGTAAAGAGGTGTTTTTATTAATTGAGGAGAGCACTCAACTCGGAAGAGATTTGGAAAATTCATTTCTTCAAATGTTTTCAAGACTACCTTCGAAGAGTATTTCTGGAAATTTTAATTCTTTTGATTTATATAGAGCTTGGATGAATGTTTTTTACCGGTTGCACAGTACCAAAATGATACCTTATCTTCATCAGCACAAAGCTATTATAGAAAATCAACAGAGAAATGTTCAAGAATTCATGCAATCAAAAGAGAATTACCCTTTTTCAAAAAATAACAGAGCACTTATTCAAAAATTAGCGATGAAAGGAAAAGACAAAGATATCATGTACTCTGTAGAATTCTTTGATGGTCTTAGAAATTCAGTCCTACAAGTTATTTTTGAAACCCATTTCAATCGACTTTTTAAGCTATGCAAAAAAGAGATAGTTAGTTACAGAGAAAAGCAACAAAATAAAATTCGTGTTTTTTCTACAAAAGCATTCGGCACAGAGTTTTTTAAACTTCAAGGAATTTTTATATTGATATTAGAAAATAATACACCACAAGAAATTGGATTCATCAAAAGAAGAGTGGTGAAAAATTTCGATATGGGTAAAAAAACCATATCGAAAATTGAGGGACTATTATATCCCAAAAACGATTATAACCTCTTTATACCAAAAATCCCAAACTGATAGAATTTACATTCGGAATGAGTAAAAAGTCAATAATGTATTTAGATTTCCCGATTTCGTGAAAAACATCGATATCGGGATATTTTTATTTTTGCTTCCCGCATTTAGTTATGAAATGTCCTTTTTTGCAATTTTGCCTAGTTCATATTAAAGTATATAATGATAAAAATTGCTGAAAGAATTTACAGAAGGACATGCCCATAAGGCGCTATGTCATGAGAGGAATTGGATGAAAGATGAGTAAAAATTTCTGGCGTGATTTACCACGGCCATTTTTTATATTAGCACCAATGGAAGAAGTGACAGATGTTGTGTTTCGTCATGTTGTGAGTGAGGCGGCGAGACCGGATGTGTTTTTTACAGAGTTTACGAACAGTGAGAGCTACTGCCACCCTGATGGCATTCAAAGTGTGAAAGGCCGTTTAACGTTTACAGAGGATGAGCAGCCGATTGTTGCTCATATTTGGGGAGATAAGCCTGAGAACTTTAGACAAATGAGTATTGGAATGGCGGAATTAGGATTTCAGGGACTTGATATTAATATGGGCTGTCCTGTCCCAAATGTCACGCAAAATGGGAAGGGTAGTGGATTGATTCTTCGTCCAGACGTTGCGGCAGAGCTGATTCAAGCGGCAAAAGCAGGGGGATTACCTGTTAGTGTGAAAACAAGACTAGGGTTTACAGAGGTCGATGAATGGCGTGGTTGGCTCAGACACATTTTGGAGCAAGACATTGTGAATTTATCGATTCATCTTCGTACTAGAAAGGAAATGAGCCAGGTAGATGCGCACTGGGAGCTTATTCCTGAGATAAAAAAACTGCGTGATGAAGTAGCACCTGATACGCTTTTGACGATCAATGGTGATATTCCTGATCGTCAAACGGGCTTAAAGCTCGCTGAGCAATATGGAATAGACGGAGTGATGATTGGGCGCGGAATTTTCCATAACCCATTTGCCTTTGAAAAAGAGCCGAAAGAGCATACGAGTGACGAACTGTTAGGTCTTTTAAGATTACATCTTGATCTTCATGATCAATATTCTTCATTAGGTTTGCGTCCATTTAAGGCACTTCATCGTTTCTTTAAGATTTATGTGAAAGGGTTCAGAGGAGCGAGCTTCCTAAGAAACCAATTAATGAACACATCATCAACAGATGAAGTGCGTGCAATGCTAGATGAATTTGAAGCGAGAAATCAAGAACAATCATGATCAACAAGAGGAGGGGTAACCCTTCTTTTTTTTATGAACAGGACTATTAAACTAGTTTTCTCAAATGGTAAAATGAGATAGAAATAACAATTGGAGGTATTTTATTTGAAACCATTTTGGGACACAGACAGAGAAAGTGAAGAGACATTTAAGAAAATCAATGAAAAAGGCATTGCAAAAGCAGAAAAGAAACTAGGCGTCACCTTGCCTGATACATATAAGAAGCTTATCCTCGAACAAAATGGCGGTTATACCCTACATAATGCTTTTCCAACAGACCAGCCGAATGGATGGGCAGAGGATCATGTGTCATTTGATCATTTAAGAGGAATTGCCAAAGGCGAAGGTATTATGGATAGTGATTATTTAATAGAAGAATGGGAATTGCCAGAGGGGCTTGTACTGATTTGTGGGGATGGTCATACGTGGATCGCATTGGATTATAGAGAAACAAAGGAACATCCGTCAGTTCATTACTTTGATCTAGAATATGAAACGGATTTTAAATTAACGGATTCGTTTGATGAATTGATTGCGGGGCATTATACCGCAGAGGATAGTGAAGAAGATGAAATGTCAGATGAAGAATGGCTGGCTGAATATGAAAAACAGAATAAACCATTATCAAAAGAAGAAGTGAAAGATATCTTTTTAACCAAAGACCCTGAGCAACTTTCAAAAATCGCGAATTTCCAAGTGGAACAAATTGATGATATCAAGTGGATTTTTTCTGAAGTAGAAACATATATGGATACCCTTCAGGACGAAGAAATGTTAACGACTGTTGGCTGGGCAATCAATACGATCTTTATAATGAATGACGAAATGATTAAGCAGCATGTTGATGTTGTCGAGCATGCACGTCGTTTTGCGAAGCGTTTGAATCAATCAGAATTAGATGAAATGCCCCAAATTGTCTTTAATATATCAATCGCATTGGAATTTGATTTAGAGGAATAAGATCTATCAATTTTAAAATAGACCCCCTCACCAAAAGGGGGTCACCAATTCCTTTACTCTGCACTCTCCTCAACATCACGGCTATCTTCTGTTTCACCAATATAAATAGGGCCGTTTGCATGGTCGATTCGGATTGGCCATTCGTATGGGACTTGCAGGCGTCGGGCGATGGCTCTCCAAAATTTTGCAGAATCAAATTCTAGTTCTTGAAAGTCTTTAAGCAATTCTTTATAAGAAGAACCATCAAATTGAATGTACGAGTCTTGCAGACGCATAAAGGCGTAATGTCTCACTTCTAATGCTGCCGCAGCTTCCATTTCTTCTTCTGTTGCTTCGCCAATGATTGTTCCTGCGGGTGGAAGCATGTCGTATACGTTAAATTCCTCTTCTTCTTCGTGTGCTGCATTGTGCTGTTGATCTGACATTTTGTTCACTCCTTCTAGTCTTCATCAAGCTTTTATTCGTGCTTACTTCTATTATCGGAAGGAAATGCGAAATGTGGAATGAAAAAGAAGCAGATCCACAATACTTGCTTTTTCTTCTTGAATCTTTTATGATCAATTACAGATATAAAAGGTCTACAATAGATAGAAAGGAATGTTTCTATGAAATATTCTAAAGCGACCAACTATGCGCTTCATACGATGGTCTTTTTAACCCTTGCACCAAAGGGGAAAGCAATAGGCGTTGAGCCTCTCGCCAAGATGCAAGATCTTTCACCTACCTATTTATCTAAAATTTTAACAAAGCTTGTGAAGGCGGGATTGATTGAATCAACACCTGGCGCAAAAGGTGGTTACACCATTCTGAAAAAGAAGGAGGACATTTCGTTTCTAGACGTCATTCAGGCGGTAGAAGGACAAACCCATTTATTTCGTTGTTCCTTAGCACATGATTCTTTCATGCCTCACGATGGCTGTTTAATTGAACAAGTCATGCAGGATGTTGAAACGAAAATGCAGGAGACGTTAAGTCAAAAGCGGTTAGTTGATATTGCAAGCCAAATAGAGCAGACAGAAAAAAATCCATTTTTCAACATGTGATTTTTTTGAACCAATTATAGATATTAAGAGTCTTTAAAGTCTTGGATGAAAAGGAGCGGTTTATATGATATTAGATTGTGCCATTATCGGAGGCGGGCCAGCCGGATTAAATGCAGCTCTTGTTGTGGGGCGGGGCAGAAAACAGGTCATGATATTCGATGACGAGATGCCAAGAAATCGAGTGACTCATGAATCACATGGATTTATTACAAACGATGGAATGACACCGTTTGAGATCAGACAAGCGGGAGAAGCGGATCTTCAAAACTACCCCAATATCCAAATCAAACGAAGCAGAGTTGTGGAGATACAAAATCATGAGGATAACTTCGCGTTACTGACACAAGAAGGAGAAAGATTCGAAGCGAAAAAAATCATTTTGGCCACAGGACTTCAGGACATATTACCAAAGATCAACGGGATTCATGAAGTGTATGGAAAGACGTTGTTTAGCTGTCCTTTCTGCGATGGCTGGGAGCTGAAGGACAAGCCACTTGCCCTGATTGCAGAGAACCAGCGCGCTTTGCATATGGCGAAACTTCTTTCGAATTGGACACAGGATTTGATTGTGTTTACAAATGGACAGCAAGTGTTAGCTGAAGAGGAGAAAGCACTGCTATCAGCACATTCTATTCAAGTTATTGATGTGCCAATTGTAGCGATCCATCATGACAATGGTCAGCTACGCTCTCTTCAGCTTGTAAATGGGGAGATAGTGATAAGAGAAGGCGGATTTGTCGCAAGTGATTTCAAGCAGTCAACCCCTTTTGCTGAAAAACTAGGCTGTCAAATGACGAAAAATGGGGGCATTGAAACAGATATTCTTGGGCGTACAACCGTCAGCGGTATTTTTGCATGTGGTGATAATTTAGGCGGACCTGCTCAGCTTGTTCTTGCAGCAGCAGCCGGAAGTCAGGCAGGAATGGGCGTCATTCATGAACTTGTGCAGGAAGAGTTTCAACAAAAAACATCTCTGTAAAAAGAGATGTTCAGCGATGAGCGATTTTCCGTTTTACTAAGACGTGAGCAGTCCATTCAAAAAGTGCGTAGATGACAAAGAAGATTAGGATCCAGCTGCTGACATCGACCCATACATTGTTGATTTGAATGATGTTCGCCTGATCAAGTCCAGTCTGTATCCACATCGTGATCAATGCGGTGAGGAATACCTGTAAAAACCATTTTTTCAATTGGTCACACCTCCATCTCTTTCTATCATATAAGAAATGACAGTTTATTTCCAATTGAATTTCCATCAGTTTCAACGGTAAAATAAGAAATAAAACCAATGGAAGGACATGAGATGAGCGATCAAACCAATCGTTTTTTAAAAAGTCATTTTCCTGAACTTGTCCTCGCGCCGCCTCTTTTTTATAAGTGGCCTTTTGGTCTTCGCTTTGAAGTGGCAGATTGGTCATTAGGAGAAGAATCGGTTGTATTAGAAAAAGCAGGCGATCGGGCTTTAAAAATTATCAGATATGCTTTTGATCCAGAAGACGATATTCTACTTGTCACGGATGTCTATACGCAGCATGAACATGAATTAACGAAGCAAAAGCTCCTAGTTTATCAGAAATATGCATACCGACAAGTGCGTCACCGATTGCGTCACGAGCGTTTGACCTATATACAACCAAAACAAGAAGAAACAATGAAAATAGAGAGATTTACACTCAAGTGTCAGTTGCAAGATATTCGATTGCGCCCGCTATTACAAGCCATATGCCAAGAGGATTTCTACAAACCGAATCAAATCATGAAAGGAAAGCTTGGTTATGACATTTATCTCATCAATCTCTCAAAACAGATGATTTTCCACTTATATGATGATCGAGGTTGTGATCTTATTGCGGCAGATCCAGAACATCTGCGTCCAGTTTATGAAGGTTTACAGCACTGGCTCTTAGACTATGACCGTGCTCAGATGGATCAGTTGTTTGCCGGGAAATAAGAAAAACCGCACTTTGACAAGTGCGGCTTCTTTTTATGCTTCGACTTTATTGAAAAACTGTGGTAGATATTCTTTGTGTGCTTCTAGCATTTCATCTAGGATGCTTTTTGCAATGGCATCTGATGGGACGAGCGGGTTGATGGTCATGGCAACAAGAGCTGTGTTGTAGTCGCCTGTCACGGCTGCTTCAGCGGCTACACGTTCAAAGGATTTAATTTGAGAAATAAGTCCTTTGACAGCGACCGGCATTTCACCAACAGCAATTGGTTTTGGTCCGTCTTTTGTGATGACACAGTTCAGTTCAACGGCAGAATCATTTGGAATGTCACTGATGGCGCCATTGTTGATTGTGTTTACAGGCTGAATGTCATGCTTGTCGTTATAAATGGATGCGATCAAGTTACATGCTGCATCACTGTAGTAAGCACCGCCTCGTTTTTCAAGTTGTGGCGGCTTAATATCAAGATCAGGATCTTTGTAAAGCTCGAACAGGTCATTTTCTAGTGCACGGACGACTTCTGCACGAGTTCCTTCATTCTCTGCTGCTTTCTTTTCTTCAGCCAACATATCACTTGTTTTGTAATAGTAGCGGTGGTACGGACAAGGGATTACGCCAAGCCCTTTTAAGAAATCTGCATCCCACGGAATGGCGTGAATGTTGTTCATCGACATCGTAGAGTTTGGATCTGCCATGTCTTCGATCACTTGATCCATGATGCTTTTGCCATCTAAGAACACGTTCAGTCCAAATACCATATGGTTTAATCCAGCAAAGCTGACTTCGACTCTGCTTGCGTCGACATCAAGTCCTTTGGCGATGCCCATGCGAATGCCGATTGGTACGTTACATAAGCCAACGACTTTGCGGTGGTTTGAATAGCGAAGTACGGCTTCTGTGACCATACCAGCTGGATTTGTGAAATTCACAAGCCAAGCATCCGGGCATAATTCTTCAATATCTTTCACAATCTCAAGAATGACAGGGATGGTGCGCAGACCCTTGAATAGACCGCCTGGACCGTTTGTTTCTTGACCAATGACATCATATTTTAAAGGAATACGTTCATCCTTCATACGTGCTTCCAGTAATCCGACGCGGAATTGTGTTGTGACGAAATCAGCGTCTACCAGTGCTTTCCGGCGATCTAAAGTTAAATGAACCTCGATTGGAAGTCCCGCTTTTTTCACCATACGTTTTGCAAGATTTCCGACGATCTCAAGCTTTTCTTTACCTGCTTCGATATCGACGAGCCAAAGTTCGCTAATTGGAAATTCCTCGTACCGTTTAATGAATCCTTCAACAAGTTCTGGTGTATAGCTTGATCCTCCGCCGATTGTGACAACCTTTAATCCTTTTGCCATGTTCTGCACCTCCGAATAATGTAACGCACAATGTTATAATAGAGTGAATCAATCTTTTATCATTTGTTTGTACATCTATAGCTTATCGTGAGAGTACCTTGTGCGTAAACGGTTTCAGCGTCTTTAGGCAAGGGTGCCCTATTTAGAGATTTGTTACATAAAAGAAACGTGTTGTGTCATGTTGTTGGAGAAAGGGGAAGTCAGATGTTTTCAAGTGAGGTCATTTCCAGCTTTAATGAACTAGAAAGCGCTTTATACCGATACATTATGGAAAACAGTGAAAAAGTCGTCTATATGAGAATCCGTGATTTGGCAGATGCCGCACATATATCGACCTCATCTGTCCTTCGCTTTTGTCGAAAAGTGAATTGTGAAGGCTTTTCAGAGTTTAAGGTGAAGCTCAAAATGTATTTAGAAGCAGAACAAACACCTTCTTTGAAAAGCACGCAGCATTTCCTGTATGAATTTATCGAACGGACACTTAAAGGAGATTTTGAGGAGAAGATCAAAGAGGCAGCGAAGCTCATTGCGGGTGCAAAGAATGTGCTGTTTATTGGGACGGGCAGTTCTGGTATTTTGGCGCAGTATGGGGCAAGGTACTTTTCAAGTCTGGAGAAATTTTCGTTTTACATCAACGATCCGTTTTTCCCGATGAATATGCAGTATTTAGACAATAGTGTCACCATTGTGCTGTCGGTATCAGGAGAGAACAGTATTACGATTGATCATATTTCGAAACTTAAAAGAGAAGGCAGCACGATCATTAGTATTACAAACAATCAGCACTGTACAATTTCTCGTATTTCTGACTTAAATATTGCTTATTACGTTACAGACGAACGAGTCCATAGAGCCAACATTACTACACAGACACCCGTTGTGTATATCCTAGAAGCAATGGCGCGTGACATGTTTGCGATGTTAAAAGAAAAGTAAAAGAGCCGCTGCTTTAAACAGCCGCTCTTTTTTTCTGCATCATGAAAGTGGTGATGGCAATGCTTGAGCAGATGAGTACAAACAGTCCGCCTAACAAATAAACAAATCTCGCTCCGAATGTATCCGCAATTAATCCAACAAAGAAAATAGATAAACTGACAGACATAGAAGAGAGAACGTATTGAGCCGAATACACCTTTGATAACTCATGGACTGGCGTTTCCGTTTGGAGGATGGTTTGCTGCGAAACATCCCGAATTTGATAGGCAGGCCCCATTAAAATACAAAGCAGCAATGCAAGCCATGGCAGGCTGTTTAGTGAAAATAGGATCGTCAGCACTGCATAAATAAAAGAGCCCGCTGCCATAAAGAGGAGAAGTTGTTTTTGAATAAACTGACTTAGCCATGCAGCCATGAGTCCGCCTATAATGGCACCTATATAATATGCGGCATTGATATATCCCCACCATTCCGCACCTTCATTTAAAACAAGTGTGACAAAGGCAAGCGTAACCGGTCCGACCCACAAAGCACCTGCAATATTTTCACTAACATCCATGAAAGTCAGGATGCGAACCGTTTTGTTTGTCCAAATGATCTTCCAGCCATCCTTGAACCCGTTCATCTTATTTTCTTTTTGAACCGTGTCTTCTTGCTTGAGTAGAGAAAAAACAGGGATGATCAATAGATAGGACAACACAATCATGAAACAAGAGGCCCACATTAAATAAAATGGACCAATCAACAGGACGAGCATTCCAGTAAACGAATAGCCGGCGATTTGAACAGATTGATAAAAAACGGAGGCTGTACTGTTCGCTTTCACAAGCTGATTTTCTGGCACAAGCATCGGCATGATGGCCTGTAATAAAGGGCTGATGAACCCGCCTGTGATGGAAATCAAAACGAACGCACTAAACAGCCAGATCAGGTGCTGCTGAAAGAAATCAAATTGGGTCGTGAATACGACGAGCATTCCAATACGTAAAAGAGGGACCCATTTCAATAGACGCTTGGCTTGAAAGAGTTCTGTCAAAACAGGAGAGAGGAGCCCAGCCAATAGCTGACATAGTGTTCTTATGAGCGGAAATACAGCTGCATAGGCGACAGATTGTGTATCTTGATAAATAACCAATGTGACTGTCATCAAAAATAGAATATCACTTAGCATGAGAAGGCTTTTACTGCCTGTATAACACCAAAACTTATTTCCCATATCCAACCGACTCCTTTTCAAAAACAAGTTCAGTATAGCATGTTGACGAAGTGTGCAGAGGTTTTCCATTGAAAAATACATCTTAAGGATGAGAGGATTGTGATAAGCTAAATGAAAGAACATCGTAAGGAAAGGGGTTCAATCCATTGAAAAAATTACCAGCACATGACTTTTTGGACAAGCATGGCATCCCGTATGACATCAAAACATTTTCTGCCGACACAGAGAAGGGTGCAGCGAATGTAGCTGCAGCACTTGGTTTTAGAGAAAGACAAATGATCAAGACATTGATCTTTGAAACAGGGGAAGGGGAGCAGCTGCTTGTAATGGTGGGTGCTGACCAGCACATCAAATCAGGGAAACTAAAGAAAGCCGCAGGCTCTCGCAATATCAAAATGGCATCACCTGACACGGTGCTTGAAGTGACAGGCTATCGGATTGGCTCTATTCCGCCATTTTGTTGGCAGCCTGAAGGGTTCCGCACGATTATCGAAGCATCGCTATTAGAAGAAGAGATATTAGGCGTTGGAGCAGGAGAATGGGGAAATGAAATACTCATCACACCAGAACAATTAGTGAAAGCCTCAAAGGCGGTCCCATTTGATCTAGTTCAACCATCCGAATAGAAAAAGTGCCTGTTGCTGAAGCAGGCACTTTTCTAATTGGAGTCAGGTGCTATAAAGGGTCCGATGTCTTTCATTTGCAGAAAAGCATTCACCGTCCTATTTTCCTCAAGGTCATTCGCCCGTTTGCAGACCACAACAGGTCTGATAATGTCAATTCCTTCGATATACACGCGCCCAATCTCTCCACGTTCTAAGCTTCGCTGAACAGCGTCACGAGGAACAAGGGTGATGCCATAGCCAGCTTTGATCATTTGAATGGCTTCGTGGACACCACTGAATTGTAAATCAACGGTCGGTTTTTTAATTCCTTTAGCGGTAAAAAGGGAAAAAAGCTTGTCTCTCGTTGAACTGCCTTCTTCTCGCATTAAAAAAGGTTCATGGCTCAGTCGTTCTAGTGGGACGGTTGTTCCATTTAACGGGTGATCCACAGGCACGATAAAGTCATAACTTAAATCAGTCAAGTGAGAGGTGTGAAGATCTTCGTGGTGCAGATCCTCTATTACGGCGATCGCCACATCTGATTGATATTGAAGCAGGCTTTCGATCACTTGAGCGGAGTTTCCGCTTTTTAATTCAATGTCTGTCTGTGGCGATGATGTTTTAAAAGAGGCAAGCCAATCAGGCAGTAAAAAGTTAAGTGGTACGTAGGTAGAAGCAATTCTGAGTCTTCCTTTTTTTCCGTTTTGCAGAAGGGTGATCTGATATTCTACTTCTTTTTCCGCCTCGAATACTTGCCGGGCATATGGATACAGGATCTTCCCCATCTCCGTCAGGGTAATCCCCCGGCCGTTTCGTTTGAAAAGACGAAAGCCGATCTCTCGTTCAATGCTTCGTAATTGTGCTGTCACAGCCGGCTGTGTCAAAGACAGCACGTCTGCCGTTTGTGTGACACTTTTTGTTTCGGCTACCTTTGCAAAAATACGGAGGGCATGTAAATTCATCTTTGCACCGCCTATCAATTATTTTGATGATTCAATCAAAAACATTCATTAGATTTATTATAAGGTATCCCTTATCGTAAAGGTAGCGAAGGGGGAAGAAAAAATGGATCGTCGTCAAAAGCAAGTGGTGTCAATTGCGCTCATCACAGCATTTGCCCTTATTGGGGATTCAATGCTCTATATTGTTCTCCCGGTCTATTGGAAAGAGATTGGTTTATCATCCATTTGGGAGGTGGGGTTACTGCTGTCTATCAACCGATTCATTCGTATCCCGCTAGCACCTGTCGTATGGTGGCTTTATCGATATATCCCAATGAAGACCGGTGTACTGATCGCAATTATGATCGCGTCAGTGACCACGATATTATATGGTATGAGTGGATTTTGGCTGCTATTGATTTGCCGCTGTGCATGGGGTCTCGCTTGGACGTTACTCCGTATGAGTGGGATGAGGGTCTTGGCTGAAATAGACGAAGGCTCACAAGGACATTTGACGGGTCTTTATAATGGGCTTTACCGGCTTGGCAGTTTATTTGGCATGTTATTTGGTGGAATCCTTGCCAGCTTGATCGGTTTTCAGTCCATGACGCTTGTCTTTGGCTTACTCACATTAATGGGCTGCATTTTTTATGTATCGTTGGATGAAATTGAAAAGAGAGAAGGCACGCAGGTGTATCATGGCATCAAACAGAAGTGGTTTACACGAGATGTGGTAAAAGTACTGATAACAGGCATGCTGATCGCACTGATCATCCAAGGTTTATTCGCATCCACGCTGAGTCATGTCATTGAAGCAAAGATTGACCAAGATGAATTGACTCTGTTTGGCTTTGTCATCGGAGCTTCAGCTTTAAGCGGTGTTATTCAAGCACTCAGGTGGGGATGGGAACCATTTCTCGCACCGAGAACGGGCAAATGGTTTGATTGTCTTGTGATGAAGGAACGAATGTTATGCTGGATGTTTCTTTCATTTGGAGGTCTCAGTTTTCTTGTGATCATGCTGAAGGTAAGCGGCTGGTTCCTATTGATGCTGCTTTTGATGCAACTGATGGCAACAATTGTCACAACGTTCACCGATACACTTGCCTTTCAAAAAGCTTCTGCTCAAACAGATAAGAACCGCTTTCTCGCCAGTTATTCTTTTGTTCAAGATATGGGGGCTGCTTTAGGACCTTTGTGTGGGTATACGTTGATCCAGTTTTTCGGAACAAACAGCGTCTTTTGGCTGATGCTTATCATAAGTTTCATGCTCGTCAGCATGTGGATAAGAAGCGGGCAGCATGTTTCTTCTAGTGCAGTGTAAGAAATAAAGCGTTATATAAAAAACTGCCTCATGCAGCTGATCGCAGGAGGCAGTCATATTCTCTTATTCTAAGTCTGAATCATAGGCTTTTTGCGTGAGTTGGCTGACGACCTCTTTCAAGCCATTGGGTTTATGGAATTCAACAGGTGTGCTTCCTTTTTCAAATACAATTTGATCTGCTTCAACGAGCACGACATATCGATTGTTGACCTTTGCGATATGAATCGAGTGGCCGAAGTCGGCTAAAAGTCCTTTAATTTCTGTTTCGCCTAGACGCATCTTCATCGTGATATCAGGGGTTTGTTCAACAATGTGTGAAGCGGCTAGCGTGACCTGTTCTGTATCGAGTGTTTCCCGAATCTCTCGCTTTTCACTTGCTTCCCATATTTCAAGGTCCTCTTCAAATTGTTTTAATTCTTCACTTTCATCCTGAAATGTTTCAAATACATGTTCCTGCACCATATTCATGACCTGTGATTTCATGATTTCAGGCATCGATTCCCCGTATTCGACGAATTTTAGAAAGTCTTCAAAATAACGAGCGTGTGAGGATTGGTGAATTTTCACTTCGGCTTCCTCTGTCATACCTTCTTCTGGCATGAACGGGTATTGAATCGATTTCATGTTTTTGGTTGTAATCGCCATTTCTACTTTTTTGATCAAGGTAGATGTATCAGCAATAGAAGCGACTTTCTGTTCAAAATCGCATTTCATGATAAAGACAAAAGAGTCATCGAAATACTTTTTAGGAACCGCAGATGCAACCAAAAACACGCCGCCTCTGACAGCACTTGTATCTAAATAAGTGCGAACAAATTGTTCACTGCATTCGTTAAATACTTCTTTTGTATCTGCAAATCTCGTCTGATGAAATAAATTGTAGTTTGGATTTGAATCGAGTTCATGCCCGGGTTCGACAATAAATCGGCCAATTTTAGTCGGTACTTGCTCAGACTTAGGGTGTCTGTCCACTTTTCGTTTGACGATTTTTTTAAGCTCACCGTCTAGAAAGTCTTTCAGCTCACTTTGTTCAAATTCCTCTTGGTCTAATGTTTGGTAATGTTTAAACCGTTTATTTGCTTGTTCCTCTTTGCCTTCTATTTCAACCACATAGAATGATAGAAAACGTATCGTAAAATCCACTGATTGGTCACCACTTTTTCTTCTTTGGATATGTTGAGTATAGAAAAAGGAGTGAAAATCGTCAACGAATGGAGAAATATCGTGTCATTATTTCCCGAGAAATGTTTCGTGAAAAACGCTTGATAATAATTATCATTCTTGATAGAATGATAAAAGAAAAGAAGGAACCTGCCAGTTCCTTCATCTCAGAAAATCATGTATTATTTTGTTTCAAATGTTTCGCAATCCGTTTCAGCATTGCGAGTCACGTCAGTCATTGTGCTTTTACCAATTTTAATGGTAGAAGCTGTACAGCTGTTGTCAGCCCAAAAACGGCAAGAGTTCACTTCACAAAGTACATTTTGTGCCATGGGAATTCACCTCCGTGATTCATATTAAGAATGAAGCAAGCTGCCACTTGAGTTCATTCAATCTAGTAGTCTCTTTATCGAAAGAGGCTGTTTGTGCTGTATATGCACATGTTTATCATACCATCTACCCTGAAAATATACAATTTAAACTTTGAAAGAGCGAGAATGCAAATCTCGCTCTTTTTTGTTTGTAAAAATAGTTAAATGCTAGGTGGCACCCTCTCTTATTCCGACATATGAATAGAGTAGATTCAAAACCTGATGTCGGACAAAGTATAAGGGTACATGTACTGATTTTCCGCATGAAGATAGGGTTTTCAATCAAAAATTTTCATAGAGAGATGAGGGGAGAAGATGAAAGCAGTCATTCTCTGCGGAGGAAAGGGAACGAGAATGAATGAGGTCACACAAGCGCTTCCTAAACCACTTGCTATGATCGGAGATCGGCCTATTCTATGGCATATTATGAAAATCTATCAGTATTACGGTGTAGACGAGTTTATCTTATTGCTTGGATATAAAGGAGAGAAAATCAAAGAGTATTTTCTCAACTATGACTGGCGGCATCACAGCATGCAGCTGGATATGTCGACAGGGGAAATGAAGCTTTTAGGGAAGTCGGAGAACTGGAAAATCACTTTTTTAGATACGGGTGAGAATACGATGACAGGCGGGCGGTTAAAGCAGGTACAGGATTATATTGGTGATGAGACATTTATGATGACGTACGGGGACGGACTTGCCAATATCAATATGTTTCATTTGCTCAAGCGCCATCAAGAGCTTGGAGCAGCTGCCACTGTCACAGGAATTGAAAAGAAATCACAGTACGGCACGCTGAAGGTGTATAACGGGATGGCACAATCCTTCTCTGAGAAGACAGACAGTATCGGGATGATCAATGGAGGATTTTTTGTGTTGTCTCCAAAGGTTTTTGATTATTTAACAGATGATGATCAATGCGTCTTTGAAGCAGAGCCTCTTCAAAATCTGGCGAATGATGGTGAACTTGCAGTCTATGAGCACCACGGATTTTGGACAGCAATTGATACGTATAAAAACTTGAAAGAAATCAACGGCATGTGGGCAGATGGAAAACAACCATGGAAGGTTTGGTGACAGCATGAGCGGATTTTGGAATGGGAAAAACGTATTTGTGACCGGGTGTACGGGATTGTTAGGGAGTTACCTCGTCAAGGAATTGATTGATCAAGGAGCAAACGTAACAGGGCTTGTACGTGATCAGGTGCCAAGATCGAACTTATATCAAGGCAGTCAATTTGAAAAGATGAATGTCGTCCAAGGCGCACTGGAGGACATGCAAACGATAGAACGTGCGTTAGGAGAATATGAGATTGATACAGTCTTTCATTTGGCCGCCCAAGCGATTGTTGGGGTCGCAAATCGTCACCCAGTTTCTACATTTGAAGCCAATATTTTAGGAACATGGAATGTGCTGGAGGCATGCAGAAGGCAGCCGCTTATCAAACGAGTGATTGTGGCATCGAGTGATAAAGCATACGGGGATCAAGAACAGCTTCCTTATGATGAAGACATGCCGCTTAACGGCAAGCACCCATATGATGTGTCAAAAAGCTGTGCAGATTTAATTTCTCACACGTACTACAACACATATGGTCTTCCGGTTTGTATTACGCGCTGCGGTAATTTATATGGAGGCGGGGATTTGAATTTTAACCGAATCATTCCGCAAACCATCCAGCTTGTGTTAGAGGGAAAGGCGCCAGAAATTAGAAGTGACGGAACCTTTATCCGTGATTATTTCTATATTGAAGATGCGGTCAAGGCTTATTTACTGCTAGCTGAAAAAATGGAGGAAAAAGGGCTTGCAGGAGAAGCATTTAACTTTAGTAATGAAATTCAGCTGACTGTGCTTGAGCTCGTTGATAAAATCTTAAAGGCGATGGGCAGTGAACTAAAACCTCGTATTTTGAATCAAGGAACGCATGAGATTAAGCATCAATATTTATCAGCAGAAAAGGCGAGAAAGCTGCTTGATTGGAAGCCTGATTACTCCATTGATGAAGGGTTAGAAAAGACAATTGAATGGTATCGCGAATTCTTTCAAAAATAGAGGTGTATACAGATGAACAGCATATATTGTACGGTTCTATCAAGTGGAAGACTTTATCAAGCTATTGCGTTTTTCTTATCGTTGAAGCAAGTAGAAGATGATGCTGTCATCAAGACGTTATGTATGGATGATGCTGCATTTGATTTGCTTCATCAAATGAATTTCCCGCATGTCGATCTTGTTCATGTGCGTGAGCTTGAAACGCCGGAGCTTCTAGAGATCAAAAAGGAACGAAATGATTCGGAATATTGCTGGACATTAAAACCGATTTGGATTGAGTGGCTATTTAAGCAGGACCAGGCGGAGGAAGTGACGTATCTTGATGCGGATTTGTTCTTTTATGAGAGTCCACAAGTGATTTTTCAAAACCAGCCTGATGCCTCTGTGCTTCTATCAAGAGGGGATATTGTCATTCCAAGCTTTGATCCAGAGGAAGTGAAGATGCTTCAGAAACTTTTAGGGCGCTATAATTCAGGCTTCCTGCATTTTAAAGGAGATGAAGCCGGCCGAAAGTGCCTGAGCTGGTGGAAAGAAGAATGTCTAAAAGAATGCAAAAATGCGCCTGGAGAAGGAAAATTTGGCGATCAAGGGTATTTGGATCATATGCCGGTGCTGTTTGAAAAAGTAGAGGATATTCAAACAAAGGGTGTGAATATTGGTCACTGGAATTATGGCCAGCATTCTTATCAGGAAGAGAATGGACGTATTTTGCTTGAGGATGGAAGCCCACTCATTTGCTATCATTTCAGTGGTTTTCGGATCTTAAGCAAAGATGATATGCAGCAAATCCATGAAAAAGGAAGAGATGACTTGCCATTTTTCCAAGAAGCCTATCGGGAAGTGCTGCGTCATGTGATTGAATCGGTAGAACAAGTCAATCCGATGTTTAACGGCTATGCCAAACTGGAGGAGGATGGCGCATGAATGAAAAGCCGAAGGTCAGCGTCATTATTCCGAGTTATAATGCGAAAGAGCGTTTAGAAGGGAGCCTCTTTTCCTTAACGCTTCAGGAAACCGATATTCCATTTGAGGTCATTGTCGCTGATAATGGGTCAACGGACGGCACGATGGAAATGCTCGAACACATTGAGGTGAACTTTCCATTCAAAAAGGTGCGTATTCCTGTCAATCAAGGAATTGCCAAGGGGCGCAATCATGCCATTCGAGAGGCAGAGGGAGACCTTTTAATATTCCATGACAGCGATATGCTGGCAGAGCCCCAATTTATTCAAAAGCACGCAGAGGCACATGCTGATCATGAGGACCGTGTCATTTGCGGTGTATGCTGGAAGCGAATCTACCGTTATTTTTACACCGGTTTTGATCAAGATCATGTGAAACGATTAAAAAAACAAGGGCTGTATCAGCGGAAAATGAAAGACAAAACGTCTCTTGTGTCGATGGAGGAAGTGAAAAGCGGCGCATTTCTAGAGAGAAGCTTCGACTTGCAGTCCGAATTTATTGATATCCTGAAAGACATTTTAAACACGTACGACTATGATTTAAGTTCTTATCAATTGCCGTGGCGATTTTTTATCACAAATAACTCTTCCGTCAAGCGAAAGCATGTCATGGAACTAGGGATGTTTGATGAAAAAATCGTTCGATACGGGTTTGAGGATTATGATTTAGGCATTCGTCTGCATCAGCTTGGCCTCTCATTTGAGCTGCGTGAGGATATTTTAAGTGTGCATCAGGAACATCCAAGTAATTTAACGTCATTCGATGACATCAAATATAACATTTTGTATATGTGCGAGAAGTACAACAATATTGATTCGATTGATGTTCATTTGGCTTTCTCTGGACCATTTTCTCATACCGTGACAAATGATATCGTGAAAGACATTCGCCAGCTGCGTAAGAATGAAGCATATGATGATCTGCTCGCTTATTTTTTGGAGCTGCTTCATATGATCACAGAGCGGAATGTGGGCATTAAACGTGATCAAAAGGACGTGCTGACGGCAAAGCATTTCCCTTTGAAAAAGCTGTCAGAGGCGGTCCAGCGTGCCAAGCAGGAACATGGATGCACGGTGCTGGCAGAAGCCATTCAAGGGCTCACAAAAGAGCTGCTGCATGTTGACTTGTTCCAAGTGGATGTGTTGTAGATGGCATCCTATCATTTCACAACCATTGTGTCGAATACCCATGTATTTAAGCTACTGGCGCTGATTCATTCACTTGAGCAGACGGCTCAATCATACAAACTTTCTGTCTTATGTGCTGATCCTTTGGCTTACAAGGTGTTAAGTCAGTTTCCTCATCCACATGTCCAATATGAACAGCTTGAAGATGTGGAAGATGATTCGCTGCGAAAAGCAAAGGCGGATCGTACGTTCCACGAGTATTGCTGGACGCTTAAGCCTGCGTTTCTACTCAAAATTCTTGAGTCCTCTGATGCAGATTATCTCGCTCATTTGGATACAGATTTGTATTTTTATCATGATCCAGAGGCGATATTTGCAGAAAATCCACTTGCTCATGTATTTTTGACAGATCATATGAATTCCAAGCGATTCTATCACTTTTATGAATTATCCGGCCGTTTTAATACTGGGTTTGTAGGCTGTCGAAACACAGATGTGGCCAAACGGGCTGTGACGCAGTGGAAAGAGAACTGCATTGCGCACTGTACAGTAGAAATGGATACGGAAAAAAAGACATATGGTGATCAGCGGTATGTTGAAAGATGGGTCGATGATTTTGAGGGTGTCCATGTGGTGACATCTAAAGGTGCCAATGCAGCGATTTGGAATATTGAAAACTATAAGCTCTCCGTTGTGAAAGGAGATATGTATCTCGACGAATGTCCACTGCTGTTCTATCATTTTTCTGCCTTTACGATCATTGATGAAAATACCTTTAATCTGAATTGGTATTACTATATGACAGAACACACTCTTGTGGATCATTTGTATATTCCGTATGCGGATTTGATTCATCTGAAAATTAAACAGGTGCAAAAGGTCTTTCCAGACTTTCAGCAGGGGTTTATTGCAAAGAAGCATGTTCCTGACACGCATTTTTATGAGATATGAAAAAACCGCTCATTTATTGAGCGGTCAGGCTGTCGAGAAAATCTCGACAGCTTTATTTTTTCCCTTAAATTTTCCACTACCCCATTTTATAATAGAGAAAAGCATACTAAAGGAAGGTGTTTTTCTCATGTTCCACACTAGAAATTCTTCTCAGCACGAAGCCGAATTTGTATTACTAGATCAACTGGTCGAAGAGGATCACCTGCTTCGTAAAATTGATCAATACATTGATTTTTCATTTATCATAGACAAAGTAAAACCATATTATAGTGAGAATAAAGGTCGTCCTTCTCTCGATCCACTCATTTTGTTCAAAATGATGTTCATCGGATACCTGTATGGTATCCGTTCTGAAAGACAACTTGAAAAAGAAATTTACTATAACATGGCGTATAGATGGTTTTTAGGTTTGAACATCAATGACCCCGTTCCTCATCACTCGACCATTAGCTGGAATCGTCGTACTCGATTCAAAGATACAACGATTTTTCAAGACATTTTCGACGAGATCGTGCTTCAAGCTATCAATCATGATATGGTAGGAGGCCGCGTTCTTTTTACTGACTCCACTCATCTTAAAGCCAATGCCAATAAACATAAATATACGAGAAAAACGATTGAGCAGGATACCCAGAACTATATAAATGATTTAGAAGAAGCGATCCAAGAAGATCGGGTGGCACACGGAAAAAAGCCCTTAAAGGTAAAAGAGGAGGTGAAAACGGAAAAAGACATTCGTCAAAGTACGACTGATCCTGAAAGTGGCTATCTTTATCGTGAAAACAAACCGGAAGGCTTTTTCTACCTAGACCACCGTACAACGGATATGAAGTACAATATCATCACGGATGCCCACATCACGCCCGGTAATGTCCATGATTCTGTTCCGTATCTTGATCGGTTGGATCACCAAATCGCACGATTTGGTTTTCAAGTAGAAGCTGTTGCCCTTGATTCTGGTTATTTGACGACCCCAATCTGTAAAGGTTTATCAGATCGCCGTATTTTTGGTGTCATCGCACATAGACGCTTTCATCCAACAAGAGGTTTATTTGAGAAGTGGAAATTCAAGTATGACTCTGAACATGATCATTACATATGCCCAAATGGTGAGAAGCTATTATATACAACAACTGATCGAAAAGGTTATAGGTTCTACAAATCAGATCCTAAAAAATGTACATCGTGTCCTTTCCTTGAAAGATGCACAAGGTCGAAAAATCATCAAAAAGTCATCTCAAGACACATATGGGAAGAACATAAAGAAAAGATCAGACAAAATCGTCTATCTGTCTCTGGAAAAGAGCTATATAAAAAAAGAAAAGAAAAAATAGAGCGAAGCTTTGCAGATTCAAAACAACTGCACGGGCTTCGCTACTGCCGGTTGAGGGGAAAACAAAATGTGAGTGAGCAAGTTCTTCTCACAGCTGCCTGTCAGAACATGAAGAAGATTGCCACACATCTAGCGAAGCTAGGTTAGGTGTGTGGGAGGCCTTTTTCATTCAATCTCATCCATCATCATTACGATGAAAATAAAAAAGATTGTAGAAAAACATGAGTTTCTCTACAATCTGACCGCTCATTTATTGAGCGGTTTTTACCTTTTATGATTCATTCCATTTCGCTATGGTCTGATCGCTTGGCAGTAAGAAGGCTAGGATGCCTAATATCGGTAAAAAGGCGACACCGATCATGGTAGGCGTTAAACCGACTGCATCAATTAATGAGCCGAGGGCAACGGATCCAATCGCTCCCATACCAAACGCAAGCCCAACAGTTAAACCAGACATTGTGCCAATTTTCCCGGGAAATAGTTCTTGGGCATAGACCACGGTGACAGAGAAGCTTGAGGTCAGAATGATCCCAATGAGTCCAAGTAAAACATAAGCAAAAACTGGTCCGGCAAATGGGAGAAGCAGGGCAAGCGGAAAGGATGCTAATAAAGAAATTAAAATGACGGTTTTCTTGCCGAAGCGGTCTGCAAGCGGCCCGCCTAAAAACGTCCCAATCGCACCCAATATCAGAAATAAGAAAATATAAGTTTGTGATTCTTTAATCGTCAAACCATATTGCTCAATCGCATAAAACGCATAGAAATTCGAGATCGCATTTCCATACCAAGAACGTGCGAAAATAAGAAAGACGATAATGCCGAGTGCTGTGAGCGCTGACTTGCGGTGAAGTTCAGATCTTGCTGCTTTTGCAGGCGCTTTTTTCGCTTGTGCTCGAATGGTTTGAAGCTTTCTTGCGTACCATCTCGAAATATAGAGAAGGAAACCGACAGCAATCATTCCAACAATCGTAAACCAAGCCACACCTGGCTGACCGAGAGGGACGAGCATTAATGCAGCGATTAGCGGAGCAAAGGCTTGACCTGTATTTCCGCCGACTTGATAGATGGATTGAGCAAGACCCCGTCTAGGACCAGCTGCCATGTTGGCAACCCGTGAGCCCTCTGGATGGAAAATCGCAGAGCCGAGTCCAATAAAGACGACGCACAGTAGGATGGTCGCAAATGATGGCGCAAACGCAAGGCCGAGAATGCCGACAGCACTTGAAAATAATGCGATAGGCAGTGCATAGGGCATCGGCCGTTTATCTGTGTACCACCCGATCGCAGGCTGCATGACAGAGGAGACCATATTTAATGTAAAGGCGATTAGCCCTAATTGAGTAAAGGTCAGCCCCATTGAGCGTTCTAAAATAGGGAACATGGCAGGAATCACGGCTTGCAATGTGTCGTTGAGCATATGGCAAATACCAATAATCAATAAAATAGGATAAACCGTTGAACCGGTGACCGCTTTTTGAGGTTTATTCTTTGTTTGAGCAGCAATAGCCAATGAGACTTCCTCCTTTCATTCAACTTGTTTTCTTTTTTTCATTCTCCTCATTTTATTCATAAGGTGAACTATAAAACAATAGCAAATTGTCATGATTTAGAAAAAAAGAGACACATGCGCTTGATGGAGCGTGTGTCTCTTAAGGGTTATTTATAGAAAGAAGCGATGACAGGCTTCATTTTTTGAATGACAAGTCCACTGCCTCCACGGTTTTTCACACCTTCAATCATGCCGACGAGGACGTAATCTTCTTTTTTAGGATTAAACGCAAGTAAAAATCCATTTTCAGTACCGTCTGTCGCACCTTGTTTGCTCTTTAGTTCCGCTGTTCCCGTTTTAGCGGCTATATCAGCCCCTTTTATTTGCAACGAGTGAGCGGTTCCGTTTGAATTGGTGACGACTTGAGTTAGTGCGTCCTTCACCGTATTTGCTGTATCTTCTTTGATGATCTGTTTTGGTGATGCTGTTTTTTCATTCTGAATGACTCGAGGGTACACAAGCTTTCCTCCTGTTGCAAATGGAGAATAGGCATGTACTTGTTCAATTGGAGACATGAGTAATTCTCCTTGGCCATATGCTGAGTCGGCAAGTAAGATGTCTGATTGAATCCCGTCGTTAGACACTTGTGCTGGCTTCATTGTAAACGGCATGTTTAAATCATCACCAAACCCAAATGTTTTTACTTTTTTCTCGTAAGTATCTTTGCCGATTTCAAGGGCTTCCTGTCCAAAATAAATATTATCTGAGTACACGAGGGCATCGACCATATTGACTTGTTCTTTGTCATGAACCCGTGTAATGCGATAATTTCCCCATGATTGATCCTTTTGCCATTTCAGCCCATGAATGGTGCGCACTTTATTAGGTTTTGTGACACCTGTTTCCAGTCCAATCGCTGCTGTAATGGTTTTGAATGTAGATCCTGGTGCATATCTGCTCGCATACCGAGCTTGGAATGGGAGATCAGGATTTTCACTGTATGCTTGGTATTGTTTTGGCGTGATCCCATTGGTCATTAAATTGACATCGTAAGAAGGGGTGCTAACAAGCGCTAATAAATCACCTGATGATGGATTCATAATGGTGACAGCCCCTTTTTCACCTTTCAGCTGTTGATAGGCTTTTTTCTGTAAAGATGCATCAATGGTCAGTTTGACTGTTTTTCCGTCTTTTCGGTCTGTTTTTTGTAATGTTTCTTCAATACCTGTTTCATCATGGATAATGAGGATGCTTCCGCCATCTTGTCCTCTTAAGTTCTTGTCAAATGTGAATTCAAGGCCGGTTTTGCCGATGATTTGATCCGCCTTTAAAGCTGGATTTCTTTTGATATCATCCGCATTTGCTTTTCCCACATAGCCTGTCAGATGAGCAGCGGCTTCGTTATATGGATAGTAGCGCATTTCCTTCGTTTGATAGGTGACGCCATTTATGTCTTTTGGAATCGGCTTTTGCTCTAACATAGACTTTAGCGGGACAAATGTGTCATCTGTGACCCATGCTTGTTTCAACTGATTTTGAATCAGCTCTTCATCTATATCAAAAGCGCTGCTGATTTTTTTGATGTTGCTTTCTTTTTCCGTACCTGTCCCGAGCTTTCCAGGGATGATGCCAAGTGCGTGTCCACCAGTTGTTTCTGCTAACGTGCGCCCTTTTCGATCTACAATATTTCCGCGTACCGCAGGATCCGTTGTCACTTTGATGGTGTCACCCTTTTCCATTTGCGGGAAGATGAGATTTGGTTTCCAGTCTACTTTCCACTCGTTATCCTCTTCGGAGAGAACACCTTTGTAAGAGAGTTTGTTCAGTTTTCCAAGTGACGTTTTCATCGTGACTTCATAGGTGAATTGATACCCATTTCCTTTATCCTGTTTTTCTACGTTGACGTTTGAGACGTTTAGATCATTCGCACCGATGCCGCTAAAGATATGATCGTATTTTTCGGCAAGTTGTTTTTTAGAAAAGTCATTGGCTTTCAGAGAGCCGCTTGTGACCTCATCTGCCAATTTTGTGAATTCTTTTTTCTCCAGATGTTTCGTAAAGGATTCAGCGGCTTTCAGCGCCTCTTTTTCTTTGGAGAAAAGCGTATCTTTTAAGAAAAAGAGAGCAGCAGCAATCGCGATGATGCTAAGAAGGGGAATGATGACTTTTTTCTGTTTCCAAAATGATTTTCGTTGATCTGTATACAATGAAAACACCTCAATTTTTGATTAGATCCTCTATAGTTTACAGTTACTGTGTAGGATTTGTATAGTTTCTCCTTTGAAAATAGACCAAGACATGAAGTGGAAATATGAAGCAAGACACAGTTGCTGCTTAAGGATCTCTTCATTTTTTCTTATGATTTAAAGGATTTTTGATGTGATCATCGAATGTGAAAAATTAGAAAAAATTAAAAGCGTTTTCATGAAGGAGGAATTGTGATCGTTTATAAAAAAGTGAATCTGACTGGACTTGTTCTTGGACCGATCTTCTTTTTGCTTATTTTTTTGCTCATTCCAGAAAGTGAATTAACCTATGCACCAAGAGTGGTACTGGGCGTTACGGCTTGGACTGCGACATGGTGGGTCACAGAAGCTTTGCCTATACCGGCTACCTCTTTATTGCCCATCATCCTTTTGCCAACACTTGGCGGGCTATCGATGGAGCAAACATCAAGAGCTTATGGAGACCCGATTGTTTTTATGTACATGGGCGGATTTATGATTGCCATTGCTATTGAAAAATGGAATTTACATAGAAGAATGGCCTTACATATTTTAAACATCATTGGCACAAGAAGTGACCGCATTGTATTAGGGGTTATGATGGCAACGGCCTTTTTATCTATGTGGATTTCAAATGCAGCCACAGCACTAATGATGCTGCCTGTGGCACTGGCTGTGATTAAAGAGGTGAAGGCGAACGATATTTTGTCTGGTGCATCTCTTGACCGATTCAGTAAAAGCATTCTATTATCGGTCGCTTATTCAGCCTCTATTGGCGGACTGGCGACACTCGTTGGGTCTGTGCCAAATGCTGTTTTTGCAGCGATGTCAAAAAAGCTATTAGATCGAGAAATTATGTTTTTTGAATGGTTTTTGTTTGGTTTTCCGGTGGCGGCTGTTCTGCTTATTCTCTTATTTCTGTATTTGACCAAGATACAGTTCAAGGTAGAGCACACAGGTGAAATGGGAGCGGCGTTTATACGGAAGGGTTTAGAGGATTTAGGCAAAATGAAACAAGAAGAAAAATGGGTTTTTGCTATTTTTCTTATGACGGCTTTTTTATGGATTTTTAAAATCTTTTTGTTTGGCGGGCTTCCTGTCTCGGATACGTCGATCGCAATCTTTGGGGCGATGCTGTTATTTCTCATTCCAGCGACAAATGGAGAGAGAATACTAGAATGGCAGGATATGAAGCAGTTGCCATGGGGGCTTTTGCTTTTGTTTGGAGGCGGGCTTTCGCTCGCTACAGGATTTGCGGAAACGAATCTAACAGGATGGATCGGGGAAAATTTACAGCATTTAAATGGGCTGTCTTACCTCATGCTGCTAATTATTTTAACGGCTTCTATTTTATTTATGACCGAAATTATGTCTAATACAGCAGTTGCGAACATGATCATTCCGATTACAGTAGGGCTTGGACTTGCAATTGGCATGGAGCCGTACGGCTTAATGGCTGCGGCTGCGTTAGCTTCCTCATGTGCGTTTATGTTGCCAATTTCCACACCGCCAAATGCGGCTGTCTTTAGTGCGGACGTGCTGAAAATATCTGATATGGTCAAGGCTGGCTTTTGGCTAAATGTGATCAGTATTGTAGCGATTGTGCTTGCGGTTTATTTCTGGCTTCCGGTCGTGCTGAGATGAAGACTTTGATCGAATGGAGACTTTTGGTGTTTTTGTTTCTTTTGGCTTCGGTACTGAAGCTGCCTTTTTGAGGTGCGGGTCCTTTGGCGTGTAATAGGTGGCTCCAATGTTGAGTCTACCTTTAAGCTGATCAATGGAAAGCTCACCAAACTCTAAATGGTAGTCAATTTTGTCCACATGCAGTGATTCAATGTGAATGTGCGTATCCTCCGAGACAGGCGGAGCAGGTGCAGACATTTTCTGCTCAAGAGCGGTGAGTCTTTTTTCCAGCTCGACGACAGATGGGGATGGACTGGCTTCGGTTTTTTTAAAGAGTGATTGAATGAAATGTTTCAAGTGGACCACAACCTTTTCTTTCGCCTTGCTCTAGTCTATGGAAAAGCTGCCCGGTATATACTTATAGAGATACATGAAAGGGGAGAAGTGCATGCTGCCTACACGCATTCAGATTACACATATGAAGACGAATACGATTGGTACAGGGTCCACGATGACATTCGGTTCGACGATCGTACGAAATCACTGCTCGACGATCAAAAGAAACAATGGTTTTGGTGAACAAAATGCCGATGGCGTGATCACGATCTTGCCGATTGAAACGATTGATGATCGTGATCTAATAGACGCAGTCAGTATCAATATTCGTCATCTATGATTATCGCAGTTGCTTTTCCTTCATCCTTTTGCAGGCGAATGTATAGCACGCCGTCTTTAAAGGCCGCATTCATTTGACCAAGAATCATATCTGGGAGCCGAATTTTTCTTTCAAACGGACCATACTTCCCTTGTTTTTGGCGAAAATCCTGTTCGTTAAAAAAGGAAAAACGCTGTCCTTTTACAACTAAATATTCACCATATGACAGCACCTGAACATCTTCCTTCCGGTAGCCAGGCAGATAAATTAAGTACTGAAATTCAGTAGGGGTTTCCACAATGTCGACTGGTGGAAACGATGCATCTGTTCCTCGCTGATCTTGCTGCGAGAATGTAAAGGGAGACGGACCATTTGCCATAAAGGGAGATCTTTGCTCATCATCGAATATCATTTTCCAAAAATCATCTCCATGCATTTGCTGGGCAATGTCCATCCACTGCTTCATTTTTTCGAAGTCCATGTGAAGACCTCCTGTTAACATACTTGATGGGTGCTCGCATATACCTATAAAAAGGAGGTTTATCTGTGGTTCAACCAACTCCGTATATCAATATTAATATTTTCATGTTAAAAATTAATTCCTTTGAAAATGCGTCGGCGGTGAATGTCGGACAAAATTTGTTAGCAGAGTGGCAAAACTCAGATAAAAAAAATCAGGGGTACGGACAGAATTTTGGAGATGCCAGCGGTTTTGTCGGAACAAAGAGCCATGTAGATGATCGAGATCAAGTGGACTCACCTGCCTCTTTTTCGCCAGCAGCTAAACCTATTCCAAGGAAGTGATGTGTGATGTTATTCTCACCCTCAGTCGTCAATGTCGGTGCTTTTAAAATCAATGCAATGGATCGGGGGGCATCACTGACGCTAGGACCTTATCAGCAGATCGATTATTTTCTCTCGATGAAATTGAACCAGGGTTTTGGTGAGGACAATGGAGATTGTTCACCGCTTGTCATTCCGATTTCAAGCGTACTCGATCCAGATATGGTGGATTCGAATTCAGTGAAAAACAGTGTGATTTAAACAAAAAAGAGACCGGGATACCCCGTGTCTCTTTTCTATTGTGTTTGATTCAGATGGCTTTTGCGTCTTGCATAGGTGAAGTACACAACGACACCAATGGCTACCCAGATGAGGAAGGCTCGCCATGTCTCCCATTTCAGTGTGGCAGCCAAGATCATACAAATGACCGCACTAATGATGGGAAGGACAGGAACAAAGGGTACTTTAAACGCTGTTTTCATATTCGGATGTTTTTTCCGGAGTATGATCACAGCGATCGAGATCACCGTAAAGGCCGCAAGTGTACCGATGCTGACTAAATTAGCAAGTGTTGATAAGTTGACGAAACCAACGATACATGCCGCAACAGTGCCTGTCAGCCAAGTGTTGGCAACCGGTGTCTTCGATTTTGGATGAACGTTTGAAAAGATTTTCGGCATGAGTCCATCTCGGCTCATGGCAAAGGTTAAACGAACCTGAGCGTAGACAAGTGCAATTAACACTGTCGTAATCCCGATAATAGCACCTGCCGATATAATACCAGCGACACTGTTCAAGCCAACCACTTGTAAAGCAAAAGCGACAGGGTCACTGACATTCAGCTTCGTGTAGTGAACCATGCCTGTTAAGACAAATGAAACCCCGATGTATAAAATGGTACAAACACCGAGCGCACCAATGATTCCGATTGGCATCGCTTTTTGTGGGTTTTTGACTTCTTCAGATGCATTAGCGATTGCATCAAATCCAAGGTAAGCAAAAAAGACAGTGGCCGCTCCAGCAATCACGCCATGGAAGCCCATTGGCATAAAAGGTGTCCAATTTTCAGGTTTAACGTAAGCAAAGCCTGAAATGATAAAGAGGAGGACAATGGCAATTTTGATGAGCACAATGATGTTATTCAGCTTTGTGCTCTCTTTTACGCCTCTTGAGACAATAAAGGTAATGAGTAAAATAATGAGTGCGCCTGGCAGGTTAAAGATGGCCCCATCAGCGGCTCCGGGTGCAGCCGATAAAGCCTTCGGTATGTGCAGACCAAATCCACTGAGCAGTGATTGAAAATAGGATGACCATCCGCTTGCCACAGCAGAGAGCGCAACAACATATTCAAGCATTAAATCCCAGCCCATTAAAAAGGCGAGGAATTCTCCAAGTGTTGCGTAAGAATACGTATAGACACTTCCTGACACTGGAATGGACGAGGAAAATTCAGCGTAGCAAAAAGCAGCAAGGGCGCATGCGATCGCAGCCAAAATAAAAGATATAATAATCGCAGGTCCCGCATCTTTCGCAGCCGCAACCCCCGTTATCACAAAAATGCCAGTCCCGACCACACAGCCAATGCCAAGCAAGATTAAATCAAATGTATTCAAAGAACGGCTCAGCCGCTTCGTTTGACTTTCAAGCATGAGCTGGTCGAGAGACTTTTTTCTAAATAAAGAACTCATGTTGACCTCCTAATGGATAAATCTTTTCGTAAGACGAATGTTAGTATATGCGTAAATGACAATTTAGTCAATTGGTTGAAAAACGCTTTAAATCACTAAAGTATTAAATGTCACAAAAGGCTAATGTGTATCAAAAGACATCCGCCGGCATGTGACAGGCGGATGTGATAACAGGAGATTTACGTTTGTTCAGCAAATATTTTTTCGTTGTACAGCACACTCGGATGGGTTGGGTAATGGGCTGAGGATGCAAGATGATGGGTTTTGGCTTGAGCCAAATCACCGAGCTGATAATAACAATAGCAAAGCTGAAGGTGAGGATACCATGTTTTATATTGTGTCAGTGTAAAGGCTGTTTCGATTTCAGGTGCCTTCAGTGCCTGCTCATACCAATAGATGGCCGCTTTGTATTTATTTTGTGCTTTGAAATGATCCCCAATCCGGCAGCAAAATTCTGGACGGGGCTGATCATATAAGAAGGATCGCAATAAGGAGGATAAGGCGGCTTCCTCAAAACCGACTGCATAATAGCAGTCAGCTAAATTTTGGCATGTGCGAATTTCATCCTCAATCCAGCATTGTTTTGTGGCTAAAAATTTGTGATAAAAGCGAATCGCCTTCACATGCTGCTTGTTATCTCGTAATTCATTAGCGAAGTAAAAGAGATCGCGAGGCGTCATCTCTTCGCCTTTTGCAAGCATGTTTTCATAAATGCGCAGATTGCGTCCAGGCTCTCCAGCGGTTGTTTTCTTGCGCTTTTGATGGGTGACGGCGATATCAGCCGGTAAGATGTTGCCATACACCTGAAGAAACTCATGAACGGCCCCATACCACTGAAAGTTCAAGGCACGCTTGACGAGCCGATTTCTTCTATATTTAAAATTCACCTGACCGTCCTCACTAAATCCAACGTGGTAAAACATCGAGACGGCATCTACTGCGGGATCAAGCGTCTGTTTGAGCTGAAGCAGTTTTTGCTGGTCCTCTTCAAGTAGGACATCGTCGGCATCCAGCCATAAGATATACTCTTTTGTCGCATGGGAAAAAGCGAAATTGCGTGCTTTGGCAAAATGCTGGACCCATTCAAAGTCGAGTACCTTTGCTGAAAAGGAGTGAGCAATGTCCTTTGTTTGATCCGTTGATCCTGTATCAACAATGATCATCTCATCTACAATGTCTTGAACAGAAGACAGGCAGTCAGCCAAAACCTCCTCTTCATTTTTCACAATCATACATAAACTAATGGTTATCATCTTTAGATCACCTCTTCATAGTGTATCGAGCATCAAAAGGAAACATTCTTTTCAGAAGCGGGTTTTTTAAAACTAGTTTTCTGCTACTGGCTGATTTAAAATAAAGGAAGAATCTATGTAAGGGCTGATAAAATGAGTTTATTGAATGTAGAAGGATTATATAAAACCTATGGCGAAAAAACGCTGTTTGACCATATCTCTTTTCATATAGAACCAAAGGAACGCATCGGGTTAATTGGACCGAATGGAACAGGGAAGTCAACGCTTTTAAAAGTCATTGCAGGACTTGAATCATTTGAGGAAGGCGACATCACAAAGGCAGGGACACTTGATATCGAATTTCTCGAGCAAGATCCTGAAATGAGCGGGGATGAAACGATTCTCGACTATATTTTTTCAGGAACAGCACCGATGATTCAAACGATGAAAGCCTATGAAAAGGCGCTGGCTGATTTAGAGCATGATCCACAAAACGAGGCAAAACAAGAAGCGCTTATGCGTATGCAAAATAAAATGGATCAGGACGACGCATGGGATGCGAACCTTTCTGCGAAAACGATTTTGACAAAGCTTGGCGTTAAAGATGTGAGCCGATCTGTTCATGCGTTATCAGGCGGACAGAAAAAGCGTGTGGCGATCGCCAAAAATTTAATTCAGCCTGCGGGTTTGCTGATTTTAGATGAGCCGACAAACCATCTAGACAACGCAACCATTGAATGGCTTGAAGGGTATTTGAGTCAATACAGCGGGGCTGTCATTCTTGTCACCCATGATCGTTATTTCTTAAACCGTGTCGCCAATCGGATTTATGAATTAAATCAGGGGCAGCTTTACACATATAAAGGAAATTATGAAGTCTTTTTAGAAAAAAGAGCGGAACGAGAAGCAGAAGCTCAAGTAAAAGAAACGAAACGTCAAAACCTGCTTAGACGTGAGCTTGCATGGCTCAGAAGAGGGGCAAAGGCTCGAACGACAAAGCAAAAAGCACGTATCGGCAGAGTGGAAGAGCTGAAGGATCAAAAGGGACCTGATGCAAAGGGAGAGCTTGATTTTGCGATCGGTTCTCACCGGCTTGGAAAACAAGTGATTGAGGCAGAAGAGATCAGCATCACATTTGCTGGTCAAACCCTTGTGGACCAGTTCAGCGATTTAGTCGTGCCAGGGGATCGCATCGGATTTATCGGACCGAATGGAGTGGGCAAAACGACTTTACTCAATTGCCTGGCGGGTAAAATCGAACCGACGAATGGACAATTGACCATTGGACAAACAGTTCGCATTGGCTATTACACGCAGGACCATAACGAAATGAATGAAGAGCTGAATATCATTGATTACATCAAAGAAACAGCTGAAATTGTCAAAACGGCAGATGGCGTCATTGTGACAGCAGAGCAGATGTTGGAGCGATTTTTATTCCCTAGATCCATGCAGCGCACGTTTATCCGCAAGCTGTCAGGGGGAGAGCGCCGCAGATTGTATTTATTGAAGGTATTGATGGAAGAGCCGAATGTTCTCTTTTTAGATGAGCCGACGAATGATCTTGATACAGAGACGCTCAGCATTTTAGAGGATTATTTGGAGCAGTTCCCAGGCGTAGTCATCACCGTGTCGCATGATCGTTATTTCTTAGACCGAGTCGTCCATCGTCTGCTTGTGTTTGAAGGAAATGGACGCATTTCACACTTCCAGGGTGCTTACAGCGATTACATGGAGCAAGAAAAAGAACAGAAGCGGACAGAGACAAAACCAGCTGAAAAACAAGTAGAAGCTGCACCGAAAAAGAGGAAAAAACTATCCTATAAGGACCAGCTTGAATGGGATGGGATTGAAGATCGGATACAAGCACTAGAGGACAAACACCAGCAGCTCGAAGCCAGCATTGCTGAGGCTGGCAGTGATTTTGGGAAAATTCAAGAGCTGATGGACAAGCAAAAAGCCGTCGCTGAAGAATTAGAACAAGCGATGGATCGCTGGACAGAACTGTCGATGATGATTGAGGAATTAGAAAGTAATGAAAAATAAAGGTTGGCAAAAAAACTGTAGAGACATTCTACAGTTTTTTTTGATAAGAACATTTGGCATAAGCATCGTGCTGATGAATGGATTCTTCATTTCGACACTCAATTTGAAAGCCTTTAATCCAGTTTTGTTCATATAGCTCTGCTGCAATTAACCTCGCAACATCCTCTACAAAACGTGGATTTTCATAGGCCTCTTCTGTCACGTGTTTTTCATCTGGTCTTTTGAGTACAGGGTAAAGGGGCGCACTCGCATTAGACTCGATGATCTGCAGTAGATCTGCTTTCATGTCATCAGGGAGTTGACCTTGTTCAAACAGCTCTACCTGAATAGATACAGTGCCGCGCTGATTATGTGCGCCGTATTCACTGATTTCTTTTGAACAAGGACATAACGTTGTCACTTGAGCAGTGCAGCCAATATGACAAATCCATCCGTTTTCTTCATGAAAGTGGATGTCGTATTGCACGTCTGCATGCATCAAACCGGTCTTTCCGCTGATGGGACTCTTTTTTTCCATGTACCACGGAAACGAAACTTGAATCGAGGCAGAAGGCTGATTCATTTGCGTGGCAAGCTGTGCGGTCAATTCTTTTAAGGAATCCACATCAACCGGCTTTCCGCTCTCATAAAATGAGTGAAGCTGCTCGGTGAGACGGCTCATATGAATGCCTTTTTGATGAGCTGGCAAATGTGTACTCAGCGTAAAATTAGCGGAAGCGGTTTGGTGCTGTGGAGCCGTTTTAGACAAAATATGTACAGGGTACGACACACGGCAAATTCCGACCTGTTCCAGATCAAAATAATAGTCTTGTTCGGTTTGTTGGATGTCTATCATGTTCTCTTTTTGACAAGGTTTTGTTCTAGCGCATGGCGGGACAGAACCGAATTGTGCGTGTCGTTCTTTTTTGGATGGAAATGAACGCATAGGGTACCTCCTTTAAAACGTAATGATTCCTATTTATTCTGCATCAAACCTCAATAGAAATCAAGTGATCAAACATTAACGTTTACGTTAAGGTCATAAAGGTGTATAATAAAACATGAATTGATGAGCAGGAGGCACTGGTGATGGAATGGATGAAAATTGATCAAGTGGCGAAAAGAAGCGGTCTGACGAAACGGACCATTCGTTTCTATGAAGAGATTGGTTTATTATCAGCACCAAAGCGGACAGAGGGCGGTGTCAGACTTTACTCAGAGGATGACATGGAAGAACTGGAGAAAGTGATGCAGGCCAAAGAAGTACTTGGCTTTTCTTTACAAGAGCTTCAATCGTTTATGGAAATCGGAAAACAGCTTGAGCTGAATAAAGAAGGCTACTTGCTGTCACTTGACCCGAAGGAACGATTAGAGAAACTGTTAGATATTGATGCGCAGCTGACTGTGCAGCATCAATTGATTACAAAAAAGCTAGAAACGATTCAATCCTTTAAAAAGGATCTTGAAATGATGAAAGAAAGAGCGGCTCATGCCATTGAGCAATTACAAAAATAAACACCTCAGCGTGTTTATTTCAGCGTGTAGACAAACCCTCGCATTCTTTGTCAGTCCTGCGTGCCGGTGCTCACGAATGACAAATTCGCTCCGCGCCAGTACTCGTCCTTCCTAGACTGCAAAGGTTTTCTATCACGCTGAAAAAAGAAGACAAAGGGCTAAAATAAAGTTCATTTTAGCCCTTTGTCAACAAAATAAAATAAACACCTCAGCGTGTTTATTTTATTTTGTTAAACAACTGTAGGAAAGGTTCTGATGGAATGAAGGAAGAAGAAGTGTTGAAACAGCGTACGAGTCTGCTTAGACAGCCAAAGGCCGTCTGGGCGGTGGCCTTTGCTTGTGTGATTTCATTTATGGGGATAGGACTTGTGGACCCGATTTTGCCTGCCATTGCATCACAATTAGATGCATCTCCAAGTCAGGTCTCTCTTTTGTTTACGAGCTACTTACTTGTGACTGGCTTTGTGATGTTTTTTACCGGTTTTATTTCTAGTCGTATTGGTGCCAAATGGACGTTATTATTAGGACTCATCTTTATTATTGTTTTTTCTGCTTTAGGCGGTACTTCTTCAACCATTAATGAATTAATTGGTTTTAGAGGCGGATGGGGCATTGGGAATGCCTTATTTATTTCAACGGCATTATCAGTGATTGTCGGTGTGTCTGTTGGCGGAAGTGCGAAAGCCATCATTTTATATGAGGCGGCACTAGGTCTTGGGATTTCTGTTGGGCCGCTCCTTGGCGGTGAGCTTGGAACGATCTCTTGGCGCGGGCCATTCTTTGGTGTGGCAGTGTTAATGCTCGTTGCTCTTTTAGCCATTACCTTTATGCTGCCACCTATGCAAAAGCCGCAGAAAAAGGTGAAGTTATTTGAAGCTGTTGGAGCCTTGAAATATAAGGGGCTTTTAACGATGGCATCTGCTGCTTTCTTATATAACTTTGGATTCTTTGTTCTTCTAGCTTATTCGCCATTTGTGCTTCATCTGGATGAGCATGGTCTTGGCTATGTCTTTTTTGGATGGGGATTATTTTTGGCTGTGACATCTGTCTTCTCAGCGCCGGTCATTCATCGCAAATTGGGTACATTAACAGCTCTTGTTGTTCTCTTTGCTTCGTTTGCTGTGATTTTATTCGGCATTGGAATATGGACATCACATGTGGTCGTGGTCATTTGCGGTATTGTCATTGCTGGGGGAATCCTCGGCATGATCAATACGGTGCTTACGACGGCTGTGATGGGATCAGCTCCTGTTGAGCGTTCAATTGCATCATCTTCATACAGTGCTGTACGATTTATTGGTGGTGCGATTGCGCCTTGGATTGCGGGAGTACTCGCTGAAACTTACACAGCAAGCACCCCTTATTATGTAGGGGCGGCTGTCGTTCTGTTAGGCATGATCATCCTGCTAATTGGCCGGAAACATCTCATCAATATTCAAGCAGGTCATTAAATAGAAAAAGCCTTATATCTGCATGAGATATAAGGCTTTTTTGTGATTATAATACTTTGGTTGTCCAAGATTCACAATTCCAAGTTTCAGTGGCCACATCTTGATAAAATTCAGGTTCGTGGGAAATCAATAGGACGCTGCCTTTATATTCTTTTAACGCGCGCTTTAATTCTTCTTTGGCATCGACATCCAAGTGGTTTGTCGGCTCATCGAGAACAAGTAGATTGGTTTCTTCATTGATCAGCTTACAAAGGCGGACCTTCGCTTTTTCACCACCACTTAAAACAGACACACGGCTTTCAATATGTTTTGTCGTTAAACCGCATTTGGCAAGGGCAGCTCTGACTTCATATTGTGTGTATGATGGGAAGGTGCTCCACACCTCTTCGATACAAGTGTTGCTGTTTTGTTCTTTTACTTCTTGTTCAAAGTAGCCAATATGCAGGAATTCTCCGCGTTCCACCTCACCAGAAAGGGGGGAGATTTCTCCAAGAAGACTTCGGAGCAGTGTCGTTTTTCCGATACCGTTGGCACCGTATAATGCAATTTTCTGCCCGCGTTCCATTTTTAAATTCAATGGACGAGAGAGCGGTTCGTCATACCCAATGACTAAATCCTTCGTTTCAAAAATCAATTTCCCTGATGTGCGTGCAGGTTTAAAGTGGAATTCTGGTTTTGGTTTTTCTGCCGCTAATTCAATCATGTCCATCTTATCGAGTTTCTTTTGACGAGACATCGCCATATTTCGAGTGCTGACACGTGCTTTGTTTCTCGCGACAAAATCCTTTAATTCAGCCACTTCTTGCTGCTGCCTTTTATACGCTGCCTCTAGTTGCTGCTTTTTCACTTCGTACACTTGTTTAAATTGATCATAATCACCAACGTATCGCGTGAGTTCTTGATTTTCGACATGATAAATCAAGTTAATGACACTGTTTAGGAACGGAATATCATGTGAAATGAGGATAAACGCATTTTCATATTCCTGCAAATAGCGCTTCAGCCACTCAATATGCTGTTCATCTAAATAGTTGGTCGGCTCGTCAAGAAGAAGAATTTCAGGCTTCTCTAACAGCAATTTCGCAAGCAGTACTTTTGTACGCTGTCCGCCGCTCAGCTCTGTCACATCACGATCGAGCCCGAGATCTGTTAACCCAAGACCTCTTGCAATTTCCTCTACCTTGGAATCAATGATATAAAAATCATTGTTCGTCAGGGCATCCTGAATGACGCCTACTTCTTCTAAAAGCTTTTCCAGCTCATCAGGATCTGCTTCACCCATTTTTTCGTAAATGTCATTCATTGCGGCTTCCATTGAGAATAAATAATGGAATGCATCTTGAAGGACTTCACGAATGGTTCTTCCTTTTTCAAGCACGGTATGCTGATCGAGGTAGCCGACACGGACATTTTTTGCCCATTCGACTTTTCCTGCATCTGGCTCAAGCTTGCCAGTAATAATATTCATAAACGTTGACTTTCCTTCACCGTTGGCGCCGATCAAGCCGACATGCTCGCCTTTTAATAACCGGAAGGAGACTTCGTGGAAAATGGCTCTGTCGCCAAAGCCATGACTTAAATCTTTAACAGATAATATCATTTTTTACACCTCAAATAGATTCAAAACGGCTAGTGCCTCTCATGATTATATCGAACTGTCCGGCTCGATAAAAGCATCAAAAGAAAAATTGCGTTTCAAAGCTGATTTTGAGATACTTAAGGATAGATTGAATGAGGATAAAGGAGATCAACATGACGGAAAATTGGGCATTTTTGAAAGAAGCAAAGCCATTTATTCAAAAGAACTTTGAAGCGGCTGGCTTTGAGAAGCCAACAGCGATACAAGAACAAACAGCAGAGTGGATTACGGAAAAACGCGATGTGATCGCAGAATCACCGACTGGAACAGGGAAGACACTTGCGTATGTTCTGCCGCTTTTAAATAAAATTGATGTGAGTATCAAACACCCGCAAGTCTTAATCTTGGCACCTTCAAGAGAGCTTGTGATGCAAATTTTTGATGTCGTGCAAGAATTCAAACAAGGTTCAGACATCAAAGCTATTTCCTTAATAGGTGGGGCAAACATCAAGAAGCAGCAGGAAAAGCTAAAAAAACACCCGAATATCGTGGTGGCGACACCGGGTCGCGTACAAGAGTTAATCAAAATCAAGAAACTGAAAATGCACGAAGTGAAAACGATCGTGTTAGACGAGGCAGACCAGCTTCTTGTCCCAGAGCATATGAAAACGATCCAAGCGATCATTAAATCCACATTAAAAGAAAGACAAATCCTTTGTTTCTCTGCGACGTTGAAAGAGGAAACCGTTCAACTGATCAAAGACATTGCATCTGAACCAGAGGTATTGAGAATTAGCAGAAGCCAAGAAGAAGCGCAGAAGGTAGGGCATTATTACCTGTTATGTGATCAGCGTGACAAGGTGAAATTACTGCAAAAGCTATCACGGCTTGAGGACATGCAGGCACTCGTCTTTGTGCGAGATATTACGAATTTGAGCATTTATGCAGAAAAATTAGCGTATCACCATGTCGACCTTGGTGTGCTTCACAGTGAAGCGAAAAAAGCAGAGCGAGCTATCATCTTAAAGGAATTTGAACAGCGTGAATTTCCGCTTCTTCTTGCAACAGATATCGCAGCAAGAGGGATCGATATTGAAGATCTGCCTTACGTAATCCATGCCGACCTGCCAAACGAAGAAGGCTATATCCACCGTTCAGGCAGAACCGGCCGCGCAGGAAAAGAAGGGGCTGTTATCAGCCTAGTCACATCTCAAGAGCATTCAATGCTTAAAAAAATGGCGAAAAAGCTAAATCTTTCGCTTCAGGAAATTGTTTATAAGCAAGGTCAGCTGCACCTTGCGCCCAAGCAAGCATAAAAAAAGGACCCTGCCGTTTGGCGGGTCCTTTTTGTGTTATGAAATTTTGACAAGTTGTTTTCCGACATTTTCCCCTTTGAATAGTCCAAGGAATGCATCTGGAATATGGTCAAAACCTTCGATAATGGTTTCTTTGTAAGTCAGTTTGTCTTCTTTTACCCATTGTGCGAGATCTTTTGCCGCCTCTTCAAAACGATCAGAGTAGTTGGCAACAATGAAGCCCTGCATCAATGCACTTGTTTTAATGAGTTTTGTTTGCACACGAGGGCCAATGTCTTCGCTTGCACTAATGTTATAAGAAGAAATGGCGCCGCAGACTGGAATACGTGCAAAACGGTTCAAATGATTCATCACAGCATCAGAGATTTCGCCGCCCACATTGTCAAAGTACACATCGACACCGTTTGGACAGGCTTTTGCAATGGCTTCATCTAAATCATTTGTTGTTTTATAATTAATGGTTTCATCAAAGCCCAGTTCTTTTAAATAAGCCAGCTTATCATCAGATCCGGCAATTCCAACGACGTGGGCACCTTTGATTTTAGCGATCTGTCCGACAACAGAACCAACGGCACCTGCGGCTCCAGAAATGACAACAGTTTCGCCTTCTTTTGGCTGACCAATCGCAAGAAGTCCAAAATAGGCGGTTTGTCCTGGCATGCCCAAAATCCCTAAGTAATAAGATAGCGGCGCAATGGATGGATCAATTTTTGTCAGAGACTCTGCTTTGGCAGTAGAATATTCCTGCCAGCCAAGGAATCCAAGTACAAAATCACCTTTCTCAAATTGAGGAGATTTGGACTCGACGACTTCTCCGACCACTCCACCCTGGATCACTTCATTGAGTTTAAACGGAGGTGTATAGGATTTTGTATCTTGCATTCGTCCTCTCATGTAAGGATCTACAGACACATATTTCGTTTGAATCAAGACTTCGCCATCTTGCGGCGTTGGTATATCAACTGTTTCAAAATGAAAAACATCTTTAGTAGGTAACCCTTTTGGACGTTTTGCTAATTGAATTTGTTTTTGTTGACTCATGTCAAATCCTCCCTTTCACTTGCAACCTAGATTTACATTAACATGATGCTTCTTTTCGTTCAAAACATACGGTCTTTTCCAAGCACATACAAAAAAGCAGCCACCATCTAAAAGAAGGGGACTACTTTTTTTGAAGAGAGACAGAAAGGAGCGGCGGGAGACAACCAAACAGTTGATACTCATCCGCATCACGTTCTTTTAATAAATATTCATTTGCATTTTGAATGGAGGCTTTCATCATATCGTGCGTCACAAAAGGAAAAAGGATATTTAAATATGAGGACAACAGGTCTTGTGGATCTTGTTCGATTGACTCGATATCTCCAATGTTAATAATAATAGAAAAGAGATAATCGATGCAGATGTGAAAGTGCTGTTCAGCAAACAAAGTAAGCGGCTTTGCTTTTGATTCTTCAGGATTCCATTTTTGAAAAAGCTGTTTCACCAAATCACTGACAACCCATGCATTAAACTGCTGCTCAGCTGAAAAATAATACATCAGCTCCACCCCATTTCTAGCCTCCAGTATAAGAATTGTACAACAAATGACAAGGAATGAATACAATTTTTCAGAAAATTTAGTCATTTTTACAGTCTTTTTGTCAAAAATAAGTCCATAGACGCATTAAGTTCACAGAGTAAAATGGATGTGCTGGAGGAAGGTTTAATGACAAAAGTGACGGGTAAAAGATTCGTAAGACGTTAAAGGAGGAATAATAAATGAAACCTGTTGTAAGAGAGTATTCAAATGATGAAACACTTCAAAGAGATGTGGAGCAATTAAAACAACTCGGTGTTGCAAGAGAGGACATTTATGTTCTGTCCCATGACGATGATCGAACTGAGCGTATTGCAAGTAACACAGATGCCAATACGATAGGTCCAAAAGAAGTTGGACTCAAGCATGCGGTTGGAAACATCTTTAGCAAAAAGGGAGATGAACTCCGCAATAAGATTCACGAAATTGGTTTCTCAAAAGAAGAAGCTGAGACATTTGAAGAACATTTAGACGAAGGAAAAGTTCTTCTCTTTGTGACTGACCATGAAAAAGTGAAAAATTGGGCATAAACGCCATTGTAAAAAGCCTCTTACTTTTGTAAGGGGCTTTTTTTCATGCTGCGATAATTAAAATCTATCATCTGTCTTTTTTACTATAATAAGAAAGGTTGAAAAATTGGGATAAACAGTAAAATGTCTAATTGAAAATATAGAAATATCAAAGGATACCATCAAAAAAATGAAAAAAGTAGTGAAAATATCACAAAAAACCATTCGGGAAATAATTATGATATCTTTATTTTTATTTCAAAATGAAATAAAAATCTTGTGTAATTTAGTAGATAAATTTCTTAGTTCTATTGGTTTAAGTTGTATTTTTGTGTAGAAATAAGTGTTTTAAGGTCAAAAAACCACGAAATATACCTGTATTTTCAATTAGAAAATCATTCTAATGTTTAGGAAATAATTTGTTGACAAAATAATCTAAAAACAATATATTTGGCTTAATCAAGTCATTATGGAAGTAGTTGTTAAATTTTCGATAGGTGGATTTCAGGATCAATTCGGTAAATGATGATGCATTAAGACCTAAGGGAGAGCGCTTCTGAGGCAGAGCGATACTGAAGAAATATCTATTAGACAAAAAAGAATAGATGAAAGATAGCTTAGAATGGTAGATTCGTCTTTCTACTATGCCTATTTCTCAATGATATTGTTCAAGGTATTCAGAGGATCATCATAAAGAAAGCGCTTTCTTAGCGCTGTTAAGGAGGTGAATTCATATGAAGAAAATGTATAACAAACTGAGGCGCTGTAACAGTTGAATGGCTGTGGTTGTATGTGAAGATGAGTGCTGAAAAAGAAGAGTGACATGTGGGATGCTTCTCTCCTTTTTCAGAAAACAGATTTCCTAAAAAATCCATCTTTCATTTTATCATAAGGCTTTTTGCTTGAAAACCACCTTTGTTAGGAAAGGTGATTGTGAATTGAAGGAGGTCACGTGATGAAAAAGGCTTTGTATCATGAAGACAGCGGGTTGTATTTAGAGAAAATGCGCATGGCTTTTCAAGAACACTATGAGCAAAGAACAGATATGTGGTCCACTGATCCATCATTAACAGATGCTGCTGTGATGTCTCTCAAGGCATGGCGTTCCAGGGAAAAGGATGCACTTGCTTCTGTGCTGGATATCGGCTGCGGGAACGGCAGGGCTCTTGAACATTTACAAGGACTGTCGGCATATACCGGCATTGACCTTTATGAGCATGAGGAATGGCAAGGATTAAAGAAGAGAAAAGAGGTTCCTGTCCATTTTTATCATCAAGATTTTATGTCCTGGTCGATGAATCAAGGGCGCGAGCTGACGTTTGATCTGATTTTAGATCATGGCTGCTTTCACCATCAGCACCCTGATGACCACGAACGATACTTAAAGCAGATTTCCTCGCTGCTTCATGAAGGTGGTGTGTTTTCCCTTGTTGTATGGGGAGAAGAGTGGAAAACAGGCTTAATCGGAGAAGATGGACGCTTCCATTTTTCATTCTCAGATACTCAGCTTGGAGAAAAGATTTGTACATCAGGACTTGAGCTCGTTTCGATTACACCATTACAAGCGAAGGCTGGGATCAGCCAGCATCATGTCATTGCTGTCAAAATCTAGTGCAAAGGAGGATAAACGCGATGTTTGATGTGATGGTTCTTGGTGCATACCTAGGCGGGTGTCATGCTTCAATCAATGTAGCTGAATTGAAGTACGGACTATTCATCCAATCAAAGGGTACAACCGGATGACGTGCATTTGAAGGACCAGAGCTTCTAGTAAAGGAGAAAGCAGCTCGAAGCTAGCAGAGATATTCTTTTAGAGAAAGAGCATGTCAGTTTCCATTCAAGAATCATCCAATGGTGTTGCTCTCTTACAGAGAATACAGCGTATGAAGCTCGATTTCTGCTCCTTTGTACTGGACAAGTGACAGTCTAAAAAGAGTCTTTATGAAAGGTACTGATGGATGATTGGCATCGCACATCTATTCAGCCAGTATGACAGGAAATTTCTCCTGAGCCATGATTCTAGCTGGAACCGGTGCTCAGGATGCAAAGGGAGTGCATACACATATTCATCACGCCATCACTGCGCTGAGAGAGTTCAATGGGGTGCAGTGATGAATAGGGGGAGACAAATGAACAAGTTTGTAGCTGAACTACAATCAATGATTCATCATTTTACATTTCAAGAAAAACACTATTTGCTCGTGGGGCCAGTGAACCTGCCGATCTCTATTGAACATGAAGAAGTGCAGTTTACATGGTATGCCTTTGCGTCTGTAGAAGCTGATACAACGCCAACGGTTGAGTCTATTGTACAAATGAGTACCGAGCAGCAAACATTTTCCTCTTGTCTCCTTTTTGGCGACTTTGAAAATGAAGTGCCGCCGCTTGTGCGAATTCATAGTGTCTGCCAAACAGGGGATGTGTTTGGGTCACTGAAATGTGATTGCGGTCCACAGCTTGCATCATCGCTAAAAAAAATCACCGATTACGGAAAAGGCATGCTTGTGTATATGGCCAATCAAGAAGGGCGCTCTATTGGGCTAATGGCCAAAGCCTTCACGTATAAATTACAGGAAATGAAACTGGATACATTTGAGGCGAACAGGTTGATCGGCTGCGGAGATGATGATCGGCATTACGAGGAAGCAGCGGCTGTCTTGCACTATTTAAACAAAGGGAAACCATTGCATCTCTTAACCAATAATCCAGATAAAGTCGATTCCATTGCTGCTTACGGCCTTCCGGTTTTACGGTTTGATCATACGGTAGAAGCCTCTCTCTATAATGAGGCGTATTTAAAGGCAAAAGCAGCATCAGGGCATATGGTCGATGAGAAGAAATTAATTAATCAGTAGATGAGTTTATTTAAAGAAGGCGGGAGAAAAGCGTGAAACCTGATATCAATTGGATTCAAATCCCAAGCGGCTATGCGACGATTGGAAGTAATGAAGAAGATATGAAAAAGGCATCAGAATTTTGGAAGGACAAACTTCTGAATCCAGCCTATGGCCGTGAGAAAAAATTTCAAAAATGGCTGTACAAAGAATTTCCATCTTATCAGCCGTATATGAGCGAATTTTTCATTTCAGATACGGTCGTCACCAATGAATGGTATCAAAGCTATTGCGACGAGACAGGAAAGCCTTATCCAGAGAGCTTGACGAACCTAGAACTTGGCGGGGGAAAAGACCATCCAGCTTGGGGCATGGACATCGAGGAAGCTTTCTCATTTTGTCAGTGGCTGAGCGGGAAGCTTGGATATGAGGTATCGATCCCTACTGAGGAAGAATGGGAATATGCTGCCAGGGGTAATACGAGACATCAATATCCTTGGGGAGATGAGTTTGATCCCTCTTACTGTAATACGCACGAATCAAATATTGAAAAAACGACACCTGTCCGTCATTACGAAAAAGGAAGATCTCTATTTGGACTATATGATATGGGTGGCAATGTCGAAGAATGGGTCAACACCAAGTATCACATATATGAAGGCGGAATTGAGGTTGTAGATGATTTAACCGAGACACTCGGCAGTGATTACTACATTTTAAAAGGTGGCTCCTTCGCAAGAGGCGGAGATTTATGCAGAGTCGCAAGAAGACACGGGAAACACCCAGACCCTGTTTTTCGATTTACTGGTTTTCGTGTAGTTACTCGTCAAAAACAACATATAAAGGTGGGAGTGTAAAACCATGCATAGAGGACCGATTACATCCGTTTTATCAACTCAGCATGACCAAATTGTCTACACAGGTGGCTATGACCGCTGTATTTATAAATGGGACCGTGCCACGGGAGAAGGAACATTCATTGGTAGTCACGAGCATATCATCAACTCTTTATCCCTTTCGGAAAATGGAACGTATTTAGCGAGTGCATCGTCAGACTATACCATTCAATTATATGATACTAGCACACATACAAGAATTCGTACGCTATATGGTCATGCGGATGACGTGGAAGCTGTCGCATTTGCAAAGCAGGATACGCTTCTTGTATCGGTGTCCAGAGACAGAAGATGCTTAGTTTGGGATATTGAAACGGGAGCCATTTTAAGAGAATTTCATGGACATAGCAAGGATGTATTAGCTGTATGGATTCATGAGGATAAAGCTTATACAACTGGTGACGATGGCTATGTCCTTGTATGGCTCTATGAAACAGGAGAAATTGTAGGTGAAATTGGCCCGTTTGATTATGAGCTGGATACCATCAGCGGCAGCAATCAAAAAGAAGTATTCGCCCTTGGTAGAGACGATGGCACAGTTATCATTTATGATGCCGCTACATTACAGGAGAAAAAAATCATTAAAGCTCATTTACAAGGTGTGAAACGTGTGAATTTTTCTCCGAGCGGTAACTACTTGCTTACAGCGGGTTATGACCATTTAATTAAGCTGTGGAATTATGAAACCGGTGATTTAATTGATACGCTGCTGCCTCATAAATATCAATGGGAGCGCTCGCTTGTTTGGACAGAAGACGAGCAGGCCATTTTAGGAGCCAGCTTTGGGAAAACGTATTGTGAATGGTCAATTCAAGAAGGAAAAGTGATCTCTGATGAGCAGGAATTGGCGACACCTTCTATTAATGATATTGCGTTGACTGAAGCGGGTGATATTATCACTGCATCAGATGACGGAAAATTCAGAAAGAATGGAATCGAAATCGCAAAATCAACAGGTGTTCTCACAAATGGAGTGGCTGTTGCACGGGATGGAAGCTATTATGCATGGGGCGATCATGCGAGTCAGGTGCATATTGTACACGAGTCATTGCAGCAAATGGTCTCTTTTGATCTCAACACAGGTCCTGTCAATAGTGTGTATTTTCATGAAGAGGATCGTCAATTTTATATCGGCACTTATGGCGGTTATGTGCATGTCATTTCGACAGAACACTTAAAGGAAATCGGCCGTTCTAAAGCACATGATTGCGCGGTCAAAGCATTAAAGGTAGAAGGAGATCATATCATCACAGCGGCAGTTGAAGGAACCATCTGTCTTCTCGATAAAAAGAGTTTGTCCTTAACAGCAGAATATATCGGGGCGACAGAGCTGTTAAATGATGTATTTATTGATAGCAAAAGAGATCGTATTGCCATTGTCAGCCGTGATAAAAACGTCCGATTGTTTGATTTGCATACAGGCAGAATTTTAAATCAGCACAACGAGCATCAATATTCCATTAAATCCATCACTGTGACAGACTCTGGCTATATTGTGAGCGGAGACTATTGGGGGTATATTGTGGTCTGGAATCCAGAGCTAGATGTCAATACAGGTCCGATTCGAATTGCTAAGAATGGCATTAGTGCTATTAGACAACTAGGAAATGATGTGTATGCAAGCTCATATGACGGTGGTATTTATCATATTCGAGAAGATGGCACACATACGGAAGTACTGCGCTTATTTGAACAATTTCCGAAAGAAGTAATCTCTCATTAAGAAAAAGAATGTAAGCGGGGGATTCTCATGATAAGTGTTTGCAAGGAACATATGAAAAAAGGTCTGACTGTACTCAATTGTCCGCATGTGCTCCTCATTAATAAATATGAATGTCGCAAATGCTGTTTTTGTAAACAACGAGCATCATATAAACTGTTTTATTCCTTGCCTTACTATGATCGATCTGAAAAGAAACGGCTTGAGAAAGTATAGCACATGAGAATAGAACTCCTTCATTTTCTGAAGGAGTTCTTTCCCTTGAGAGAAGAAAGGAGCCCGAGATGAAAGACGATGTTTTTTATATGAAGCTGGCGATTGCCAACGCGAAGGCGATGAAAGGACAAACCTCACCCAATCCGCTTGTTGGTGCAGTGATTGTTCAGAGCGGTGAGATTGTTGGGATTGGTGCGCACATGAAGGCTGGCGAGCCTCATGCTGAAATTCATGCGCTGCAAATGGCAGGAGAAAAGGCGAAGGGAGCTGACATGTATGTGACACTCGAACCTTGTACACATCACGGAAAAACAGGCCCTTGCACCGAAGCGATCATCAAAAGTGGTGTGAAGAAAGTGTTGATTGCCACCCAAGATCCGAATCCGGTTGTTGCAGGAAAAGGAATTGCCTTTTTGAAAAAGGCTGGAATTGAAGTGGAGCAAGGTATATGTAAACACGAAGCAGATCGTTTAAATGCTCCTTTTTTTCATTTGATGCAAACAAACCTTCCTTATGTCATCTTAAAATCAGCTATTTCGATAGATGGGAAAATTGCCACGGCTGATCAAGAAAGCAAATGGATCACTGGAATAGAAGCGAGAACAGAAGTGCAGCGCTTACGTCAAGAAGTAGATGCGGTGCTGACAGGAGTGGAAACGATTATTCAAGATGATGCCGGCTTAATTGTAAAGGATTCATTCAACCATCAGCCCATTCGTGTCATTTTAGATTCAACATTAAGGATACCGCTTCATGCCAAATGCTTAACAGATCATAGGGCAGAAACCATAATTTGTACATCACAAGATTATGATCATCAAAAGTATCAACAGTTGATACAAAAAGGTCATCAAGTATTTGTCACAAGCGGAGAACACCGGACAGATCTTCAGGATGTGTTACACCTGTTGAAGAAGCGCTCTGTGATGTCAGTGCTTGTAGAGGCAGGGGGCAGTGTGAGTGCGTCATTTTTAGAAGCATCACTTGTGAACGAAGCTGTTATCTATATGGCACCTTTATTAATCGGAGGGAAAGATGCACCTACTTTTTTTGAAGGAGAAGGTGTGAAGAAACTAAAAAAGGCGATCCGTCCAGCGGATATTGAATATAGTATGGTAGGAAAAGATTTGAAAATGACGATGACATTTTAACGATGGAGAGAGGTCCTTGCACGCAGAGTGCAAGACCTTTCAAATTTTTTGATAAAAATAAAATTGTACATACACCTTTATCGATCATGATGAATACGATGGATGGGGGTGATTCTATGAGAAAATGTAGACAATGCGGAAAGATATACCCAACTCATTCGACAGACCACTACCAAAAAGGAAGCTGGTATGATGCGTATAAGGATGATGGCTGGGAATGTGATAGTTGTAAGAAAGGTAAATCAGACAAACCAAGGAAACCAGTAAAAAATCCATGCTGCGGAAAAGATCCTTGTGTGTGTGTCATTCAAGGACCGCCAGGGGGAAGAGGAAGAAGAGGCCCAGCAGGTCCGGCGGGTCCAGTGGGTCCAGTAGGCCCTGCGGGTCCAGCAGGAGCAACGGGCGCAACGGGCGCCACCGGTGTAGGCTTAACCGGTATCGTGGCATTTGATCCAGCGGATGCCCCAACCTATCCAGAAGGTCAAGTGGTGACATTTGATGGAAGTACGTATGTGGCGAATACAGCTTCACCAACAGGTACGCCAGGTACGTCTCCAGATTATACATTGTTAGCAGCTGCGGGAGATACGGGCGCCACGGGTGCCACAGGAGCAACAGGAACAGGAGCGACCGGTGCTACAGGAGATACCGGCGCAACCGGAGCGACCGGAGCCACAGGAGGTACGGGTGCCACAGGAGCCACAGGAACAGGAGCGACCGGTGCTACAGGAGATACCGGCGCAACCGGAGCGACCGGAGCCACAGGAGGTACGGGTGCCACAGGAGCAACAGGAACCGGAGCGACCGGTGCTACAGGAGATACCGGCGCAACCGGAGCCACCGGAGATACGGGTGCCACAGGAGCCACAGGAACAGGAGCGACCGGCGCTACAGGAGATACCGGCGCAACCGGAGCGACAGGAGCCACCGGAGATACGGGTGCCACAGGAGCAACAGGAACCGGAGCGACCGGTGCTACAGGAGATACAGGCGCAACCGGAGCGACAGGAGCCACCGGAGATACGGGTGCCACGGGAGCCACAGGAACCGGAGCGACCGGCGCTACAGGAGATACAGGCGCAACCGGAGCGACAGGAGCCACCGGAGATACGGGTGCCACGGGAGCCACAGGAACCGGAGCGACCGGCGCTACAGGAGATACAGGCGCAACCGGAGCGACAGGAGCCACCGGAGCCACGGGTGCAACGGGAGCGACCGGAGCCACAGGAGCAACAGGAGATACAGGTGCAACCGGAGCCACGGGTGCAACGGGAGATACAGGAGCGACTGGAGTAACCGGAGCCACGGGTGCAACGGGAGCGACCGGAGCCACAGGAGCAACAGGAGATACAGGTGCAACCGGAGCCACGGGTGCAACGGGAGATACAGGAGCGACTGGAGTAACCGGAGCCACAGGAGCAACGGGAGATACAGGAGCGACCGGAGTAACCGGAGCCACAGGTGCAACGGGAGATACGGGAGCGACCGGAGTAACCGGAGCCACAGGTGTAACGGGAGATACAGGAGCGACTGGAGTAACCGGAGCCACAGGTGCAACAGGAGATACGGGAGCGACCGGAGTAACCGGAGCCACAGGTGTAACGGGAGATACGGGAGCGACCGGAGTAACCGGAGCCACAGGTGCAACAGGAGATACGGGAGCGACCGGAGTAACTGGAGCAACAGGTGCAACAGGAGATACGGGAGCGACTGGAGTAACCGGAGCCACAGGTGCAACAGGAGATACCGGAGCCACCGGAGTAGGGTTAGCTGGTATTTTGGCATTTGACCCAGCAACAGCTCCAACCTATCCAGTAGGTCAAGTGGTGACATATGAAGGTGGAACTTATATCGTAAATACAGCACCACCAACTGGCACACCAGATACGTCTCCAGATTATACGTTATTGGCAGCCGCAGGTGTGACAGGCGCCACGGGAGATACAGGAGCGACCGGAGTAACCGGAGCCACAGGTGTAACGGGAGATACGGGAGTAACCGGAGCGACCGGAGTAACCGGAGCTACAGGAGCTACGGGAGATACAGGAGCGACCGGAGTAACCGGAGCCACGGGTGCAACGGGAGATACAGGAGCGACTGGAGTAACCGGAGCCACAGGTGTAACGGGAGATACGGGAGCGACTGGAGTAACCGGAGCCACAGGTGCAACGGGAGATACGGGAGCGACTGGAGTAACCGGAGCCACAGGTGTAACAGGAGATACGGGTGCAACAGGGGCTACAGGAACAGGTGCCACGGGAGCAACCGGTGCAACAGGCGTCACAGGTGCGACAGGATCAAGTGCGATTATTCCATTTGCATCTGGTACGCCAGCTGTTTTAACCACAATCGCAGGCGGTCTCGTTGGAACATCTAGCTTGGTCGGATTCGGTAACTCGGCGACAGGTGTCAGTATTGTAGGAGGAATCATTGATTTAACCGGAGCAGCAGGAACATTGTTAAACATGGCATTCTCCGTTCCAAGAGCTGGAACCATTACGTCATTTGCCGGCTATTTTAGCACGACTGCAGCCCTTTCTTTAGTTGGCACGAGTATTACTGTAACTGCTAGTCTGTTTGCTTCACCGACACCAAATAACAGCTTCACTCAAGTAGCGAGCGTCACATTGGCTCCAGCGTTAACCGGGATTTTAACGCTAGGGGCTATTACAAACGGCATCGCTACTGGTTTAAATGTACCAGTCACACCAGAAACAAGATTACTTGTCGTATTCTCGGCATCAGCTACAGGTCTTTCTTTAGTGAATACTGTAGCAGGCTATGCAAGTGCTGGTTTATCCATCACGTAATAGGCCACACAGGGATGACTCAATACTGAGTCATCCTTTTTTGTCTGTGTGAATTTTCTCTTAACTTCATGAGAAAAAATGATATGATTTTCTTAGAGTCTATTCGGGTGAATCTACTGAATTAGGGGTTGTGGCGGTGAGGATGGGCAAAAGGAAAGTCACTTTACAAACAAAAATTTTGGGGTTAATTATTGGTCTTTTACTTGTTGTTATTGCCTTATTGACCATTTGTTTTGGTTTTTTGCAGACATCAGAAAGGCAGAGCCAAGCTGAACAGCTGGCGGTGCAAACTGCTAGAACGATATCTTATATGCCGCCCATTAAAACATCGGTGGCCACGGGAGATTCGCAAAATGAAGAGCAGGCTGTGCTTGAACAAATGAAGGAGCAAGTAAGAGCGCATGCCATTTTTATTACAAATCAAAAAGGAAAGGTTCTTTTTCATACGAATCATGAGGATGTAGGGAAAACCATCAGTGTGTCGGAAGGAAGAAGTACACTGCTATTTGGAGGAACTTCCATATCAACGGGTGATTCTGATGGTGAAACCGTTGTCAGAGGCAGTGCCCCGATTATGAAAGAAACAGGCAGTCATGAAGAAATTATTGGGACCGTCAGCGTCGAATTTTTAAAAAGAGATATCGATCAAGCGACAGCTCATCAACTATTCAAATTAAGTTATATTGCCCTTCTTGTGCTCTTGCCTGGGGTATTTGGAGCGATTTTTTTAACAAGGAGTATTCGAAAAGATATATTAGGGCTTGAACCGCATGAAATTGCTTCATTATATCGAGAAAGAGAAGCGATGCTGCATGCGATTAAAGAGGGAATCATTGCATTTGACCGTAAAGGTGCCATTACGATGATGAATACGTCAGCTGAACAGATGCTACGCGTCTCTTCAACGCTGCCTCTTCATATTGATCAAGTGTTGCCAAATGCCAATCTTCTATCCTATCTAAAAGAAGAGATGATAAAACCTAACATAGAATCAGTCGTCAATGATAAAACCTTCGTGTTAAATGTCAAAAAAGTGGTGCAGGACAATCGAGTATTTGGAGGAATTGTGAGCTTTAGGGAGAAAACCGAGCTGACAAAGCTGCTGGATACATTGACAGAGGTCAGTCAATATTCAGAAGACCTTAGAGCACAAACACACGAATTTTCGAATAAGCTGTACGCTATTTTAGGCTTGCTTGAGTTGAAACAAGTGGATGAAGCCATTGAGTTAATTAAAGAAGAGTATACACTTCAAAATCGCCAGCATGATTTACTCATGAAGCAAATTCGCTCTCCGAAGATACAAGCCATTTTACTTGGGAAGTTAGGAAAGGCATCTGAGAAAAAGGTTCATTTTCACATTGATGAAAATAGTTCATTGGAGCCGCTCCCAGCCCACTTGAGTTTATCTCACTTTATCACCATCATTGGCAATCTCGTAGACAATGCGTTTGAGGCTGTATTGAATAAGGAGAAAAGAGAAGTCAGCTTGTTCATCACAGATATTGGATTTGATATTATCATAGAGGTATCTGATTCAGGGGACGGTGTAGATGAAGGAGCCATTTCACAACTTTTCACAAGAGGACATTCATCAAAGGGAGAAGGGCGAGGTTATGGACTTGCCAATGTCAAAGAAGTGCTAGATGAACTTGGGGGCTGGATTGAAGTTGCGAACCAAAAAGAAGGCGGTGCCATCTTCACTGTTTACATACCGAAAGGCACAAAGGGGGAATAGGTTGTGATCAAGGTACTCATTGCGGAGGACGATTTTCGAATCGCTGCGATTCATGAATCTTATATACAAAAGGTACAAGGCTTTCAAGTTGCCGGCAAGGCAAAGAGTGCAAAGGATCTGTGGGGGGCACTTCAAAAAGAACAAGTGGATCTCATTTTACTTGATGTCTACATGCCTGATGAGCTCGGCACGAACCTTTTGCCGCTGTTAAGAGAGCGCCATCCTGAAGTGGATGTGATCATTATCACGGCTGCAACGGAAACGATGCTGTTAAGAGACGCACTGCATTATGGAGTGGTTCATTATTTAATCAAACCAGTGACCGCCCAAAAATTCACGCAGGTTTTAACCGAATATAAAGAGAAGAGAGAGTTAATCAATTCAAAAGATGAAGTCAATCAAACGATGATTGATCTGTTTTTTGGTCAAATACAGGAAGAATCGCAGCAAAAGGATGAGCGAGACTTGCCAACAGGCATTAATTCACTGACTTTGGACAAAGTGAAAACATTCATGACAGCAGAGATGAACGGAATTACAGCGGAAGAACTCGGAGAAAAAATGGGCGCATCACGTACAACAGCAAGACGATACGTAGAGTATCTTGTGACAACGGGAGAATGCCGGGCAGAGCTGGCGTATGGAATCATTGGTAGACCAGAACGAAAATATTATCCCGCCAAAAAACAAACGGAGTCATAAAAAAATGAAAAAAGGAATACTCCTACTCATTTTGGTCTGCCTTTGTACAACGCTCACCTTTAATGAAAAAACAGCAAAAGATTCTTTCCTGGAGCACAGCCCATTATACATTGTGGTATCAGGTGTACCTGATGGCGGATTTGACCAAACAGCTCAAGTGATGAAAACCGTGCTAGAACAAGAAAAGCTAGTGGAAGAGCCTGTGCATATTCTTTATCAAAGAGGCGGAACGGTTGATAAAGGATGGACCTATATGATGGAGCGAGATGCCAATTATATCAGTTTAAATTCAAGCTTATTATTAAGCCGTAATTTGCTGGGCAGCAGTAACGTGACCATGAATGATGTCACCCCGCTCGCTATTCTTGCGGAAGAGTGGCAGGTAGTCGCAGTGCCAGTTGATTCTCCTTTCTCAGATGGAAAGGAGCTATTACACGCATTAAAAAAGAAACCAGATTCCTTAAAAATTGGGTTTGCCCCGGATTTTGGAAATGATGATCAAATATCATTTGCACGGGCTGCCGAAATGGCAGGGATTGATCCATACCGCATTCAGTTTTTGAAATTTGATAGTGCAGATGATTTATTTCAAGCGCTCATTGACCATGAGGTAGATGCGGCAACTACGACCATTACAGAGGTTCGCCATGATTATGAAAAGAAAAGACTGAAGCTCGTCGCAACCACAACGAATCAGCGTTTAGAGGGATTTAAAGACGTGCCCACTTGGAAAGAACAGGGGATTCCGCTCATCTTCTCTCATTGGCGTGGTGTGATGGGACCAAAGCAAATGAATCAGCACGACATTCGAGCATGGGATCAACTTCTTCAAAAAATGACGCAAACGAAGTCATGGAAAAAGCAGTTAAAACAAAAAGGCTGGACAGGCCGTTATATGAACAGTAAAGAAGCAAAGATCTATATGGAAGATCAATTAAGGCGTTATGAGCAATTTATACAAGGAGAACAAGCGGTCAAATGAGACCGCTTTTTTTCATGTAACCAACAAACAACAACGATTGCACAAAATGAACAAAAAGCATTTATCGACCAAAAAAGAATTAAAATTCATAATATTTACTTCAATTCAGGCGTCAGATATCATGACAGAAAGGGTTGGAAATGGGATACCAACATTTAATGAAAGCGTATACAACATAAGGGGTGAACGAAATGTTAGCGATCTTAGGATTTCTTATGATGATTGTATTTATGGTTTTAATTATGACGAAACGTATGTCTGTTTTAACGGCATTGGTATTAACACCGATTGCATTTGCTCTTATTGCAGGTTTTCATTTTACAGAAATTTCAGACATGATTGTCAAAGGTGTACAGCAAGTTGCACCAACGGCGGTCATGATCATGTTTGCCATTTTGTACTTCGGGATTATGATTGATGCAGGTTTATTCGATCCAATGGTGGCGAAAATTTTAAAGATCGTCAAAGGCGATCCATTAAAAATTGTTGTCGGAACAGCCGTCCTGACGATGCTTGTCGCACTTGACGGTGATGGAACCACAACGTACATGATTACAACAACAGCCATGCTTCCACTATTTACACTGCTTGGCATTCGTCCGATTATTTTAGCGGGTATTGCCGGAGTCGGCATGGGGATTATGAATACGATACCATGGGGAGGGGCAACACCTAGAGCGGCAAGTGCACTTGGCGTTGATCCATCACTTTTATTTGGCCCGATGATTCCAGTCATTGGCGCAGGGGTTCTCAGTATGATTGTAGTCTCCTATTTTCTTGGAAAATCCGAAAGAAAACGTCTTGGTGTCATTGAGCTAGAACAGCCGATTCATGCAAATGAAATGGCAGCAGCGCTGCAAGATGATATTAAGCGACCGAAACTTTGGTGGTTTAACCTGACACTGACTTTGCTATTGGTTCTCTTGCTTGTGTCTGGAAAAGTAAGCTTAACGGTACTGTTTGTTCTTGCCTTCTGTGTCGCCATTATCGTGAACTATCCGAATTTAGAACAGCAGCGTGAGCGGATTGCGGCTCATTCCACAAATGTTTTGGCGATTGCTTCGATGATTTTTGCGGCAGGTGTTTTTACAGGCATCTTAACTGGGACGAAAATGGTTGATGAAATGGCGATTTCAATTGTTTCGGCTATTCCAGAGCAGCTTGGCGGGTTTATTCCAGTCATTGTTGCGCTAACAAGCGGGATCTTCACATTCTTTATGCCGAATGATGCATACTTTTATGGGGTACTGCCGATCCTATCAGAAACAGCGGCAGCATACGGTGTCGATAAAATTGAGATTGCGAGAGCATCTATCATTGGTCAGCCGATTCATATGTTAAGCCCACTTGTTCCATCGACTCATTTACTTGTTGGACTCGTTGGGGTATCACTAGATCAGCATCAGAAATTTGGCATGAAATGGGCGGTTCTTGCAGTCGTCGCCATGACAGTGATGGCGGTTCTAATTGGGGCCATTTCGATCTGGTAATGAGAAGAGTGTCTGCTGCTCATGCAGGCGCTCTTTTTTAGGTCCTATTGCAGGGCAACATCCATTCATTTGCCCTATATAAAGACATGCATGATTCCTCCAAAAGATATATTTTTGAAAAATGCTGACACTTTTGCTGTTTTTTTCTTTATAATGCAAATCAACGAAGGGAGAGGATAGCATGTCCAAACAGAAAAGTACCATTCTTTTTGCTGCTGTATGCCTCATGGCAGGAAGTTTGTCGATGGTGACACCAGCTTCAGCGAATGCAGAGACCCCTTATTATGGAAAAAGCTATGAGCAGCCAGCCTCGGTTCAAAAACTGTATCCTGAGCCTGACGAAACGTTTGATACCCCTGCCTTTCAGAAAAAAGGAGAAGCATTTACCACACAAGAAGAGCTTCAAGATTTTTTACGTGACATTGTCAGTAAAAGTCCTTACGCCACGCAGAAACAGATTGGAACATCCATTGAAGGCAGGTCCATTCCAGCCCTCTATTTTACAAAGGATCGCCACATCTCTCCACTGTCAAAAAAGCCAACGATCTGGCTTCAAGCACAAATACACGGAAATGAACCAGCCTCCGGTGAATCTGCCCTTGTCATCGCCAAACGACTAGCAGGTGATGAAGGAGAGCGTATCCTGAGCCATGTCAACGTCATCATTGTTCCAAGAATCAATCCAGATGGTTCTTATGCATTTGACCGCAGGCTTGCAAACGGAATGGATGGCAACCGTGACCACATGACACTAGAATCTCCAGAGCTGACAGCCCTTCATCAAGAATTTAATCGCTTTGCGCCCGAGGTCGTCATCGATGCCCATGAATATGATGTTGGTCAAAAGCAGTTTGAAGACATCGGTGCATCAGGTGCACTCAAGTATCACGATTTGCTGATATTATCCGGTAAGAATTTGAACATTCCTGAAAGCATTCGTTTAACGTCAAATGAATTGTACGTCAACGGAGTGCGTGAAACATTGACGAATAAGGGATTTTCCAACGATTTATATTATACAAACACAAGAGGGAAGGACGGAAAAATCGATCTTTATGAAGGCGGAACTGATGCACGAATTGGCCGAAATGCCCTAGCGCTTTCACCAGCTTTATCCTTTCTTGTAGAAAGTAGGGGGATTGGAATTGGCAGAGAGGACTTTACCCGGCGTGTGGCAGCACAAGTCACCACTCATGAAAAAATCATTGAGACAACAGTGAAGCATGCTAAGCAGGTGAAGCAGCAAATGGTGACGGAGCGGCTGAAACTTGTGAAAAAAGGTCTTCAACCAAATGATGATGATCAAGTAGTCATTCAAGATGCTTTCAAGGCGCCTGTGAACGATTCACTTGAAATGGTGGATATTGAGAAAGGACAAACCACTAATGTCCCGGTACGTTTTCATAGTGCAAGTGATGCGGTTCCTGTCTTAACAAGAGAACGGCCGACAGCTTATCTCATTCTCCCAGGGCATGAAGGGGTAGATAGAAAGCTCAGAACTTTAGGATTAAAAAGTGTGACACTGCCTGTTGGCATGAAAGTGCCAGTTCAAGCCTATGAGGTGACAAAACGAGTGGAAACAAGCAAAACAGATATTCAGCTTGAAACGAGACTGGTTGAAAAGAAACGTCAGCTGCCAAAAGGAACAAAGGTATATGTGACTGCGCAGCCAGAGACCAATTTGCTATCGCTTGCCCTTGAACCAGAATCAAAAGACAGCTATATGTCGTCAGGTTTTATTGCATCGAAAGTAGGCGATGAACTACCAGTTTACCGATTCTTGTTATCTCAAAAGACGTTAGGTATGAAATAAAAAGGGCTAAAATGAAGTAACTTTTTAGCCCTTTGTCAACCATCTAGAAGCGGCACAGTGCGTGCCGCTTTTTCTATTTTCGTCCAGCTCTGATCTCATCGGTCATGCCTTCATACGGTGCTTCTGCGATAATCGTTTCATCGTTTACCCCAGCATGGTGGATGTACGTAATGTCTGCGAATTCTGGTACGACATACTTCGGATAGGTTTCATATTTTTCACGGGATTCTTTCATGAGGTCGATATAGTCATTTTGATAGCAAACGGTGATATCTGGACGTTCATGCACCCATTTTGGGAAGAAAATGACGCCATGCATGCGTTTCTCCTCAGGCATAAAGTTCAAAGACACGTCTGTCCCAGTCGGTTCCGTCCAGGAAACTTTGTATACCCCTTTTGTCAGTTTCACAATATTCACTTCTTGATCACGAACCCAGCGGCCTCCAACCATTCCGCTATGAATGCGGTAATCGATGGTGTGATCGTTTTTAATGTAAATCTCATATTCCCAGCCATTTTCATACGTATAAATCATATGAAGTCCAACGAATTGATCCATGTTTATTCCTTCTTTCAATTAAAATGATGTTGTTTCAAACATGTCATGATTTACATGTTTATTTTAGGGTGTATGGTATACTATTGTCAAAGAATATGCGTTGGAGGCATGTCATGAGAGTACTGAAATATGCCATTCTTGGCTTACTAGATCAGCGTGAGCTGACAGGATACGATATGAAGAAACACTTTGAAGATTCCCTTGGACAGTTTTGGAGTGCGAAGCATAGTCAAATATACCCTGAATTAAAGCGGCTAACAGAAGAGGGTTTTATTGAATTTGATATTCACATACAAGGACAGAAGCTAGAGAAGAAGGTTTATCAAATCACTGATGCAGGAAAAAGAGAACTGCATGAATGGTTAAGGGAAAAAGGCCCGATTCCAGACACAACAAAAGATGAATTTATGTTAAAAACGTTCTTTATCTCATCTATGGATCAAAAAGAAGCGGCCGGTCTGTTCGCACATCAGCTGCTGGAGCGAACAAAGAAAGTAGAGATGCTTGAACAGAAACTGAACGTTTTAACAGAAGAAGATCCATCTGCCCAATCACTGCATTCAACACAATTCGGGCATTATTTAGTGCTGACAAGAGCAATTGAAAGGGAAAAAGGGTATGTTCGCTGGCTCCAAAAGACCCTTGAAGTCATTGATTCATCCTTTGTCTAAGGACAATCGTCGCACGATATGATAAAAAATGGTTTGAAACAAGTGAATTTATCAATAGAAACCGCTACAATGGATATATTCGTATTAAAGTGAGGCGAGTATGTTTGAGTAACCAAGAAGCGTTGTGGAATGAAGCAGAAGCTTTTATTTCTGTATGCTATGAAGAATTAGGCAAGTCAAATGAAGAAAAAGCAGCACGTCTGCATGAAATAAAAAAAGAAATCGAGTCTGACGGTATGTATACTCATACGCAGGAAGAATTAGCTCACGGGGCAAAAATGGCATGGCGCAACAGCAACCGGTGCATTGGGCGCTTGTTTTGGTCAACACTGCATGTGCATGACTGCCGGCACGTGACAACAGAAGATGAGGTGAAAGAGGCACTCTTTCATCATATTGAGTATGCGACAAATGGCGGTAAAATCAAACCGTCCATTACCATCTTCCCACCAGAGAATAAGGGACGGAAGGAAGTCGTTATTTATAATCATCAGCTCGTTCGTTATGCGGGATATGAGTCGGAATATGGCATCATTGGGGACGAGGCATCACTTGAATTAACCAAGTTTTGTGAAGCGCATGGCTGGAAAGGCGAAGGCACGCATTTTGACCTTCTGCCACTTATGTTTCAGCTAAAAGATCAGCCGCCGGTTCTGTATGATCTTCCGAAAGAGATTGTTCAAGAGGTAGAGATCACTCATCCTGAATATGATGGATTCGGTGATTTAGGACTGAAATGGTATGCTGTTCCGATTATTGCTGATATGAAATTAGAAATTGGTGGCATTCATTACAATGCGGCACCCTTTAATGGATGGTATATGGGAACAGAAATTGGCGCACGAAATCTAGCTGACGAAAACCGCTACAATATGTTGAAAAAAGTCGCATCTATTTTAGGGCTCGATACAACAAAAAATTCGTCACTTTGGAAAGACAAAGCCATTGTCGAATTGAATGTCGCGGTTCTGCACTCTTATCGCGAGGCAGGGGTAACCATTGTGGATCACCATACAGCAGCCCATCAATTCAAGCAGTTTGAAAAACAGGAAGAAAAGGCTGACCGTAAGCTGACTGGTGATTGGACATGGCTGATTCCGCCAGTATCACCAGCTGCTACGCATATCTTCCATCGTCACTATGACAATACGATCGTGAAACCGAATTATTTTTATCAGGAAAAACCCTACCACGGGACGGAAAGAGCCTAGCGAAAAGCTAGGTTTTTTTGTATGAAATGAGTCTTTTGTATGTTGTTTAATTTGGAAAATTATGGTTTAATGGCGGTGAAATCAAAAAGGGGGAATATAGATGAAAAAAATGACGTTGCTCATATTTTTGGCTGTATTCAGTTTCAACGGATTTCTACCACTAGGTGATGAAAGAGCTAAAGCAACGACTGGAGCAATGGTTCAGAATGACATCGATTTAAAGGTGACAACCGATCATTCAACTTATACTTCGCTTCATCCTCAGGTCAACGTCAACATGACAGCAACAACAAATGAAACACTTTATTATACAGCTGCTGTTCGAAAACTTACTTTCCCAGTGACACCAGTCTTTACACACGAAGGGTCTATCTCTGGACAAAACGCTTTCGCAGCACCTACTCGTTTATTACTTCCTAACAGTGGATCAGCCAATTATGATGTTCATGTGAGTCTCTACAAAGATGCTTCACGTACAACCTTGATTGGTTATTATGTTGCAAACCCATTTACTGTTGTGAAATAAAGGATACACATCAACTATCCTCTAATCCGAAAGTCTTGATAATGGGCGAACTTGGTGAGCGGCTTCATGTCCAAATGTGTGACTTTTGAAAAAGGACTACCTTTACGAACGGTCTCTAAAAAGTCAAACACCTCCTGCTGCTCTCCTTCTACTTTTAACTCCACGTGACCCTCATCTGTGTTGCGTACCCAGCCTTTTATCCCTCGATTGACGGCTTCTCCTTGAACAAAATATCGAAAACCGACTCCTTGCACTCGTCCTTTTACAATAGCGTGATAATGAACCAATGTCATCTCTCCTTTTTTCTCATCGTACCATAACCTGCCTCATTCCTTCACGTACCGACTATGATTTGACTGTCAAACCATGTAAAATAAAAGGCAATCAGACAATCAAAGGAGATGGCGAGAGTGGGGCAGACAAGGTACGACATCGAAGGAATTCAAGTAGGACAACCTATCACCACCTATGTGAATGGTAAAGAAATCAAAACAGCCATCAACAAAAAGCGTATTCACGAGCCTGTTTATTTGAGTAAGCTCAATTTTGATGGAGATGGCCAAGGTGATTTGGTCCATCACGGAGGTGATGATAAAGCCATTTGCGTCTTTCCATATGATCACTATACTTATTTTGAGCAATTTTTAGGAGTGTCGTTACAGGAGGCAGCTTTCGGTGAGAACGTGACCGTGCATCAGCTTGTAGAGACAGAAGTCCGTATTGGAGATGTATTTCAATTTGGTGAAGCGATTGTTGAGGTCAGCCAGCCAAGACAGCCGTGTGTGAAGCTCTCTCTTAAGCATGGAAACATGAAGCTTGTGAAGGAAGTGCAGCAAACGGGATATACCGGTTTTTATTTGCGTGTGCTGAAAGAAGGAATGGTCTCTCCTGATGAAGCTCTTGTGTTAGTCGAAAAAGCGCCCCATCCCATCACTGTCCACGAAGTCAATGAAGTTAAATACCGTCAAGTAGATCAAAACAGGCTGAAAGCAGTTCTTGAAGTAGATGCCTTAGCAGATGTGGTCAGGAAGTCTTTAGAAAAACGTGTTCAGCCCATATAAAAAAGCCGTACATCTGATATGGATGTACGGCTTTTCAACATTTAAGAGCTCGTTTTCTTTTGCTCAAGAAGATTTGCAAGGAAATAAGTTTTAAAGCTTTGAAGCTTTCTTCCTTCATGCTTGGTCACACCAAGCTTCTTTAATTCTTCGACATACCAGCCTTTGCTACCATAATGCATGATAGAAAACTCCTTTCAATGGAAACTGCCTGCATTGTAACATCTCAAAAAAGGACGTGAAAAGTGTGCAGGTGTTTAGAAATGAAAACTGATTCTATCTGCCTATGATCCATGTATATGCTGGAAATGATCATTTATGAATTTGGCGGGTTGAGGGTAACGATGATCATGCCCACTGTCATAATCATGATGACAATACCGAGGTAGGTCATCATGGATTGTTTTTTCTTAATACCTACAACCGTTAAAATAATACTTTCAATAAAGAAGATAATACCGATGATGATGAACCACATATCAAATAAGACCCCTTTCGCATATCTTTGCCTATTTTACCACAGGCATTTTTGTTTAGTCGTGACAGATTCGTGAAAGGGATTGCAGATTGTTGAGAAAGGGCTAAAATGAACTTGATTTTAGCCCTTTGTCTTCTCTTCAGCGTGATAGAAAACCTTTGATGTCTAGGAAGGACGAGTACCGGCACGCAGGACTGACACCGAATGCGAGGGTTTGTCTACACGCTGAAATCCCCTCCAGTGAAGGAGGGGACCCGCTTGCTTACAGCTTTGTTAAAATAATCGGTTCGTCTTTTGTGATCACAATCGTATGTTCAATCTGTGCGACCAGGCTCTTATCAGGTGTTTTAAATGTCCAGCCGTCATCCGCTTGATAAATCGATTCAGCATTTGTTGAAATAAAAGGTTCAAAGGCGATGACTGTCCCATTCTTAAACAAAGCATTATCGAATGGATCATAATAGTTCAAAATATGGTTAGGTGCTTCATGCAGGCTTTTCCCAATACCGTGTCCTGTCAAGTTCTTAATGACGGTAAATCCTTGTTCTTTCGCTGTATTGTAGACCGCACGGCCAATTTGATTTTGTCTTTTACCGGCTTTCGCATGCTTTAATCCTTCAAGGAATGCATCCTCTGCACACTGGCATAATGCTTCAAGACGAGCATCTCCTGTACCTAAAACGAATGAAATCCCAGTATCGGAATAATATCCATCAAGCTCTGCTGAGATATCAATATTAATGAGGTCGCCCTCTTGTAAAATGGTTTTTTCACTTGGAATGCCATGTGCGACTTCATCATTGACACTGATGCAAGTCGTACCGGGGAAATCATATTCTTTTTCAGGAGCTGAATTGGCTCCATGTTCTTCTAATATTTTTTTCCCAATCAAATCTAATTCTTTTGTAGACATGCCTGGTTTCGCTTGGCTTTTCATTTCTTCTCTTGCCAAAGCGACAATTCGGCCGACTTTTTTTAAGGCTTCTAACTCATGATCATGTTTGACAATCACTGTTCATTCCCGCTTTCTATAACTTCATTCTATTCAATAGCTTACCACATTTTACGCCAAAAGAGTAAAGGCTGAGATTCGGGTGAGATGTGGACAAATTGGTATAGATAACTAGATGTGCATATGATATATTTTTTATGAACATCATGAGAGATTTGTTCATGATGATGACGAAGGGGGGAGAAATAAGATGGTGTTTCAGTTTTTTCAAAAGTTAGGAAAATCATTTATGCTTCCAATCGCTGTGCTTCCTGCAGCGGGTATCATTTTGGCTATTGGGCGTGAAGATGTATTCAACATCCCGTTTATTCATGCGGCAGGAAATGCAATTTTTGCGAATTTGGCTTTAATTTTTGCTATGGGTGTAGCGATTGGTATTTCAAAGGACGGTAACGGGGCAGCGGCGTTATCTGGAGCGATCTCTTATTTTATTTTGTCAGCTGGTACCACGTCGATCAATTCGACCAACAATATGGGGGTATTGGGTGGTATTTTGTGCGGACTTTTGGCAGGTTACGTTTACAATAAATTTAAGGACACGAAACTGCCGGAATACTTAGGTTTCTTTAGTGGAAGACGGCTTGTGCCAATTATGACAGCACTTTTTACCATTCTATTAGCAGCCGTTTTTGGATATGTATGGCCTCCAATTCAAAGTGTGATCAATGATTTGGGAGAGTGGATTTTAAGTCTTGGAGCAACGGGTGCCGGGCTGTTTGGCTTCTTTAACCGCTTGCTCATTCCATTAGGACTTCACCATGTGTTGAATAATCTATTTTGGTTTCAATTCGGTGAATTTAGCGGAGCGACAGGTGATTTAGCGCGGTTCTTCAAAGGAGATCCAAGTGCAGGTGTCTTTATGACTGGTTTCTTCCCAGTGATGATGTTTGGGCTGCCGGCGGCATGTCTCGCGATGGTTGTAACCACAAAGCCTGAAAAACGAAAAGCAACAGCCGGTCTTATGATTGGAATGGCACTGACGTCATTTATTACAGGAATCACAGAACCAATTGAATTCTCATTTATGTTTTTATCTCCACTTTTATATGGTGTTCATGCGATATTAACTGGTCTTTCGCTCTTTATTGTCAACACCTTAGGCATTCATAGCGGTTTCGCTTTTTCAGCTGGTGCGATTGATTACGTTTTAAGTTTTGGAATTGCGCAAAAGCCCATTCTGTTACTTGTGGTTGGGGTCATCTATGGCGTGATTTACTTTGTTGTTTTCTATTTCCTGATTAAATTGTTAAAGCTAAAAACACCGGGCAGGGAAGATGATGACATCGAAGATATCCCAGGGGATGATACACATACTGCCGGAGCAAGTATGCTCGTAGAGGGACTAGGCGGCAAAGACAATATCACCACAATTGACCATTGTGCGACCCGTCTTCGTTTAACAGTAGAAGATACCAATTTATTAAATGAAGGTACATTGAAAAAAGCAGGTGCCAAAGGGGTACTGACGTCAGGAAAAACTTCCGTACAAATCATCATTGGAACAAATGTCGAATTTGTCGCCGATGATCTTCGCAAGGAAGTCGCTCGGGACTAAAAAAAACGTTCAGCCAGATCAAATGGGCTGAACGTTTTTTTGTTTTCGCTGTTCGATTACCAGTACAATGCTGATGACAACAAGTAAAAACCATGAACTGATTTTACCAAGATGGACGAGAGACCAAGCATGCTGCTGATTTGGATATTGCCATGCTCCTAAAAAGGTCGTGACATTTTCGGCCACCCAAATAAAAAAGCCAATTAGCAAAAACGAGATAACAAGCGGCATACGAAAGGTCGATGAACCGACCTGAAAGGAAACGGTTGTTTTTCGAAACACAACCACTAGGAGTAATGTCAGCCACCAGCGTAGATCATAAATCCAGTGATGAGTAAAGAAATTGAGATAAATACATAAACTGGTCCCCACTGAAAGAAACGGGTGAGGCCACGCATTTACCTTCACGCGAAGGCGAGTCAGTGCCTGATAAATATAGCTTGCCACGCTCGCATACATAAAGCCGCTATAGAGCGGAACCCCAAAAATTTTCGTATAAGCTTCTTCAGGATAGGACCATGAACCCATATGTACTTTGTAGATTTCTAAGCCTATTCCAATCACATGAAAGAGACAAATAACCTTCAACTCTGTCAGCGTCTCAAGCCGTAGTATCAGCATGAGAAGCTGTGCCATAAGGCAAAGCAGAAGAATAAAATCATATCGATGAAGAAAAGGAATAGACACGACCTTTGATAGGGCAAGCGCCGTAAAGATCATGACAGGAAATAGACAAGAGATGGCCTGTAAATAAGCAAAATGAAATAATGTTTTCATACAAAATGTAACCCCTTTTCACTGTCTGAAATAACTTAGACGGTGATAACAAGGGAAAAGTTTACCTCAACTAGATATTCATGAACAATTTGTGAATATATATGTGAAAAGTATCACAAATGATATTTTACATAGTATAATAAGATCATAAAGAGAATGTGAAATATTTCACATAATTTAAAAGGAGGCATCATCATGTTTACAAAATTCTTACAAACGAATGTATGGGCAGCCGTTATTCTCTTGGCAGCAAGACTTTATATCGGATGGACTTGGCTGACATCTGGTATTGGAAAACTAACAGGCGGATTCGATGCATCTGGATATTTGCAATTTGCCATTGCTGAACCTGTTGTGAAAGATGGACATCTTGTTTATCCGTTCTATGTCTGGTTTTTAGAAAATGTCGCGTTGCCAAATGCCGGACTCTTCAGTGCCATGGTCATGTGGGGAGAAATCTTAGTTGGTCTAGGACTAATTGTTGGATTGTTTACAACAACGGCAGCCTTTTTTGGAAGCGTGATGAATGTCTCTTTCTTACTAGCTGGAACCGTCTCTGTTAACCCGCTTCTTCTTCTAATCGCCGTCTTCATTATGGCAGCGAAAGGAAATGCCGGAAAACTTGGCCTTGATTATGTAGCAGGTCCAGCCCTTAAGCGAAAACTGAAAAGAAAGCCGCATTTAGAAGTGGCATCATAATAAAGAAAAGCATCCTGAGCGAAAACTCAGGATGCTTTTTATTTAAGAATCACTTTTTATAAGGTTGATATGCAAGACTGTTAACGAGTGCTGACTGATATCTGGATCATGTCCGACGATAAATTCGAGCTCATAATCACCGGTCTGATAAACGTATTTCTTCTCTTTTGTTTGTGGGATGGTGCTGACTGAATCTGCTGGTCCAAGCTGTTTCTTTAATAGGGAAGGAGTCATTCCTCCGATATTCGTTTCTTTTTCTACATTTGTTCCAAAATAACGGATTTCGTTAATCTTGCCTTTTTTGTCATAGTGAAAAGCAAATCCAGGGTTGCCCATTTCGGCATGATACAAATCAAAGCCGCTTTGACCCGTTTCTGGATAAGGCTGTCCTAGTTTATGCCGAACGTCTTTTTTTGTTTGAACCCCTATTTTGAGTCCTTCTGCATAGTATGGCATTTGTCCTTTATGCGCCAGCTGATAGATGCTGTTTAGCGCTGCATTCGGCCCTTGAGGAATGGACTGTTCTGCCTGCGTTTGGGTCATGGCGTGCGCTGAAATCGATGGGCTGAAAGCAAATAAGGTGGAAGAAGCGAGTGAAGCGGTCACGACAAAAGCTGCTGTTTTTTTCATGATTAATCAATCCCTCCTTCTTCAACTATACCCGGTGTCATGCGGATCAAACGTAAAAAGCCCCAGCTGACGGCTGGGGCCTTAAATGAGAAAGTTATTTGGAAGACGAGCTGGATTCATCTTTGGCGGAAGAGGAATCTTTTTCATCCTGTACTTTCTTTGTATAGTCATAATCATTGCGCTCAATTGGTGTAAAGCCTTTAGGTTTGTAGAAACGGAGTAAATCTTCCGTGACAATCTTATCAGATGTCTCTAACATCTTTTTCACCGTTTCGTTTTCTTGTGATGCCTTTTCAGTCGGCTCGATTTTTTCACCTGTTTTGTTGCTGTAATAGTTGTTGCCTACTTTCGTGTAGTCCTTCGACACGAAGTCTCCATTTCTAAATGGCACAAGCTCTTTAAAGTTCTTCGATAAGATATCAGAACCAGACATTAAATAGTTCTTCGTATCATCTCCGAGCAGGTGGAGAAGGGTAGGCGCAACATCCACTTCACCAGAGTATTTATGAATCTGTCCGCCTTTTACGCCTGGCACATGGATAAAGAGCGGCACACGCATAAGCTGGGCATTTTCATAATCTCCAATTTTTTCGCCAGTCACTTTTTCCATCGCTTCATTATGGTTTTCTGAAATGCCGTAGTGGTCACCGTACATAATGACGACGGTATTGTCATAGAGACCAGATTTCTTCAAGTCATTAAAGAACTGTTCAATGGCTTCATCTAAATAATGAGCAGATTGGAAGTAGTTATCAACGACGGAGTCTCCGAAGTCGCCAGGTTCAAAATCAGTATCACCTTCATCCATACCAAATGGGAAGTGGTTTGACAGCGTAATGAATTTTGAATAAAACGGCTGTTTCAGATTTTCAAGCATTGGCATGGATTCTTTGAAGAACGGTTTGTCTTTCAATCCATAGTTCTTCGTATCTTGTTCATTCATATCGTAGTATTCAGAATCGTAAAATCTGTCATATCCAAAGGACTTAAACATTTCATTTCGGTTCCAGAACGTTTTCGTATTCCCGTGGAATTCTGCGGACGTGTATTGGTCCTTTTTCAAAATGCCAGGAAGCGCCTGATATGTGTTTTGAGCTTTGTTAATAAACACAGAGCCTTGTGATAATGGGAAAAGCCCCGTATCCATCATAAATTCCGCATCAGATGTCTTTCCTTGTCCTGTTTGATGGAAGAAGTTATCAAAATAAAACGTTTTGTTGTCATGGGCTAATGAATTTAGAAAAGGAGTGACCTCTTTTCCATTCACCTTGTAATCAATGACAAAGTTTTGCAGTGATTCAAGAGAAATCGTAATGACGTTCATGCCTTTCGCTTTCCCGTAATAAGCTGGGTTAGGATCAGCGCTGTTCGCCTTTAGATAATTCTCTACATCTGTTACATCACTTGAATTTGCCAGGGCACGCTGGCTGTTTGATTTCACATTTTGAATGGCATCAAACACCGTAAAATTATAAGCACCCAAGTATTTGACTAAATAATTGCGGTCGAACGATCTTGATAAAAGCTCTGGGCGATCAATTTCTGCTGCGATTAAGTTGACAACAAAGATCAGAACAGAGGACACAAGAACGAGTCTAAACGATTTTGTTTTTTGAACAGGTACAGTCGCTGTACTTGTTTGCTGCTGTCTTTTCATGCGGACTGCGAGTACGATCAAGATGATGGTATCGAGAAAGTAAAACATATCAGTCCAACGCATGAGTGAAAATGCACTATCACCTAATTGTCCGCCATTCGTTCCTGCCTGCATCACTGTAGGCAGCGTGATAAAGTCATTGAAGAATCGATAGTACACGATGTTTGCGTAAAGTAAAAAAGACATGAAAAAGTGAATCACAATGATAGCGGCAGGCTGCCATTTTTTCTTGAACAATAAAGCAAAGCCAAGAAAGAACAAGCTGGAGCTAATAGGATTCACAAAAAGCAAAATATGCTGAAGCACATTTGATATACCAAGTTTAAATTCGATTAAATAAGCTGTATACGTCTTGAGCCATAACAAGATGGCTGCAATTACAAAGAAGCCGAGGCCCCTTTTTTGAATAAATGTTTTCATTTAAACACTCCTTTTCTCCGTTAAACGGAAGAGGCGGAACGAAAGAAAACGAACCATTAGAATATACCATGAAATGCACAAATAGAAAAGTCATAACCGATGAGCCGGTAAAGCAGCCTGTCCGCGCTAAAAATGGGAAGACATCGGAAATGTTCGATCTTCGAAAAACTTTTTATGAAATTCATCCTATTATTGACAGAAAATTCTGGTATTTTCCTGTTGCTATATCAATAAAACAGGTAAAAAGACACAAGTCTAAAGAATTAATTTGATTTCTACAATGGTGCTTTTAGGTGAATTTCCAGTGTTTATTAATGTTTATGCAGGTTAAGTATAAAAAATGAGGGAATGAATGGCTGAAATCACTGGATAATAATTCCTTTATGAAAATATATTGATATATTTTATTGCTTCATAAACATAAAGGTTTTGATGTGTAGTGTAAGGGTTTTATTCGTTTTGACGAGCGAACAAATTATCTAAATATACTTAAGCGAACAGTTCGACACTATAAACTTTTGAAACGGGGTCGATATAGACAGTGACAGGAAATCTTCCATTGAAAGGATTGATAGTATATGACTGTACGAGCACAGAACCTCGTTCAGAACTGGTTTCCGAGTGAGGACGGAAATGCAGAAGAGCGGAAAGAACTCATTAAATTAATGGAACAGATCATTTCAGGGGTCGATGACCTGAAGGATCCGAACCGTGCTCACCTAAAAGGTGAAAAGAATCGCGAGGAGGACTTTTACAAAAAGCTCACTGAAACAAGTCAAATTCCGATGAACGGACAACAAGCGGAACTTGTGAATGAAGAATTACTGAAGCTTTTACATAATCATCCATACCACACGAAGTATTTCTTCACGAACATTTTGCCAATGGCAAGTACACCAGGAATTCTAGGCATGCTGACGGCTATGCTGGTTAACGGAAACAACCTATGGGATGTGTATGGACCAGCAGGCGCAGAAGCTGAGGTCAGAGTGGTCTCAATGATGTCTAAGCTCATCGGATATGATCCAAATGTGAGCGGGGGCTACACAACATGGGGAGGTCAAGGGGCTATTTTCTCGGGGCTTCGTTTAGCAATTTCGAAAGTTGCACCGGAGTCATTACGAAAAGGTGTCCCGCAAAATCTTTATGCGTTTTGTTCTGATGCAGCACATTACAGCTTATTTAAGTCAATGGAAGCAACAGGGCTTGGCACAGACAACTTAATCAGAATTAAGACGAATAAAGATCATTCGATGGATATGGAAGATTTGCGTTGTCAAATGGAACGTGTTGCCCAAAATGGCGGAATTCCCGTTTATATTGTGGCAACAACCGGAACAACAGATGCCATTGCAATTGATGATGTAAAAGGGGTACGTGAAACGGCAGAAGCCATTGCTGAGGAGTATGGTCTCAAGGTGCCGCATATTCATGCGGATTCGGCGCTTGGTGGATTCTTTGCTTTCTTTAATGAGTATGATGTATCTGAAAACCCGCTGCAATTCTCAGACGGTGTTCTTCGTATGCTAAAAGAAATCAAAGCGAAATTCCAGCATCTTTCTCTTGCTGACACGATGTGCTTTGACTTTCAAAAGCTCGGACAAACACCGTACACATCTAGTTTATTCTTGGTGAAAAACGCTGCTGACTTAAAGCGCTTGGACCTAGAAGAACAAGAAACACCATACGTTGGACATAGAGGATACGGGGAATACCATACCGGTTATACACTGGAATGCTCAAGAATGGGAAGCTCCATCAGCATGCTAAGTGTGCTGCTAACGTTTGGAATTGAAGGATACCAGCGCTTGCTCGGTCAATTTTTAGAGGTGAACCTTGCATTTAGAGAAGCACTTCGTCAGGAAATTCCACAAGCAGAAGTCGTCAATGATGACAATGTCGGAATGGCTACATTGTTTAGAATTTACTTAGACGGCTCTCCTCGTTTTAAGGAAGAAGTGTCTGGTGAAGCAACTGCTATGGAAATTGAGCGCAACAATGATTTGAACAAAATCCTCTTTGAAAAGCTTGGAGAGAAAAGAGACGAAATGTTCTTTGGCGATACAACGAAGTTTTTACAAGTCAATGCCAAAGAAGGTCAAGAATTCTATCTAAGTGTGAGTAAATTTTTTGTGATTTCACCTTATACGTTACCGGAGCATATCCCTCATATCGTATCTTATTTAAAAGATGTCATTGCATCTGTTTGTGGACAATTTGAAAGTGTAGAGGCTTAAATTAAAATTGAGAGTGGAGATGTAGAAAAAAATGGCGAAACAAAGGAAGTTTGGGGGACTTACGATATCCTCCAAAATCATGTCAGTCGTTGTCGTAACATTACTCGCAACCGTTGCATTATTCGTTCTAACATTTTATTTAGTTAGCCAGGATTTATCTTCCCAATTATTAAAGCAATTTGATTATCGATTAACAACAGATATTGATACAGCGAAAAAAGAAATCGATAATATGGATGGAAATGTCCTTAGCATTAGCGGGAAGGATGATCCTATTTATGTGGAGATCAAAAAGAAATTCACAGAACTGAAAGAAGATCATACGCTTGAGAACTTATACGTGTTATCAAATAAGGGCGGCAAAGAAAGAATCATCGTACTAACAGGGGAAGACAATGATTTTGATCAAGATTATGTCTTTTCAGATGAAATGAAACAAGCTCTTTCTGAAGATAAAATGGTCAAAAGCGACATTTACGTTGATTCGTATGGGACTCATAAATCCGTCTTTTTACCAATTAAAGATTCAGGCGGTGAACTCACGGGGATTTTAGGAATTGACTTAGATGCGTCTGTTGTTCCAGCAACAACGAAAAAGCTGACAATTTATATTACAGTAGCATCTGCGATTGTGCTCATCGGTGGATTACTCTTCTCATTCTTCATGGGAAGAAGAATTGCAAAACCAGCACGTTCATTAATGGAATCAGCAGATCGAATTGCAGATGGTGATTTAACTGGCATGGTAGAAGTTCAAAGTAAAGATGAGATCGGTCAATTAGCAGCTTCCTTCCAGAAAATGCAGGGACGGATCAAAGAGCTTATTGGAAAGATCTCAAACTCATCAAGTGAAGTGTCGAAAATGTCTTCACAGCTTCGCACAGTGACAACAGAATCTAGTCAAAGTGCACAACAAGTGTCAGAAGCGATGACGAATATGAGTGAAGGAATCAATGATTCAGTCGCAAACATTACAGACTGCACAACATCTGTTGCGGAAATCGATACTCAAATCGAAGGCGTGACAAAAGAAGTGGATGAAATGAAATCTGTTTCATCAGAAGTACAAGAGCAGTCAGAATCTGGTCAAAAATTGGTGCAGCATGTGCTTGAACATCTCAACATGTTACACGACATGATGACAAGCTCAAAGCAGGCGGCAGAAGAATTGCAATCACATTCAACAGAAATTGAAAGTGTCATCTCCATTATTACGGACATTTCAGCGCAAACGAATCTGCTTGCACTGAATGCTTCTATTGAAGCCGCACGTGTAGGAGAAGAAGGAAAAGGATTTGCTGTTGTGGCTGATGAAGTCCGTAAGTTAGCTGAACAGTCAGCTGATGCAGCTAAAACGGTCTCAGACTTAGTCATTGGCACACAGGAAAATAGTCAGCGTGTCCTTGAAAGCGTGGAGGAAAGCAGTAAAGCAGTGGAAGAAGGCCGTGAGCAAATGAAAGGCACCTCGCAGAACTTCGCTGGTATTTATGATGGAGTGTCTCAATTTGCAAGCAGAACGAACAATTTGCTTCAATCTATTAAGCAGGTAGAACGCGCTTATCAAACAATTTCTACATCGATTGAACAAATTTCGGTCGTGTCAGAAGAACATGCGGCAAGCTCTCAAGAAGTAGCGGCAGCAACAGAACAACAAAGTGCTGGCATGCAGCAAATTTCAAGTGCGATTGAACAGCTCTCTGACATGTCAGAGGACTTGGCACAAATGGTATCTACTTTTAAAATCGACAAAAAATAACGAGAAAGCTGGCTCTTGTGAGAGAGTCAGCTTTTTTGCTATGCTTAACCAAAATATCAGACGATCTGAAAGGAGACGTGTCATGGATTTTGCGCAGAGATTGTCAGAAGAACGGATCAAAAAGGCGATGGACCATGGAGCTTTTGAAGGACTATCAGGCTTTGGGAAACCTCTGCCAAAGGATGATGCTGCTCATGTACCAGAAGAGCTGAGGATGGGCTATCGAATCATGAAAAATGCTGGCTTTGCCGGGGAAGAAACAGCTTTGAAAAAAGAACTAATGACGGTTAAAGAGTTACTGAAAACGAGTATAGATGGAGAAGAAAGAAAAAAACTCTCTCTCGTATGTGAGGAAAAACAAAAACGCCTTGATGAACTCACATCCAAGCGCCAAACGTTTGCTCGACCAGCCTCCTCCTTTTATAAGAATAGGGTCTATGAAAAACTAACGGAGCATAAAAAAAGATGATGACACGCTGCCTCTTTGAGCACATTGAGGGAGCTTTTTTTATGAAAGCGCTACATTTTCTTATTGACTACATGTATATACAAATATAAAATATGAAGTGAACATGTATATACAAGTTTTGATTCTTTTTTCTTATAAAAAAACGATCTCGGAGGGGATAGCATGGCTGATTATCAGGCAGCGGCAGATCAGATTGTGAAAGCCATTGGCGGCAAAGAAAACATTGATCAAGCCACACATTGTGTGACAAGACTTCGTTTTGTGCTAAAAGATGAAGGTAAGGTGGATGAGAAAGCACTAGAACAAATTGATGAAGTGAAGGGATCTTTCTCAGCGAATGGCCAATACCAAGTGGTCATTGGTCAAGGAGTGGTGAATCGGGTTTATGCCGAAATGGTCAAACAGACGGGAATCGGCGAAGCGACAAAAGAGGACGTCAAGCGTGCCTCTGATCAGAAATTAAACCCACTTCAGCGAGCGGTGAAAACGCTTGCAGATATCTTCATTCCAATCCTTCCAGCTATCGTGACAGCCGGTTTATTGATGGGGATTAATAATATTTTAACAGCTCCTGATATTTTCTTTGATCAAAAATCCATTGTGGATGTGTATCCGGCATGGGCGGATTTAGCGAATATGATCAACTTGATTGCAGGTACTGCCTTTACCTTTTTGCCAGCATTAATCGGCTGGTCGGCTGTCAAGCGGTTTGGAGGAAATCCGCTTTTAGGGATGGTCCTCGGACTGATGCTTGTACATCCAGATCTGTTGAATGCGTGGGGGTATGGAGCGGCGGAAAAGACAGGTGACATACCTGTATGGAATTTGTTTGGACTTGAAGTACAAAAGGTAGGTTACCAAGGACAGGTTCTTCCGATACTTGTCGCTTCCTATTTACTCGCAAAGCTCGAATTATTTATTACAAAGCGGACACCTGAAAGTATTCAGCTGTTAGTTGTTGCACCAATTACATTACTACTCATTGGATTTTTATCATTTATCGTCATTGGTCCCGTTACATTTGCGATTGGAAACGTATTAACATCTGGACTCGTCACTGTATTCCAGCAATTCGCAGCACTTGGTGGCCTTTTATATGGCGGATTATATGCAGCGTTAGTCATTACAGGCATGCATCATACGTTCCTAGCAGTCGATATTCAGCTGATTAACTCAAAACTGCACGGCACGTTCCTATGGCCAATGCTCGCGCTATCTAATATTGCTCAAGGGTCGGCGGCACTTGCGATGATGTTTGTCTTAAAAGATGAAAAGCAAAAAGGGCTCTCGCTGACATCAAGTATTTCTGCTTACTTGGGTATTACTGAACCGGCGATGTTTGGGGTGAACTTGCGCTATAGATTCCCGTTTATTTTTGCCCTGATCAGTTCAGGGATAGCTGGTATGTTTATTGCCTCACAAGGGGTACTAGCAAGTTCAGTCGGCGTTGGAGGCATTCCAGGAATCTTCTCGATCATTCCGAAATATTGGGGGGCATTTGCCATCGGAATGGTGATTGTGCTGATCGTCCCATTCATTGGTACCCTTTTATATGCAAAACTTAAGAAGAAGGATGTATCACAAGAACTTAACTAGTGGTGGTGAAGGAAATTGAATCAACAAACAAACGAACCGTGGTGGAAAAAAGCCGTGGTCTATCAAATCTATCCGAAGAGCTTTTTAGACACAACAGGCTCTGGTACAGGTGATATCAATGGTGTGACGAAAAAGCTCGACTATATCAAAGAGCTAGGGGCGGATTGTATTTGGCTGACCCCTATGTATGAGTCACCACAGTATGACAACGGTTATGATATTAGTGATTATACAAAAATCCATGACATGTACGGCACAATGGCCGATTTTGAGCACATGCTGAAAGAAGCACATGAACGAGGGATTCGTGTCATCATGGATCTAGCCGTGAACCATACATCTATTTTCCATGAGTGGTTTCAAGCCTCCCGAGAGTCGAAGGAAAACCCGTATCGAGACTATTATATTTGGAAGGAGCCGAAAGCGGACGGCTCTCCTCCGAATGACTGGCAGTCTAAGTTTGGCGGGCCAGCGTGGGAATTAGATGAAGCGACAGGTGACTATTATCTTCATTTATATGATGTTACCCAGGCAGACCTCAATTGGGAACATGATGAAGTGCGCAGGCAAGTATATGACATCATGCACTTTTGGTTTGAAAAAGGGATCGATGGATTCAGACTGGATGTCATCAATAACATTTCAAAGGATCAACGCTTTTTAGATGATGCTGGGCAATCAGTGCAAGGTGACGGGCGTATGTACTATACAGATGGGCCGAGAATTCATGAATTCTTGCATGAAATGAACCAGGAAGTGTTTTCGAAATACGATAGCATGACCGTGGGGGAAATGTCTTCAACGAATATTGCAGACTGCATTCGGTATACAAGACCTGATCGGCAGGAGCTGGATATGACGTTTAATTTTCATCATTTAAAAGTTGACTATCCTAACGGTGAAAAGTGGGCCATTGCGCCATTTGATTTTCTAGAGTTGAAATCAATTCTGTCAGAATGGCAGACGAAAATGCATGAGGGCGGCGGCTGGAACGCACTCTTTTGGTGTAACCATGACCAGCCGCGCATCGTGTCAAGATACGGTGATGATGGCACGTACCATCAGCAATCAGCGAAGATGCTGGCGACCACCATTCATTTGATGCAAGGCACTCCTTATATTTATCAAGGTGAAGAAATTGGGATGAAGAATCCTCGTTTTGAGGACATTTCGTCATACCGCGATATCGAATCACTGAATATGTACGAAGTCATGCTTGAAAAAGGGAAAACAAAGGAAGAAGCTTTGGCGATTTTACAGGTCAAATCAAGAGATAACGCAAGGACACCTATGCAATGGACGTCGGAAAAAAATGTGGGGTTCTCAAAAGGTACGCCTTGGATTGAACCAGCTCAAAACGGCATTTCAGTAGAAGCTGCCTTAAAAGATGAGACGTCGATTTTTTATCATTATCAAGCCCTTTGTAGACTTCGCAAAGAACTTGATGTAATCACCTATGGGAGCTTTACTTTACTGCTTTCAGATGATCCAAAGGTGTTTGCGTATGTCCGAGAAGGCAAAGATGAGAAAATCCTCGTGATCAACCATTTTTATGCAGGCGAGACGGACTTTACACTTCCAGATGAGCTTGCAAAGGATGTCAATGAAATAGAAGGGCAAGTCCTGTTGTCCAATTATGAGGATGTGCCGGCAGATATCAAGGGATTTACATTGCGTCCATATGAGTCAATCGTTTATCATTTAACCAAACGCTAGTAAATGGGGCGGAGGGAAAATGAAAGAGAATAAGTTTCGAGTGATTTATGATCAGCTCGCTAGACGGATTGAACAAGGTGAATGGCAGGATAAAGGCATCCTCCCATCAGAACATGAGCTGTCTGTCATGTATGACACATCCCGTGAGACGGTGAGAAAGGCATTAAACATCCTTGTGCAAAATGGCTATATCCAAAAAATTCGTGGGAAAGGCTCAGTATTGCTGAATCGAGAGAAAATGCAGTTCCCAGTTTCGGGTCTTGTCAGCTTTAAAGAGCTTTCCCAAACGCTTGGGCGAAAGACGGTAACAACGGTTCATGAGTTCGGTTTAATCAAGCCAGATCAGTATATTCAGTCTCAGCTGAAAATCAGTGGGCAGGAGGACGTTTGGGAAGTCATTCGCTCTCGCAATATTAGCGGAGAAGAAGTCATTTTAGACAAAGATTACTTCTTGCAAAAACATGTGCCGTTCTTGTCTAAGGACATTTGTGAAGGATCGATCTATGAGTATATTGAAGGAGAACTTGGGGTCTCGATTAGTTACGCTCAAAAGGAATTTGTGGTCGAGCCATGTACTGAAGAAGATGAGAGGTATCTCGATTTGAACGGGTTTGATCATGTGGTGGTGGTGAAGAATTATGTGTTCTTGGAGGATACGAGTCTATTCCAATACACCGAAAGCCGCCACCGGCTAGATCGTTTCAGGTTCGTGGATTTTGCTAGAAGAGAGAAGTAGACAGGGACGAGGCCCTGTCTATTTCAGGTTGTAGGGAAACAAGGGATTAAACAATAACGAGAGCAACATCTCAGGAGGAAAAATGATCAGACTGAATAGACCACTCAAATTACGAGATTTAGAAATTTTTAGCGTGATGAAAGGTCACAGGATTTTATGTTATGTCATCATTGAAGACACGCGAAAACCGTTTACGGAAGAAGATAGAAAATTAGAGCCATTATGTTATATGGATGAAGAAGACATTCAAGCGATTTTGAATGTATTTCATATTTCAATTATCAGTGATGAAACATTAAATGAAGAAGATTTAACCCTTGTGCAATCGTACTTTGCTGAATTTGTGAATAACACGAACTTAACGAATTTCATTACGAGAGAATATGTTCAAAAGGATTTATATGCCGTTGATGATGAAGATGATATCACGTTCTTTAATAGAATGCTGCGTCATATAGGGTCAGATGATGTGAAAGAATTTGATGATCGTCATTGGATGTATTTATCCCAAGATTAATAGTGAGATGCAAAAAAGGACAGAGCCGAAGCTCTGTCCCCAGCGTGTAGACAAACCCTCGCATTCGTTGTCAAATCTGTGCTCCGGTGCTCACGAATGTCAAATTCGCTCCGCTCCGGTGCTCGACTTTCCTAGACTGCAAAGGTTTTCTATCACGCTGAAAAAAAGACAAAGGGCTAAAATCAAGTCCATTTTAGCCCTTTGTCCTCAATCTGAAAGGACAGAGCCAATGCTCTGTCCTTTTCTATTAAGATGATACTTTGTTTCGTGTACGCTTGCGCTGGTAGTAATAAAGGATACCGCCTGAGGCGAGCATGAGCAAGCCAATTAATACCGCTGTATACATCATCGTTGCGGTATTCGGCAGTGTGCCGCCTGGTAAGCCGCTTCCATCCTGACTTGGATCCGAACCGCCTGGAGCAGAAGTTCCACCGTCTCCGCCATTTTGGTCTGGAGCTGTTCCAGCCGCTTCACTTTGATTGAGTACGGTGTATTCACTAAAGTGCTCCGTTTTACCTGAGACAATCCCGTTTTCGAATGAACCGTTACTTGTTTTGGCATAGCGGTTTTTCTCACGATCGACATAATAGACACCTGGTTTTTTCGCTTTTTCAGGCGCATCTAATGTAAAGAACAGTGTGACGGGATCTTTAAAGGTAGACACATTTTTCTGATCTTGTTTGATTTGGAAATCGTATGTGTCGGTTAATGCGTTTTTCACCTTATTTGTTTTTGCCATCGATATATCTGCTTGTTGCTCTGACAAATTGGAGAGCGGTAATGCTAGACCGACTTTGTCATGATAGATGGTGACGTTTGGATCTTGCTCTCGTTTCTTCAGTTCAGCTACTTGCCCTTTTGATAGAGACAATTGAACCTTTTTCGCTTCGGTTGCTTTGTCTAAATAGAGCAATGCTTTGTTCGTATGCTGCACATACGTTTGGAATTTCTCATCATCTTGAATGTCATAGACGCCTTTTCCTTTCAAGCGAGGAAGGAATACTTCTTTCACTCGATGGTCGATGACTGGAGAAATATGACCGTCTGCCTGTTCAATTTGCTCTTTGAAAATTTCATAGTCAACATAGCCTAAGTCTTCACCATGAGACGCTTCTGTAAAGACGCTGTAGCCATCACCGCCTGTGCCGACAAATGCGTTAGTCGCCACGCGGTATGTTTTCTGATCATCAATGTCAGTCAGATTGCCCTTTTGATCTTTCAATTTGACATCAATCAGTCTACTGCCAGCCGGTTTACTCAGTGTAAACGTATATTCAATACCAGCTACATGAGGGAATGCGCCTCCGCCTTCTTCAATGCCTGAAAGACCTTGTTCAAGCGCTTTTTTAATTTGACTGCCTTTTAAATCTGCGACATATAGTGTGTTTCCAAAAGGCATCACGGTTAAAATATCCCCTAATGTGATATCTCCTTTTTCAATGCTGCCTCGAATACCGCCGCCGTTTGTAATGGCAAGGTCAGCCCCAGCAGATTCTTGTGCCTTCTTTAACATGCCATCTGCAATAAAGTTTCCAAGGTTCGTTTCCTTTGCACGGACGTGTTCACGCTGTCCATCTAAGAAGACATCTGACGTCCCGACTTTTTCGGTTTTTAAATCTTGGATATCTGCCTTGTACTGATCAAGAATCGCTTTTGCGTCCGCATCTTCTTTCACAGAGTCGTCGATCGTGATGAGGTCAAAAGTAGATTCTTTTGGCTGTACGACGCCTTTTTTGTCAAAGGCCACGTCTACTTTTCCTAAAAATTGTCCGTAGTCTTTTACTTGTGCAACAATCGTTGGTTCTTTTTTATTGATGACCTTTAATTTTTCAACAAGGGTGTGGGTATGACCACCAATGATGAGATCAATGCCATCTACTTTTTGAGCCAGTTCTAGATCACGGTTATAGCCAATATGTGTGAGCGCAATAATTTTATTGATTTTTTCTTCAGTTTGAATGGTTTTGACTGTTTCTTTTGCTTTTTTGTATGCATCTTGAAATTGAATGTTGGGACCACTGCTGGATGTAATCGCTGTGTCTTCAGTGGTTAGACCGAATACAGCGACCTTTTCACCATTTACATCAAGTAGAATGTAAGGGTAAATGCCAGCTTCTTTTTTCTCACCAGCTTTAAATGTTGCTGGTTTTTTCACTAAGTCGCTTAACTGTTTTTCTTTAGAGACATCTACGTTTGATGACACGATCGGGAAGTTCGGTTTTTCAAATTGATGACGGTTTTTAGCATCTACGCTGGATGCGTCACCTGTCAGGAATTGACGAAGGACAGATGGACCTTTGTCAAATTCATGATTCCCAAACGTCATGGCATCGTATTTCATTAAGTTCATCAGTTTCAGATCGGCAAGTCCTTGCCATTTTGTGAAATAGAGATCACCAGAGAAGACATCTCCAGCGTCTAATAAAATATTGTTTTCGCTTTGGGCGCGAACTTCTTTGATCTTGGTTGCGCGTCTTGCTGCATCATCCAGATGGGCATGTGTATCGTTTGTATGCATCACCGTTAAATGCCAATTGTCTGTTGCAGGTGGTTTTGTTGTACCATCATCTTTAAACGCTAGCTTGTATACGCCAAGTCCGTCTGTGCTGGCATTCCGAATAAAGTCGACGCTGTTTGATTTCTCTGCGAACGGTTTTGCAAGTAGAGAAGATTCAAAGGTGACTGTTGCGCCTTTTACTGGTGCAATGGACCAGTTTTGATCTGCGCTTGGGTTAATGGTTTTTTGTTCAATAATATAATCCATCAGCACTTGGCGGTTCTCATCTGCTGAGGCAAGCACGACTTTATCTTGTGTGAGGTGCGGGAAGCCTCCGCCGCCAGATGCACGGTAGTTGTTTGTCACGACTAAAAATTCTTGATTGTCAGAAACGGGTTTTCCGTTGTAAGACAAGTTTTTGATGCGGTTCGCACTAGCGTTAACAAGTGTGCCTGTTGTGCTGTATTTAGCAGGCTGTGTGACATCTACTTGGTACGTCACACCATCGATCACATCAAAATTATATGAGCGGTATTCTTCGTTTAAAATAGGCTGTTCATTTGAAGTATTTGGTTTGATTTGGTTAAACTGACCAGCAGACATTTCAAGCCAGTCTTTTACTTCACTGCCTTTTAGTTTTACAATCTGTACGGTGTTATCGTAAAGATAGAGATCGCCGATGTTTTTAATCGCTAAATCACCTTTTGCGATATTTGTATAATAGTTCACACCGTTGCGTCCACCGGCTTTAAATGGCGCACCCGCAGAGAGAATCGGCAAGTTTTTGTACGAAGTATCTTTCATTTTTTCTTGTGCATACCATTTCTGGGCATCTGTCACGATTTGAATAGAAGGGTCATCCATCACTTGAGCGAAAAAGCTGTTAATGTCTGCTTCTGTTTTTCCAACTGGCTTTCTGACGTAATCTAGGGTGTTTTGGTGAGTTGTTTGAATGGCATTTTTCACTGTGCTGTTTTGAGATGTCACCCCGGCAACGGATTCAATTTTGCCTGTTCCGTCTGTGACTTTCCAGTTGCTGCCGTCTGGCTCTAGTGTTAAATCAATGACTCCGAGGTAGCTTCCCCAGTTTTTTGACATGACGACAGGAATGCCATTAATGGTTCCCTTCGCGACATCAAATTTGTCTACGCCGCTATATTCAGCGCTAGGGAATGTGCCATGCTGGTGGCCAGACACAATCGCATCAATGCCTTTTGTTTTCGTGGCAAGGTCAAAGATCATATTTTCTGATCCTTTAGGTGAAGCTGTTTTTTCAATTCCTGTATGAGCAAGAGCGACGATGACATCTGCGCCTTTTGCTTTCATTTCTGGAATGGTTTCATTGGCAGACTCCACAATATCCTGCACTTGAACTTGTCCATCTAAATGCTTCTTATCCCACGTCATAATTTGTGGTGGTACGAATCCTATGTAACCGACTTTCACAGTTTGGGAGGCTCCGTTTGCATCTTTAAAGGTTTTATCCTGAATGACATAAGGAGTAAATCGGTGTTCTCCGTTTAACTTTTTGACGTTCGCATTGACAATCGGGAAGTTGGCGCCCGCAATGGTACCGTCAAGAAAAGATAAACCGTAGTTAAATTCATGATTGCCGAGTGTACCTGCATCATATTTTAATTTGTTGAGTGTATGAATAATGGGGTGAACCTTTGTTTGATTGATGATGCTGTCTTTTTCATTTTTATAAACGTATTCTCCAAGAGGGGTTCCTTGAATCAGGTCTCCGTTATCAACAAGGAGTGTATTGGGATTTTGTGAACGGTGCTTGTCAATCAGCTCGGCTGTTTTTGCCAAACCGAATTCATTTGTGTCTTTGTCGCTGTAGTAATCATAATTCATCATGTTCGCATGAACATCCGTTGTGGCTAAGATACTGACCTTTACGGCGCTGCCGCTTTCTGTTTCTGCATGAGTAGGTACTGCTGGGAGAATGAGACTAATCAACATCATGGAAGTGAGCAGAATAGACAGGTTTTTCCTTCGTTTAGACCTATGTGCTTGCTTCTTCACCTGATCTCCGCCTTTCTAATTTTTTTGACCACAATACCTATTGTAGAAATGTTTCGTTAACTTTTGTAGTTATTTTTTGCAGATTATTGTAAAGATAACATAAATCATACGAATTACCTTGTTAAGGGAATGTGAATGAGTCTAAATGCTTATTTTTCTGAAAGGGGGTTTTCTCATAGGGATAGGATGTTTGATTTCAATTGGCGGGGGTATAGTGTGTAGTGTAAACGATAATCAAGCAGGAGGGTTTCTACATGGGTAAGAAAATTGCAGTTGTCTTAACAGATTACTTTGAGGATGTTGAATTCACCGAGCCTGCAAAAGCCTTTAAAGACGCAGGCCATGAGATCACAGTGATTGAAAACGAAAAAGGAAAAACAGTGAAAGGAAAGCAAGGAGAGGCAGAAGTAAGAGTCGATGCGTCTATCGATAACGTGAAACCAGAAGACTTCGATGCACTTCTGATTCCTGGCGGTTTCTCACCAGACATTCTGCGTGCGGATGATCGCTATGTGCAATTCACAAAAGCCTTTATGGACGAGAAAAAACCAGTATTTGCGATCTGTCATGGACCGCAATTGCTTATTACAGCGAAGACGCTGGAAGGAAGAGGCGCAACCGGCTATACATCCATTCAAGTAGATATGGAAAACGCAGGCGCCAAATTCAAAGATGAAGAAGTTGTCGTTTGTCAGGATCAGCTTGTCACAAGCCGTACACCTGATGACATTCCAGCATTTAACCGTGAATCATTAAAACTGCTTGCAAAATAAGTAGTTTTGACAGGATAAACAAAGCCAGCACCTTGCGAGGTGCTGGCTTTTTCTGTGCATGGATGTAAGAAAGCGGCGTCAACCGCAATTCAGTATCAGGTGCACGATTATTTTCTTAAGCTTTTCAGCTCGCTTGCAATGGCTTGCATTTCACTTGGGCTGAATGAAGATTTTTTCATCACCATTTGGTGAAGAAATTCAATATCTTCATACTTATCTGGACTGAAGTCTTCGGCTTTGATGACTCCAATATTCAGCATATTGAGCTTTTGCGAAATGTCTTCAATCAGCTGATTGACTTCAGCCGCTTTTTGCTGTGACAAGGGCGGCACGTCCTTTCCTGCATGTGTCGAATAATATGTCTATTTTAACAGAAAAGCAAAAGAATAAAAGGGCTATTATGACGACACTGAAATGTTTTTTTCCTTTTTCTCCTCTTTGATCTTATCAATGATTCGTTTGGATTCAAACACCACAACACCTGATAAACCGATGAGTCCAATTAAGTTTGGAATGGCCATCAGCCCATTGAGCATATCTGCCAAGCCCCAGACAAAGTCATTTTTAAACACGGCACCGAAAAAGACAGCTATCACAAACACGATGCGGTAATACATGACGTACGAATCCTTCGCCAAATATGTAAAGCATTTTTCCCCGTAATAGGACCACCCAATGATGGTGGAATAAGCAAACAAAAGCAGCCCGATGGCGACAATGGTTGAGCCGATTGGTCCAAGGAAATACGCAAAAGATAAAGAGGTGAGCGCATCACTTTTTTCTGTTAAATACATATCTGCCATGACAATGGTAATGCCAGTAATGGAACAAACAATGATTGTATCAATAAATACTTGTGTCATAGACACAAGAGCTTGCCGGGCAGGCAAATCCGTTTTGGCAGCAGCTGCGGCGATTGGTGCGGAACCAAGACCTGCTTCGTTCGAGAAGACGCCTCGTGCCACACCCCAGCGAATAACGGTTCCAATCGCACCACCTGCCACGGCTTGACCTGTAAAGGCATCTGAGAAAATAAGACTGACTGCACCAGGAACAAGATCAGCATTCATGACAAGAATGATCAGACCACAAATGACGTAAAATAAAGCCATGACTGGTACAAAAATAGATGTCACTCGGCCGATACTTTTAATTCCTCCTAAAATCACGAGCGCCGTAAAGGCGGTAATGATGATACCTGTTACCCATGTTGGAATTTGAAAAGTAGAATTCATGACGCCTGAGATGGAATTAGACTGTACCAGGTTGCCGATCCCAAAGGCAGCACTGGCACCGAAAACAGCAAATAGCACCCCTAGCCATTTCTGCTTTAAGCCATGCTCTAAATAATACATAGGTCCGCCAGACATTTCGCCTTTTTCGTTTTTGACCCTGTATTTCACAGCAAGAACAGCTTCTGCAAACTTGGTGGCCATCCCGAAGAATGCAGCAAACCACATCCAAAATACTGCACCAGGACCACCTGCAATGACAGCTGAGGCAACACCGACGATATTCCCTGTACCGACAGTTGCAGCAAGAGCCGTCATTAATGCTTGGAAATGGGAGATATCTCCCTCTGATGTTTTGTCTTGTTTTGAAAAAGCGAGCTTTAAAGAATAAGGAAGTAATCTAATTTGAATGAAGAGAATGCGAAAGGTGAGGTAGATTCCAGTACCAACAATTAAAATCAACAGGGGAGGCCCCCACAAAAAATTGTTCATCGTCGTGACAAACTGCTCAATGATTCCCATCTAATGTCCCCCTTTGTTTGTGTAATTCTCCTAAAGTTTCTCCTGTTTTTGTGTAATTTGTCAATGCCGATGGAAGTTTTTCTTGCAAAGTTTCCAAAAGAAAAAGGGCTTGATATGATAGAGAAAAGGTTTTCCAAAGGGATTCTTAGGGAAAAGATAGGAGGAGAATGAAGGATGATTCATGTATTATTTGTATGCCTCGGCAATATTTGCAGGTCACCGATGGCAGAGGCGATGTTTAGAAAACGAGTCGAAGACGAAGGGCTGAGTGAACACTTTGTGATTGATTCAGCAGGCATTGGCGGCTGGCATCAAGGCAGTCCTCCGCATGAAGGAACACGAAAGCTGCTTGATGAAAAGGGCATCAGCTATGAAGGAATGACGGCAAGACAAATCATGGATAAGGATATCACCACATACGACTATATCATTGCGATGGATGCTGAAAATGTAGGCGCCCTCCGCAGTTTAGCCGGCTATGGAAAACATCACTTTATTGGCCGTCTTCTTGACTTTGTAGAAGACGACGATCGAGACGATGTGCCAGATCCTTATTACACTGGGAACTTTGAGGAAGTACATGATTTAATTGAAACAGGAATTGATCGTTTTTTGACGTATGTAAAAAAAGAGAAACACCTTTAACTGAAAGGAGATCAGATGAGATGGAAGAGAACAAACAAATCGTGCTTCGGGGAGCTGTTATAGGCGCGGCCTGCGGCATATTGCTGACATTATTTCATCGTCCAACAAGAACTGCACTGAAAGAAAAATGGAATGACTGCCAGCAAAAGCTGGATGAATACCGCCTGGAGCCTAGCAAGATGTCTGCTTGCATGAAGGAAAAAATGGAAGAAACGAAGCAATTGATGAGAACGGTCTCAGATGATTTGTCTTTTCTGAATGAACAGGTGAATCAGTTAAAGGAAACAACACCAAAGGTATTAGAGATTATTGAAGAAACAAAGGATCACTTTCAAAAGAAACAGAAAGATTGATCATTGGAGATGAGGCGTATGGGTTTTGTTAAAGCGTTAATTGGACGCTTTTTGCTGCATGAAGGACCGGCAAAATCAGCTGAACTTGCGTATTTCTTTTTGCTTTCATTATTTCCATTTCTCATCTTCGTGCTGACGCTTGTTGGTTATTTGCCGCTGACATCAAAGGATGTTCTAAGCGTCATTTCTGGTTATGCGCCAGAAGGAGCGCTTTCGATGATTGAATCCATTGCCGAAGAGACGCTGAATAACCGTAACGGCGGATTGTTGTCATTCGGGATTATTGCGGCACTCTGGTCTGCATCCAACGGTATTAATGCGGTGGTCAGAGCATTTAACCACGCCTACGAAGTTGAGGAAAATCGTTCCTTCATTCTCGTACGTTTAACATCGATCATCTTAACCATTGCGATGGTGCTTACGATTATTTTTGCCTTGATGCTGCCTGTCTTTGGAAAAGAGCTTGGCTTATTTGTCGCTAAATTAGTTGGACAGTCAGATGCCTTTCTCACCATTTGGACCGCCATGAGATGGATTATTAGTCCACTGATTTTACTGATTGTTTTTACATCCCTATATTATTTTGCCCCTAATATCAGGCTGAAATTGAAATTTGTGCTACCTGGTGCCATATTTGCTTCTGTTGGCTGGATTCTCGTCAGCATGCTGTTCTCATTTTATGTAGGCGAATTTGCTAACTATAGTGCGATGTACGGAAGCATTGGGGGAATCATTATATTAATGATCTGGTTTTATTTAACCGGCATTATGATCATCCTCGGCGGCGAGCTCAATGCGCTTTTACATAAGCGTAAAATCGTACCAGGCAAGGTGTGAAGAAATCCGGGCATCCTAAAGGAGAACGAACATGTTCAATCTTGACGGATGGGGGAATAACGAATGTCTAAACAATCGAAAAAAGGCGGAAGCAACACAAAACAAAACAAAGGCCATCAGCCAAAGCACAAAACAAGTGGAAGTGCGAATGGGCAAAATGGGTATCACTAGATGAAAAAACTCCTCTGCATAGATGCAGGGGAGTTTTTAATGAGAAATGGATTCGTTTGGAGTGTCGACCACTGACTGTGTACGCCCAAATCGAACACAACAAAACACAAATAAAATCACAATGCTGACAAGGTAAAGTAAATTCATGCCCTCGAACGTCTGCACAAAGAATCCGCCAAGAACCGGACCGAGAATACTTCCTGCACTAAACGCCATCCCGCACATCAAATTCCCAGCAGGCAGCAGATGCTTTGGTAATAAGTCCGTCATATAACTGATGCCAAGTGAGAAGGTCGAACCTACAGCCATACCTGCGATAAAGAAACAGATCGCAACAGCCAAAACGGACTGAATGAAAATCCCGGCTAAAAGGAAAAAGAATGAACCGACGAGTGTCACAACTAAAATCATGCGTCGTCTGCCGAAACGGTCACTCAGCATCCCGAGAGGAAGCTGAAAAACAATACTCCCAATCGCAAACGCAGGTAAAATAAACGCAACAGCATCTATCGTCACCCCGCTTCTCAGCGCATACACAGGGAAGTTACTATTGAGCGTCGTTTCTAAAAAGCCATAGCAAAACGGCATCATAAAGGCTACCCAGCCAAATTGAAACGCCTTCTTGAAGCGCTTCAAACTATTTGTCTGCTCTGACGTCTGCATTTCACCTGTATCAGGATATGTATTTTTTAAAACAAACACAAGCAGCCAAATACACAAACTAACTGCACCAGACACAATAAACGGCAAGGATGGATTGATTTCAATGAGTGGTGTTAAAAAAGGGCCAGCGGCAAAACCGAGTCCAAAGGATAACCCATACAATGAAATATTTCGCCCGCGATTTCTAGATGATGAGGCATAGGTTACCCACGTCTGTGTGGAGAAATGAAGCATATGATCACCGATGCCGATCATCAGCCGCAAGAAGAACCAGACGACATAAGATTCAATAAAGACAAAGCTAAACAAACTTAAAAAGACAGCAGCGCCCCCAATGACGATCAATGGTTTAAATCCGAAGCGGCGCAGCGGCGCTTCCATAAAAGGAGACGCAAGCAGCACGCCGAGATATAAGCCAGTGGCATGCAGTCCGTTTAACGTCGGGGAAGTGCCGGCATGTTCGAAAATAATCGAAATAACTGGCAGTAACGCTCCCTGCGAAAAACCAGATACGGATACAAGTAAAATTAAAATCATAAAATGAATTCTCGACATAAGAAGCTCCTTACAAGTTCATGCTTTCATCGTACAATGGAACCATAGGGGTTTCAATAGAAAGGTGGAAAAGGAATGAAGCTGATATACGAAAATGGTCGGTGGGTCGCAAATGCTGATCAAAGGCAGCTGCCTATTTCGGGAAATGAAGAAGCGGGATACAGGCCGTATCAATTGTTCACCTCGGCTATTGCGGGCTGTTTTGGAGAAATGGTCATTCATGTATGCCGGAAAAAACGAATATCCTATCAAGGGCTGACCATTACGCCTGAAACGACAAGAGAAGGAACTGTAAACAAAATCACTCATATTCATTTACATATGATCTTTGAAAGCATCAGCACCTCTGATGAACAGCTGGAAAAAGTAATGAAACTTGCGTTGAAGCATTGCTCCATGGTGCAATCCGTGAAAGGAACGATTGATATCACCCTTTCACACGAACGAATCTAAATGTATATGATGCCGGCACTCACGAAAGAATAACAGTCAGATATGATGTAAAGGAGATTGGCTGTATGAATCGTTTGTTTCTTGTGATTGTCGCAATTGGTGTTCCATTATCTGTAATTGGCAGTTTTCTTCATTTCCCGCAGGCTGTCATGTTCGCCGTCTATTGTATCGCCATCATCGGTCTTGCAAGTTTTATGGGAAGAGCGACAGAGAGTCTTGCCATTATAGCGGGACCAAGAATTGGTGGGTTATTAAACGCTACTTTTGGAAATGCAGTGGAATTAATCATTTCATTTTTTGCATTAAAACAAGGACTCACCGCTATTGTCCTTGCTTCACTCACTGGCTCAGTGATCGGCAATTTACTGCTTGTGGCTGGACTGTCTTTTTTCGTTGGCGGATTGAAATTTAAACGACAAGAGTTCAATGTCCACGATGCAAGGCATAACTCTGGGCTTCTTATGTTTGCGATTATTGTGGCATTTGTCATTCCAGAAGTCTTTTCCATGGGGATGGCAGAAGATCGTCAATTTGTTTTAAGTATCGGCATTAGCATTGTGATGATTTTGCTTTATGTTGCAGCACTCTATTTCAAACTGGTCAGCCACAGAGGTGTTTATGTTGCCAAGCAGGAAATTGCGGAAGGGGAATCAGCGACGGAAGAAGAAACACCAGAGTGGTCGGGGAAGTTTGCCACGGCGATTTTACTCCTTGCGACAATTGCTGTGGCGTATATTTCAGAGCGGCTCGTCCATACATTTGACACAGTCGGAGAACAGTTTGGCTGGAGTGAGCTGTTTATTGGGGTCATCATTGTTGCGATTGTCGGTAATGCAGCAGAACACGCTTCTGCTGTCATCATGGCGTATAAAAACAAAATGGATGTCGCGGTCGAAATTGCTTTCGGTTCCACGCTTCAAGTCGCCATGATGGTCGCACCGATCCTTGTGATCAGCTCTCTGTTTTTTGAAAAGCAAATGCCACTGATCTTCTCATTACCAGAGCTCATTGCCATGGCATCCTCTGTTTTACTAACGGTGATCCTTTCAAATGATGGGGATACGAACTGGTTTGAAGGTGCTACATTGCTCGCTGCCTATTTCATTATGGCGATTGGATTTTTCCTTTTATAATCTTTTGTGGATAAGGGACGTCTTTCGGGAAAATACTATGGAAAAATGAATGAGAAAGAGTGATGATATGAAAAAGATGCCCCGCATCATGTTTGTTGTTCTCTTATCCTTAAGTTTTCTATACAGCTTTCCAGCCGAGGCAGCAAAGCCGTTTAAGGTGCCATCGTCTGTCGCCAGTATCTCAAAGGAAAATACGTATCCAAATGCGTCACAAGATCAACCGCTGCTACAGCCGAGCGAGCTGACGGCCGAATTATTTAAAACAACAAGTGTACCAATTGAAAATACACATTTAATTAAAATGCTGAATGAATCCAGTATCTCAGGTACACCGCTAGCAGTTGGCTACAGGGCAACGATTTTTCTTGGAAGATGGGCACTCAGCTATGATTCAAACGAAACCGTCGCCAATTGGGAATACAAAAAAGTGAACACGAATCACATTGATAATAGAGGCGGAAACAAAACAGCCATCGGCAAATATGTGCAAAAGCAACAAGTAAAAGTAAGTGGAGGGCTCACAGCAAAAGTACCAAACCCAGAAGATGTGAAAACATTGATGATGCAAAAAGCCATCCAAAAAACAAAACTTCCGCTCGCCTTCGACACAGTGATTGGTGCAGGAACAAAGCGAGATCAGTCCTACCACGTCTCTCCGAAAAAAGCAGCATCCCTGCATGCATATGCTCCAGCCATTAACGAAAAAGGAAAGGTTACTTACGGAGAAGTGTATCTTGTGCTCAAGGGAAATAAACGCAAACTTGTCGTAAAAAATGTGACCTCACAAGGAATCGGCGCTTGGATTCCTGTTCAGGATCACCTGACGTTTGGGTTTCAAGGGATGAATTAAAACAGTCATCTCCTCTTACCAAGGGGAGATGACTGTTTTTTGATTAAGATGTCCTATCTTTTTTCTTTTTCATTTCATGAATGTAAAAATCAAAGGCGTTATATAAAAACCATACAAAGAAAAGAAAGAGAAAGACTTTAGTGAATATCGTCAAATTGTTGAAAATTAAGCATAGGCCAATAAAAGGGAGGATCATAAAGCCATAATACGAAAACCACCATGTTTTAAAAATGAAACTTGGTTATTTGTGGAAACGATTCTTTCTTCATATTACATGGTCTTGAGTAGAACGTAAACCTTACCTAGACAATAAAAAAAGCCAACGCGGAAGTTGAATGAATCCAACAACTACGATGGCTTAGCTGATTATTCCCCTAAATCCACATTATGATAAACTTGCTGCACGTCTTCAAGCTCTTCTAATACATCGATGAGTTTTTCAAATTGTGCTTTCGATTCATCATCTAATGTCACTTCGTTTTGAGGCAGCATTGTGATTTCAGCGACAGTAAATTCTTCTACGCCTGCCTGTTTGAACGCTTCTTGAACTTGATGGAATTGATCTGGTTCAGCGTAGACGATCACCGTATCATCTTCTTCCATAATGTCACGTACATCAATGTCTGCTTCCATTAAAAGTTCAAGCGTTTCTTCTTCGCTTTTCCCCTCGACACCGATCACCGCTGTTTGGTCAAACATGTAAGCAACAGATCCACTGACGCCCATATTTCCGCCGTTTTTCCCAAATGCTGCACGAACATCTGACGCTGTGCGGTTGACGTTATTGGTCAGGGCATCAACGATCACCATAGATCCGTTTGGACCAAATCCTTCGTAACGCAGCTCATCGAAGTTCTCTTCTGCGCCGCCTTTTGCTTTTTCAATCGCACGGTCCACAATGTGTTTTGGGACACTATATGTTTTTGCACGTTCTAGGACAAAACGAAGTGCTTGGTTTGATTCTGGATTTGGCTCACCTTGCTTGGCAGCCACATAGATTTCACGCCCGAATTTTGCGTAAATACGACTTGTATTGGCATCCTTTGATGCTTTCTTTTCTTTAATGTTGTTCCATTTACGACCCATCTTATTCACTCTCTTTCAATTAGTAAATACACAGTATGAGGGTCCCCATGCTGCATGAAATCAATCTGCTTTCTATTATACATGAATCAGTCAAGAGGATAGAAGTAAGAGGGCTGAAAAGAAAAGAATTCCTTAGCTGATATGTCCAAGTTGTTCAAGCGTCTTATTTTTCTCATGCGGTCTAGTCAGCTCATCACACCGAATGATTCTACCATCTAATAAAGTAAATAACGCCATCACATCTATTAGACCGTGGTCTCCTGTGGACAGCTCAACATGTACAGTGTAACGAAAACACCCTTGCTGAGTCTCTTCATCAAACAACATATCATGAAAGGCGGGGATGTCGAGCTGTTTGGTCATGACTTTTAATGTGGAGAGATGCTTTTTAAATTCTTCAAGTGAAGAGACCTTTCCATCAGTGACTTGCTGATAATCTGAAGAAAAATAAGTCTCCACCTTTTCTATATCTAATTGGATTAACACCTCTTGATACATTTGCTTAATAAAAAAAATCGCTTCAGTTTTTCTCAATGTAAACACCCTTCCTTTTAGTTAACCGGTTAACTATATAATATTATAATTAACCGGTTAACTAAAAACAATCAAAAAAATAACCCCATCACAAATGAGGTTATTTTGCAGGCTGTGGATAGACGAGATCCTCAAGCAATTTCACATCATGCTGATGAAGTTGTGTGATCATTTCTTTTCGCACAGCGAGGGCGGCTTCGAAGTATTTTTCATCCTCGACCATTCCTTTTACGGTGATCTCAATCCCACGATTCAATTTATTGAGCCCCATAATGCCATGAACCTGAAAAGGTTCAATGGCGTTTTGGAATTCATCTTTTTTCAATAAATCATGATGCATTTGATTTAACTGATCACATGCTGTTTCTAGCGCCTTGAAAGCAATATCAGGATTTTGGTTTGCGCTGATCAAGACTGACTCTGTGATACGCATGTAGTGCATATTGTAGTTTTGGATTTGACGAATGTCTCCGTTTGAAATGGTTAAAAGCTTGCCGCTCCATTCTCTAATTTGCAAAGACCGGAGACCAATTTCTTCAATGGTTCCGTTAAAAAGATTATTGACCGTCACATAATCACCTTTATGAATTTGCCTTTCATAAATGAGGAAGATGCCGGCTAAAATATCACGAATCAAGGTCTGAGCGCCAAAACCAATGACAATTCCAGCAACACCAGCCCCCGCAAGAATCTTCCCAAAGTCATGAAAAAATAGAGAAATCACATATAAGACAAAACATATGGAAGCTGTATACTTTGAAACCGATTTGACCAAGCTCTCAATCGTTTTTTTCTTTTTATCTTCAATGAATTCAGTTCGTTTAAAGAAAATCTGAAGCGCTTTGTTGATCATAAAGACGGCAAGCCAAAGAATGAAGCCAACAAGGAGAATTTCAATGTATTTGTTCTTGACCACTGTCAGAAATGTTTCGTCCATCTATCGGTTACCCCCTGGCTGTACGAGAAGTAAAATCAACATCTTGATAATAACTGTTTTTCACAAGAACATTCGGACCAAGGCATTGCACACTTGGGCAATGACAATTCAGTTCTTTTGCCAATTTTGTGTTCATCCAGCATGTATAAGCTGATTGCAACGTATCGGTTTCAATATTTCCTAATGGTGGTGTATCGCCAAAGTCTGTCACAATAATATTCCCATCAAAAATATTCACATTCAACCGTGAACGGCCATCAGGGTCATTTCGTACTGTCACATTTTTCGCTTGACGCAATCGAGTCAAGAGGCGCTGGTCTTCTTCATCTGTGCTGCATGAATAAAATGGCAATGTGCCAAACAGCATCCATGTGTTCTCATCACGAACATCGAGCAGCTGATGAATCGCATCCCGCATTTGCGGAAGCGACAATGATTCAAGGGCGCTCGCAAAATCACTTGGATACATCGGATGAACTTCGTGGCGCTGGCATTTCATCTCGTCCACGATTTGACGATGGATGTGTTCAATATAAGGAAGCGTACGCTTATTCAGCATCGTTTCAGCAGATACGGTTACACCCGCTTTCACAAGTGCCTGACTATTCTCAATCATGCGGTTAAACAATTTTTCGCGCTGCTCAAAGGTTGGCTTTCGGTCCATCATTGCAAAACCAACCGTAGCAAACTCTTCGACTGTTCCCCAGTTATGTGAAATGTGTAGGACATCCAAGTATGGAATAATCTCTTCATATCGAGCCAAATCAAGTGTTAAATTCGAATTAATTTGGGTACGGACGCCGCGTTCATGGGCATACTTTAATAAAGGAACGACATATTCCCGTACAGATTTCAGAGACAGCATCGGCTCTCCGCCTGTGATGCTAAGGGAACGCAAGAGCGGTACTTCATCTAAACGGCGAAGCAGTAAATCGAGTGGCAGTGCATTCGGATCTTTTGGCTGCAAAGTATAGCCAACCGCACAGTGCTCACATCTCATGTTACACAACGTCGTTGTCGTCAATTCAATATTTGTCAGCTTCATTTCTCCGTAATCCTGCACATCGAGATAGGCTTCCCAAGGGTCGAATGCAGGTGTAATCGGACGAAGTGCTGTTTTTTGGTTCATGGTATCTATCTCCTTTTCATTCGGGCAAACATAGACCCGCCAACAGTTAATTTTAAGCCCCATCACCGTTATACGCAAGAGGGGACACAATTGATTTACAAAGGAAAAAAAGATAAGCTATAAACAAATGCTAAAGGGAGTGTATCTATGGGCAAGGCAGCAGACAGCAAAGAGCAGCAGGTTGATTATTTAAAGAACCGATTAGATATGTTTATGAATGTGATTGATTCATTAGATCCTGAATCCACAGACGTTGAGGATATAGACAGACTCATCCAGATGATTGACGACCTAGAAGCGAAATATGAACGGTTTAAAACCGATTGGAAGGAAGAATAGCTCGCGCTGATGCGGGCTTTTTTCTTTAAATTGGCAGGTCAAAAAGTGTATGAGTACCCGGTATATTCTGCACAATAGAAGAAAAACCGGGAAGTGACGTAAATGAAAAAATGCATACTGATCTGTCTATGTGCGCTTTTTGTATCGATGCCTTTTTCAAACTTAGAAGCCGTGTCTAATCAGCCGATTCATTGGGGATTTGCTAAAAGCAAAGAGCACAAGCCAGCAGATGCCGGCAAGGAACTGACGACACTCTTAAAGAAATATGATGCTTTCTATTTAGGAAATACGAAAAAGAAAGAGATTTATTTTACATTCGACAATGGCTATGAGAATGGATACACACCCAAAATCTTGGACGTGCTGAAAAAACATCAAGTACCCGGCACCTTTTTTGTGACTGGGCACTTCGTAAAGGACCAGCCTAAGCTCGTCAAACGTATGGCAGAGGAAGGTCATATTATTGGCAACCATTCCTATCACCATCCAGATTTAACAACAAAGAGCACGAAAGAAATCAAAGAAGAGCTAGATCGTGTCAATGAAGCGGTATACAAAATCACAGGAAAACAAGATAACCTCTACCTTCGTCCACCGCGCGGAGTGTTCAGTGAAAGGGTACTAAAGGAAACGAAACAGCTTGGCTACCAAACCGTTTTCTGGTCAGTAGCGTTTGTAGATTGGCACATCCACCATCAAAAAGGAAAACAGTATGCGTACAATCAAATGATGAAACAGGCGCATCCGGGTGCCATTTACTTACTTCATACCGTCTCAAGGGACAATGCCGAGGCACTTGATGATGCCATCACTGCTTTAAAAAAACAAGGATATACCTTTAAAAGCTTAGACGATCTCATGCTTGAAAAAGTATGGCATCTCCCTCAGCTATAGAAAAAGCTTGCAGACACTGCAAGCTTCAGCGTGTAGCCAAACCCTCGCATTCTTTGTCAGTCCTGCGTGCTGGTGCTCACGAATGTCAAATTAGCTCCGCGCCAGTACTCGTCCTTCCTAGACTGCAAAGGTTTTCTATCACGCTGAAACGAAGACAAAGGGCTAAAATAAACAACATTTTAGCCCTTTGTCAACAATCTGAGGCTTGCAGACATCTGCAAGCTTTTTGACTTATCCTTCTCTTATTTTACGCTGGAACAAAAGGGGACGATGACGAGTAAAGGAGTCAATCAAGCCCTCACCGAAAATCGTGATGCTCTGCTCCCAAGGATGTCCTAGTAAACCCCAGGTCATCTCTTTTGATAAAAAGAAATAGTCATCTCCATTTGGGAGCACAGGAACTCTCCATTCTCCAGAGATATCATATGTGATGTAAGGAGAGGGTGCTTGAAAACCGGGAAAGCGAGAGATGCTTGGTTTAAATTTAAACTCTTGATCAAATGTCTTCCATGCGTACTTTAGTTCTTTGTCTGTCAGTGGAATCCAGTTTTCCATAGTATCTCCCTTTCAGCACTTCTCTCAAAAAACTATTTAAAAATCCTAAACCATCCTTTATGTTTAAACCACAAAAGCATCCCTGAGACAAGCAAACCCATGAAAATCAGTACGCCAAAATAGCCATATTTCCAGTGTAATTCAGGCATGTTATCAAAGTTCATCCCATACACCCCTACAATAAAGGTCAGTGGAATAAAAATCGTCGAGACAATGGTCAGTGTCATCATGATGGCATTCATTCGATTGGAATTTAGTGTTTGATAGCTGTCTCGTAAATCGGCTGTCATATCACGGTTTGACTCAACGATCTCTGTTAGTTTCAATAGATGATCATAAATATCATTAAAATATGCTTGCCGGTTTGCATCGCTTTTCATCATATTCGTGTTCACAATTCGATATAAGAGGTCCCTCATCGGGATAATGGTTCTGCGCAGTTTGAGCAAATCGGATCGAATACCGAATACTTCGTTCATTAATGTACCATACGTTTTATGCCCTTCTTCATCCTCGATTTCATTGAGCCTGTCCTCAATTTGATAAATAATAGGAAAATAATCATCGACGAGCTGGTCAATCAGCATATAAGCCATATGCTCTGGACCGCTCTTTCGTGCTTTATCAGACCCTTTGAGCTTTCGAATGACTCGATCAATGTAGGGTGCTTCCTTCAAATGAAAAGTAACGATATAGTTTTCTCCAACAAACAGGTCGACTTCTTCAGATCGAAGTGTTTTTTGATTGAGGGCATGAAGGACGAAAAATAAATACCCTTCATAAAAATCAAGCTTTGGCCGCTGTAAATAATGGAAGCAATCTTCAATCGCAAGCGGATGGAACTGAAAAAATTCCTTTAACAGTGCTGCTTCCTTTTCCGTTGGCGCATAAAAATCAATCCAATACCAGGCAATATCGGGGCTTGAAAGCTGCTGCAATGTTGCATGTTCAATCAAGTCGCCGTTTTTTGTCACTGCAAGTTTTTTCAGCATGTGCACCCCTCCAGACTTGCATTATATCATGAAGCAGCAGCGGTGAACTTATACGTTTTCACCATAAAAAAGCCGATCTCATCGCTGAGATCGGTCCAATGTGCGTGTATGATTGATGGATAAAGCGAGAATTAAGGACGACGGAAGTTGACGAAACCACCGTTACGGTCGAACCAACCTCTAAATGCCCAGTTGATATAACCGCCATCACCTTTGTTTGTGAAAGATCCATTTTCAAATACCCAAACTCCGTACGTAATGCTTCCGTATTTAACAGTAGCAAACGTTTTAACACCGTTGAAACGAGTCTCATAGCCTTGGCTTAAGTTAAAGACCATGACATTGTATTTTGCGCCAGCAGCATAGAAAGCAGACTCCATTAATCCTTTGACAAAGCCTTCACGGTTCGTGTTAGCATTTGCAGCATTAATTAATGCATTGGCAATTCCAAGTACGTCAAAGTTAATGTTAACATTTGTCGCATTTGTTGAAGCTTTACCTTCAGCAGCTTTGTTTAACACAGTTTGCTGAATAGTTGTTGAAACTGGAGCAGTTTTTTGCTCAGCAGCGTCAGCGAATACTGGTAGTGTCGAAGAAACAGCAGTGGCAAGGGCAACAGAAAGAATTGTTTTTTTCATTGGTCGGATCTCCTTTGTTTTTAAATTTTGGGTCTTCTTTTAGTAAAACGTGAAACTAGGTGAAGCCGGTTATCAATGAGGTAAATATGTTCCTGCAAGATGAAACAAATGATTGCCTAATCCGCTAATTCCTTTGTTCACCTCCTTGATATGTCATAATTATACAAATATTTTTGAAATAGAAGATATCACCCATAGGTTCTATTTCTAATTTAAGGAAAATGATCCTAAAATGTTGAAGATTGCTGTCGAATTTTAGCTGAATTCGACTAAAAATTTTCATCTATCCAAAAGGAGAATGACCATAAATAAGGAAGATATAACTGATAAATTCTTGTACTCTTTATATTTAAAAGTATTCAATATAGAGAATCATTCATGCAAAGTGAAACAATCACATCTGCGTGTGTTGGCAGAAAGGAAGAGGAAAAACATGTGGGAAAAACACTTATTGGTTGAACCGCCCTATCACTTCGATCAAGTGCTGAGACGTTTGTCGAGCGATCCATTAAAGGCGGTCGATCTGGATAAAAGAGAAATCAAAGTACCGATGAGGCTGAATCATAAACCGTACATTGCAGTCGTTCAAGCGACAGGAACAAAAGAAGCACCTTCGTTCCGGGTACAGGCAAACGGGCCGGAGGAAGCCATCCTTTCTGAGGTGAAGCGGATATTTGGCATGGAACATCAATTACATGCTGTGCATGACCATTTTGCTCAAACAAATCTTGCGCCCATTTTTGAACGTCATATCGGAACGCCGCTTATGCTGGATTTCCATCTATATCATTGCTTGATGAAATGCATCATTCATCAGCAGCTCAATCTTGCATTTGCTTATGAGCTGACGAAACGGTTTGTTCATACGTATGGTGAGCAAATCGACGGCGTCTGGTTTGACCCTTTACCGGAAACCATTGCATCACTTGAAACCGATGATTTGAGAAAACTGCAATTCAGTCAGCGAAAAGCGGAATATGTGATTGATGTCTCAAAGCGAATAGTGAGCGGCTCTCTAAATTTAGAAGAATTACACGACTTAACGGATATTGAAATTGAAGAACGTCTGCTTCCGATTAGAGGGATTGGACCTTGGACGGTTCAAAATGTCCTCATGAATGGACTAGGAAGACCAAATCTCTTTCCAATGGCAGATATCGGGATTCAAAATGCGATCAAACGTCACTTTGACCTGCCAGTAAAGCCAACAAAAGAAGAGATGGCAGTTTTAAGCAAGGAGTGGGCACCGTATTTAAGCTACGCTTCCCTTTATTTATGGAGAAGTATAGAGACAGATAAATAATTGAAAGGCATTTTCTCTCTTCGTCCAAGTCGTGATATACTATTCAGATGGAATAAAATGAGGACAACCGATAAAGGTTTAAATAGAACGGAGAGAATAAACGTGAAAGAAAAACAGCAAGGAGCCCTTCTGCAAAAGGGACAGCAGTTCCCGCTTACCATTAAACGCCTTGGCATTAATGGGGAAGGGGTCGGTTATTTTAAAAAGCAAGTGGTCTTTGTCCCAGGTGCACTTCCAGGTGAGGAAGTAGTAGTTGAAGCAACGAATGTTCAAGCGAAATATGCAGAAGGTACGGTGAGGAAAGTCCGCAAGCGCTCAGAACATCGAGTGAAACCGCCGTGCCCAGTATACGAAGAGTGCGGAGGCTGTCAGCTTCAGCATTTGGCATACGAGCAGCAATTAAAGGAAAAACGCGATATTGTCATTCAATCAATGGAGCGTCATACAAAGCTGTCGGTTGAAAAGATCGATATTAGACCAACAATCGGTATGGAAGATCCGTGGCACTACCGGAATAAAAGTCAGTTCCAAGTCGGAAGATCACATAGCGGCGACATCATCGCAGGGCTTTATGGGCTGAATTCTCATAAACTTGTTCCGATCAAGGAATGTATCGTCCAGCATCCGAAAACGAACAAAACAACAGGCGTCGTCCGCAAAATTTTAGAGAAATTCGGCGTATCTGTCTACAACGAGCGGACAAGAAAAGGCGACGTGCGCTCGATTGTTGTGCGTGTCGGCTTTGAAACAGGTGAAGTACAAGTCGTCCTTGTCACATCAAAGCCTGAGTTTCCAAAGAAAAAAGAAATCGCCGAAGCCATTCAAAAACGGCTGCCAGAAGTGACGTCTATTATGCACAATATCAATGGCGAAAAAACGTCAGTCATCTTTGGGCATAAAACATCGCACCTAGCTGGCAACATGGTCATCCAAGAATTTTTAGGAGACGTCTCATTTGAATTGAGTGCACGGGCTTTCTTCCAATTGAATCCGAAGCAGACATTAAAGCTTTACGACGAAGCGAAAAAAGCGGCCAAACTAACTGGCAAAGAAAAGGTAGTCGATGCGTATTGCGGCGTTGGAACCATTGGAATGTGGCTCTCAGATGGAGCAAAAGAAGTAAGAGGTATGGATGTCATCAAAGAATCAATTGATGACGCGAAGAAAAATGCCAAAAAACACGGCATGAAAAACGCAACTTATGTGACAGGCACAGCCGAACACTGGCTGCCAAAATGGGTCAAAGAAGGCTTCCGTCCCGATGTTATCGTCGTCGACCCGCCAAGAACAGGCTGTGAACGCACTTTCCTAGACACCGTCAAACAAGTCAAACCAAAACGCTTTGTCTACGTCTCTTGCAACCCATCTACACTAGCAAAAGACCTCGAATACATGTCAAAAGACTACAAAATCGAATACATGCAGCCAGTGGATATGTTTCCGCATACGGCGCATGTGGAGTGTGTGGTGTCTTTAGTCCTTAAATAATAGTGGGCAAAGAACCGCGAAAGGCCATTATGATCATTTAACCTTCTAATATGAAGTAATCACCAAATTTTTTTTAAGTGAGCATAAATATCACCAGTCATGTTTTATCAATGGAAGTTTTATATGAATATATGCATGGTGTTATCGCAGATGGTATATATGGTCCAAAACCAAAGAAAAAGGCGTAGCTCGAAGCCTTCTTGAAGTAAACAAATAGTCCCCTTGAAATTCCAAGGGGACGTTTTTGTTTATTCGATGATTTATCCTCTTTTTAATACTCGCATACTTTATCTTCGCACTCGGGTTTTTCTTTAGCATCTACAGTGAAAGATATGACTTCGTCATTGCCTTTATCATAGATTCCCCATATTTCTTTTTTCTTATTTTCATTGAGATAACCATTAATTTCAATACCGCCCATTGGGTTTATCTCATAATCATCAGTATAATCAATTCGTTTAATATCATTATAGTTTGTTTTAATAAAGTCAGTCATTCTTTTCTTAGCCAAGGAATACAATTCTTCTTTTTTAGCTTCTTGGGCAGCTGTTTTTTGGTCGTGTTGTTCCTTCATAAATATCCCTCCAAGTGTTATAATAACCAAAGTCACAAGGATAATTATGTATTTTTTCATAAAACCATCCTTTCTATCTTAGATTTTACATGAGAGAAGGGGCATTGTACATGAATACAAAGACGGACATACCTAATTTAACAGATAAAGATTATTTTTCTCTGAGCCAAAATACATATAGTGAAAAGAAAATGAGAAAAGCCTATGAGAATAAGACACCACTTGTAAATGATTCAAAAAAAGCTTTTTATGTAGACAAAATCAAAAAAGACCCAGACACAGGCCTAGATGTTTACGTATTTGTCCAAGCCAAGAAAAAAGAAGGTAAATGGGTTAAACCAAAAGAACCTGAGAATGTTGTCGTAGGTTTTCAAGGAACAAATCAAGAACAAATCAAAGCTGACGTGATAAGTGCAGATGGCGGCAACGTGGTAATGGGTCAAGACCCGAAAAAGAAAGTCAAATACATCATGAAAAAAGAGGCACCTGAAAACTCTAAAGCGATTACCAAGTATAACGGTAGTATGGAACAAGCCATGTTGTTGAAAAGTGGAGATTACAAAATTGTCACTAAGACATCTCAATTTGATCAAGGTGATAAGCTCGTCGCCAATGAAGTGAAAAAGTATGCTGGCACTAATACAGTGATTTCAACAACGGGTCACTCACTTGGAGGGGCAGATGCGGAATACGCTGGTGTAAACAATCATGTTTACAGTGTAGCCTTTAACAACCCTTCCATTGTTAAGCTGCATGATGAAGAAACTCAGAAGAAAATCAGAAACGGTGAATTTGATTTGTATCATAAAGCCATCATTAATCCCGATGATATGGTGGGGGCAGGTTGGTTATTAGAATATGACAGGCACAACGGAACGACAATTTATACGAAAAATCCTAGTCAATCACGAAGAGAGCGTATAGATCGGTTTGTGTCACCGCTTGGTGTTCCTGGGGTTTTAGGAAATTTGATTACTTCCTTCTATGGCCAAGCATTCGCAAAAAATCCGGATACTCATAGTTTAAATGAGTCGAACTTTACTTTTGATAAGAATGGTCATATCAAAAGTGTGGATGGAAGCAAAGGTGTTTATAACCAGAATATCGAATCGTTCTCATCTTATTCAGGTATGAATGGACAAACCATCAAAGTGGATGCCAAATATGCAAAAGAATTAGCTCGTCGATTACAGGCAGCTATCGAAGACTTAAAAACAAAAAAACAAGCAATTGAACAATTCCCTCATGATCACAGCAAAATGGTGTATGACGTGAAATCTATTTGCGGAAAAAGGTTAGGAGAATTCAAGGATTTAGATCCAAGTGACGTTGAAAAAGCTATATTGTTTCACGCCCCTTTTGTGAAAGATGGAGCAGCATTTTATGACTCAGAAGAACAGTATCAAACTGAGGCTTCTCTACATTATTTGATTAGAGATTTAGAGGATATTAGTGAGTTTATTGTGAAAATGGCGGAGGATTTAAAAGATAAGGATAATGAATTAGCAAGATGGTTACGGTTGTAAGGGGGATTTCAATTGCCATATGGAGTTAATATGGATGCAGATGAGTTTTACAGACGATTACAACAGAATGAGGAATTAAAAAAAATTGTAGGTTCAAGTTTAAAAACGCATTGTCAGAATCTAAAAGAAGACACAAAACATGCGTCAGACTTTTCTTCAGCACAACAGGTTGTAGCTGAAGTGTATGTTGCTTTACTCTCTTCATTTGAAGGAAAAGCTAAGGATGCATTGATACAAAGACTCAATGAAAATGCGAAGATGCTGACAAATGCCACAGAGAACAGAAGTGCCTTTCTAAGAACTATAAAGACAAAATAGTGAACATAACCTCTTCGCAACGATGTGACAGAGGTGTTTTTTTATTTGGGAATCGTCTTATAAATTCCTTGACGCTTTATTCACAGCTGGTATCAGCTTATTATTTAATATGACACATAAACGTTGACGAGCAAGATGATTAATACCGTGTATGTGAAGACAGTTCTATCGATGGTACGAGTGTAAAAAGTGAAATGAATAAAAATGGTTCGTGATTTGAATACTGGCTTCTAGTTTGTACGATCATCACGGACTTTTTTATTAACTTATTGAGAGAGATCGATCAAAGAATTTTTAATTCAGAAAGGTGGAGGATGAGATTGAGTCAATTTAACATCTTAATAAACTATATCCCTATGCTTCAAGGCGATGATATTGGTGAATGGGTCATAGATCAAGAAAATGATGGAACAGCGGAACATCCGATTCAGATGCCCTATGTGAATTATTCCGAAACGGTCCGTCGTTTTATCGAGGATGTCTATACCTTTGCAGAACAACATCAAGAAATGGAGCTTACCCGCTACAGTGAGATCCTCAAAGAAAATGGCATTGAGGATGGAACGAACGATATGGAGAATGTGGACATCTCAAATGTAAATGCGCAGTGTGTACTGGCTCTCATCATGGGGGTTCTGAGAGCTGAACGATTTTGCGAGGGTGTCATACTCGATGTCTTTACAAACGGAACTCTTGTCAAGTGGCTTGAAAGATTGGAACATTTGGAGTAATAGAGACTAGATTTCGGGGTGATCAAATGAAAAACAAAACAGATGTAGCCCACATGTTTCCTCCTATGAAAATAGAAGAAATTGATCATATTTTATTATATGATCTTGATGCAATAAAAATGGATAAAGAAGATGAACGTATAAAATTCATTTTACAAGATCCCTATTGTCCTGATAAACATCATATTCACAGTGTGTATGTCATCTATAAAAGGTCTATACTCAATTTACTTGAAGGTAGGATTCGTTCTATTCATAGTCATGAATTCATGACTGCTAAGAAAAAGGATCGAACGATTTCTATAGAAGATATAGAATATGTATTAGAGATCGCTACAGTTGTGGTTCTTGCAAGTGAAAATAATGGAATATTGACGAATTATTTTTATAGTGGGGTCGGAGAAAGGTTAGATTGTATTTTTAATCTATGCTTAGGTTATTCAACACATTTACAAAAGAAAGAGCATAAAGTAAGTTTGCAACGATTTATGAATGATATAAAGATTGTTGAAGAGATGGGATTGTTAGAAAAAATAGTAGGATAATGAGCAAAACCTAGATTTTAGAGAAATCTAGGTTTTTTCGTGCTTTTGAAAAATTTAATCAACTTCATGTTGACCTTCCCCTTAACTGAAAGGTTTATACTGTGATCAGATCAACAAATCGGAGGAGATGCAGGATGTTCAAGATCGGCGATTTTTCTATGTTAAGTAAAGTGCCTGTCAAAACCTTAAGATATTATGACCAAATTGATTTATTAAAGCCTCAGCAGATCGATCAAGATTCGGGATACCGTTATTACTCAGCTGAGCAGTTACTTGAGGTCAATCGAATTTTTCTTTATAAGGAATTAGGCTTTACGTTAAAACAAATGGGGCAGCTTCTTCGTGAAGATATCTCAGTAGAGCAAATTCAGGGCATGTTTCTCTTGAAAGAGAGTGAGATTCAGCAATTGATCGAAAGAGAACAACAGAAATTAGCCCGTATTAAGGAGCGAATGCACCTCATCAAACGAGAGGGGTGTGTTGAAAAAGAACAGGAGGTCATCATCAAATCTGTTGAAAGCAAACGCATCATGTCTTTTCAATCCAACGGAACTGTTGAAGAAATCCCTTCATTCTTTCAAATGTTTCATCATTTATTACATAAACATCAACAAGAATCGATCTCGGGACCACAAGTGGTGCTATGGAGAGAATCACTGGATAAAGAAAGTGAGTTCGAATTTGAGGTGGGGTATTCTGTCAAATCGTTAAGGTGCTCGCTTCCTCAGAGAATGACAATTCGCACGTTACCTGCAGAAGACACCATGGCAACACTTTTATTTCATTCACATTCTCCATCCGCACAAACTGCTTGTGTTGACCTGGCGACATGGATCGAACATAACGGATACCGCGTGAAAGATGATCAGCCGGGCCGAGAAATCTATTACCCATTGTCAGAAAATGAAGAGGGCAGACTCATTGAAATTCAAATTCCTATTAAAAATGAAATCAAATTGTAAACATGGCCCAAAGGAGAAACGTCACGATGAAAAATAAAACCGTTGTCTATTTACTTGCATTAGCAGCTTTTTTAATTGGAACAATCGAATATATCATTACAGGCATTATTCAAATGGTCGCACATGATTTACATGTCACAACGTCTACTGCTGGCTTATTGGTCACATCTTTAGCACTTTCGGCCGCAATCGGTGCACCGATTGTCATCGCACTAACCATCAATATGGACCGCAGAAAAATATTAACATGGACGCTGATCATTTTTATTTTAAGTAACTTCATCACAAGTATCAGCCATTCGTTTGAAATGGTTATGATCACAAGAATTTTACAAGGAATCAGTGGGGGAACGGCGATTGTAGTGGCGATGGCGGTTGCAACTCGTCTTGTAGAACGGGAAAAAAGAGGAACAGCGATTGGCATCATTTTAATGGGATTAAGCAGCTCCTTGGTTTTAGGCGTTCCAATCGGGACATTTCTAAGCAGTATGATCGGATGGAAAGCATTATTCGCAGCCATTGGAGTGATCATGCTTATTCAGCTGATTGTGGTGTATAGGCGGATCCCTTCTATGAAAGAACAAGAACCGGTGACGCTTCGTATGCAATTATCGATTTTAAAAGACAGGCGAATATTGCTTGCAGTGGCAGTCACGTTATTCTATGTAGGGGGATATTCGACTTTATTTACCTATTTAACGCCTTTCCTGCAACAGTCAGCCAACCTAAGCATCACAGAAATCAGTGGCATTTTGTTACTAGCGGGAATATGCAGCTTTTTAGGGTCAAGCCTTGGAGGGGTGGCAGCAGATAAAAAAGGACCCATCTTCACGATTTTTTCTGGCATCACTTTGCAAATCATGATGCTCATGCTACTAGCATTTGTCACAGGGAATCTCGTGGTCATGGTGGCTGTTATCATGATATGGATGATCGCAACATGGAGTACATCACCAGCTCAGCAGCTATATCTAGTAACCCTTGTTCCGAAATCTCCTGATATCGCATTAAGTGTCAATACATCATTTATTCAATTCGGATTTGCTTTAGGCTCGGGGTTAGGGGGGATTGTATTGAGCAGGACATCTATATTGCACCTGAGCTGGATCAGTGCTGGAACGGTTCTTCTCGCTTTACTCATGACCATCTTGATGGTGGCGTTTGACAGAATCTCTCAGCAGAAGAGTTTGAAGGTGATCGAACAAGGAAGGTAACTTAAATTCAATTTTGTATGGAAGGGACTACTTATTTCGGTTAGTTCCTTTTTAATTTGAAGAATGCACCAGTAAAGTTGTTTATTTGATACAATAGGGGGCAATATCCAAAGATTGAAGGCATTCATATATTTCTTTTAAAAACGATGAATATCAAACAAAAGCACCACTAGACGAGGAGAGAAAATAAATGCAAATAAGCGAAGAGATCATCAATCGAAAAGGTGCTCGAAAGGGGACTGATATCCCTCATGACGTCTTGTTCCTTTTGAATCAGGGAAAAATAGAGAGTGTGAATTTAACTGAATGGCTGGCTGTCAATCATATGACGTTATTACGTCATGTTTTGCCATCCGTTGGTTTAGACCATCATTTAGACGGCTTAACATCTAAGATCACTCAACAAAAGGCTGAGTCTGGAATGAAAGCAATTCGTCTTATCGGTCAATTGTTAGATGAATGGCTACAGAAAGAGAATGGGGAAAAACAAGCGGAAGTGCTACAGGCATTTACTCACCATGTATCTGATAGCGTCCGCTGTTGGGCTGCTTATATGAACAAACACCGTTTATCAACTTTGGAAGAGAAATTGGCGTACATTCAGCCATTTGCAGCTGATCATCATTTTGGAGTTAGAGAAATTGCGTGGATGTCAGTGAGAGAAAGCCTAACGGATCAGCTTGATCAAAGTATAGAACATTTAACAGCATGGGCTAAAAGTAAAGATGAAAATATTCGCCGATTCTCAGTAGAAGCTATTCGCCCAAGAGGTGTTTGGACAAAGCATATTGAGTCATTAAAACAAGAGCCAATGAGGGCACAGCCTATTCTAGACTTGCTCAAATCTGATCCATCAACATATGTTCAAGATTCTGTTGGAAACTGGCTCAATGACGCTAGTAAAACACAACCAAATTGGGTCATAAACCTGTGTGAACAGTGGTTAAAAGATTCTGATACAAAAGCAACCAGCAGAATTGTCAAGAAAGCCAAAAGAACGATTGTGAAGGGGAATTTTTAAACACTAATATGAACTGATTAGACAGTTCATGAAAATGAGTAAGCAGTCAATTCAGCGGTTTGAGAATAGGACTAAACCCATAGAGGCAAGCGAAAAAGTAAAGGGAATTACTCTTTACTTTTTTCGTGTGTGAAAAACCAAATTCACAATAGAAAGGAAAAATATTGAAACATTTTTCCGATAAAAACGTAGTACAGATAGAGCTTTTATTAGAACCAATAGAGAAGGAGAGGAGTATTGTATGGAACAAGTAGCACTGAAAAAGATGAGAACAAACCAATTAGTCACATGTAATTTAATAGCTGGCATCATGATCGTGACGTTTTCAATCTTTTTTCAAATCTTACATATTCAATTAACTCATTTGTTTTTTTGTCTAGGAATTGTTATGCTCTTTCAAAGTATTTTAGGATTCTTTAAAAGGAAATCAACAAAATCTTTCATTCCCATTTTTGAGCAGGTAGCTATTTATGAAAAAGAGAAGTTAGGAAAAGAGTGGGAGAAAGAACAGAGAACAGAAAATATTTCGAGAGTAGTATTGAGTGGTCTGATGTTTTTTCAGTCATTTAGCTTCCGAGATGTAACGAACCCATTCTTTGAAATACAACCTGCATTTCTATTTTTCTTAGTGGCTATGTTTCTAGTTATTATGAATGTAAGCATGCTTTTTCGCTTTAGAAAAATTGATCGATCTACTGAGGAACACGAATTAAAAGGGTATACAAAGGAATCAAATATGATGGGTTTGGTTTTAGGCCTTTTATCAGCTATCATCCTATTCGGCTTTATCATTATTTTCGTCCTTCCATAAGATAATCACTTAACAGATTGAGGTGAAACAAATGAATGAAACTCTACAGCATCTAATAGATGATACAAGAAAGAAGTTCGGCTTAGATGATTATCGTTTAAAAAACTACGAGTATTACCGAAATGTGAATATGTTTAATGAAACAATTTATAAATTGTGTATGGAATGGTTTCCTCCACATGAAACGGAACCTGTGGACGAAGATTTAAACCCGGATGGCACAGCCGTGATAGAAGTGAATTTGAATACAGGAAAGGTTGAGAGTGCTGTTTTTGTCATGGGTAAAACATATGCAAAGGAGGGTGTGTGGTTTGATAGCGGCCAGAATGACGCCATCAAATGGATTGAACAAGAAACAGGGTTGATATATGGAGAGCACTTTCACTTGCATAAGGAGGAAAAAGGGGAGCTTATTTTTGAGGGAAAAATTGCTGGTGTACCAGTGACCCCTTCGGGCATGATTGATGTGAAATGGGATGAACATGGACAACTCATTTACTTTGTTCGTCACGGCCCATTTGTCTCAATAAAAAAGCACAGGGCTGAAAAATATACGCTGCTCATTGAGAAGATTGAAAGCTTAGCCCTTCAGCAAGTGCAACGAATCGAATGGCCTTCCTTTGATCAGAATAAAATTCGTCCAATTTATGCGTTAGAAGAAGTGTATGTAAAGAATGATGGAACCGGAATCCTCCCGTTTGAAGGTACGATACAGGAACATCAATGTCTCAATATCAACCAAATCATCAAATGGGATGAACCAATAACTGAACCTTTTGTAAGAAAGGAATTAAATATTCAAGAAGACATCTCAGATGATCAAGCCTTTTCAATTGAACCCTCACCAGATACAATGCCAATAACAGAGGAAGAAAAAGATAAGTGTTTGAAAGCAGTTCAAAACTTGTTGAGTCAGGAATATCCTAACGACACTGGAAAATGGGTTTGCATTTCTCTTCATCGTGATCATTACATTCATGCAACAGTAAAAGCAAATAGACAAGAGAGAAGCTTGCTTACAGATAAAATCTTGATATTCATTGATGCCCTTACATTTGAAGCCGTTAATTACATAGATAGAAAAGAAATGTTTAAGGAGTGTGGCATGTTGGATGAACTCCAACCTCCTGGTAAAATCACCATGACAAAACAAGAAGCCTTCGAAAAATTAAAAGATCGGTTAGAGCTGACCCCCATCTATGTATATGATTTTACAGAAAAGCAGTATGTCTTATGTGGAAAACTAGATTGTCATGATGGAGTGGATGCAGTGAGCGGGGAAGTCATTCCTTTACAGGATATTTGAATTGACACTTTACGCTATTGAAAGAACAGTCAGTGCTGTTCTTTTTTTTGTCCCATCTCCCTCTTTTTTGCAGAAAAATGGAATTTTGTAGCAGGAAGTTGTCGTTTCATCACGAAAGAAAACAGGTAAGAATATGATCATAGGTCCATTGTTTGAATTCGTGGTGGAGTCAATGAGATGACATAGGAAACGTTATACATATTGAACATTCGTGACAGTACAGTTGATCTACAGTTCATGTCTAAAAAGTGAGTGATCATGTCTCAAGCCGTATGCGAAAATACGTGTACCGAGATCATATGATGAGTTGGTTCCGTTTGTTTTTAGGTGAGTTTGAAGCCAAGTTAGAAGAAAGTGAGGATATCTACCTTGAGTACATTGGAAGTGTTTCGTCAGTTTTTGGTTGACCATTATCCTGCGTTACAAGATGAGCTTTGGCTGAAAGATGTTGATACCCTTCGAATCTCTCCTATTCTTCATCCTTTTCTGAAAAGCAAGCTGCCAGAAGGGATTGAAAAATTCACTTGTGTCCTATTCACGCAGCAAACAGATCAAACCACTGCCCCGCTCAAAGTATACCTTCTATTAGATGAATATGGGCAATCGCTTTACGCCATTGATTTAATGAATGAACAAATCGTGCTTCATTAATACAGAACCAAAAAGCTGCTTGAGAATGTCTCAGCAGCTTTTTTTTATGATGAACATTAGTTTGTCATATCAATCAATCTTCGGTGTAAGTTGTCCAATTCTTTTTTTGTTGGAAAAGAGCTGATCAGCAGCGTAGATCGACCGAATTGAAGAGGAAGCTCAGTATCGGTCACAATCATATCAACCCCAAGTTGATCCATCGTGACATCATTTAACGAATTTTCTGGACTTGTGAAAATGTGAATGAGAGGAGGCACGCTTAATTTAATTAAATCAGCAATAAACAAACTATGATAATAACCTAATGTTGAAATAACAAAAATGTTCAGCACGTTTCTCCGTTCCATCTCCAAATGAACAAGCCCTCTCCAAGAAGATGTAATGATACGAATCAATTCCCGTTCATTTTTCACAAAAGAAGCAAGGATATCGTCTGTTTTTAACTCTTGGATGATATGACTAATCCTCGAATAGAAGTAGGGAAACTGTTTTTTCACCTCTGATAAATAGCTCGATTTCTTTTTGAAAAGGAATCCATCTCTCACGGTAATTTCATTGGAATACACATAATATTGGAGAAGAACGAGTGTCATCACCTTACGATTCGCTATTTCTTGATGAAAAATCGACTCCAACTGGGTGATAAATGAATAAATGGCATCATAGAGGCGTGGTGTATGCGACTGAAAGAACGTCAATTTTTCTTCGACAGTTTCAATTGATTTAAAGTGTCCAATAGCTGGTTCGATCAATAGCAAAAAGACAAATTCATGATGATCCAGCGTCACATCAAATACGTCTTTGGCCATTCGGCAGATGTGCTCTTCCCATCTTCTAATTTGATCATAGATTCCTTTAGCCGTAGAGGTTTGTTTTTCTTCATTCATTGAGTATGTATATTTACGGCTGATTGTAAAACCTTTTCGCATTCGGTGAATGGAAACGCCGAGCCACAGGCAGTATTTATCTATCGCGACATCTGGTACATTGACTTCGAGCACCTGAAATAGTTCTTGTAATAAATGAACTGCGTCTTGTTTTTGAATATCATCAAATGGCCAAAGCCGGCTTCCATACACTTCAAATAAAAATTCAACAAAGAATTGACGAATTTCCTTCTCATTCCCATGAAACTGCATACTATCTGGACGTAACTCAATGTCATAGGATGTAAGGATCGAGTTGATTTTATGAATCGTGTTATACAATGTGGATCTACTGATATTCAGCGTGTCCATCCATTCATAGAAAGATCTATTTTCTTCAAAAAAAATGCCGTCAATCAATCGAATTTCAATCGTATCCTTTAGAATTTCTTTGATATAGTAATCCACTCGTATCGTCTGCGTATTACAAATGGATATGCCTTGTCTTGGCTTTATGTGGATTAACGGCTCTCCATTCTCTGTTTGGAACGATTTCATTTGTTCTAAATCGCTTTGAATCGCACGAATCGAGCCGATATTTTCATTCGATATCTCTTGAAGGCTCCACCACTTATTTTTGGATACAAGCAATTTTAAAATGTTTATCCATCTCTTTGATTTATTATCAATGAGCTCCATCAAACAACTAACTCCTTCCTTTGACTTGCCTCTATATATTATGAAGTTCAGATGAAGAACATTTGAGCTCAAAATAGGCATGAAATGATTGTAATGTTTTGCCTAAATCGTTTTGTCTTCACTTTTGACGATAAAAGAGAAAAAAATTAGACGAAAACAAATGTTATTCGCTGATTCTCCATATTTTTCTTTTAAAAGGTGATAAGTATGCCATGAATCCTATAAAAATGGATCATTTTGTTTATTTTTTTGCTGCTCAAACGGTAAATGTAAGAATAAAAAGCATCGGCTTTTTGATTACCATATGGAAGGGAGTAGAAGGAATGCGATCTATATGATGCTGAACTATCTCACCATACATACCATATGAGTCATGCTTGTTTTATATGAACGTTCTATATGTGAATACATGCTTATATATGCATGTACTAATCATTTGTTGTTCGTTCCAGTATAAATAGAAAAATTCACATGTCTTCTTTTCATGTTCCCTCTCACTATTCCCCATTGCTATAGACCCCTATCCAGCTACTATATCTACTACTCATGATGACCTTTCAAACTCATGATTGACCAACTCATTTTATTCATTGGGTCTTAAGGTGCAATTTTTAGAAAAATTTGATAGAAGCGGAGTGATTGATCAGACAGTATACAAATGATTTTTTAATCGTTGTTGAAAAATAATTGTAGAAAAGGGTGGATGTATTGAAAAGAATATTGTCGGTGGCACTGATGACCATGTTAGTCATACAGTCTAGTATATTAGGAATCTTGCCTTTAGCAGGGGCACAAGCTAAAGACATTCAAGAGAATATTTATGGGAATATTGAGTTTGCTGATAGCGAAGGCAACAAGTTATCAAGCATAGAAGATCAGCAAGTCAGAAAGGCCATTGTGCATTGGTCTATTAAAGGAATTGATCTCAAAAAGCAATATCCTTATATTCTCTCTCTTCCTTCAGTCATTCAGGTAGAGAAGGAGCAGAAAGAACTCATTACTGTCGATGACATACCTGTTGGTGAGTATACCGTTTCGAAACAAAATGAAGTGACGGTCACATTCAATGAGGAAATTAAGCTTGATCCGAATTTAGAAGGATCTATAGATATTGACGTCACCAGTATAGCTGAGAAAAAAGAGAAAACAAAGCAAAATGAGCATAAAGAAAATCTTTCAAAAGATGATTCAACCTCATCGGAAAAAGACAAAGTTGCTAACAATCAAGAAACTGTTCAAAAGACACAAAGCGATGAAGATGAGTTACTTAAAAACAAAGTGAACGTGTCTAATCGTGTAGGATTGCAAAGTGTCTCAAAACAAATGCAGATACAAGAAAATCTCCTTACTGATGCCAAATTAATTTTTGAAGATCAGGAAGGTAATTCAGTTGATAAGCCAGACGTCAACTCACTGATTTCCATTAACTATAAGTGGGCCATCCCGAATGGTCATAACTATAATGGCGGCGATGAATTCCATTTCAAGGTTCCAGAGGAATTAGTCATTTACGAAAAAATCGATCGACTCGAGATGAAATTTAATCAATCGATCATTGGTTATTTTTCTGTAGATGAAAGCGGAAATGCCTCCATCGAGTTCACAGATTTTATTAAACAATATTCAAATATCCAAGGAACACTTCAAGTATGGACACAATTAGATAAAAAAACAGTGATCACTGAAGAAAAAGAAGTGGTGATTACCCCTATTGAAGGCAAAGATACGATATCGATTCCGATTCAATACATTCCAAATGGTCCAAATGTCTCTAAAAAGGGAGAACCCAATCGATCTTACAATGCTGAAACCATTCAATGGACAGTCGATTTTAATATGGACTTAGATGATGTCAAACAAGCGAAACTGTTAGATCCGATTCAAGAAGGTCAAGCGTTAAAAAAAGATTCAATCAAGCTTTATCGTGTAGATACAAAGCTAAATGGTGAAACATCGCTTGGACAGCTGCTTGACGAAAACCACTACACAATTGGCCAAACAGCAGATGGTCAAGATTTCACGATTGAATTTAAAGATGACGTGCATCTCGCTTACCGTTTAATGTATGAAACGGACATTACGAATCAAGATCAGTCTGCGTTTCGTAATAAAGCGTCCCTTGTTTCTGCTGATAAAGTGATTAGTTCAGCAGAAGGAACAGTGAATGTGACAAGAGGCAGTCCTTTAAATAAAAAAGCCGCCCACTACGATCCAGTCACTCAAACGATTACTTGGGAAATTCGGTATAACTATAACGAAAAAAAGCTGGCTCAAAAGGATGCTTTAATAGAAGACTTCTTTAACGGTACACAGGCGCTAATATCTGACTCAATTCAAGTCAAAGAAGTCACAATTGATCAGAACGGCAACGAAGCAGGAACAAAAGCATTTGAAAATTACGTGGTTCAACCTCAAAAAAAGGATGAACAAAACGGGTTTACCTTGCAATTCAATCAAGATACTCAATCGGCTTATCTCATCACATATCAAACAAAAGCAACCGAGCGGATTTTCGAAGCTGAAGACATTATCAATACTGTAACAGCTGGCAAAGAGAGCAAACAAGCGAAGCAAAGAATTGATCAGCAAATCCTAACGAAAAACCACGGAACACCGAATTACAAGAACAAGACCATTCCATGGCGTATCACCTTCAACAAAGATCAACAAACCATGAACAACGTGATATTAAAAGATACGTTTACAAACGAAGGATTGACGTTGCAAAAAGATAGTTTAAAAGTGACGACAGGTAATACAGTGCTTGAAGAAGGCACAGATTATCAAATCGTTGAACATGCAAATGGATTTGATATTCAATTTATGAAAGAAATCAAGACAGAACATACCATCACATATACAACGTCTTTTGATTATGAAAAAAGAGCAGATAAAGATCAAAAGAACCTACGTAACCATGTAAAACTTGAATGGGTAAATGAAGATGGCAAGGATTTGACGAAGGAAAATCAATCTGTCTTTACGCCTGACACATACACGCAGTCAAATGGATTCAAGAACGGAACATATGATGCAAAGAAAAAAGAGATCACATGGAATATTGGTGTGAACTATAATTTGAAACATCTAGAAGAGGCGAAAATCGAGGATTTCATTCAAGGAAATCAGCGTTTGCTTAAAGATTCAATTATCGTCTACTCGCTTGATTTACAAGGCGGGGAAAATGGTGCGGAAGAAAAAGAAGTATTAGCGAAAGAACATTATGACATCAAATTCCTTGAAAATGAAAAGGGAGAATCAGGCTTCGAAGTCATTTTCAAACATGCCATTGATTCCCCATACAAAATCACGTATCAAACAAGTGTTGAAGGAATGGATTTAGTACAGAAAACCTACGAAAATAAAGCGACCCTTTATGATGGAAAGACGAAAGAATCAGACGTGAATGCTGTGGTGTCCATTCCAAATGGAGGGAAATACACGAGCAAATCAGGAAATCAACAAGGGAAAGTCATTGATTGGAAACTGAATATCAACTTTGGTCAATCAACAGTCCAAGATGCGACGATTATAGACCATCCGAGCAGTAACCAAGCCATAATAGAAAACTCATTTCATCTGTATTCGACAACAATAGATGAAAAAGGGCAAGTGACCAAAAAGGAAGAACTGGAAAAAGGGAAGGATTATGAACTAGACCTTGAATTCGATCCAGATTCTTTTCAAATCAAATTTAAAGAAGAAATCACGAGACCCTATATTTTAGAATACCAATCTCTCATTTTAGATAAGGTGGGAAGTACACTTCAAAACGAAGTAACGTTTAGAGGTGAAAATGTAAAAGAAATCAAAAAGGAATCCGAAGCCTCAGTTGTGGTCAAACGTACCGCTGGCATGGGAGATGGCACAGGAGCGATTGGCGCTTTAACCATTCATAAGGTAGATGCGAGTAGTGGAAAAGCGCTAAAAGGAGCAACCTTTTCTCTGACAGATGCTGCGAGCGGTATCGTCATTGGAACAAAGACAACAGATGAAGAAGGAGGTCTTCGATTTGATCGTCTTCTGTATGGTGACTATATCGTGACAGAAGAGAAAGCACCTGATGGTTATTTGAAAACGAAGGAACCGATCAATGTCACGATTGATCAGCCTTACGAATCAGGAGATCAAACGAAAACAGGAAATAGCATGACGGTGCAAAACCAAGAAATTCGCCAGCATGTGAAACTCACAAAAAAAGACAAAGAAACGGGTACGGCATTAGAAAATGCAGAATTTGAACTGAAAAATGAATCTGGAGATACCGTCCAAACCGATTTGAAAACGGACGAAAAAGGAGAAATCCTTTTCAAACATCTTGAGCCAGGTTCCTATTATTTTGTTGAGACAAACGCACCAAAAGGCTATCAATTAAATCAGCAAAAATGGCCGTTCACCATTAAAGAAAATCAAACAGAAACAACAGTTGTCACCGCTGTAAATGACATCATCAAAGGCTCTGCAGAATTGAGCAAAATAGGTGAAGGCGGAGAGAGACTAGAAGGTGCACAGTTCAAGCTCTTAGATCAAGATGGGCATGAGCTAAATGGTGCGCTTGTCACAGGAAAAGATGGCAAGATCACGATCAACGAACTAAGACCGGGTACGTATCAGCTCATTGAAACAAACGCACCAGACGGTTATGTATTAGATGAAACACCCATCACATTTGAAGTACCACTCGATCCAAAAGAACCAGTCATCATTTCACAAAAGAACCTCTATGAAACAAGTGCATTAGAAGTGATGAAAGAAGGGGAAGATGGCAAGAAGCTTCAAGGTGTTCGATTTGAAGTCTTGGATCAAAATGACAAAGTCGTGCGTAAAGATTTGACAACAGATGAAGATGGGAAGCTGTTGGTCGATGACCTCAAACCGGGCAAATATCAGCTTGTGGAGACAGAGAGTATTGATGGTTACCAAAAGAAAAATAAACCTTATCCGTTTACCATCGAAATCGCACAAAAAAAACCGACAGAGATCAAAGTGATTAATGATCTCAAAACTGGAGCTGTCCAGCTCACGAAACTCGGTGAAAAGAATGATGTGCTTGAAGGAGCAGAATTCAAGCTAGTAGATGCAAATGGAAAAGAAATAAAAACAGGTCTCGTCACAGATGAGAACGGGGAAATCATCGTCAACGATCTGAAACCTGGAACCTATCAGTTTGTTGAAACGAAGGCGCCATTCGGTCATGAGCTTGACGAAACACCTGTCACTTTTGCTATGCCATTTAACCCTGAGAAGCTGGTCAGTGTGACAAAAGAAAATAGCCGCACAACTGGCGGAGTGCTGTTACACAAAAAAGGTGAAGATGGGAAATCATTAGAAGGGGTTGTCTTTGATCTATCTGATGCCAAAGGAAAGATAGTGGCAGGAGGAGAAGGGATTACAACCAATCAGGATGGAAAGATTACCTTCACAGGTCTAAAACCTGGAACCTATCAATTTGTTGAAAGAAAGAGTCTTGAAGGCTATGAATTGAGTGCGAAACCACTTGTCTTTGAAGTTGAATTAGGTCAAAAAGAATTGATTCAAGTGGAAGCCATCAATCAGCTCAAGAAAGGCTCTGTAGAACTCACAAAAATAGGGGAAGAAAAAGAAAGATTGAAAGGTGCAGAATTTACCCTGTTCAATGACGATGGTAAAGAATTGATGTCAGGTTTAACAACCAACGAAAAAGGCATCATCACTGTCAACGATTTGAAACCAGGCGCTTACCAATTGGTTGAAACGAAGGCTCCTTTTGGACATCAACTTGATGCAGAACCAGTAGACTTCAAGATTGATTTCAATCCAAATCAACTGGTGAAAGTGACAAAAGAAAATATTCGGACGACAAGTGCTGTGAAGCTTGAGAAAAAAGGGGAGGATGGTCAATTACTCGCTGGCGTGACCTTTGACCTGATTGATGCGCACGGTCAGCGTGTGAAGAAAGACTTAAAGACAGACAAAAACGGTCAACTGACAGTCGATCAACTGAAGCCAGGAACCTACCAATTTGTCGAAACAGCAAGCATTGCCGGCTATGAATTGGATCAGACACCTGTCTCATTTACGATTCGATTAGGTCAAGACAAACCAGCAAAAGTAGAAATGATCAACAAACTGACGCGTGGAGCAGTGGAACTGACCAAAGTAGATGATGAGGGACATACGCTCGAACATGCAGAGTTCACGCTTATGAGTAAAGACGGGAAAACGTTGAAGAAATCACTTGTAACGGATCAAAAAGGAAAGCTTCACATCAACGATCTAAAACCGGGAGAATATCAATTCGTTGAAACGAAAGCGCCTCACGGCTATGAATTAGATGATCAGCCGATCCGGTTTACGATTGAGAAAAATCAGCAGAAGCCTCTTCAATTAACAGCGAAGAATCACTTGATTTTAGGAAGTCTGCGTATCATAAAGGTAGACCAGCAGACAGATAGAACCTTAAAAGGTGCAGCCTTTGAAATTCGTACAAAAGCTGGGAAAACGATAAAATCTGTGACAACAGGAAAAGACGGAGAAGCCATTGTCAAAGGGCTTAAACCTGGTGATTATACACTCACAGAGACGAAAGCTCCAAATGGTTATGTAGCGTTAAAAAAACCACTCGCTTTTACAATTCAAATGGGCGAAGTGGAGATCAAGACATTGATTGTGAAAAATGCTCCAATGAAGAATGAAGGGGACCACACGAATCCTCCAGCCTCAGATCAAGGGGATCAACATCCGCCTCATGACTCAAACGGTGAATTGCCAAAGACTGGAGAAGAATGGCTACGTTATTTGATGTATGCAGGGATTTTACTAGTAGTGTCTGGAACTGTTCTTCTTGTAGTCAGAAGAAGAACCATTCAGTAAAAGGAAGGAACGAGTGTATTGATGAAAAAAAGAACCTTATTAGGCAGCTTTTTGGTGGTCGCGGGACTAATGCTCATCTCCGTTCCTTTTCTATATGAGTGGCGAACTTCTCAGGAGACAGCAGCCATGGAACAGGCATTGAAAATGATTGAAGAAAATGACAGTGATGCCCTTTCTTCTATTCCACATTTAACAGTGTCCGAAGAAGACCTGCGAGATACGATGGAGCTTGAGATCCCGTCAATTGATTTAAACGAAAAAGTGCTTCCTGTTACAACAAAAGAAAATTTAGGGATTGCACTGACTCAAATCAAATCTCATCAAATGCCAGGTGAAGGAAATTTCACGATTGCAGGCCATAGAGGGTATAGAGGCGACCGGCTTTTCCGGCAGCTGCCAGAGGTACCTAAAGGAGAAAAAGTCGTCTTACATCATCAAGCAGAAACATACGAATATAAAATTGTCAGCTCAGCTACGATAGAACCGACGGATGTTGATGTACTAAAGGATCGCGGGAAAAATGAACTGACATTAATCACTTGTACTCTTGATGGCCAAAAACGATTTGTCTTAAAAGGAATACGAATCAATGCTTCAAAGGATAAGCAACCGTCGGATGTATAACACCAACATAATAGATGATGGGTATGCTGGAAAAGCAACGCTCACGACCGACATGTTACACCAACTGTTAGTAGAGCATTATCCCACTTTAAAAAACGAACGTTGGGATGTGGATATAGATACAATTCGGACTTCGCCTATTCTTCATCCTTTATTAAGAAGAAAGATTCCGATAGGTATTGAAAAATTCACATGTGTTTTGTTCACGCAGCAGACAGAGTCCTTTGGAGAGCCTTTGATTGTGTACTTTTTATTGGATGAAAAAGGCGAATCGATTTACGCAATGGATCTCTTGCTAGAGCAGCATGATCCACATTAGACGAGAAATAAAAAAGGAAGGTCTTTAATTAACGGGTACGGTTTTAAGGTGGGAAAATTGTATTAGTCATATAATGAGGACTCTAATTCGTATATGAATTGGAGTTCTTTTATTTGTTTATATGTAAGAGTAGGAGCCATCGTCAAGACCTGTTCAGAATATATGGAGTATAGTGAAAGCGAAGTCGTTGATATGTTGTTGCTTCATATTTTAGATGATAAAGATTTTATAAAATGGATTGAAAACAGACGTAATAACTAGCTGATTGTGGTTAAACGGACAAAGAAGATCATCTAGTTTTTATCCCTTCCCCTATTTCTTCGGCAGAAATATCGGAAAGAATAATGTCTTGATTTCAAAACTCTGATAAAATTCATTTAGATATCCATCATTCGTAGGTGTGGAGGTAAAAGAATGCACAAAGAAGACCCTGAATATATTTTTCGTCATGATGCACGACCAGAAGCTGTTCATGATTTAGCCGACGTAGATGAAAATTCCACAGAGTTGTTAATCACAGGAAAAACAAAAAATATTGAAAGGTTGAACTCTTTTTCTAACCTGACGAAATTGTGGATTTACAAAGTGGGCCAAAAGGAATTCAATACGATCTTGAGCTTAGTTAACCCTAAAATGCTCTATATGCGTGAACTGAGAGTAGAAGATTTATCAATCATCAGTTCTCTTCAAGATGTTGAGGTATTGGCAGTTGAATGGAATACAAAGGCACAAAGTTTATGGGATTTATCAAAAAATACTTTTTTGAAATCTTTATCCATAACAGATTTTTCAAAGTTGAATGACATAGCTCCTTTGCAAAAAAACACTGGTTTAGAATGGTTGCAATTGTCAGGTGGGATTTGGAATTCATTAAACTTAAATACTCTACAACCTTTAAGATACCTCAAGAATTTAAAATATCTGTGCTTATCAAATATAAAAGTGAAGGACGAGTCTTTAGAGCCAATATCGGCATTAGAGGGACTCAAGGAACTTGACATTTCAAACCAATTCCCGACAGAAGAATATGCTAGATTATCCGTCACCCTTCCAAATACGAAGTGTGATCGTTTTGCACCATACATCTTTTTATCAAGTCCTATTGTAGATAAAGATGTAATGGTAATTGGAAAGCGGAAACCGAAATTAAATTCAAAAGTCGATGTGAAAAAGTTACAAAAATACGAAGAACAATTTAAAGCGTACCAAGAAAAGTATAAAAATTAACTTAAAAAGCAATGGATAATCTATTCCATTGCTTTTTCTATTACGCAAACAACTTCAGCCCAACCACACCAATCACAATCAGCAGCAAGCTGAGGATACGAATCATGTTTTTTGGCTCTTTAAATAGAATCATATTAAACAAGACAGAACCCGCTGTTCCAAGTCCAATCCAAACCGTATAAGCAACGGAGACTTGAACGGAAGAGAACGAGGCGTACAAAAACAAAAAGGATAAGGCAAATCCGCCGACAAATATAATGCCTGTCGTGAGTTGCTTTTTCTTACTGAACATATTGAGACCAATGGTTCCGCCAATTTCGCAGGCAGAGGCTAACAGTACAAAAAACCAGCCCATTTATACCGCTTCTCCTTTCTGCTCATGTGCATCTCCATCAGACACTTTCAGTCCAATAATTCCGAGAATTAAAATGCCCATAAATAAAAGCTTTTCTAATGAAAACGAACCGCCGAACAGCGCATAATCCATCAAAGACGTACCAATCGTTCCAACTCCGGCAAACACGGCGTACACAGTCCCAGTCGGCAGCTTCTCGCAAGCTTTCATTAAAAAATAAAAATCAACCGGGATCAGGCAGATAATGATCGCCCACTCCCACACAGCATCAGCTCTATTTAAACCAAACACCCAAAGTAATTCAAATAAACATGTGAGTGCAACATACATCCAGCTTTTTTTCATCGTATTTCCTCCTAAAACTGAAAACTGACGATTCGTCATTTTGAAACCAAAAAAGAGCGTACAGCAAGTGCTGTACTAAGTTAAGGTGTCTCTATGCCAAGTGCGTAAAGGAGAAATTGCTTCACCTCTCGCTTTTGAATCAGAACCTCTTCTGTATCTGTTTCTGTAAATAAGTACATTTGCTCAGCTGATGATTCAAGTAAACCGATAATGAATTTCGCAGCATATTGACAGTTCAAGTTCGCACGGACTCTTTTGTCCTGCTTTGCCTTTTCTAAAAAAGAAGCGACCCATTTGTAAATCGGTTCATAAATATCTTCCCATTCCTTTAAATGCTCGGTGGCAGCTAAACCTGAATACGTTAGGGCAAGAACATCACGGTATTGTCTTGTAAAAGAGAAAATAAATTCAACTAGCGCATCTGCTTGATCAAGTACATCCGCATGCTGAGTGAGTTCCTTTTCAATGGCAGGTACCATCTGTGCGATCAGATGTTCAGCGATAGCAGGCATGACGGAAAGCTTTGAAGGGAAATATAAATAAAACGTTCCTTGCGCTACTCCTGCTGTTTTCACAATATCCGATATGGTCGTCTTTTCAATTCCTTTTTCTTTAAACGCGTCAATGGCAGCAAGCATAATCTTATCTCGTTTCGACACATCATCACCGACCTTAAATGACTGAATGTCAGTCAGTTTAGCGGAAAAATGACGATTTGTCAATATGGGTTTCTCGTCATTGAATAGGAGAATAAGTGATGAATAGATGCGGGCAGGCCTGAATAAGCTGTAAATATGGTCAAGCATGATGTGAGAAAGGGGCAGCTCTCCGTATGACATTCAGTGCGATGTTTTCCATGACTTATTTTCTCTTGCTCGTCCCGCTCTATTTACATATGAGATACAGACAGGCGAAAAAACAAAAACGATTTATCTATTTACGAACTGAAATCGTTCTTGCCTGTCTGTTTATGTATACAAATGTTTTATTATATTTGACGGTCTTTCCTAATCGTTTTTCCGCACCAAGGGATCAGGTGAGTGTCAACCTCATGCCTTTGCAGTCCATTTATCAAAATCTCCATGCCTATCATCATGGCTATCCCAATCTTGTTTTTTTAAATTTGGCAGGGAACATTTTGTTATTTGTGCCACTTGGTTTTTTTCTTTATCAAGCATTCCGAACCTTGCGCTGGCAAAAGGCAATTCTTGCTGGCTTTTTCTTGTCAACAATAATTGAAGTGCTTCAATGGATATTCTCGCAATCTGGTATGATTACAAGAAGCAGCGATATTGATGATATTCTCTTAAATACACTTGGCACAGCGCTAGGTTGTATGTTGTATCGGATGTATCAACGAAGGAAGGAGAAAATCAAGTGAAGCGAGTTTGTATCATTCCATGTGGGGCGAAGAAAATATGGGACGTCCATCCAGAGGCAGGGAGCCAGCCGGCGAACCTCGTTTATTTAAGTCCGCTGCATCAGCGTACGAAAAGCTATGCCCGAACGTTCTTTTCAGACTACCTAATCATTTCAGCGAAGCATGGATTCTTAAAGGCAGATGATATTATTCATGAAAATTATGATGTGGCTTTTGGTACACCGCATACTGATCAGATAACAAGAGAAGCACTAAGTCAGCAATTTCATGAAAAACATCTCACTGCATATGATGAATTAGTGATACTAGGTGGAAAGAAATATCGAAAGGTAATCGATCCGTTATTACTTCCTCATCAGACAGCGATTTATCCGCTGGCTCCATATAAAGGAATTGGCTATATGCTTCAGGCGTTAAAGCAAGCCGTTGAGACAAAAGTAGAACTTCCGCCGCATATTTAACGTATTCACATCTACCGGTAAGCAGGGTTTTGATCATTCAAAAGAGAATGAATGAAGTAGCGATGCTGATTGTTTCATATCTTTTCAGCAGCCACTTGGATGTCCGCATCGCTTATTAGAGTGGCTATATGAAAAAGGGGGCGTATGAACATGACAACCATCTATTTAGCTGGTGATTCAACCGTTTCATCTTATCCAGATCGTCCTGTTCAAGGAGGATGGGGAGAGTTTTTACATCGCTACACAGCGCAGGGTGTGAGCGTCGACAACCGCGCAATCGGTGGAAGAAGCTCAAAAACATTCATTGAAGAAGGACGGCTTGATAAAATATTGGCTGACATTCAGCCTGGGGACTGGCTGTTTACACAAATGGGGCACAATGATGCTTCAACGGAGAAGCCCGAACGGCATACAGATCCTTTCACAACGTATAAAAGCTATTTGTCTCAATATATTCACGGAGCAAGAGCGAAAGGAGCTACACCGCTTTTATTAACGCCAGTCGGCCGCTTTCATGAAAAAGACGGAGAATATATCAATGATTTCCCTGATTACTGTGCCGCTATGAAAGAACTAGCTGATGAAGAAGAAGTCCTTCTTGTAGATTTAAATACGGCAAGCCTTCAGTTTTATCAAATTTCCGGCATAGAGAAAACGACTTCTTACTTTATGCTGTCAACAGGCATAGAGGATCGCACGCACTTTACAAAAGAAGGAGCAGATGCGATTGCAAGACTTGTTTCGCTGGAATTAAAGGACCTTGGATTAACGATTGTGTGAGATGACAGGACGAGAAAGCGCTCGTCCTGTTCTTTTTTTATAGAAAGCTATTGATTCCCTTCGCTAGAGTAGACTACAATAGATACATATGATAATGAGAATCAATATCAATGATAAATAGATCATTCAATGAAAAACGGAGGGACTCAAATGACAGATCAGCTTGAATTGTTTGACGTCACCATTATTGGTGGCGGTCCAGCAGGAATGTACACCGCCTTTTATAGTGGGATGCGGGATTTAAAGACGAAGGTACTGGAGTATAACGAAAGTCTTGGCGGAAAAATCCTTCTATATCCTGAAAAAGTCATTTGGGATGTGGGCGGTTTGCCGCCAACAAGAGGTGAACAGCTGATTCAGCAGCTAGAAACACAGGCGAAAACATTTGAACCAGAGATTGCGTTGAATCAAAAAATCACGCAATTCGAGCGGGATGAGAATGGTCATATCCTGCTGACGGCTGAAAATGGGGATCGTCATTTGACAAAGACCCTCATCTTAGCCATGGGTCACGGAATTCCAGTTCAGCGAAAACTTGAAATCGAGCATGCAGACCGTTATGAGGTAACAAACCTTTATTACACCGTGCAGGAGCTAAAGACGTTTGCAGGAAAGCGGGTAGTCATCTCTGGAGGCGGAGATTCAGCTGTTGATTGGGCAAATGCCCTCGTTCCAATTGCTGAAAGTGTGACGGTTGTGCATCGTCGTGATATGTTTGGCGGACATGAAAAAAACGTCGCCAACATGAAAGCATCTAGTGCTCGCATTCTCACACCGCATGAACTCACAGAGCTTCATGGTCAAGGTGACAAAATTGAAGCCGTCACCATTCAGCACTTAGAAACAGGCGACATCGAACGAATCGAAACCGATGCTGTCATCGTCAACCATGGCATGAAAGGTGATTTAAGTGTTCTATCAGAATGGGGACTCAAGCAAGGTGAGTGGGGACTCATCGAGGTCAATGAAAAGATGGAAACCAATTTACCTGGCGTCTATGCAGTTGGCGACTTATGCACACATAAAAGTAAAGTGCGTTTAATTGCCGGTACGTTTGTTGATGGAGTTAATGCACTCAATAGCGCAAAGCTTTACATCGAACCAGAAGCAGAAAAAGTAGCGTACGTGTCTTCACATAATGAACGCTTTAAAGAGAAAAACAAAGAATTACAAACGGCTGGAGCGCGATAATCACCATTCAGTCAGACATTGAAGTGCTAAAATGGTTTATTTTAGCACTTTTTTATATGGAAGGAGAAAGAGAAAATGACCGCCTATACTCATACAATTCTTCGCATGAAAGAAAGCAGTAAACGATCTCTTTCTGTGAAACAAACGGACTCATGGCAAACATCTTCACTGATGTTCTTGACAACGGACGGTGCGGTGAGACTTGACATGGAAGGAATTCGATATGAGCTAAACGCCAAAGACAGTGTATTGATCCGCTCAGGTATAGATGTCATGATTCAATCTTTGTCCAGCGAGCAAGTGGTGATCTATACTGTTACATTTGACCAATTCACTCTGGCACATGATGCACAAAATGAATTGGTCTATAAGGTGAATCACGATGACCTCCCTGATAACGGTGAAGTGGTGAAAGGCTCTGCCGTCCTTTTTTCTTACATCAAACAAATACAGACGAGCCAAATCGTACAAGAACAGGCGAAATGGCTGGAAGAAATCATGTTCATTTTCCGCAAACAATCCAAGCCATACAACGAAAAAGTGCATTATTCGATTAACATGATCTTGCAGTATATGGCTGAGCATTATGATCAAAAACTAACAAGAAAAGACTTAGCTCATAAGATGGGGTTTCATGAGAGTTACTTTTCTACCTTTTTCAAACAAAGTATGGGGATGAGTGTGACAGAATACATTGCACAAATTCGAATAGACGAAGCCAAAAAACGTCTTTTACAAACAGACGATCAAATTCAAATCATAGCACGGCAAGTCGGGTATGCAGACAGTTTATATTTCAGCAGGAAGTTCCGTCAAAAAACAGGGAGAACGCCCAGTCAGTTTCGAATGAACCGAAGACCAGAGCGGATTGCTGCTTTTCAATTTGTCGGGTCATTGGTTGCAATAGGCATTGAGCCTGTTTGTATTGACGAAGAAACCGATCTCCATTCAGATATACTGAAAGAACATCTGGCTAGTTCGCTCGTCATAAATGAACATACGCCTGATGACGTCTTTAAATCACTTCAATTAGATGTCATCATCGTCCCTAACTATTATTATTCAAAACCTACATTGATCAAGCGATTGGAGCAAATCGCACCTGTTCTTGTTCTGCCATACGCCGGTCATCATGCTGTACAAGATGTACTGTCTATAGGACGCCTTTTAGGAAGAGAAAATGAGGCAAATGATTGGGTGAAGCGATTTGAACAGCATAGTCAACAGGCAAGAAACACCCTGTCTTCCTTTAGAGAAAAAGGCGAGACCGTTGCAATCTATGAAATGAGAGGACATGACAAAGTGTATATGTGGTCCTATGAGGCAAGAGGAGCCTTTTATCTTTACGAAACGCTTGGCTTAAAACCTCCAAAAGCCATTTTAGAAGAAGTTCTTCTTCCTAATCAACATACAGTCATTCCTTTAGAGAGACTTGGAGAATACGAGGCGGATCATATGTTTTTTATTGTCTCTGACCAATATGGGTGGTATAAGCAAATGGACAAGCGAATGGAAGAAAGTGATGTACTTCGTCAATTATCGGCTGTGAAAAATGGGACCTTTTATCCAGTAAAACTGGAGGAGTTTCGATTTGATGAAGGAGAGCGTGCACTTCTTTTGATGGACCGGTTTGTCTCTCAATTGACACAGCAAGCCTATCCAACAATTGTCCATATGTAAGTTGCGAGAATCCTCCATAGACCACGACAGATGAGGTTGATAGAATACATGAGACTAGTAATTGATAATTATTCTCATTTGTGGTGGCGAAAATGAAGGAGGAATATGGAGATGAAAAAGACGTATTGGATATGTGCTGTCATTCTTCTAATGATATTGACGGCTTGTGGCAATAAAGAACAAGCCAAAACAGCAGAATCAAAGCAAGAAACGAAAACGGTTGAAACAGTGAAAGGAAAGATAGAGATTCCTGCTGAACCTAAACGAATTCTCGTAGATGGATATTTAGGGAGTGTGATTGCACTTGACGTTCAGCCTGTTGGATCGACCACGCAGGATTTAAAGAACGTACACTTAAAGGGCAAGATAAAAGGAATAGAGGACATCAGTGACGAGCGTTCAGCTGAAAAAGCACTTAGCTTAAAGCCTGATCTGATTATCACAGCCGTACAGGATGAAAAAGTCTATGATGTGTACAAAAAAATAGCGCCTACCATCGTGTATCCTTACGGTTCTTTCAAAGATGCACATGAAGAATTAACGACGCTGGCAAAAATTTTAAATAAAGAAGAGGAAGGAAAAGCATTCCTCACCGCCTTCGATCAACGAATCGAGGCTGCTAGGAAAAAAGTGAAGTCTGCTTTAAAAGAGAATGAAACGGTCTCGATCATGGGCGCTTTTAAAAATGATGTCTATGTATATGGTAACGGAATTTATCGAGGCGGGCAGGCATTATATCAGCAATTACAGGTAAACCCGCCAAAACAGGTCAGAGATACAATTTTAAAAAGTAAAACAGGGTATGAAGTCATTTCTTATGAAACCCTTCCTGAATATGCAGGAGACTACATTTTCATTGATGAAAGCAACGGCGGAACATTTGATAAAAACAATTCTATTTGGAAGAGTCTAGAATCTGTCAAAAAAGAGCAGACCTATCAAATGGATACAGAGTTCTTCTGGCCTTACGATCCGATTGCAGTAGCAAATCAAGCGGAAGAGTTTGCTGACATATTGACAGAAATGTCTGATCGGTAGGAGGTCTGTCAATTGTTAAAGCGTTTCTTCTCATACTACAAACCATATATGGGGCTGTTTATATTAGATTTTTCCTGTGCGGTACTGGCAGCCTTACTCGAATTATCCTTTCCCCTTGCCATCAGTAAAGTGATGGACGATTTGCTGCCAAACGGTGATTGGGATGCCATTTGGTTTTGGGGCATTCTGCTCCTCAGTTTATACGTGATCAGCTCTACGATGCATTATGTCGTCACCTATTTTGGGCACAAATTAGGCATTAATATTGAAACGGATATGAGGAATCAGCTATTTTCTCATGTACAAAGAATGTCCTTTCGCTTCTTTGATAAAAAGAAAACGGGAAAACTCGTGTCCCGTATGACAAATGATTTAATGGATATTGGAGAAATTGCGCATCATGGCCCGGAGGATTTATTTATCGCTGTGATGACACTCACGGGTGCCTTTGGCTTGATGCTGTCGATTAATTGGCAGCTGGCAGTTCTCACATTTATTGTCGTTCCATTCTTGATCGGGTTATCCGTCTACTTTACGAAAAAAATGTCTGCTGCTTTTGATAAAATGTTCTCGAGTATTGGTCAATTCCATTCACGTGTGGAAAACAATATTAGTGGCATACGGGTTGTGAAAGCATTCGGAAATGAATCACATGAAATGGACCGATTTATTGAACATAACGAGCAATTTAGAAAGACAAAGCTAACCACATATCAAATGATGGCTGTGCATACCGCTGTCAGTCATTTTCTTATTAAGAGTGTGACAGTGTTTGGCCTTGTATGCGGCGCATGGTTTGTGCTGCAAAAAAATATGACGTATGGGGAATTCGTGTCATTTGTACTGTTAACAGGCATCTTCTTAGGACCCATTCAACAAATCAATGCAGTCATTGAAATGTATCCAAAAGGTGCAGCGGGCTTTAAACGATTTGCAACACTCATCGATCAATCGCCAGATGAAAAGGATGCGGATGATGCGATTGAAGTTGATCAGTTAAATGGAGATATCGTTTTTGAGCACGTGTCTTTTCAATATGAATCAGACAAACCGGTTCTTCATGACATCAATCTTAAGGTGAAACAAGGAGAGACCATTGCGGTCGTAGGTCCCTCTGGTGCTGGGAAATCGACGCTTTGCAGTTTGCTGCCACGTTTTTACGAATGGCAGGAGGGTACCATTACAATTGATGGCATAGAGACAAGAAAGATGACACTGCCTTCGCTGCGGAGACAAATTGGTGTCGTCCAGCAAGATATTTATTTATTCCATGGGACCATCCGAGAAAACATTTTATACGGAAAACTCGATGCATCTGATGAAGAAGTGTGGCAGGCAGTGGAGAAAGCCCAACTGAAGGATCTTGTAAATAGCTTGCCAAATGGGCTTGATACGATCATCGGTGAACGCGGAATGATGTTATCTGGCGGACAAAAACAGCGTATCTCCATTGCACGTATTTTCCTTAAAAATCCGCCAATTTTTATTTTAGATGAAGCCACATCTTCTCTGGATACGGAGACAGAATCCTTTATTCAGGGCTCACTTGAAGAACTATCTGAAGGACGAACCACGTTTATTATTGCGCATCGCCTAGCGACCATCCAGCATGCTGACCGGATTGTGGTTTTAACAAAAGAGGGCATCAAGGAGCAAGGCAGGCATGAAGACCTGCTGGAAATGGACGGGATGTACCGGCGTTTGTATGAAACACAATTTAGAATGTAAAAGAGGAAAAGCCGGCATATTGCCGGCTTTTTAGCGTGAGATCATCATCCGACCATTAACTGCGGGGGGCAAATAACATCACACTGACACCAGCTAAACAGATCAAAGCACCCATCCAGTCATAGAAATCAGGGGTTTTGCGATCGACCCACCAGCCCCAAAACACAGCGAGAACGACAAAAACACCGCCATAGGCCGCATAAACCCGCCCAAAGGTCGGGAACTGCTGGAATGTAGGGATGACGCCGTAAGCGACCAAGATGAGGCTACCTGCGATTCCATAGCTGACGGGTTTTGCTTCACGCAGCCACAGCCAGACAAGATAACCGCCACCTATTTCAGCCAGACCAGCTAATAAAAAAAGAACAATCGTTACAATCATTTTCGGACACTCCAGTTCTCCTGTTTCGTTCTATTATGACATGATGAAAGGGTGCGTTCTACCTGATGTAAATTGAGAGACTAATGAGAGTTTGCTAAAATCAACTGAACAGTGAATGAAACACATGGATTCTTGACTTTCCTTGAGGCGAGTGATCCAAATGGTCAATCCATCCGTTTAGTAAGTACATTCTCATGAGGAACACATTTCCTTTTTCAGCGCTCTTTTTTTCTCCTTGAAAAAAGAGTAAAGTACAAAGGAGGCTTATCTCAGCAATTTGAGAGATGAGCCATACGTGAAGATTTCATGATGAATGCATAATGCTCTTTCTCATGAAAAAGGAAGGAGATGACCATGGACACACTGAAGGATTTTGAGCTGTATCACAAGATCAAACATGATCGACATAAGCCCTCGCTTGAATTATTGTACGATCGCTATGAACGTGTGTTATATTCGTTTATTTATAAAATGACTGGAAACCGTGAGCTGGCGGAGGAAGTGCTTCAAGAAGTCTTTATCAAGCTTTGGCGCGGCATAGGAGAATACAATACAGATAAAGGGAAATTTTCCTCATGGTTATTTATGATGTCACGAAACACGGCAATCGATCTATTAAGGAAACACCGAAATGAAACAGCTCTTGAAGATGAGCATATTGAATACTTGGCAGATCATCAAGAAGATGTGTCAAAAGAAGTAGAATGGAACGAAGAAAAACAAATCATACGTGAAGCAGTATCAACATTGTCGAAAGAACAGCAAACCATCATCGAAGATGTCTATTTTAAAGGAATGACACAAAAGAGCATTGCGGAAAAACTAGGCATCCCTATTGGAACGGTGAAGGGAAGAGTTCGATTGTCATTGAAGCATTTACGAACGAAGCTGTCTCGCGGAGGAAAGGAGGAAGAGGCATGACTCAGTGTAAACATCAAGTCATTGATTACTTTAACGGGCATTTACAAGGAGAAGAAAAGACGCAATTTGAAGAACACATCAAACATTGCTCGGATTGCAAAGAAGAGCTTGAAGAACTGACATCGCTCATGTCTGATATTCCGTTTCTAGCAGAGGACGAAACGCCTCCGGCAGGGATGAAAGACCGCATTTTATCAAGAGTATTTGAAGAAGAGATACGAGAGACAACAATCGCTGCAAAATCGAACCCGCCTCAAGATCTCAAAATAGTTCGTGATGCAAATGAGATGAAACCGCCAATGAAGAAGAAAAATCAATGGCTTTTGCCTCTCGTTGCCGCACTACTTCTCATTTCTGCAGCTGGGAACGTGTATTTCTTAACAAATGGAACAGATCAAGCAGAACAACCTGTCAAAGTTGTTGCGACAAAATCACTGGCATCTGCCGAATCGGCAAAAACAACGGGTGCTTTTTCAGTGATTGAGCATCACGGCAAAAAAGAGCTTGTAGTGAGTGCCGACGGATTAAAAGGCCAGCTTGATTCATCAGCTGTTTATCAAGTATGGCTCATTAAAGGAGATCAGCCCGTTCCGGCCGGTGCCTTTAAAACAGATAGCAAAGGGGAGGGCACCGTCACCTATGCGTTATCTGAAAAAGAAGCAAACGAATCATGGGATACTGTGGCTGTCACCCTTGAACCAAAAAAGGATAACAAGCTTCCGCAAGGCCCTGTCGTACTGAGTGCTGCATTTTAAGCTTGATTCATGAAGGATGCCTTTTTCAGGGCATCCTTTTTTGATAGGCAGAAGGAACCTTATGACAAATGAGACGTACTACATATAGAGGTGAGACACATGCAGCGATACATAGAAAAACAACTATTTCTCTTATCAGCTAGACACGCATTTACCGCATTTTATTTTTTGGTGATCCCATTCATTATAAAAGACCTTTTTAAATCAATTCCTTTATTTATGGTCATGATCGCTCTTTTTATCATTCATCATCTAGTGACAAGTATCGTATGGTTTTATAAATCAAGAAACATTCGAAAGCGTCAATCAGGTGACCTAACCAAACGGGGACATCTCGTTATCCAGATCATGCAGAGGCTCGAACAGCTCATGATGCTCGGTTTTGTGATGTTATTGATCAGTGGATGGATGCAGGGAGACATTGTGACGCTATCATTCACAATTTTTCTGTTCATCGTCGTTTTCTTGCAGCACATCCAGTTTTATTATGTTCAGTACTTTTTTAAATCGAGCGGCTGGTTCACCTATGTCCTCTCTTTACAAAAGGCTCGTCCTTCTTACATCGTGAGGGAACGAAGGGCTTTGAAGAAATCCTAAATGTGCAATCGCTTGCTGACTGATCCATCAGCATCAGAAATGTATGATAAAATGTGGAAAAGAAGCATGGAGAAAGGGAGTGCGAGCGAGTGAAAGCAGTTGGATTATTTGAGTATTTGCCAATTGAGCATGAACAAAGCTTGATCGATCAGGAGGTGGCAAAGCCCAAAGCAGCTGGCAAGGATATTTTGGTGAAAGTAGAGGCTGTGTCGGTGAATCCAGTGGATACAAAAGTGAGGTCACCGAAGAATCAGAAAGAAGAAGAACTGAAAATTCTTGGCTACGATGCAAGCGGTACGGTGGTGGAAGTGGGCGAAGCGTGTACGTTGTTTCAGCCGGGTGACCACGTCTATTACGCAGGAGATATCACGCGACAAGGCTCAAATAGTGAATACCAGCTTGTGGATGAGAGAATTGTGGCGAAAAAGCCTGCAAATCTCTCTTTTGCCGAAGCAGCTGCCATGCCTCTTACAACAATTACGGCATATGAAGCGCTATTTGACCGAATGCATATGAAGCGGAATGCCGAAGGCTCGACCTTGCTGATCATCGGTGGTGCAGGCGGAGTGGGCTCCATCGCCATTCAACTCGCCAAATTAGCAAAGGCGACTGTGATCGCCACTGCATCAAGACCTGAAACAAATGAATGGTGTCTCTCCTTAGGGGCTGATCATATCATTGACCATCATCAGCCGCTCTTAGCGCAGCTTCAGGAAAAAGGGATTGGCGAAGTGGATTACATTTTATGCTTAAATGATACAGATGGCCATTTCAAAGGGATGGCAGAAGCGATTAAACCTCAAGGGACGATCTGTACCATTGTTGAAAATCAGCACCATTTAGACATTCAATTACTCAAAAATAAAAGTGCTGCATTTGTATGGGAATTCATGTTCACACGGCCGATGTACAAAACCTCGGATATGATGAAGCAGCACGAGCTTTTAAAAGAAGCGAGTACATTATTTGAAGAGAAGAAGTTAAAACATACATTAACAAAGGTGCTCACCCCCATCAATGCCGCCAATTTGAAACAGGCACATCAAACACTTGAGCAAGGGAAGATGATAGGTAAATTTGTTCTAGAAGGATTTTAAGGAGGGGCAGCAGATGACATCATTACAATATCCGATTGGCTTATATGAACCGGTGGACCAACAAACGAAAAAGCAGCTGGAGGCATGGATTGATGAGCTGGCACTCATTCCTCAAAAGTATGAAGAGGCAGTTGTCCCATTGACAAATGATCAGCTGGATACCCCCTATCGGCCAGGAGGATGGACCGTTCGTCAGCTCATTCACCACGTAGCGGACAGCCATCTGAACGCTTACTTGCGATTTAAACTTGCGCTAACAGAAGAAACACCGCACATACGTCCATATGATCAGGAGGCATTTGCTTCACTTCCTGACAGCAAGGCGCCTATCAGTCTATCACTGCCGTTAATCAGCAGTCTGCATCGCAGGTGGGTCACATTACTTCGCGAGATGACAGAGGAAGATTTCAACGCTGCATATTACCATCCAGCCGATCAACAAACGGTGTCCTTATATGATGCAACAGGAATGTACGTCTGGCATTCACAGCATCATCTCGCCCATATCACGGAATTAATCAAAAGAAATCAGTGGAAGTAAAGGAGTCAACACATGTCTAGTAGAAGAATTGTCGGCGCTATGTTTATCTGCACGGCGGCATTGTTTTATATAGCAAAATTCGTTTTGTTTGAGATTCGTTACGGTGGAAATGTAGGCGGAGAAAGAACGATCGAGGAACTGGAAGATATACTCCCAGGCGGTACGTGGATCAGCATCATTTTTCTCATTATCGGTTTAGGTTATCTCTTGTGGGATGATCGGGAAGTTATTCGTCAATATCTTTTCACCCCAGATAAACAAGGAAAAGAAGAATTAAAAAAGACGGACCTCAAGTGACCGTCTTTTTTCCTTTTTTAGCCACGTTCAGGACGAAGTGCTTTTTCTAAAATAGCTAGACCTTCATTGACTTTTTCTTTTTCTTCATCATTGAGCCGTTGCAGGGAATTTTTAATTTTTTCATGCCCTTTTTGATAAATACTTCTGAAAATATTTTTCGCTTCCTCTGTCAATTCGACGACAATGATTCGACGGTCACGCTCGGAATGCTTTCGTTCCACAAAGTTCGATTGTTCTAACCGATCAAGCAGCCCTGTCATATTGGACAAAGAAGCCCCCATTTTTTCAGCAATTTCGGACACCTTAAGAGAGCCATGGTTATTGAGCAGCATGAGCACCTTCATTTGAGGCATACTCATATCCAGCTTCATCCATTCAGAAACATCTCCAAGTCCTGCAGCAGTGAGCACTTTCATATACAGCACCCATGTCTTTTTTTCCTCAGGAGATAGGATTTCCTCTTTTAGTACGGTGGTGTCATGAATATTATATTCCACGCTTGTTCACTTCCTTTAAGCGGCTCTTTTCTTTATATTACTGATTTTTACTTCTAATTGAAAGTATCATGAAGCTTTTGAATGTTAAACTGCATGAATTAAGTGGTATTTGTTGTATAATAATGGTCAGTTGAAATTAATGAAGCAACTTAGAAAGTTGGGAGAAACATGTGGAACAAAAAAACGGGTATGACGATCTTAAAAATGCTCTTTCCGATCGTGATCATCCTTGTCTTAGTTTTTGTCGCCAAGCAGGAGCTGAGCGGCCTTTCCATTAAAAAGACGTTTTATATTATTGACAGCTTGAATCGAATGGACTTGTTTATTCTTGTCTTTCTTGGACTTGTCGCTGTTTTATCCATGTCCTTATATGATTTTATTTTAAGAAAGAGCCTTGATATGCCTATCAGCGGCTGGAAAACGATCCGAATTTCTTGGATCGCCAACTCCTTTAATAGTGTACTTGGATTCGGTGGTTTATCAGGAGCAGGGCTTAGAACGCTTCTATACAAGGAATACATAACAGATACGAAAAAACTGCTGAAAGGCATTGCCCTTTTAACATCCTCTGTTCTGCTAGGCTTATCAATTTTCAGTGATTTGATTTTAGTTAGGGTCCTGCCTGTTGAAAGTATTATTAGTCAGGAGCCGTGGTTATGGGCATTTGTCATTATTTTTGCTTGTATTGTGCCCATTTACATCATCATGGCGTCCATTCGAAAAAGCTCGATTGAGAGCGGTGAAAACGGACTGAAGCACCCGATCTATGCTTATATTGGTGCATCGTTTTTAGAGTGGCTGGCAGCTGGTCTTGTCATGTACATGGCTGTTGTCTCTATGGGGATGAACGTTGATGTCCGTATTGTATTAGGCGTCTTTGCGATTGCGTCAATCGGCGGTTTAATCAGTATGGTTCCGGGCGGATTTGGTTCGTTTGATCTGATCTTTTTACTCAGTATGCAATACATTGGGTTTGATAAAGAGATGGTGCTGACAGCGCTTGTATTGTACCGCTTCGTTTACTCCATTTTCCCGTTTATTCTTGGACTTTGTCTAGCGGCATACGATTTAACTGGAACAACACTCAGGCGTCTTGAAGGCAATCCGAGAATGGCGCCTGCTATTGAAACAACAAACGTCTTAATTGTTTTGCACCGAGCTCTGCTCATCCGTTTATTGTACGGATCTTTGTCCATTTTAACGTTTGGAAGCGGTTTGCTCATTATGGCTTCCGTTGTGCTTCCTGTTGATCGTTTAGGTGTGATTACAACCATTCCACGCTTTTTGTTATCAGGATTTAATGGTCTTTCTTTAATGTTCGGGATCATTTTAATGATTTTGTCCATTGAAGTGTATAAAAGAACGAAACGGTCTTATCTATTGACAATGATTGCCCTAGCAGGCGGCTTTGTGTTTACTTTACTAAAAGGGTTTAACCTGAGTTTGATCTTTATATTGCCGGTCATCATGGTGGTATTTTTCTCGCTTCGAAATCAATTTGTGAAGCAGCAGGCCCCTTATTCTTTGAATCAGTTTGTGGCCGCCGCCGCCGGATATTTACTCGTGTTGTTTAACTATAATGTCATTGGGAACTTCATTTGGATGAAAATTGGTCATTTCCTAAGCAAGGACTATTTGGTCCATAATGAACGGCATATCACGATGACCAGTATGATTGCTTTAATTGGCGTCCCTCTTTTCTTTTTCATTAGCAAATTGATTTTTAATAAAAAAGCAGTTCCAATCGGCGAAGAAGCCGATGAAGAAAAATTAAAAACTTTTCTCGAAGAAAAGGGAGGAAATGCTCTTAGTCATCTAGGTTTTTTGGGAGACAAAAAACTGTTTTTCTCAAGTGATGGAGAGGCGATGCTTCAGTTTGGCCGGATTGGCCGTTGCGTAATTGTGCTTGGAGATCCTTCTGGGCGTAAAGCCTCTTATCCGCTTGTACTGGAAGAATTTTTGGAGCAGACAGAAAAAGCAGGCTATCGTGTCGCTTTTTATCAAGTAGAACGTGAAGGAATGGCGCTTTATCATGACCTAGGTTTTCACTTCTTTAAGCTTGGGGAAGAAGCCATGGTCGATTTAGAAACGTTCTCTTTGTCAGGAAAGAAAAAATCAAACTTACGGGCTGTCGCAAATAAATTTGAACGAGAAGGCTATACGTTTGAAATGCTGGAGCCGCCCTTTTCAGAGGAATTGATCTCAACCTTAAAACAAATCTCTGACAGCTGGCTGGGCAAGAAAAAAGAAAAAGGATTTTCATTAGGCTATTTCAATGAAGACTACATTCAAAAAGCACCGATTGCGATTTTAAAGGATGAACAAGGACAGATCATATCTTTTGTGTCCTTAATGCCGATGTATCAAAAAGGAGAGATATCCATCGACCTCATGCGTCATATGCATGATGCACCGAACGGGATGATGGATGCACTCTTTATCCACCTTTTTCAATGGGCGAAAGAAAAAGGCTACACATCCTTTAACATGGGAATGGCGCCATTATCGAATGTAGGCACGTTCCATCAGTCCTTTCTGACAGAACGTTTGGCGAGTGTCATCTTCAATAACGTCAGATATATGTATAGTTTCAGCGGCTTACGGTCGTTTAAACAGAAATATAAACCAGAATGGCGCGGAAAATATTTAGCGTATAAAAAGAATACATCATTGCCTGTCACAATGGTGCTCGTCACTAAGCTGATAGGAATGGACCCAAATCGAAAACGGCGTCCATAAGTCCAAAGAACCTTTACCTTTCACTAGGTGAAGGTTTTTTTAGACAAAAGAATAGCAAAAGTGGTAAAGTTGAAGGGTAAGGGGGATGTTCACATGACACTAAATGAATGGTTTACAAAGGGATTAGCTGAACGTACATATGTACACAACATGGAGAAAAACCGTGAAAACTTACTCACGGTGTATAACCAGTACGCAATTCATCAAAAGGAAAAAGAGCTGCTTCAAAAACTTCAAAAGAAAAAGCTCAGAGCGCTTGTGATTACAGCAGATTGGTGCGGAGATGCGATGGTCAATGTACCTATTTTCATGCGTATTGCAAATGAAGCACTGATTGATGCGCGCTATTTCATTCGGGACGAGCACCTAGACCTGATGGATCAGTATTTAACGAACGGGACCGCAAGATCGATTCCGATTATCGTCATCATTGATCAGGAAGGGAAAGAAGTGGGGAAATGGGGACCTCGCTCAGCAGAAGCTCAGCGCTTTGTCGACGAGAAAAAGCCGGATAAAGATGCACCCGATTTTGAGGAAGCATTTAAAGTGTTTGCGAAAGAAGCCGCACATCACTATACGACAGATCGTTACTTATGGAAAGATATTGAGAAAGAAATAGTAGAAGTTTTGGCAAAAATATAAACCAAAAGACTACTTCGCCGCAATGGGAAGTAGTCTTTTTTTATCTTGTTTTTGCGTTTTACCTACAAAACACCGCATAAAGATGTAGAAAAACCGCAGAATTCTATCAAATACCGCAGAAAACCGCAAAGCATCACGATTTTCCCAACCACTTTTAGTTGAAAAACCTCATATATGCCATGAAATCAGCTATTTTGCCCTTATCTAAAGGCTCATATAACGCACGTCGGATGGCTTTTTCCCAATACAAGAGGCCCAGCAACTATAGTAATCTAGTTGTAATCTCCTTTGAACGAACTAAAAAAAATAAATGAAGGAAAAGGGCTGGCGATCAATTTATGAAAAAAATCATCTATCTCGATCAAGAAAAAAAGAAGCTCGCTGAATCAAAGAAAAGAGAACAGCGTTCCATCAAATCACTCAGACTGCTTGTGTTTTATGACGGACAAAGTCCTTCATGTGCAAAAGCAATTGACCTGTTGAAATCACTCGATTGGAAAAATCGAATTCACTTTGAATCATTTAGAAACTCACAGCTGCTGAGACTGAATAAAATTAGTGAAGAGAAGGCAGAGAAACGAATCGTGTCTATTTCCTTAGCGAAAAATCAAAAAAACTCAGGGATTTATACGTGGCTGAGAATGGCTTGTCACATCCCTGCATTATGGGGAACGGTCCCATTTATTGTACTCAGCATTTGGCTTGGCTTTGGGCAGCATGCTTACGATTATTTTGCGAGAAAACGGTACATTCATTCTGTCGAACAAGTCACCCGTCCCGATACAGATCAACAAAAGACCATCTAATCATAGAAAAAGCATGACCTTCGATCGGCAGAAGGTCATGCTTTTTTATAATACGGGATATATGATGCTAAGTGATCAAGCAGCTTCGTTGTGTAAGACATATATGCACGCTTATCAAGCTCAGAAGCCGCATAGGAAAGCAAGGTTCTAAGAGCAAACAAGTACTCATTGTGGAGCTGATTGTGTTCAAAGTAAGGAATCGCTGCTTCTACTAAATAAGTTTTCAAATCATGAGGATTCTCTTCAATCATCAATTTATAGATTTTAATCATATATAAACAGTTTGGTTGAATACGAGGCTGTTTGAGCAGCTCGTGTATGTATGGAAGCGCCTTTTTGCGATCATATTCCGCATACAATGTCGCGATTTCATAGAGCGTTTCACAGTAACGATCTTCTATCTGTTCTTGATTAAAATAATTGAGTGAATCTAGTAAATAAGGCACAGCGGATGAGAAATCGCCTTGGCGTTTTAAGAGAACCCCGTAATAAAAATAAGCTGTCATCTTAATATAAGCATCAGGGTGAAGCGATGTGTGTAAAATCACTTCTTTTAAATATCTTTTAGCTGTTTGAAAGGCCTTTAATTCCAGTGAGATGACCCCATGAATGAGTGTACAATGAATGACCCGCTTGAAATTATTTTTTTGTCTATACAAATCCATTGCTTGATGTGTGGCCTCAAGCGCATCACCGAGATGCCCCATGGCTCCAAGTGCTTTTGCATAGTGATAATACAGGTCGCTCTGTTCAACAGAAGCGTAAGAAAAGCAGCTTTCAAGTCTTTTCAATCCTTCTTCGAGTTGACCGATTTTAATCTGGTGGATGCCATCTAGATATTCAAACGTTTCTTTTTCTGTGTCAATAAAGGTTTTTTCAAACTTCTTAAGCACGCGGTGCGTTTTTAAGGCAAGCTGCTGTTTTTCTGTTAATAAATAAAATTGAAATAAGGACAAATGATACTGAATCCCTAAATCTAGCGAAAAGAACTGTTCCTCGTGATGAATGATCATTTCTGCATTTTGCTCTGCTTGATCGAGCGCATAGAAATACATGTTCATCTGAAACTCATCGAGTAATGACAACAGATGACGCGCCTTTTGCGACAGCGTTTCTTGACTAATTCCAAGCCGTTCAAGCAAAAGATTGATCGTATCTTGATTGGCCTCTTTTGAGCCATTTTCAATTTTACTTAAATGAGAGACAGAACAAATTCCTTCTGCCAACTCCGATTGGGTCATATTTTGTTTATAACGATAGAGCTTGATGATTTGCCCAATATTGATTTTCATTCCATTCAGAAGCCTCCCTTCCAATCATGGGTTGAAAGCTTTTTGAAAAAATAGCCGCATTTGACAAAGTGGAAATACCTGAAACCATTTCATCATCTTGGCTTTTTTCTCAAAATTTGTTTAAAACGTAATATGATTGTAACATTACTTGAAAAAGTCAAACAACTTTTTAGCAGAGAGGTGAGGTCTTATTTGCAAACAGCACATGATCATGTTTATAATGTGAATGAGAATCAATTTCAATTAAGGTTGATTGAAAGGATGACATATATGCCAGAAACAAAACAACAAACAGAAGCGTTAACGGTTCGAGACGCTGTCAGATATAGACGATCGATTCGAAAATTCAAAGAAACGCCGGTGAGCATTGAACAGCTTCAGCCATTATTAGAGGATGCAGTCTATGCACCCAATCATAAAATCACGGAACCTTGGCGTTTTTTATATGCAGTGACGGATGAAGCGAAAGAGGTATTTGTTGAGCGGTTTATTGCTTTCTTTAAACGCAACAATCCAGACGCAAAAGAAGAAAAGATCAATCAGTACAGAGATTATTTTTCTAAAGTACCAGCACTTTTACTTGTTGTTCTAAAAGAAGACGAAAATCCAGTTGTGAGAAATGATGATTTTGCCGCTGTGAGTGCGCTCATTCAAAACTTCCAGCTGCTGGCTTGGGATCAAGGAATCGGTATGGTATGGAAGAGCGGCCGTATTTTATACGACAAAGGGTTTCAACAGGATATGGGATTAAAGGAAAACGAACGCTTTGCCGCGATTCTTCACATCGGTTATCCAGAAGAGGTGCCTGAGGAAAAGTCACGTCAGAAGGCATCAAGCCTGCTAACTGAAATCAAATAAGAACAGACCTTTTGATAAGGTCTGTTTTTTTACTTATTGTTTTTTGGCACGCTGATCGGCTGCTTTCATACGTGCCATCGCTTTTACGTCATTCGGATCTGCAAGTTCTTTGGAAAATTCAACATATTCGCCATCCGTCTCTTGTGCCGCAAGCTGGTGGTTGGATTTTTTGTGTTGGTCTTTTTTCAAAGCTTTTCCCTCCTTTACAAGATCACTTTAGTTATGGGCTTGTAAAAGAGGAATATCCGTTTTATTTGTTTCTTTTTTCTGCTGCTCTTTCCGCTTTTTTGAATTCCTGCTGATACAGAACTTCCTGGGTTTTCTTCAGTTTTGAAGTCGGCTGGTGTTCTTTTTTCTTCATCAAAATCGCCCCCTCATCTCATTTTTAATAGGATGGGTGTTTTTGACAAAATTTATTCCTCTGAATGCAAAATCGCTTCTTTTAGCTCAGGGTGTAAAAATTCATAAGAAGACAGCAGTGCCTTTTTCGGCAGAGCACGTTGACCTTCTAATACAAGCAATGACATGTCGCCAAGTGCGGTTTTGATGACAAAGGACGGCACCTTCAGCCAGTGAGGGCGATGAAGGGTAGATGCAATAGTTTGTCCCAGCTGCTTCATTTGAACAGGATTTGGAGATGTGACATTGAGTGGACCTGATATGTGTTCATGTTGAATGGCATACGCAATGAGATGTGCTACATCCTCCACGTGAACCCAAGATACCCATTGCGAGCCAGAGCCAATCGTTCCACCGGCAAACAGCTTGTATGGCAAGGTCATAAGAGGAAGTGTGCCTTTTTCTCCTAGCACTACCCCAAAGCGTGTATAAACTGTGCGAATACCGAGCGCCTCAATTTTTTGCCCTTCAGCTTCCCAAAGTTTTGACGTATGACTTAAAAAGTCTGTATCGGCTGGAGGGGCTTCCTCCGTAAAATCCTCTGTCTTAGAAGTGCCGTAGATACCGACAGCACTTGCTTGAATGAGCACAGATGGTTTCGATTCCTGCGCTTCTATAATGCGTCTCACTTCTTGTGTGGATTGAATACGGCTGGAGAGAATGCCTTTTTTTGCTTTGTCCGTCCAGCGTGTGAAAATGGATTTTCCAGCAAGGTTAATCCATACATCAATCGCAGGCAATTCATGTTCAGGCTTAGCACCATCTGTCAGCCACTGCACATAGTGTAAATGATTTTGTTCGGATTCCTTTGGATTTCTTGTTAGAATATATAGATGATGTCCTTCAGCTGCGAGCACCTTTGTGACATGCTGGCCGATAAACCCGGTTCCTCCGGTAATGGCGATATTCAATTGACATCTTCTCCTCTCATATACATACCTATATCTTTCACAATTTTGAATCAGAAGAAACATCCTGACTGTTTGAAAAAAGGAGTGATCACAGGATGCCCTATATTACGAAAATCTCTGCTCAGAAAAACAATACAGAACGCGTGAACATCTTTCTTGATGAAAAGTACGCTTTTAGCGTTGATCTAGATGTGCTCGTCCAGCATGATTTGAAAAAGGGAAAAGAGCTGGACGAAGCCGATATCATAGAGATTCAATTCGGTGATGCAGTAAAAAAAGGATTTCAGCAGGCCGTCGATTATTTATCGTATCGGATGAGATCAGTGAAAGAAGTCACCGATTATTTGACGAAAAAAGACATACCAGCACCTGCTATTAGTGAAATTATACACAAATTAAAACATTATAAGTATGTAAATGATCTTGAATTTGCAGAAGCGTATGTAAGCACCCACCGAAAAACGAATAGCAAAGGCCCGTCAGTGCTAAAAAAAGAATTAAAGCTGAAAGGCATAGACGATGACACCATCGAACAAGCACTATCGCAATATCCGAATGATTTGCAGCTAGAGGAAGCAGTGAAACAAGTGCTAAAGCTGGTTAAGAAAGAGAAAAACCGGTCTGCAAAAGAAATTGAACAGCGTATCAAATTGCAGCTTCAGCGAAAAGGATTTTCATTTGATATCATTGATAAAGCCCTTCAAGAAGCCTATGATGGACAAGAAGAGGAAAAGGAAGAAGAAGCCCTTCACTATATGCTTGAGAAGGCAAAACGCAAGGTAGGTTATGACGGATCATTTGAGAAAAAAATGAAAGTGAAGCAATTCCTTTACCGAAAAGGATTTGATCTTGATACAATTGATCACGTTTTAGACAAAGGGGAATGACAGATGGAAAAACGCTATAGTGAAATGACAGAATACGAATTAAAGCAGGAGATTGCCGCTCTTTCTGAAAAAGCAAGAAAGGCTGAGCAGCTAGGCATTGTGAATGAATATGCCGTGTTGGAGCGGAAAATTGACATGGCGAAAGCCTATTTATTAGATCCAGCTGCTATTCAGACCAAAACGACTTATCACATCAAAGATACAGACGAGCAGTTTTATGTGGATTATTTAAATGGTGTTTTTGCTTGGGGCTACAGAGTATCAGCGCCAAATAAAGAAGATGCCCTGCCGATTTCAATGCTTACGCAAAAGGACTGATCCCTAGAGATCAGTCCTTCAGCGTGTAGACAAACCCTCGCATTCGTTGTCAGTCCTGCGTGCTGGTGCTCACGAATGTCAAATTCGCTCCGCGCCAGTACTCGTCCTTCCTAGACTGCAAAGGTTTTCTATCACGCTGAAAAGAAGACAAAGGGCTAAAATAAAGTTCATTTTAGCCCTTTGTCAACAATCTGAAGGACTGATCGTTAGAGATCAGTCCTTTTCTTTACTTCGAACGTTGTTTACGGACGTTGTTCTGAAGTACGATGTCGTGCTGCGTTTGCTGCGTTTCTCCGTTGACCTGAGAGGCAGAATGTTTAGCATTCGCCCATGGTTGAGGGTAAGCGGTTGTTCTTAATTGAACAAAGTCTTCCATATACGATTTCCCATTTGAACTCATATCTCAAGCACTCCCTTTGGAAAAATTAGTGTTTCCCTGATGCCCTCATACGTTCCTGTGGACGTGTATTCGTCTCACCGTTCGGCCTTTTAGACGCATAAGCATCTGTGGCCCCTGGTTCGCCTTCAAACTTGTGATTCACTTGATTTGGAAAGCCCTTTGCTTTATTACGCATACTGATTCCCTCCAAACAATACAAATCATTTGCGTCTTTTGAAGACGTAAGGGTAGTATATGAAAAAAGAGATTTTTTTAAAAAGGCACTTTCTGCTAGATGAAGGAGGAACCAGTATGGAACAATATTTTGAGCGATTAACCGAACAACTAATGGAAAAAAACAATATGCTCACATATGAAGAAGCACGTACATGGGTAGAGCTCCTTTGGAGTGATTTTGAAACAACCTATGCAAAGGCTGGCCGCAAGTATAAAGGACAAGAAACGACTGAACGGATTGTCCGAGAATGGATCGAAAGCTACGGCGCTCAGCTGCATTTATTTCAAAATAAACAATCGAAGGCAAATGAGCATCTGCAACAAAACGACAAAGGGCTGCTGCATTAAAAGGGTTGCCCTTTTCACTTCCACTCATTTTTTCAATAAACAGGGAAATATATAATTGACCAAACAATTTTATGAAACAATACCCAGTCTGTGATCAAAATTACAGGCTTTTTACAATGGATAAACTTAAAATTACATTAAATTCATGTTGGTGAAAATCACTGGAAATAAAACTCTGATATAATGTAACGATTAAGGATACATGAAATTTATGGATAATAAAAAAGGGTTTCGTTTTCTGACAAAAAAGGAATAATGAACATAACAGACTATGTGAAAAAAGTGAAGAGAAGGTGCGATATGGAACGGGAACTGCTCTCTGTTATAATTCCTTCTTACAATGAAGGTGAAAACATCAGACGAATCTTTGAGGCACTCGAGGAAGAGTTTCGCGATTTTCATTATGACTTTGAAATCATCTTTGTGAATGATGGAAGCAAAGACAATACGCTTCAATACATGAGAGAGCTCTCTCACAAAAGTGCAAAAGTCAAATACATTTCCTTTTCTCGTAACTTTGGGAAAGAAGCTGCAATTTTAGCAGGTCTTGAGCATGCAAAAGGGGAAGCTGCGATCATTATGGACGCCGACCTTCAGCACCCAACGTATTTGATTCAGGATTTTGTTAGAGGCTACGAAGAAGGTTATCATCAAGTCATTGCCAAACGAAACCGTAAAGGGGACAGCAAGCTTCGTTCTTACCTATCATCGATGTATTATAAAGTGATGAACAAGGTGGTCGAAGTGGACTTGCGTGATGGTGTAGGAGATTTCCGCTTAATTTCCCGTCAAGCGATCGACGCATTGCTTCAGCTAAAAGAGGGAAATCGTTTTTCAAAAGGCCTTTTTTGCTGGATTGGCTTTGAAGAAAAGGTCATCTATTATGAAAATGTGGAAAGGCAGCATGGTGATACAAAATGGTCACTAAAGAAATTATTTAACTACGGGATTGATGGTGTCATTTCCTTTAACAACCGCCCGCTGCGTATTTGTTTTTATACGGGTATTTTGATCTTATTTCTCTCTTTGATTTACATCGTGGCGACCTTTATTCAAATCGTCAGAACGGGCATCATGGTACCGGGTTATTTCACTTTAATCTCAGCTGTGCTTTTCCTCGGTGGTGTCCAGCTCTTGAGTCTAGGTGTGATCGGAGAATACATTGGCCGGATTTACTATGAAACGAAAAAGAGGCCGCATTACTTAATTCAAGAATCAAATGTCATGGAACAAGAGACAAGCTCAAAAGAACAAGACCGAGTGTTAACGCAGTTATTTAAATAACGTGGAGTCAAATAACCGGCAAGCACGAATCGCTTGCTGGGTTGTTTTGTTTCAATGAACAGTGGATCTTTTGGAGAAAGGATTTAGATGATGAAACGTAGATGGATACTCATTGGAATGTGCCTCATTCTTGCTTTATTAGGACACTCCTTTTTCTTATATGAATATACGCAAGGCCGATATATGACGGGAGATGGAGATGGCATTTCGCAAATGCTCCCGTTTAAAAAGCTGTTGTATGACGAATACGTCAAAGGAAACTTCTTTTATTCCTATCAATTTGGTCTAGGCGGCGGTACATATACGCAATTAGGTTATTATTTTACAACGTCGATGGTCTTTATGGTCACAGTCGCTGTTGTCTGGCTGTTAAATGCGCTTCACCTTATACAGTCAACAGACATTCACTTTTGGGCAAATGCTGTTATTTGGCTGAGTGTGATCAAGCTGACAGTCATTCTGTTCATCGCATATCGTGTGCTCCTTTCGATTGTGCAACATAGGCTGGGGGCGCTGACAGGTGCCGGTATTTACGGACTGTCTATTGTGTACTTTCGGCATCAAACGTTTTGGGAGTTTTTCACCGACAGCATGATGTGGCTTCCGCTGCTTGTGCTCGGGGTTGAACGGATTTTTAAAACAGGCAAGCCGGCATGGTTTATTGCGGCTTGCAGTCTCATGCTGATCAATAATTTTTACTTTGCTTACATTCACTTTATCTTTTTAGCCATTTATCTCGTCTTCAGATATATGATTAAGCTTCAAAGCGAGGAGCGAGGCTGGAAGGTGTTCTGGACCCTTGCGATCTCTACGTTGTTATCGTTTGGGATCAGTGCTGCCTTTTTTATCCCGTCTGTTTACGGCTTTCTCAATAATGTAAGACCGCCGTATGAACAGGCAATTCCTTGGTTTGCGCTGCATGATCATCTGCTGTTTACAAGCAGGGTGTATTTATTGCCGGTCATCTTTCTGATTTGTCTGTTTCTCGTTCCGCTATACCGGAACAGATGGTTTTTCATGTTCACATCGATCAGTGTTCTGCTGATCATTTTTCACTACAGTCCAAAGATGGCGAGCGTGTTTAATGGTTTTTCTGCACCGCAGTACAGATTTGAATACATTCTTGCTTTTACAGTCGGAGCAGTCGTAGCCATCACCATCAAGCATTTCTCGCAAATGGAGTGGAAGTGGAAAACACGTGCGGTTCTAGGCGCTTGGCTTGTATTCCTTCTCGCAGTCGCCCTTTCAGAACGAGCAAAGGGAAATATGGATGTTGTTGTATTTACCGGAATAGGACTGCTTGTGATCAGCTTGTTCTTCCTCTCGATACATGCGGGGAAACGTCTGCACCTTCGTCTCTTTTCAGCTGTGCTCATCGTTGTGAGCTTACTGACAGCAGGCGTGTATCAGCAGGGCTACTTATTTGAAAGAAGCAATATTAAGAGCGTATCAGATACGTATCTGAATAGTGAGGCGTATGCTGGACATGAGCAAATGAAGCTCATTCAGCAGATTCAAAGCCGCTCAAAAGAAGATCCGCTTGCCCGGATTGATTGGATGAACGGCGTGCGCAACAACACCCCGTTATTTGAAGGCTTTCAAGGCATGAGTGCGTATTCAAGTATATTGAATCAGCATCTGCTCCATTTCTACTGGAATGACCTGCAAATTGATATGGGACGGGAAAGTGTCAGCCGGTATGCAACAATGGGGGACAGAGCGAATTTATACAGTCTGACCTACGGGAAGTATTATATGAGAGACAAATCGATGTCTTTCTCACCGCCGGTTTATTTTAAGCCCATATTGGAAAGCGAACATTATGAAGTGTATGAAAATACACGCCCGCTCCCATTTGCAAGAACAACGAGTACCGTCTATTCAGAAAAGTCACTAGAGCATGCGTCAGCACTTGATAAAGAACATGCGATGTTGCAAGGTGTGATCTTAAACAAAAAAGGAAATGCTGAAATCGACCAATCGCCTGATCGAATAAAGGATACAAACATTCATACTGAACAAGCGGTATACGAAAATGGCGTGCTTGATGTATACGGGAAAACGGGCGGGCTGAATATCACCCTTCCAGATGATATCGCTCGCGTGGGGGATGTGTATGTGAGCTTTTATGTGAAGCGGACCGACCGTAACGAAGGGTTTCAGTTATCTGTAGATGACTACGTCACATCACGCAAAAGCAATACGTCTATCTACAAAACAGGCGTTAATGACGTGACGATCCGAGTCCCTGCGGAAAAAACCCTTTCCATACGAGTTCCAAAAGGGACGTATGAGCTGAGTCAATTAAAGCTGTATCATGAGCCTTACCGCACCCTTGTGCAGGCATATGAAAAAGAAAAACAGGATGATGGCAGCCAGCAGGTGAAACTTAAAAATAACCGCTTTACGATTTCTTATGAGAACAAGCGCGGCGATGATTATATGATTTTGCCTGTTCCATATGAAAAAGGCTGGGAGCTCACGGTGAACGGCCATCAAACCGATATTGAACAAGCCAATTATGCGTTTATCGGTTTTCCAATAGAAAAAGGAAAAAACGAGATCGTGCTAACCTACTATCCGCCTTATATCAGAACTCTCGCATTGATTTCACTCGTCAGTTTGATCGGTGCGATCCTCTATGCACGGAGAAAACACAAGAAACACCACTTTTCATCATAAGTGGTGTTTTTTTATCTTTCATCTCATACGTAAGTTTCTTCATCCCATTCAATCGTGTATTCGTTCATTTTTTTATCAATATCGTTTTGAATACTCATGTGCTGAAATAGCGCATTCAATTCTTCTGTCCTCTTTCTTCGATCCTTTTCATAATAATAGAACGCATCTCGATAATCATGATCCCTTAGCATCTTTGCTATGATCATGGCATCTTCTAGACTATACGATGCCCCTTGACCAACAAAAGGGTTCGCCGTATGTACCGCATCACCTACAAGAACAACACGTCCTTTTGACCACACAGGAAAATCCTTTATTTCATAGATACTTCTTGGAAAGAACATGTTTGTATGATCGATGATGTCAGAAAGATGTTTAGGAATGTTCCAATGTTCCATTTGTTTATATAATAACTGTCGGATGGTTTCTTTATTGGCTTTCTCAAAATGTTTTGTAGGTAACTTCTCAGGACACTGAGAGAAAGCTTGCCATAAAATATTCATTTTATTTGTTGGATGCGCTTTCCCAAAAATGAATTGAAAGTTTCCGTCATTGTAGAAATAACTTGTTGCCTCATCCAATACAAAATCCTTCACAAACGATACTCCTTGTAGTCCCCAAAAACCGCTATAGTCTAATTTAGCATTAAACGCAATAGCCTCTCTTGTTTTAGAAAAAGTTCCATCTGCTCCTATTACGATATCACCTGTTATCACAGTTTCATCATCAAAAAGAACCTGAACGGAATGAGGCAGCTGTGTGATTGAGATGAACTTTTTGTTGTATTTCACTTTTATTCCTTGGCGGTGAACTTCTTTTAAAAGTGATTTGATGATTTGGTCTCTCATGACGTTCAGTAAAGGGGCATCATGATATTTTTCGCTATAATTGTGAAAGATCGCTTCTACTTCATTTTCACTGTTTATTTGCTGGATCTTCTTTATCACTGTTGCATTTGCTATCACTTCATTTTTACACCCGATTCCATCCAAAATCTTTACCCCATTCGGAGACAGTAAAAAACCTGCTCCTGTTTCTAATTCTTCATCTGACCTGCTTTCATAAATCGTACTTTCCATTCCAGCCTTTTTTAAAAATAAAGCAGTAGCCAATCCTGCTACACCACTGCCGATAATGATCACATTTTGAGATTTCATCATTTTTCCTCCCTTTTTATAAACAGACCGGTCGGTTTATTTTGGCGCAAAAAAATAAGCTTTTTCATATAGGACAGCGTATCACAATTCCCCCTTTTCATTTGGTAATTAAAGTATATGATAATATGTTATAAATGATTTAGCAAGAATGAAACTAACCAATTTCTGATCAACTTCTTTTAAAAACATGAAGGGGATAACAAAACATGAACAAAGACACCGTGATAAAACACTATGAACACACCCTTGAATGGGTACAGTCACTAACGGAAGTAACAGAAGAAGAATGGCGTAGCGCCATCGCTGATGGAAAGTGGAGCATTGCTGAGATCATCGCACATTTCGTTCCATGGGATGAATTTATTTTACACGATCGCCTAAAGGAATTTTGGAACAATAAAGCGTTACCTCAGGCACCTGATGTGCATGAAATGAATCAGCAGTCAGCCGAAAGAGCAAGAAAGGAAGAGAGAAGCGAGACGATCGGGCGATTTATTGCTGTTAGAACAAAATTGCTTCAAGAAATGAAGAAAATCGAAGCATCTCGCTGGGCTACACCCTTTCTGATCGGTCAAACCGAGCTGACGTTATCAAGTTATTTTCAAGGTTTGATTAAACATGATCTCCATCATATGGAGCAGGTCAAACAAGCGCTCTCTACAGAAAGACGATAGCGCCTCACGAAGCTTCCTTATCAAACGAAAACGACGCATAATCAAACAAAAAATGAAATAGCCAAAGACTAAGCGCAAAGAGAATTTCTTCAGAAGTAGTCAGCAAAATGCCGTCAACCAATTCATCTGATAAGTAGACAGCACCCCAAATAAAAAAAAGGTGAAATAAAACGGCATAGAAAACGATGGATCGTTTTTTGGACCGACACTTACGAACAAACCGCATGAGCACGTGTTCCAGATGTTCAAAAGAGATCCCAAGTACAACATAGATGCCCATAAACAGAATCAACGATAAAATCGATTGATAAAAAGCACCCGTCAAATGAAAGAACAGCACACAAAACAACAAAAATATGTAACAGACAGCTGATAGCGCCATGAGCCATTTCAGCCCTTGCCATAAAGCGTGAACAGATTGTTGCATGGGTAAACAACACTCCTTTACATGAAGATACCTGCAAAAAGGACAGCCTTTTTGCAGGAAGGTGGAATTAATCCTCTTTTTTAGGGGCAGCGATGACAGGGTGTTTTTCTGTATCAAGCAGTTTTAAGAAATCTTCGCCTTGATCTAAATGATCCAAAACAAGCTGTTTCGGTGTGACCGCAAGCCACTGATTGAGTGAAATGTCTGCATAATGATCGCTCTTAAAGATTTCTAAGAAATAGAGCGGTTCGTCGCCTGTATTTTCTACATAATGCCCCATCGCAAATGGCACATAGCCAACGTCTCCCGCCTGATAGTTGAAGGTTCTCGCATGTCCATCAGAAGCAAAGACCGTCATTCGTGCCTTTCCAGAAATGAAATATTGCCATTCATCCGTATTTGGGTGCCAGTGCAGCTCACGAATGGCACCTGGATCAACTTTCACAAGAGCGGAGGCAATCGTTTTAGACGCTTTGAAATTGGTAGAATCCGCAATCCACACTTGTCCGCCGCTTGACGTAATCGGCTCTTGCTTTAACAGCTCATATTTAAAGGAGTTCGGGACTTCTCCTTGCTCTGTTTTCACCTTGTCACATTCAAGGGAACCAGGAATTCCTTTTTGGAAAATATACTTCTCTTTCTCTGGCAGCTTCTTAAATTGCTCCTTTGTCATTCCAAAGTTTTGGAGAACGACTTCCTCTGGGGTATGGGCAAGCCAATCAGTCAATTGGAACGTACTATTTTCAGAGAAGGAACCATCATCAAACACAAGCAAGAATTCAGCTCCTGGTTCAAGTGCTTGAATAGAGTGCGGCAAGCCAGAAGGGAAGTACCATAAATCTCCCTCAGTCACATCCTCTGTAAAATTCCGCCCCTCTGCATCAACCGATGTAATTCGGGCTTCCCCATAAATCATGTACGCCCATTCCGCTTCCTTATGCCAGTGCAGCTCGCGAATTGCACCAGGTTTTAGCCGCATGTTCACAGAGGCAAGACTTTTAGAGATTGGCAGTTCACGTACCGTGACTTCTCTTGCATAGCCGCCTTTTTCTAAACGGTTGTGCGTATCAGAAAAAGAATATTTCATGTTGGGAACCGTTCCATGATCGGTTTCTGGTGGCGTGAGCATATCTGGGTTTTGCCTGTCTCGCTCGAGATTACGTGGAATTTTGACCGTTGCTCCTTTTTCTCCTCGAATCGGCTGCGGTACCCCATTTTGCTTTTCACTCATGATAAAATCCCCTTTCAACATCGTATTGTGTGAGGTGACAAAAGGCCTTTCATTTCGCCCTCGTTTTCATAAGGTGAAACGAATCAAGAAGATGTCAATCTGATTCATCATTTTTTTGAACAGCGACCAATCGTTGGATGAGCTTGCTTAATTCATCAAACTTTCTTTCAAAACGTGTCAGCAAATAAATCGTTAAAATAGCAGGAAATCCAGCCTGACCGAGCTGCTTCAGCCATTCCTCCGAAAAAAAGGTCTCCATTTGTCTCACCTCCCAGCGGATGCTCGTCTTCTCTATAAGTGGTATGAAAGAAGAAATAGGAAATCAAAAGGGGAGAAAATGAACCATTAGACCCGTTTCACAAAGTTTACTTTTTTTAACTTTTGTCCACTTAATGCAAGTAGAGAGAACAAAGGGGAGGATGCACATGGATTATCGGCTGTTATTGAAAGCAAAATGGAAGGAAATAATTGATCACCCGCTCATTCAGCAATTTTTAAGCAATCCTAAAAACCAGCAGCTGCTCCGGCAAGTCATGGAAGAGCCAAACGAGGAAAATGCGAAAAAACTAGATTCCGAGTTCAAGCAGTTTTATCAAAAAATCCGCATCATCAAGTATATTTCCACAATGATCCGCATCTTTTCAGTCGACTTTGACAAACGAGTGAAAAAAAAGCAGCATCGTTTTCCGCTCATACTCGATCATCCTGATACGCAAGAAGTGAAAGACCCTGTTCAAACAGATACGTATGAAGCTGTGCTCTTTAACCAACAAGACTTAGGGGAGCACCTGCAAGACCCAAGATTGTACAAGGCCTATCAGCAGCTCACAGAAAAACAAAAAATGGTTCTAACCCATATTTATGTCGAAGGCCAAACGATGAAGGAAATAGCCGACCGGCTGGGCGAATCAAGACAAAACATCTCAAACATCCACAAAAAAGCGCTCAACAAACTAAAAGAAGAAACAGGGGGAAATGTCCGTGAACGAAGACAAAATGACCAATGGAGAAATGGAAGAACTCATTGAAACCTTCACACCCATGATCAAAAAGAAACTACAAAACACGGCATATCAAGAAAGAGAAGACCTCGAACAAGAACTCTATATCAAACTCATCGAAAAAGTAGACTGGCTGATTTACCAAGAGGGACCTGGCTTTTGGGAGTTTATTGTGGAATATATGACGAAGATGTAAGAGGAACTGATGGTGCGAATGTCAGGTGAACATAAAATCCCCGGGACATTCGCACCTTTTTATTCGACAAAATTGGGTAAAAATGTATATTTCATGAAGGAGAAAACAAAATTCTTTATTGAAAGTTGAGGATTTTACCTATCATTTCCTAAAAAATGTTACAATTAGGGCAGAAATCGCAGTCGCACTCTACATGAGTGCGTGGATTGAAATTTGTATGTTAGATAAGTTTATTTCTTTATCATGTCGCACTCTACATGAGTGCGTGGATTGAAATTAAGAAAAGTAGTGCCAGTATTGCAGCAGTTGAGTCGCACTCTACATGAGTGCGTGGATTGAAATTGTAATATTTTTGCTTTTTCCAAAACAGCCAGTAGTCGCACTCTACATGAGTGCGTGGATTGAAATTGCTTTGAACGGAGAGAAAACCCACAGCACCTATTGTCGCACTCTACATGAGTGCGTGGATTGAAATACAAGACATTGCAAACAAGCTCAATGTCTCCAGGTCGCACTCTACATGAGTGCGTGGATTGAAATAAATAAATCTTTGTCACAAACTCAAAACGAGTCAAGTCGCACTCTACATGAGTGCGTGGATTGAAATAGCAAAAAGCTGGGTGACAGGTGATGCTATAAAAGGTCGCACTCTACATGAGTGCGTGGATTGAAATAATGCCTATAACGTTTCATGATTCATCAAAAATGTCGCACTCTACATGAGTGCGTGGATTGAAATAACATACGCAAGATGAAATTTTTTCAACCTTACAAGTCGCACTCTACATGAGTGCGTGGATTGAAATGACTCGCGCTTTGCCATGACGACATTGCCCTCTAGTCGCACTCTACATGAGTGCGTGGATTGAAATATTTTGTTTGTCGCTCATACCATTACCTCCTGATAGTCGCACTCTACATGAGTGCGTGGATTGAAATTCAGAAGAGACATGCTCCCCTGATGACGTTTCAACGTCGCACTCTACATGAGTGCGTGGATTGAAATCGCTATCTCCAATCCTTGTAATGCACCATAGATGTCGCACTCTACATGAGTGCGTGGATTGAAATCTAAATCCACTGAGACAGCAGGCTTATCGAACCGTCGCACTCTACATGAGTGCGTGGATTGAAATATCCAAACACCGTCACCGGATGTGTTTGAAATCGTCGCACTCTACATGAGTGCGTGGATTGAAATTTGACGCTCATCTTGCTGACGGTGTAAAGCATGTGACGTCGCACTCTACATGAGTGCGTGGATTGAAATTACCCGGACAAAGGCGCCAAGAATAACGGTATCGGTCGCACTCTACATGAGTGCGTGAATTGAAATAAAACATAGTTTTTAGCAACTCGTTTCGCATTAGGTCGCACTCTACGTGAGTGCGTGGATTGAAATAAAAAAGATGTACCACGGATGCCATGAATATCGGGTCGCACTCTATATGAGTGTGTGGATTAATAATTACCTTTTCATTCGACAAAAATGAGAAAAAATGTATATTTTTCGGGGGTGAAAACTTAATTCCTATATAGAAATTTAAGGGTTTTGACGATCATTCCCTAAAAAATGTTATAATTAGGGCGGAAATCGCAGTCGCACTCTACAAGAGTGCGTGGATTGAAATAGAAAAAGAAAAGTGTGATGAAAAAGAATATCCAGTCGCACTCTACAAGAGTGCGTGGATTGAAATTCGCGATGTTGAGGGAGACGCGGTCTACGGCAAATGTCGCACTTTACATGAGTGCGTGGATTGAAATATTTCAAGAACTTTTGTAATGGCTCTCAAAAAAGTCGCACTCTATATGAGTGCGTGGATTGAAATACAGTACCACCGCCTTTTAGATAACGCATTACAGTCGCACTCTACATGAGTGTGTAGATTAATAATTGTGAAAAACATAACTCTGCCTCTCAGTAGTCATGTATTTAATTAAATTCAAAGTTGTTGCTGAAATAATAAATATGATTATCAAGATTCAAATAGATTTCAGACTAGAAAAATTCGGTGCGAATGTGAGGTGAACATAAAATCCCTGGAACATTCGCACCGTTTCATTCGACAAAAATGAGACAAAATGTATATTTTTTAGGAGTGAAAACAAAGTTCTATATAGAAACTTAAGGGTTTTGACGATCATTTCCTAAAAAATGTTATAATTAGGGCGAAAATCGCAGTCGCACTCTACATGAGTGCGTGGATTGAAATAAAAATAATTGGCCGTTCTCCCAAATGAGTACAAGTCGCACTCTACATGAGTGCGTGGATTGAAATACGGTTAGGGTTTTCGGTTAAAAATATTCGTCCGTCGCACTCTACATGAGTGCGTGGATTGAAATCGTTCATCCCACATCGGCGACACCTCCGGTTAAATGTCGCACTCTACATGAGTGCGTGGATTGAAATACTTTGATCACTCCATGTGATATAATTAAGATTCGTCGCACTCTACAAGAGTGCGTGGATTGAAATTCTGAATAGACCTTTTTCAATTCAACGGATTTAGTCGCACTCTACATGAGTGCGTGGATTGAAATAGCGATGACAAGGCTCTCAAGCACATTGTATTTTGTCGCACTCTCCATGAATGCATAGATCACAGTTTCTGCGTTTTATACAAATTCAAGTACTATCCAGTTCAAAATCTACACATATGAATAATTCAAGCCCTACACAACAAAAAAAGACTCGCTCACACAGAGCCGAGTCTTAATTTTTTTTGCAGTTTTTCTTCACTGAAAATCCAGCCGGTATAGGAATTTTTGATTTGGTGGTCCATGTCGATATGGCAGATTGCAACAAAAGGATAGTGACCTTTGCTGCGGTAGCGCAAATCAATGAACCGTACCTCATAATGATCCTTGTATTTATCTACTTCCCACCGGTAGACAGGGGAGAAGGAGAGAAAGGCTGAAATGTTTTCATCCTGTTTGGCAATTTTCATAATCTCAGTATCAGGGACCGGCACACGGTTAAAGGTGTCTAAAATGATAATCTCACCATTCATACTGCGTCCAACATGGAAAGAGGATTTACATTTCACAGCAATACGCCATTGTCTAAACTTCATTGTAGGCGAAATGATTATTTCCTCAATCTCATCGAATCGTTCACGAAGCTGACGTTTAATCTGAAGCTGCATAATGACCCTGACGATATAGTAACAGAAAATCACGGCATACAGCGTAATGAACGTATAGCCGGGATGTCCGCCAATCGCCCATACGACAATGGCGACAAGATGTGTAAAAAAGATAAACGGATCAAACGTGTTAATGATCCCAAGCGCTACCCATTTCTTTGAAAATGGACGAATGGCCTGCGTGCCGTAAGCATTGAAAATATCGACAAACACATGAAGCACGACGGCTAATAGTGTCCATAACCAAAGGTGAAGTAAATTTGCCCCCGGCACAAATGGGAAAATCACAGCCGGAATTAGCAATGACCAAAACAGTACAGCCGGAATGGAATGAGTAAATCCCCGGTGATTTCTTATATAAACTGCATTATTTTTTAGTTTTAGCACAGTATCAATGTCTGGTGCTTGGGAGCCGGCGATGGTCGCGATCATCACGGCGTGTGCCATGTGTGGATCTGCGCTGACGGCTGGATCTAAAAGCGCAAGTCCCCCAAGAGAAATGCCCATTACTACATGAGTACCAGTATCCAATTGATTACCTCCTAGTTGTCATGCTTAGGAACAATCATACAAAGTATACGTCTCCAATCAAGACTATGTGCAAAATCACTTTTGCTTTATCTCGATTTAATGTAACATGTTAACGTATCTACAAACAGTATACAACAAATAAGGTTCTTTTCAGAACGTTAGCCCTCGGTCCAATGAGAAGGAGTATAGATATGAAAGACATTCAAGAAAAGCTGGACCGCAAAGATATTGCGGGCTTTCAGCATGATTTAATCGATTGGTATGAAAAAGAACAACGTACACTTCCATGGCGTGAAAATCAAGATCCATACCGCGTCTGGGTATCAGAAGTGATGCTCCAGCAAACAAGAGTGGATACGGTCATTCCGTACTTCAATCGGTTTATGGAGCAATTCCCGACGGTGAAGGATCTTGCTTTAGCTGATGAAGAAAAGGTCATGAAAGCATGGGAAGGTCTTGGCTACTACTCACGAGTGCGTAATTTACAGGCAGCTGTGAAAGAAGTCTATGAATCCTACGGGGGCGTTGTCCCTGATACGAAAGAACAATTTTCAAAACTGAAAGGTGTAGGCCCGTATACGAGCGGCGCAGTGCTGAGTATCGCCTATAACAAGCCATACCCTGCGGTAGACGGCAACGTGATGAGGGTCATTTCCCGTATCTTGTCCATATGGGATGATATTGCAAAACCAAAAACGAGAAACATTTTCGAATTTGCGGTTGATCAGCTCATTTCCCGGGAAAAGCCGTCAGAATTCAATCAAGGGCTAATGGAGCTAGGTGCACTTATTTGCACCCCAACCTCTCCTGCATGCCTCATTTGTCCTGTAAACATGCATTGCTCAGCACTTGAGGAAGGCGTTCAGCATGAGCTGCCGGTGAAAAGTAAAAAGAAAAAGCCGACTGCGAAATCAATGGCAGCAGCGGTGTTATTTGATGATGCAGGCCATCTCTATATTCATAAGCGTCCAAGTACAGGTCTGCTTGCGAATTTATGGGAGTTCCCAAACATGGAAACAATGAAGGGAAGAAAAACGGAAAAAGAGCAGCTGATTGATTTCTTAAAAGAGGAAGCGGGTGTACAAGCAGAACTTGGTGATTTAGAAGGCACCATTCAACATGTATTTACCCACCTCATCTGGAATATTTCTGTTTTCTTTGGACGTGTGACCTCTGTATCTGATGACACGATGCTGAAAAAAGTCACAACAGAAGAATTTGAGGCATATGCTTTGCCAGTCTCACATCAAAAAATATGGAAGATGGCACTTGAACAGCCTAGTCATATTTAACCGTTGTACCATGGGTATAATCGGCTTCATTTCGGTGCAGACCCCCGCGGTTTTCAATTTCAGAAATGATTTCTCGATACTTAGATTGCCCTTCTTCGTTTAAATAAGGTAAAATTTGTTGGAAAGCATGATGAAAAAAAGCAAGCTCAGTATCTTTCCATTGATCCTTTGACATCATGCCAAGCTGGCTTAAATCGCGTCCGACATACATGAATGTAACCTCCTAGTAGGAACTTTCCTATTAGTGTGAAGCGAATGGACGAAAACTATTCAAATCAGGAGATGAACCATAATGAACAAGCGTAAATGTGCACTAATTACAGGCAGCAGTAGAGGTGTTGGGAAAGAAGTAGCCCTTCGCCTGGCTGAAAAAGGATATGACATTGTCATTAACTATGCAAGAAGCAAAAAAGCAGCACTTGAAACAGCTGAAGAAATTGAAGCGATGGGTGTTAAAACATTAGTTGTCAAAGCCAACGTTGGTCAGCCAGAGAAAATCAAAGACATGTTCCAGCAAATTGACGAAACGTTTGGCCGTTTAGACGTATTTGTGAACAATGCGGCATCTGGGGTTCAGCGCCCAATCATGGATCTTGAAGAAAGTCATTGGGACTGGACCATGAATATCAATGCGAAAGCCTTGTTATTCTGCGGCCAAGAAGCAGCCAAATTAATGGAGAAAAACGGCGGCGGACATATCGTCAGCATTAGCTCACTAGGCTCTATCCGCTACCTTGAAAACTACACGGTGGTCGGTGTATCTAAAGCAGCACTAGAAGCTTTGACACGCTACCTATCCGTTGAGCTGTCACAAAAAAATATCGTCGTGAATGCCGTATCAGGCGGCGCCATTGATACAGATGCACTCAAGCACTTCCCAAATCGTGAAGAGCTATTAGAAGACGCTAAGAAAAATACACCAGCAGGCCGTATGGTGGAAATTAAAGACATGGTCGACAGTGTAGAATTCCTTGTATCAGGCAAAGCAGATATGATTAGAGGACAGACGATTATCGTCGATGGCGGACGTTCTTTGCTTGTTTAAAAAAAACATGAATAAGATGTACACCTTCTGCACAAATTAATGTGCGTGGAGGTGATAATGATGGATAAACAACAAAACAAAACAAACGCACAACAAGTGAAAAAACAAAACCAAGCTGCTGCACAAGGCGGTCAATATGGCACTGAATTTGCTAGCGAGACTGACGCACAGCACGTAAAAAAATACAACCAAAAAGCTGAGCAAAACAAACAACAAAACAGCTAATCACTGAAACAAAGGGAAGCACTTCATCTACGAATGAAGTGCTTTTCTTTTTGCCTCTCCCCACCATCCGACAAAACCTGTAAAACCTCTACATAAACAGTCAAAGGACTTCTTCCTTCTTTCAAGAAATGGTATAGATACAAAAAGTGGAATCGAAGGAAAGGGAGGAGTTAGATGTCTGATTTCGATCAGCTTGTCAAAGAACAAATGCAGCTTATGGATCAGCTGCTCGATGTACAAGGAGAACTTGATCTGTACTTAGAGACAGAAAAACGACTGCTGCAAGGTGAAAAAAAGGAAGAGCGGCATAAGCTTCATGATCAAATCAAACAGAAACGAGAGGAACTGCAAAAAGTCCAAACACTATTTACAAAACAGACTAAACAAGTCATCAATTCGTATAAGCAAATGGAGAAGAGCTCAACCGTGATGTAAAAGAGTGTGCCGTTCAATTGGGTTGAATGGCTTTTTCATTTCATTTTTTAATGATGTAACGGTATAATATAATAGAGACATGTTTAGTTGGGAAATTAGGTCTTTGGACTGTTAGGTTTGTTTGTTATAGAAAGTAGGGGAGAAAATATGGGCTATCCCAAGGAAGGAGAAACCATCCAAATTCAAAGCTATAAACATAATGGCTTGATCCACAGGATTTGGAATGAAACCACCATTCTGAAAGCAACGGAATTGTGTATCATTGGTGCAAACGATCGAACAATGGTGACTGAATCCGATGGCCGAACATGGATGACAAGAGAACCGGCTATTTGCTATTTTCATGCAAAACAATGGTTTAATGTCATTGGGATGCTTCGAGATGATGGGGTGTATTATTACTGCAACATCAGCTCTCCTTTTGCGACAGATGAAGAGGCGATTAAGTATATTGATTACGACTTAGATGTCAAAGTCTTTCCGGACATGACGTATAATATTTTGGATGAGGATGAATATGCAGATCATAAGAGGCAGATGAATTATCCAAAAGAAATCGATAGTATCTTACGAGAGCATCTAAATACATTACTGCATTGGATTCACCAGCGGAAGGGACCGTTTGCTCCAGAATTTGTGGATATGTGGTATGAACGTTTTTTGCGTTATACAAAATAAGTAACAGCAGCTAAAACCTGTTTGGCTTTTCAAAGCCAACAGGTTTTTGATTGCGTACGGATAAGAGGCACTGATAGATTGGGAAGGAGATTTACATGGGGGTCATAAAACGTTACATGGCTTTTGTAACACCGTATAAAAAACAGATTGCATTGACAATGGTGATCGGAATGATTAAGTTCTCGATTCCCTTAACATTGCCTCTGCTTTTAAAGTATGTCATTGATGATGTGATTCAAGGCTCTGGATCGGCTGAAGAAAAAACATCCACTCTCTTTATTATTATGGGAATCATGCTTGTATTATTTTTAGTGATGAGACCGCCTGTTGAGTACTACAGACAATACTATGCGCAGTGGACAGGCAGTAAGGTATTATTTGATATTCGGGAAAAATTGTTCTCGCACATTCAAAAGTTGAGCCTTCGTTATTACGCCAACACGAGAACAGGGGAAATTATTTCAAGGGTCATCAACGATGTGGAGCAAACAAAGGAATTTGTCATCACAGGGCTTATGAACATTTGGCTTGATTTGATGACCGTCCTGATTGTGATAGCCATTATGTGTACACTGGATCTTAAACTCACCATTGTGTCTGTCATTATTTTTCCGCTGTATGCGTTAGCAGTGAAGTATTTTTACGGACGGCTTCGCAAGCTGACAAAAGAGCGGTCGCAGGCACTGGCTGAGGTACAAGGGCACCTGCATGAGCGAGTACAAGGAATGCCTGTCATTCGCAGCTTTGCGATTGAAGAATACGAACAAGAGAATTTTCACGATGAAAATAAAAATTTCTTAAACAAAGCGATCAATCATACGAATTGGAATGCCAAAACATTCGCCGTCGTCAATACGATCACAGACATTGCGCCGCTGCTCATCATTGCTTTTGCTGGCTATACCGTCATTAACGGGTCGCTTTCAATTGGGACAATGATTGCCTTTGTCGGCTACATTGACCGGATGTACAACCCGATTCGTCGTCTCATTAACTCATCGACGACTTTAACTCAGTCAGTAGCATCAATGGATCGTATTTTTGAGTTTATTGATGAACCGTATGAAGTAACAGACAAGCCGAATGCAAAAGAAGCCAATCACTTAAAAGGAGAGGTAGAATTTAAAGATGTGTCGTTCCGTTACGAACATACACAGGAAGAGATTTTACACAATATCTCCTTGAAAGTAGAAAAAGGTCAAACCGTTGCGCTTGTAGGTATGAGCGGCGGAGGGAAGTCGACACTCGTCAGCTTAATTCCAAGATTTTATGATGTCACAAGCGGATCACTCGAAATTGACGGCATTGATATTAAAGAGTACAAGGCAAGAAGCCTGCGGAATCAAGTCGGAATGGTGCTCCAAGATACATTCTTATTCAGTGACACCATTAAAGAAAATATCGCTGTGGGAGACCCAGAAGCATCCTTTGAGAAAATTGTGTCGGCTGCCAAAGCGGCTAATGCCCATGAGTTCATCATGTCTCTTCCTGAAGGATATGACACAAAGGTAGGAGAACGTGGCGTAAAGCTGTCAGGCGGTCAAAAACAAAGAATTTCAATTGCGAGGGTATTTCTTAAAAATCCACCGCTTCTTATTTTAGACGAGGCGACGTCTGCACTTGATTTAGAAAGTGAACATTACATTCAAGAAGCGATGCAAAAGCTGGCAAAAGATCGCACAACTTTTATTGTTGCGCACCGTTTATCAACGATTACACATGCGGACCTCATTGTGGTCATGGAACAAGGCGAGATTGTGGAAAAAGGAACACATGAAGAATTAATGAACCGAGACAGCCACTATCGTCATCTATTTACCATTCAAACATTAAATTAGTAGAAGCCTATCCGATTCTAGCGGATAGGCTTTTTTATGCTTGTCAAAAACATGACATATTTCCCAGCTTGTCTCAATACAATTTTAAAAAGTATGACGGGGTGGTGAAGATGTGAAAGAACAAGAAGTATTGCTAGATGTCAAACAGCTGTCCATTGCCTTTCAGCAAAAAAAGCAGAGAGTGCCGATCGTCCATGACATCTCATTCTCTATTCAAAAAGGAGAAACCTTAGGTATTGTGGGCGAATCTGGCTGCGGGAAAAGCATCACATCGATGTCTTTAATGGGGCTGAATCACCAAACAGAAACAACAGGTCACATACAATTTGAAGGTCAAAACCTGCTGTCACTGTCGGAGAAACAATGGCGAGAGGTCAGAGGGAATGACATCTCAATGATTTTCCAGGAACCCATGACTTCTCTCAATCCACTCATGACCATCGGCAAGCAAATGACAGAAGCCCTTTTCACACATCAGACTATCAACCAAAAAGAAGCAAAAGTGAAGGCGGTAGATTTGCTTCAAACGGTTGGCCTGAAACAAGCAGCGTCATTACTCAAAAAATATCCACATGAACTATCGGGCGGCATGCGTCAGCGTGTGATGATTGCGATGGCGATGCTGTGTCACCCAAAGCTCATGATTGCAGATGAACCAACGACTGCACTTGATGTCACCATCCAAGCACAAATTCTTCGTTTGCTCAAAAAGTTAAATGAAGAGATGGACACCGCTATATTATTTATTACTCATAATTTAGGCGTCGTGCGGCAAATATGCCAGCGTGTCATGATTATGTATGCCGGTCGAATCGTAGAAGAAGGAACCGTTGACCGTATTTTCCAAAAACCTCTCCATCCCTACACGAAAGGTCTTTTCGCCTCTGTTCCATCATTTAAAGAGAAAAAAGAAAAACTCATGTCTATTGCGGGTCATGTACCTAAGCCAGGAGCTATTCGGTCCGGCTGTCAATTTGCACCACGCTGTCCATATCAAATGACGCAATGTCTTGAAAAAGACCCATCTTTACAATCCATTTCACACAATCACCGCGTCGCATGTTTTCTAATGGAAGGAGGAGAAGACACTGAATCACCCACTGTTGCAAGTGAATCAACTGACGAAGCGTTATGATACATCGGCATTTTTTTCTAAACACAAACAGACGACTTTGGCTTTAAATCAAGTGTCCTTTCACGTGAAAGAAGGAGAGACGCTCGGCATTGTGGGCGAATCTGGCTGCGGGAAATCAACCCTTGGCAAAAGCTTAATGAGATTAATCGAACCGACTTCTGGCTCAATCCAAATGAAAGGAAAAGAAGTGACGCTTCTGAAAGAACGAGACATGCGTTCCTTCAGAAAAGACATTCAAATGATTTTCCAAGATCCATACGCTTCCTTAAATCCACGAATGAAAATCAAAGACATTTTAGAAGAACCGCTCATTGTTCATAAACATGGAACAAAAGCAGAAAGACAAAAGCGGGTAAAAGAGATGCTGCACATTGTTGGGTTTGACCCATCCTATGGAGACCGTTATGCGCACCAATTCAGCGGCGGTCAGAGGCAGCGTATTGGAATTGCTAGGGCGCTCATTACTCATCCAAGTCTTGTGATTGCCGATGAGCCAGTTTCCGCTTTAGATGTATCGGTTCAAGCACAAATATTGAATTTAATGCTCGAATTGCAAAAGACGCTTTCTCTGACGTACTTGTTTATTTCTCACGATCTAGGCGTTGTCAAGTATATGAGCGACCGAATTGCAGTGATGTATGCTGGCCGTATTGTAGAAATGGGTCCTGCGGAGGACGTATTTCACAAGCCGCTTCATCCTTATACATCGCTTCTTCTGAAATCCATTCCACATATGGATCACGTGCTGGAAACGCAGGATGTGTCAGCGGAAGAATCCACCCTGGTGTCAGAAGATGGCTGTCCTTTCTATAAAAGATGTCCAAAAAGGTGGGCGCAATGCTTGCAAGCTGTTCCGCCTTTGTATGAGGAGGAAACAGGTCATGCAGCTGCGTGCTATTTATATCAAAAGGAGGAACACAATGAAGAAGACATGGTTATTCAGTAGTTTCATTTTTGTGCTGGCACTTGCGTTATTTTTAGGGGGCTGTTCATCTTCATCAACATCAGAAGAAAAAGCCACAAAAGACACTCTCGTATTTGGCAGAGGAGGGGACTCTACGTCACTTGATCCGATTACAACAACAGAAGGCGAAACCTTCAAGGTCACCGAGAATATGTTTGAAAAGCTTTTGAATTACGGTGAAAAAGACACGACCATCCATCCAGGCCTCGCAACAGAATGGGATGTTGCGAAGGACGGAAAATCGTACACGTTCTACTTAAGAGAAGGTGTGAAATTTCACGATGGCACAGATTTTAATGCAGAAGCAGTGAAATTCAACTTTGACCGCTGGATGAATGGAGATGCCGAAAAATTTCCTTACTACGGAATGTTTGGCGGCTATAAAAAAGATAAAGGGCATGTCATTAAAGACATCATCGTCAAAGGAGAGCATGAAATTGAATTTCAACTCAAACGCCCGCAGGCAACATTTCTGAAAAACATCGCCATGTCACCATTTGGTATCGCTAGTCCTGCAGCAGTTGAAAAAAGCGGTGATTCATTTAGAGAAAACCCAGTGGGCACAGGACCATTTAAGTTTAAAGAATGGAAGCAAAACGACCGTATTGTCTTAGAAAAGAACGAAGATTACTGGCAAAAAGATAAACCAAAACTGAAACAAATCATCTTCCGCTCTATTCCTGAAAACTCTGCTCGTTTAAATGCGCTTAAAACAGGCGAAATCGACTTAATGGATGGCGTCAATCCGTCCGATTTAGATGGCATTAAAACAGACAAAGCGCTCCAGCTGATTGAAAGACCATCCATGAACGTAGGTTATATCGGGCTGACAGTGACTAGAAAGCCGCTTGATAACAAGTTGGTTCGTCAGGCACTCAATTATGCAGTTGATAAAGAATCAATCATCGAGTCGTTTTATGGAGGACTTGCTGAACCAGCAAAAAATCCACTTCCTCCGTCATTAGAAGGCTACAATGACGAGATTGAGCCATATCCATATGATCCGGAAAAAGCAAAAGAACTATTGAAAGAGGCAGGCTTCCCTGACGGTTTTCGCATCAAGCTTTGGGCAATGCCTGTGCCGCGTCCATATATGCCAGACGGGATGAAGGTAGCTGAAGTCATTCAGTCAAACTTTGAAAAAGTTGGTGTCAAAGCCGAAATCGTCACATATGATTGGGCCACTTATTTAGATAAAGCAAGTAAAGGCGAAGCAGATGTGTTCTTATTAGGATGGACAGGGGACAATGGCGATCCTGATAATTTCATCTATACATTATTAGATAAAGACAGTATTGGCGGTAACAACTATACATTCTTCCAAAACGATAAAATGCATGACATCCTCATTGAAGCGCAGACCGATACGGATCAAAAGAAGCGAAATGAATTATATCAAGAAGCTCAAGAAATCATTCATGATGAAGCACCTTGGATCCCATTAGTCCATTCAATTCCAATGCTCGCCGCATCTAAAGATTTAAAAGGCTACCAGCCGCATCCGACTGGTTCCGAAGCATTGACTGACGTATATTTCGAATAAGCAAATAAGGGAGATCGTTCGATCTCCCTTATCCAAACAATGAAAAGGCGGTGAAAGCTGTTTGTTTGCTTATTGTATGAAGCGAGCAGGAATGCTCATTCCAGTACTGATCGGAATGACCTTAGTTGTATTTTCTATTATTCGGTTTATCCCTGGAAATCCGGCGCAGGTCATCTTAGGACAGCGGGCAACGAAAGAAGCGGTAGAGCAATTGACGATTCAGCTTGGTTTAGATCAGCCGTGGTACGTACAATATGGTCACTACATGCTGGGGCTTTTAAAAGGTGATCTAGGGACTTCCATACGAACAGGAGCGGCTATTGCCCAGGAAATGAAGCCTTACTTATTCGCTACATTAGAATTGACATTCTTCGCTATGTTGCTAGCGATTATTGTCGGTGTGAATGCCGGAATCATTAGTGCGTGGTTTAAACATTCATTCTTTGATTATGTGGCCATGTTTATTGCGCTCATTGGGGTGTCCATGCCGATTTTCTGGTTAGGCTTAATGGGACAGTGGCTATTCTCGATTGAATTAGGTATTTTGCCGACTACAGGACGAGAAAACGTCAGAAATCCGGTAGAGTCGATCACTTATATCCATACGCTGGACACGCTTTTGCAAGGACGATTTGATCAATTCTTTGACAGCATCAAGCATTTAATTTTACCAAGTACCGCTCTCGCAACGATTCCTGCTGCGATTATTGCAAGGATTACGAGGGCAAGTATGTTGGAAGTCCTTCATTCAGATTTTATTCGAACAGCAAAAGCAAAAGGGGTACGTTCATTTTTCATCATTTATCAGCATGGGCTGAAAAATGCGCTCATTCCGATTTTAACGATTATTGGTCTTCAAACAGGTCTCTTGCTAGGCGGAGCCATTTTAACAGAAACGATCTTTGCTTGGCCGGGAATTGGGCGGTATATTTACGATGCAATTAGCTATCGTGATTATCCTGTTATTCAAACTGGCATTCTTGTTGTTGCGCTCATATTTGTGCTGATCAATTTCATTGTGGATATCTTGTATGCAGTCATTGATCCGAGGATTAAATACTAGAGAAGGGAGAGTGACGACATGGAAGCGCAAAAAGAGCTTCAAGCACCTAAACAAAAGGAAGAACGCTCTCAATCACTGATTCTTGAATCGATGAAACTGTTCTTTCAGCACAAGCTGGCGGTCATTGGCACTGTGATTGTCTTTTTATTTCTGATCCTAGCAATCTTTGCACCGCTCATTGCTCCTTATGGAATCAACGAGCAGTCGCTAGGCGAACGATTTAGTGCCCCTTCAGCTGCGCATTGGTTTGGTACGGATGATTTCGGGAGAGACATATTTTCTAGAGTCGTGCATGGAGCTCGGATTTCATTATGGGTGGGTTTCTTCTCCGTTCTCGGGTCGGTTATTTTAGGGACATTGCTTGGATTGATGGCAGGTTACGGCGGTAGATTACTGGATGCTGTCATCTCAAGACTATTTGATATTTTACTCGCTTTTCCTAGCATTCTATTAGCGATTGCGATTGTTTCCATCTTAGGACCTTCCTTACAAAATGCCCTTATTGCCATAGCGATTATTAACGTCCCCACATTTGGCCGGCTCGTTCGTTCAAAGGTGCTGAGCATTAAGCAAGAAGAATACGTCTTAGCAGCAAAGGCAGTCGGGATGTCACACCGCCGCATCGTTCTTCGTCACATTCTGCCAAATAGTATGGTGCCGGTCATAGTTCAAGCGACGCTTGCGATTGGTACTGCCATTATTGAAGCGGCCGCTTTAGGATTTTTAGGATTAGGTGCACAAGCGCCAAGCCCAGAGTGGGGGAAAATGCTTGCAGATGCGAGACCTTATCTCGTACAAGCGCCATGGACTTTATTTTTCCCGGGGATTGCGATCATGCTGACGGTTCTTGGTTTTAACTTGATGGGAGATGGATTAAGAGACACCCTTGATCCTAAAATGAAGAAAATAAAATAAGACCGATTCTAAGAATCGGTCTTTTCTATTTAAGCTTCTTTTTCTTCTGTCTCAATCTCACTATCTTTTGGGTGATATGTTTGGAAGCTTGTAATCAAAGTATCTAGATGCTCCAATTCATCACGGTATTCAATAATACTCGACATCACATTCAGCATATTGTAATCGAGTAAGTCGTTTTCTTGATTTTGCTGGTGCTGAATAAATGATTTCGTTAATGTTTCAAGACGAAGAGAGCATTCATTTTGGAAGTCATCGTCCTGCGGTTTCATTTTTCCAACAAATTTCATTAAGGTACGTTCATGCCAATAAAGCAAATAATCAATCTCATCTGTTAAGCTCTCTCTGAAATGCTCTGGCATCAAATGAATTTCATTTTCTAACTTATGAAGCTTTTTCAGCAAGTACAGTGCTCGATTAGACGTCATGATTGCCTGTCTGAATAAAACAAGCTTTCTAGATTTGACATAGGTCGTTTTCTTTAAATAGCTTCGTTCTTCTTTGTATAACAAGTAAATGTGATCTAATTTGATCATACGTTCTTTTATTTGATCGATGTCATCCTTTAAAGTGGAATGATCAGTAGACTGTCTGGAGCTCAGACGGATCCATTTTAAAATCTCCTCCGTATTTTCCATAATGTGATGAACAAGCTTTGTTTCATACTTTGGCGGCAGGAAAATCAAATTCACTAAAAATGAAGAAAGTACGCCTAACACCACAGTTGCTGTTCGAATTAAGGCAAAGGAAAGGAAATGATCCCCTGCACTTTCTAAAATCGCGATGACGGTTACGAGTGCAATCGGAATCGTGTGTTCAATCTTCAGCTTTAAATTAATCGCAATGACCATGACGGCAGTTAAGCCGATGATGACTGGTCCTGTGCCAAAAAGCAGACCGAACGTAATGGCAAGTGCTGCTCCAATAATATTGGCTTGCACTTGATCAACAATCGTTAAAAATGATCGATAAATAGATGGCTGGATAGCAAATACAGCTGCAATTCCCGCGAAGACGGGTGTCGGCAACCCAAGCCATGTTGCCAGGTAAAGCGCGAGTACAATGGCAATACCAGTTTTTAAAATACGGGCTCCAAGTTTCATTGGTTTTGTCCCTGCATTCCTTTCTTTTCGATAATAGATGACCACTTGTCATATATCATAAATATTTTGATGAAACAACTAAGTAATATACAGCGGTCTTCCGAAATATTCAAGTGATTTTTGAAAGTTCATGAAAACATCAAAAGAAGGTATTGAGAAAAAATGTAACAGATTCACTCGCTTTTGACAATCAAGAGCTGGTAAATAAAAAAACAGACGCATGAATTTACGTCTGTTTTTCTCTTCATTATGATTGTTTCAGTTGTTCAAACGCATGATCTACCGCTATTAGCGTTTCAGAAATATCATTTTCAGTATGTGCAATGGTTAAGAACCATGCTTCATATTTAGAAGGCGCGAGGTTAATACCTTGTGCGAGCATGAATTTAAAGAAACGGGCGAACATTTCACCATCCGTATTTTCAGCCTGCTCGTAGTTCACAATCGTTTCTTTTGTAAAATAAATGGTGAGAGCACCTTTTAAACGATTCACTGTAATATCTACTTGATGTTTTTTTGCGTGGGCTAAAATTCCCTCTTCTAACATGGCCCCGAGCTGATCAAGACGTTCGTACACCCCGTCTTCTTTTAACACTTCCAAGCATGCAATACCAGAAAGGATGGAGGCGGGATTACCTGCCATCGTACCAGCTTGGTAGGCTGGTCCAAGCGGGGCGACTTGCTCCATAATTTCTTTTTTGCCGCCGTAAGCGCCGATTGGAAGACCGCCGCCGATAATTTTACCTAATGCAGTGAGGTCAGGTTTTACTTGAAGCAAGTCCTGTGCACCACCATACATAAAGCGGAAAGCTGTAATGACTTCATCATAGATGACTAGAGCCCCTTTTTCATGAGTCAGGTCATTAACCTGCTGCAGGAAACCGTCTTTAGGCTCTACGATGCCAAAGTTCCCGACAATTGGCTCAACAAGAACAGCTGCTACTTCATCACCCCAGCGGTCTAATGCTTCTTTGTAGCTGTCTATATCGTTGAATGGAACGGTAATGACTTCATTAGCAATACTTTTAGGCACGCCCGCTGAATCTGGTGTTCCTAAAGTGGAAGGTCCAGAGCCAGCCGCAACTAGCACAAGATCAGAATGGCCGTGGTAACATCCGGCAAACTTAATGATCTTTGTTCTGCCTGTATAAGCGCGAGCGACACGGATAGTCGTCATCACAGCTTCTGTACCTGAATTGACAAAACGAACTTTGTCCAAAGCAGGCATCGCTTCCTTCAGCATCTTAGCAAAAGTGACTTCATGCTTCGTTGGTGTTCCGTAAAGGACACCCGTCTCGGCTGCTTTCGTGATGGCTTTTGTAATATGAGGATGAGCATGTCCCGTAATAATTGGACCGTATGCTGCTAAATAGTCGATATAACGGTTTCCGTCAACATCCCAAAAATAAGCGCCTTCGCCTTTTTCCATTGCAACAGGTGACCCGCCGCCCACTGCTTTATATGAACGAGATGGGCTGTTAACCCCTCCAACAATATGCTCCAGCGCCTCTTGATGTAATTTTTCTGATTCGGTGAATTTCATAAATAGCCTCCTATCTCAACGTATCACGTCGTCTATCATTATTTTAACATGCCGATGCAAGCGTCCTTAGTTGAATATCTTCTCGAAATTGGATAGGCTAATGAAAAAATAGGTTGGAGGGATTGTATCATGACAATCGAAGTGGGGCAGCAAGTACCTGATATTGAATTACTTGGTGATAATGGAGAGAAAGTAAAGCTCTCTGATTTTAAAGGGAAACACATTGTCCTTTATTTTTATCCAAAAGATATGACGCCGGGCTGCACAACGGAAGCCTGTGATTTTCGTGACCGCCATCAAAGCTTTGCCGAATTAGATGCTGTGATTATCGGCGTAAGCCCAGACGGTCAAGACAAGCACCAAAAGTTTAAAGAAAAACATGACTTACCTTTCCTGCTTCTTGTAGATGACGAACAAAAATTGTCTGAAGCTTTCGGTGTATGGAAGCTGAAAAAGAACTTTGGTAAGGAATACATGGGAATTGAACGCTCAACGTTTCTTATTAATAAAGAAGGAAAGCTTGTGAAAGAGTGGCGTAAAGTAAAGGTGAAAGATCATGTGGAAGAAGCGCTTGAGGAACTGAAAGCTCACGCTTAATATGTTGACGAGATGAGATCGGCAGTCGTGCCGGTCTTTTTTGTATAGAAGAATAGGTAAAAAAGAGGATTGTAATTGACAAAGTTTCGGCTCTGGGGGTACACTATTTATAAAGATTATAATATAAGAATATTTTTGAAAAGAGAGGTGCATGATGAAATGGCTGCTCACGAACTAAAAGATGCTTTAGACGCTCTAAAAGAAACCGGTGTTCGAATTACTCCGCAGCGCCATGCCATCTTGGAGTTTCTCGTAAATTCTATGACACACCCAACCGCGGACGATATATATAAGGCACTTGAAGGAAAATTTCCTAATATGAGTGTAGCAACGGTTTACAACAATTTACGAGTCTTCCGGGAATCTGGATTAGTAAAAGAATTAACGTATGGGGATTCCTCAAGCCGATTTGATTTTGCGACATCTGACCATTACCATGCGATTTGTGAAAACTGCGGAAAGATCGTTGACTTTCACTATCCTGGCCTTGATGAAGTAGAACAGCTTGCATCCCATGTAACAGGTTTTACAGTAAGTCATCATCGCTTGGAGATCTATGGCACTTGTCAAGAATGTGCAAAAAAAGAAAATCATTAATGAAAAAGCTGACCAGTTGAATGGTCAGCTTATTTTTATGACTTTTTTCGATTGTAGGATTCATCAAACTCTTTGCCTTCTAATGCTGGATCGAGTGTAAGTGGCTCTCTGCAATGCATGCACATGTCCACCCGCCCAAGCACTTTTGTTTCCTTCTCACAGCCTGGACATACGACACGGACTGCCTTCGTAGAAAGCATACCGATCCAAAAGTAAACGGCTGTACTCAATCCAATCGATAACACGCCGAGTAGCATAAAGAAGGTCGACAGCCAGACCGATTCCTTAAAGAACACACCGATATACATGATCAAAAAACCAACAAAAACCAAACTAAGTGCAAATGTTCTGATTTTATTAATCTTACTGGAGTATTTCGCCATCCCTAGTCCCCCTTATCTCCAATATAGCACATTTTACCTTTCTGTTTGAATTAGTTATAGAGTTTTGTGAATAAATTGCTTATAATGATTCAACGATCTTTTTTCATGTATTGAAGGAATTTTGATTCTATGAGGAGAAATACATAGCATTAGAGAAGAACCTTACACCCGAGTATTGGAGGAATCACTATGGAAAATCTTCTCCGTCCTATTTATCAAGAGAGAGCAAGTCATCCAGATACATTAGCTGTGATTATAGTAGAAAGAAGGCATAAAGTATCTTCTGAGACGGATAACTTTGATGCAGCGCTTCTAGTCATCGTAAAGGATGCGGAAGAACCTTTATTTATTAAGCACTATGAATCCGATCACCAGACAGCTTCTTTAAATGTTGTCACAGATGATCAGTTGAAGGAATGGATTACCTTAGGTACCAACAGGCGGATTATTGATTGGATTTTAAACGGAAAAGTCCTGTTTGATCGAAATGAATATATTTTCAACTTGATTGATGAACTGAGTACATTCCCGTTTTCTAACCGTAAGCTCAAAATTGGTTTAGAATATGGCAAGCTCATTCGCAGATATATAGAAGGAAAAGCATTTTTTGAATCAAATCAATTCCTCGATGCATATAATTCCATTGTGCATGCCCTGCATCATCTGGCGCGTATTGAAGTGATTGATAAAGGCTTCCACCCAGAAGTGACCGTTTGGAACCAAGTACGTCATATGGAGCCGGAAGTATATAAACTTTATTCAGAGTTGATTGAAAGCCACGAAAGTCTTCATAAACGGTTAGAACTTTTATTCCTAGCGAATGATTTCTTGATTCATTCAAAAGCAGAAATTGGTGCGGCTCATTTGCGTCATGTCATGGAACAGCAGGATATTTGGCTGTTTGGCGAGCTTCTTGCACATCCTGATCTCAAACATTTCACACCTGATCTTAGTGTGATGATTGATTTCTTTGTGGAAAAAGGAATTGTGCTAGTAGAGCCAATTGAGACGAAGGGGCAAAAAATCTATCATCGAGGATATTTTGTTAAAAAAGATATTGACGTATGAATATTATGATGGTATATTATTAAACGTCGCTAATGAGCAACTGAGTTGCTTTTAAAGAAAAGCTGACAAAAAGAAATTCAGAAAAACACTTGACGCACACAGTGCTCAAATGTTATATTAAGAAAGTCGCCTCTGAGCGATAACGAAGATGATCTTTGAAAACTAAACAAGACAAAACGTACCTGTTAATTCGAGTTTTTATAAAAAAATCCTATGATACATCATAGGTAGTCAGTCAAACTGGCGAAAAGCAAAACTTCGGTTTTGTACTTTTTCGGAGAGTTTGATCCTGGCTCAGGACGAACGCTGGCGGCGTGCCTAATACATGCAAGTCGAGCGGACAGAAGGGAGCTTGCTCCCGGATGTTAGCGGCGGACGGGTGAGTAACACGTGGGTAACCTGCCTGTAAGACTGGGATAACTCCGGGAAACCGGAGCTAATACCGGATAGTTCCTTGAACCGCATGGTTCAAGGATGAAAGACGGTTTCGGCTGTCACTTACAGATGGACCCGCGGCGCATTAGCTAGTTGGTGAGGTAACGGCTCACCAAGGCGACGATGCGTAGCCGACCTGAGAGGGTGATCGGCCACACTGGGACTGAGACACGGCCCAGACTCCTACGGGAGGCAGCAGTAGGGAATCTTCCGCAATGGACGAAAGTCTGACGGAGCAACGCCGCGTGAGTGATGAAGGTTTTCGGATCGTAAAGCTCTGTTGTTAGGGAAGAACAAGTGCAAGAGTAACTGCTTGCACCTTGACGGTACCTAACCAGAAAGCCACGGCTAACTACGTGCCAGCAGCCGCGGTAATACGTAGGTGGCAAGCGTTGTCCGGAATTATTGGGCGTAAAGGGCTCGCAGGCGGTTTCTTAAGTCTGATGTGAAAGCCCCCGGCTCAACCGGGGAGGGTCATTGGAAACTGGGAAACTTGAGTGCAGAAGAGGAGAGTGGAATTCCACGTGTAGCGGTGAAATGCGTAGAGATGTGGAGGAACACCAGTGGCGAAGGCGACTCTCTGGTCTGTAACTGACGCTGAGGAGCGAAAGCGTGGGGAGCGAACAGGATTAGATACCCTGGTAGTCCACGCCGTAAACGATGAGTGCTAAGTGTTAGGGGGTTTCCGCCCCTTAGTGCTGCAGCTAACGCATTAAGCACTCCGCCTGGGGAGTACGGTCGCAAGACTGAAACTCAAAGGAATTGACGGGGGCCCGCACAAGCGGTGGAGCATGTGGTTTAATTCGAAGCAACGCGAAGAACCTTACCAGGTCTTGACATCCTCTGACAACCCTAGAGATAGGGCTTTCCCTTCGGGGACAGAGTGACAGGTGGTGCATGGTTGTCGTCAGCTCGTGTCGTGAGATGTTGGGTTAAGTCCCGCAACGAGCGCAACCCTTGATCTTAGTTGCCAGCATTCAGTTGGGCACTCTAAGGTGACTGCCGGTGACAAACCGGAGGAAGGTGGGGATGACGTCAAATCATCATGCCCCTTATGACCTGGGCTACACACGTGCTACAATGGACAGAACAAAGGGCTGCGAGACCGCAAGGTTTAGCCAATCCCACAAATCTGTTCTCAGTTCGGATCGCAGTCTGCAACTCGACTGCGTGAAGCTGGAATCGCTAGTAATCGCGGATCAGCATGCCGCGGTGAATACGTTCCCGGGCCTTGTACACACCGCCCGTCACACCACGAGAGTTTGCAACACCCGAAGTCGGTGAG